>NZ_JAPQKE010000006.1:0-270323 GCF_026735145.1 Leptolyngbya sp. GGD
TGTTGCGTGGGGATGTTGAAGAGCTTGATGAACAACTTCCACCTGGCTATCAAATACAAGCTGTTTAAGAATTTCTAGAGGTAAATTTGGATTTTGAGCAACCGCCAGCCGAACACTGAGATCAGGATGCTGGGATAATTCTCGCAACCGGGATGTGGGGGTTTCAGGATTGATTGCAACTCGTCTGAGCCGATGGAGTTCCAGATCTACCGATTCTCCGTACTCGTTACGGAAAAAGAATTTTAAGTACAACTCTCTTCTGCTCACAGGCGGTAGAAAACACGTTGAGGGGTTGCGTAGTCAGTTTTCCCATTTCTTGAACGATCAGCGATAATTTGGAAACATATCTACTGAAGAAGCCAAATGACTGAGCGACTTGAGCAAGCGATCGCTCGCCTAAAAACCTTGCCGACTGATAAGCAAGATGCGATCGCAACCCTAATTTTAGAAGAACTCGAAGAAGAGCAACGCTGGGATAATTCCTTTGCTCGCTCTCCAGACTTGTTGGCTAAACTGGCAGACGAAGCAATGACAGAATATCGATCAGGCAAGACTCAAGAATTAGACCCGGAAACGTTGTGAAGTCTCGTACTACTGCTCGTTTCCGGGAAATGTTTGCTGATCTCCCAAAACCGATTCAAGAGCAGACTCGCAAAGCGTATCGGCAATTCAAAGAAGATCCAAGCTATCCCAGCTTGCGATTCAAGAAAGTCCATCCAAAGTTGCCCATCTATTCTGCACGTATCAACAAAGATTATCGTGCTGTCGGTCAATTAGAAGACGATACGGTGATTTGGTTCTGGGTCGGTTCCCATGCAGAGTATGATTTGCTGCTTGACCAGTTGTAGAAACGCCAGCTAACAACGCCCATGCACCCGACCGTTTAAAGGTTATTGGTTGGGTTCGAGAGGTTATTGGCGGCGGGTTATGGGCATCGTTAGACCGACAGAGCACAATAGAAGAACGAGAAAGAAGATTTGAGTTTTCTAGGGTTGGAGATAGTTTTGTGGCAGAATCAGCAGACAGTAATCAAGAAACTTCAACCACCGACTTTCAACGATCGCTGAAGCAAAAACATGAAGAAGCCTTAATAGAGTGCGATCGGTTAATCCAGCGGTTCAAATACATCGCTGATAAGGATAAGCGTCGTTTCACGCTTCTTAAACAATTCAGCATCTCTCTTACACTTATGGTCACTTTACTCTCCGCTTTAGCTGCTAGTAAAAGGCTCAGTGATTGGGAATGGATTGTGCCTGCTGTGAGTGGTCTTGCTGCACTTTCTACAACTTTGCTCAGTCAAACAACTTCTCAAAAAACTTGGATCAATTCTCGTAATGTTCAGCAAAGACTACAAGTTGAAAAATTCCTCTATCTTCAAACCTCTGGTAGTTATTCACTAATGAGTGAGGAAGAGAAAGTTTGTCATTTCTCAAATCAAGTCATGGAAATATGGTCAGAGGGACATGAAACTTGGGGACAAACTGTATCGGACAGAAAGAAGTAAATCTGTTATCAGTACATTCTTTAACCTGCCCATGCTTCGAGTGTTTCCGCCAATCAGCAGACCCTATGAGCCTGGTATTCGGCAGCAAGTCGAACCGGGAAACCAGGGCAAAATTGTGGCGAACATGAAAAATGTGAGCCAAAAGCAACGACACAAACTCTATCGATTGAAAGTAAAATTGAGCCTCTAGCTTTTATGGGACAACAGCGTTTTGAGCCAAATTCAAGTCTTAAACTTGCAGATCCTTCACCAAGGACTTCCCGCAATTACACCCGCTTTCGGAGCAGCGATCGCAGAAGCAGGAGCAATTTGTCTAACGGATGAAGCCCATGAGCCAGGAGTAACTCTCGAAGTTGAAGGAGAATTTTCCACTCAGTTCCAGTTGAATTGGCAACCCGTTACAGAACAAGCAAGGCGATGCTGGAATGATGAGGAATATACAACCGAGCAAGCGGCTTATGGCATTGCATTTCTATTAATTTTGCTATTAACCAATCTGACGGTGATTGAACGTTCTCGTAAGGGCACTGGATTTGACTACTGGTTGGGAAGCCAAGATTCAACCACGACACTGCCGTTTCAGCGCATGGCTCGACTTGAAGTGTCTGGGATTCGTAAGGGCAATCGGAGTCAAATCAATGCCAGAGTTAAGCAGAAAATCGAACAAACTGGCGCATCTGATGCAGAAGGGTTGCCAGCTTATATCATAGTAGTAGAATTCAGCCGCCCGCTTTCTATCGTTAGCGCGAAACGGAATCCCGAAGGAGCCTTACTCCAATGAACCAGATTCAAACGCTCCATCAACAAGCAATGGATTTAGCCGAAGCAGCCGCAGTCGCCCGCTTGAGAGGCGCGATCGAGCAAGCAACACAGTTGACCCGACAAGCGTTTGAACAAGAAACCCAGGCTGCTAATTTAATTGCTAGCGTTCTCGATGCCGAACCTACTCGATCTGTCCTCCACCGTAGCGCTGCATCTTTAGCGATCGAGTGTGGCGAATTACGAGCCGCAGAACGACTAATTGCCACCGCATTATCTGGCAATCCGCCCCCAGAGATTGCAGAAGAACTCAAAGATTTATTCATCCAGATTAATCTGAGTCAATATCTGAAGCGTCAAGGAATTGATATCAACATTAACGAATTTCAAGGTTTGGTAAATCAGTAATAGCTAGTGAGGTACAGTCGAACAACATGGCTGAAGCAGACGGTAGAGAGTCTTTGCGCTTCACTTCAGACTTATCCACCGCCGCCCACTTTGACCATCATGTCTCTCAAAAACCTCAGATTTCTCAGCGATTATGCGATCGCTGCCGCTGGTGTTTTCGTCGGAACTTTTAGCACCTGTTGATACACCTTGCCTAACTGAGCCGCAACGCCATCCCAGCTAAACATCTTCTCAACTCGATCGCGCCCTGCCTGACCTAACTGATCACGCCAGTTTGGATCTGCCAAAATTCGATCGATCGCCTTGGCAAATGCCGCATCATCTTTTGCCGGAGCTAACAAGCCTGTGATTTCAGGAATGACGGTAAACTGCAATCCGCCCACATCCGAAGCGACAACAGGCGTTCCACTTGCCATCGCCTCAATTGCTACTAATCCAAACGGCTCATAATGACTCGGCACTACCGAAACATCGGCAGCAGCATAATACAAGTGCAGATTTTCAACTCCTAAACGACCCGGAAACAGCGTGATATCTTGCAAGCCGAGTTCATTGACGATGCCTTCAATACGCTCTCGTTCCGCGCCATCACTTTGCCCAGGACGACTGCCCCCGCCGATAATCAACTTCAAATTCTGGTCTTTTAGCTGAGACTGACCCACTGCACGAACTAAGGTTTCAATTCCTTTTCGGCGATCGAAGCGACCTACATACAGCACAATCTTGGCAGTTTCATCCAATCCCAACGTGCGCCGCGCTTCAATTCGAGAAATATGACCAAAGCGTCGAGTATCCGTGCCACAAGGAATAATATCAATGCTGCCGTGAGTCGAAACGAGCGATCTCATGTGGTCTTTCTCTTGTGGACTCGTTGCGACAATCCGCTCAGCCGTTTCTAAACATAATTTCTCAGTCGCTAAGCGAGTCTTCGCAATCATAGGAATCGCTGAAATTGACTGATATTTCACTGCACCTAAAGAGTGATAGGTATGAATCTGCTTCACGCCTTGCAGCTTTTTCAAGGTCATACCGACCCAGGAAGACAGCCAGTAGTTAGTATGAACTAAATCATATTGAAATCCTGAGTCAGCCTGAAATTGTTGCAGGGCTTCGACAAACTCAGGCAAGTAGCCAAACAAATCATCACGCGGAATAAATTTTTGCGGCCCAGCCGTTAATCGAATCGTGCGGCAATGCGGCGTGTGTTGCACAATCTCAGGCTGGTCGGCATCCGATCGACGAGTAAACATATCGACTTGCCATCCCTGCCGGGACAGCGCTTCTCCAACGTTCCGCACATAGACGTTTTGACCGCCCGCTTCCTCTTTGCCAATCTCGATCGCAGGATCGCCATGAACCGAAATTAATGCAATCCGAGGGCGCTGTCCTGAAATAGCCATAGTTCTTTTACCAAAACACGATAAACAGAAACAGAATGTGAATTTTCATATTCGCTTGTGTTTAGGTTAGTAACATTTCACTTCGTTTTCATCTTTCAGGGGTTAGAAATCAAACAAGATAATATCTGGGCTAGACAAAATACTAAAAAGTTAGAATCTATCAAAAGTAAGATTTTCAGCACAAAAAAAGGGTAGATAGCTCTACCCTGTACCTGCATTTCGATTGTGTGAATTAATACAAGCGGCTTAATACATAGTCAGCAAGTTTGATCAAAGCCTGTCGAGATTCAGACATTGGCAAGTCTGCCAGATGTTCGATCGCGGATTTAGCATGATGCGATGCCAGTTCTCTCGCTCTCTGAATCCCTTGGCTATCCCGAACCAGTGCTAAGGCTTGTTCGAGATCGTCTTCTTGTTCAAATTCTCGATCGATTAAGTCTTCCAGATACGGCTTTTCTTCCAACGCATACAGAACTGGAGCCGTGAGATTGCCGCTTCTGAGATCTGAGCCAGCAGGTTTGCCAAGAGATTCGGTTGAGCCTGTGAAATCAAGAATGTCATCGACAATTTGGAACGCTAAACCGAGATTACGCCCGTAGTGATAGAGATTTTGTGCCTCAACTTCAGAAGCATCGCTGAGAATTGCGGCGGCTTTTGAACTATTGGCAATTAAAGATGCGGTTTTGTAATAGCTCTTTTCGAGATAAGACTCGATCGTAATTCCCATATCAAACCGAAATAATCCCTGCTGAATTTCGCCTTCTGCAAAATCCTTGATCACCTCAGAGAGCAGCTTGATCACTTCGATGTTTTCTAAATTCGCCAAGTACCAAGAAGACTGGGCAAAAAGAAAATCTCCAGCAAGTACTGCAACTTGATTGCTAAATCGGCTATGAACCGCTGGAATACCGCGTCGGGTTGCGGATTCGTCGATCACATCGTCATGCACCAAGCTTGCCGTGTGAATCATTTCGGTGATTTCAGCTAAGCGTCGGTGGCGTTGAGTAATCTCCTGCCCATGCATCGTGGCGCGAGCGACTAAGAGCACGATCGCGGGTCGGATGCGTTTCCCGCCAGCGCTAAATAGATGCTCTGCGGCAGCGTACAGAATCGGATGACGCGCACCAATGAGGTTTTGAAGATTCTCGGTGAGTAAACGTAGATCCGCTTCTACCGGAGAAAATAGGGATGTTGCTGAGGTCATGTAGTTGCCGACTCAGAGGCTATAGGTTAAGTTTTTTTACGGCTTGTAAGCTTATTTTACTCATAAATCCGCAATTCTAGGGGACTCAAAATTTTTGGTTCTCAGATTTGGGTAAATCTAACTAGCAAAAGTCCCGCTCTCTCATCGATTCGATCGAGTGGCGGGACAAAACCAAATCGAGTCAGGATTCACATCTTAGAGCAAGCCGAGCCAGGTCAAAACGCCTTGTCCCGTGACAAATTCTACAATCAGCGCTGCCACAAATCCGATCATTGCGGCACGTCCATTTAAGCGTTCTGCATACTGATTGAAGCCAAATTTCGGATTTTCAAGCTTGGGGGTTACGGTCGGTTGAATCTGCGTCATGGTAAACAAAACCTATCCTAGATTTAGGGGTAAAAATTGTTACGAGTCAAAGCGGTTGAATCGCTTAACAATTCTTTATCTGTATTTTAGCGAGCGAATTGCATAAATGGGATCTGCATGTTAAACAACCGTTGACTCTAGGTTGGAAGACTACACTAGAAGTACGACTGGAGAATGGCTATGGAAATCGGTGTCCCTAGAGAAACCAAGGATCAAGAGTTTCGAGTTGGTTTGAGTCCGAGTAGTGTGAGGGTGCTGATCGAACAGGGGCACTCGGTCGCGATCGAGTCAAAGGCAGGTGAGGGTTCGGGCTTTAGTGATGCAGATTATGTGCAAGTCGGTGCCACGATCGTCAATAGCGCCAAAGCAGCCTGGGATCGTGAACTCGTGATTAAGGTCAAAGAACCTTTGAAAGCCGAGTATGACTATTTACAGAAAGGACAAATTCTATTCACCTACCTGCACTTGGCAGCTAGTCACGAATTAACCGAACATTTGCTGAATTCAGGTGTGAGTGCGATCGCTTATGAAACTGTAGAACTTAGCGATCGCCGACTGCCGCTGTTGACCCCTATGAGTATCATTGCGGGTCGCTTATCGGTGCAATTTGGAGCGCGATATCTGGAACGACAGCAAGGTGGGCGAGGTGTCTTGCTTGGAGGCGTTCCCGGCGTTAAACCGGGACGAGTGGTGATTTTAGGTGGAGGAATTGTTGGAACCGAAGCGGCGCGGATGGCAACGGGAATGGGCGCGCAGGTGACAATTTTAGATGTGAATGTCGATCGCTTGTCGTATTTAGAATCCGTCTTTGGATCGCGAATTGAACTGCTTTACAGTAATTCGAGTCATATCGAAGAATTAGTTCCTCAAGCGGATCTACTGATTGGTTCAGTGCTGATTCCAGGACGGAAAGCGCCGATCTTAGTGTCGCGAGAATTAGTGAAAAAAATGCGATCGGGTTCGGTTATCGTCGATGTTGCAGTCGATCAAGGTGGCTGTATCGAAACGCTGCATCCGACCTCACACACCGCTCCAACTTATGTGGAAGAAGGCGTAGTGCATTATGGTGTCCCAAATATGCCGGGTGCAGTTCCTTGGACGGCGACCCAGGCTTTGAATAATAGTACGCTGCCGTATGTGTTGAAATTGGCAAATCATCGGATGGAAGCCCTCGATCGCGATCCTGCCTTAGCGAAGGGGCTAAATGTCCAGAACCATCATTTGATTCACCCGGCAGTGCAAGAAGTGTTTCCGGATTTAGTGAGTTAGCGCGATCGTCAAAATCTACAGAAGTCCAACTTTTTGAACAAGTTGGACTTCTCAAGTCAAGCCGAGATTATTCGTGAATCCAACCGATGATCGTCGGCGACCAATTCACTAATTCTTCGTCTTTGAACCACAGCGCAATTTCGCTTTGAGCCGTTTCGGGTGCATCTGAACCGTGAATCAAATTCCGTCCAATGTTGGCACCAAAGTCTCCCCGAATCGTGCCAGGTTCAGCCGTCAGCGGATTTGTCGCACCAATGACTTTCCGGGCGCCTGCAATCACACCGTCACCTTCCCAAACCATCGCGACCACAGGGCCGGATGTAATAAATTCCACCAAGCTGCCGAAAAACGGACGCTCACGGTGAACACCGTAATGGCTCTCCGCCAACTCACGGCTAACGTTCATGAATTTCAATCCGACGAGAGTAAAGCCCTTTGTTTCAAAGCGGCGAATGATTTCACCAACCAATTTACGTTGTACGCCATCAGGCTTAATGGCTAAAAATGTGCGTTCCAAGCTGGACTCCCAAGAATGACGTGAAATTTACCAAACCTAGATTAGCCCAGATTGGGGGTTTGGGATGAAATTGGGAAGTAGGGAGTAGGAGTCAATCTCCCCACTCCCCCCACTCCCCAAATTACGTAGTGCGAAAGACCTCGATTTCGTAAACTCCGCGATACACTGAATGCTTAAGAATCGCAAAGTGAGGAGCAGCCACGATGGGAGAGCGCGCAGCTACTGCCAAACCGGAAAATCTACAGCCTGAAGAGAAGTTGGAAGCGTCAAGCAATCACTCAAAGGGCAAGCCGAACGGCAAATCGAACGGTAAATCGCGCCCCGTTGAACCGCCTCAACCGAAGAAACAATGGACGATCGAAGATAGCGAAGAGCTTTATCGCATTCAAGGATGGGGCGATCCGTATTTCTCAATTAACGCAGCAGGACACGTCACCGTCTCGCCGAAAGGGAATCGTGGCGGATCGTTAGACTTGTTCGATTTGGTCAACGCATTGAAACAGCGAAATCTAGGCTTGCCTTTGCTGATTCGATTTTCAGACATTTTGGAAGATCGAATTGAGCGGATTAATTCGGCATTTGCGAAAGCGATCGCAAGATACAGCTATCCCGGTGTCTACCGAGGCGTGTTTCCTGTGAAATGCAATCAACAACGTCATTTAGTCGAAGATCTGGTGCGATTCGGACAACCGCATCAGTTTGGATTAGAAGCTGGCTCAAAGCCTGAACTGATGATTGCATTAGCATCGCTCAAAACGCCGGGAGCGCTGCTCATTTGCAATGGCTATAAAGATCGCGAATACATTGAAACCGCAATGTTGGCGCGACGATTGGGACAAACGCCAATCATTGTGCTTGAACAAGTCGAAGAAGTTGAATTTGCGATCGAAGCGAGCAAAAAACTTGGAGTCGAACCAATTCTGGGCGTGCGAGCCAAGTTGAATGCCAAAGGGATTGGGCGCTGGGGCACTTCGGCAGGCGATCGCGCTAAGTTTGGCTTAACGATTCCTGAAATTATTCACGCCGTCAATCGGTTAAAAGAAGCCGATATGCTTGGCTGCTTGCAACTGCTGCATTTTCACATTGGCTCTCAAATCTCAGCGATTAGCGTCTTGAAAGAAGCGATGCGAGAAGCGAGTCAAATTTATGTGGAACTCTGCAAACTGGGAGCCAACATGCAATACATGGATGTTGGGGGTGGATTGGGTGTGGACTATGACGGGTCGCAAACGAATTTCCACGCATCCAAAAATTACACGACTCAAAACTATGCCAATGATGTCGTGGCGGCCGTGAAAGATGCTTGTACGATCGCGAATCTTCCCGTTCCGACTTTGATTAGCGAAAGTGGCAGAGCGATCGCATCGCATCAATCCGTTTTAGTCTTCAACATTCTGGGAACGAGCGATGTCTCGTCTGAGATTCCAGAACCTGCCAAGGAGAATGAGCATGTGATCGTGCAAAATCTCTACGAAACTTATACGTCGATCAACTCTGATAATTTCTTAGAGATGTATCACGATGCCACTCAGTTCAAAGACGAAGCCGTGAATCTGTTTGGATTCGGTTATCTGAGCCTGACTGAACGCGCTAGAGCCGAGCGTTTGTATTGGTCGTGCTGCCATAAGATTGTTACTTTTTCGCGACAGCTTGACTATATCCCTGACGATCTTGCAGACCTAGAGCAGATCATGGCATCCATGTACTACATGAATCTCTCAGTCTTCCAATCGGCTCCCGATAGTTGGGCGATCGATCAACTCTTCCCGATCATGCCGATTCATCGCTTGAACGAGGAACCGACGCGCCGTGTAACGCTCGCCGATCTCACCTGTGACAGTGATGGCAAGATTGATCAATTTATTGATCTGCGGGATGTGAAACCTGTGCTAGAGTTGCATACTTTAAAGCCTGGTGAACCTTACTACTTAGGCATGTTCCTGAATGGAGCGTACCAAGAGATTATGGGCAACTTGCACAACTTGTTTGGTGACACAAACACTGTTCACATCCAACTCACGCCCAAAGGCTACCAAATTCAGCATGTGGTACGCGGCGACACGATGAAAGAAGTGCTGGGTTATGTGCAATATGATCCTGAAGACATGATCGAAAGTATTCGACTTCAGACTGAACTCGCATTAGCAGACAATCGAATTACCTTGCAAGAGTCACAATTGCTGCTTCAGAACTATGAACGCAGTTTAAGCGGCTACACTTACCTCGTATCTTAGCTTCTGGTTGTTTCATCTGGAAGGATGAATTTTACTAGGTTTGCTGATACGAGTAGAGGGTGAGAGTGACTGTGTTGGACTCTCAATTCTCCAGTGCTAGACTGTCTAGCTCTCAACCCTCTACAACTCAATGCTCAACATTGCTTGAAGCTGAATTTATAGCCATTGCTGAATGAATTCTGGCGATCGCCAAAGTAAGTAAACGATCGTGGCACAAATTCCTGTAATCACAGTCGTCAGTCCATAAGCCACACACATTAATAATCCATCTGATTCAAGCATGGCGACGACGAGGAGTAAGATCCCGATCGTGGGAAATGGATTGGTCAAAGGAATTGGTGCAATTAATAAAATAGAAAGCCAAGTGATGCACATTCCATTGAATTGCCAAATTTTTGGATTCGCTGCAATTCGACGCATCCGAGGACGAGTAATTTTCTCTAAAATGCGCGTGACTCGTCGCACATTCTGCAATAGCTGTTTAGCAAAGCTCGTCGGAAATCGAAACCGGGCGACTTTTTTGGGCAACCAGGGGGTACGCCTTCCTAATGCCATTTGAACACCTAGCAAAACACAAGCCGTACCCGGAATTCCCGTTAGCCCGGGCGGCACAGGAAAGAGAAAAGGAATCACCATTAGTCCAATGACGAGACCAAATCCGCGTTCTGAAGTTTCGGAGAGAATAGCCGCGATCGTTAACGGTTCTTCGGATAGCCGCTTAATTAGAGATTCAATGTCTTGCGAGAAGCGAAGATGCATTCGTCGATAACGTGACAGATACGAAAATTCTAACCGAGACTTTCAGAAGTCGAACGCCTGCAAACTACTGATCTTTAACTCACTTGACTTATCCCTTCGAGGTTTTAAATCGATGTCTCGCATCGCTGAAAGCTTCCCGCATTGCAGCTTGAATCCTTTTCGGGTCAGGCGTTTTACCACCCATCAAATCCCCAAAATACACACATGCTGCTTCGCCTAACGCCCAAGTATAGGCACTCGCCCACGAAGCCGCAATTACACTGCCAAACCCCGGCACAAATTTAATCAATTCGCGCCCGATCGCTTGTGCTACAAATCCACCCGCGATCGCACTAACGACCCCACCTGCCTGCGAAGGGCTTAACGTCTGTCCATACAACTGTCCCAATGCTCCCACCATCGAAACTTGTAGCGCAGTCAACACGGGCATTGTGGCTAACGGTAAAGGAATCGCTGCTGCTGCCCCTGCCATTACGGAAAACGGCAAGATATAACGTCGCGCAGCATCTCGATACAAACCGCTAATTTGCTGACCTGCATCTCGATCGCTTAACAGTTGCGAAATGGTTCTTGCTTCAGCTTCTGGCAGCAATTCCGCGATCGTATCCATCAAAGACTCTAATCCATAAAAGGTTGGATGAAACTCATCTTCCTCCAACGTAAAATCGATCAAAACGGCACGGTCAAACAAGCCCTTAAAGTCTTCTTGAATGCGCGTAAACGCACGATCGACTTCTGCCAAATTTGGTGGATACTCAGGATGATCGCTCACATCCGGTGGATAGAGTTCATGCAGACAAGTGACAACCAGTAAGACAGGCACTTCTGGGCGTTTTTGCCGAATCCGACCTGCAATCTGTTTGAGCGTATCCGTTGCAAAATCACTGATTTTAACAGTGAGCAGTAAAATTTTGGCATTCGTCTCAGATTCACTCGACTGCAATTCGCCCACTAATTCGCGAATCACTTCCGATGTTGCTTGCGTTCCATCTCCCAAGCCGACCGTATCTGTAAAAATGACAAGTGGTAAATCCTCAGTGGGATAGCAATATTGTTGAGTGTACTGGGTATGCGGACGAAAGCCTTGACCAATGATTTCAGCCGAAACGCCGGTTAAACCACGAACGATCGAAGATTTTCCTGATTGCGGTTTGCCGACCAGCAATGCTTCAGTCGTCGGTAGTTCCGATCTGACTTTCTTCAAAATCTCTTCGACTTCTGCTTCATCGACCTTGAACCAATTCTGTAGCGTCTTTGCCATTGGTTCAATCGAGACGCGCTTCGTGGCTTCTGCCATCCCATCCCGAATTTGATTCAACCAGGAACTATCCCACTTCATCGCTCCTTCCTCATCAGAATAGAAAAGGCGCGATCGTAACCGCACCTTTACTGATAATTATGGCGTTTCTCAATTTAGCTATTCATCACCCGACTGTGCGGATTCCCCCCCTGGCGAGGACTTATAGATGGCATCTAGCTGTTCACGGGCATCTTCCACACTCATCGATCGCATGACCAGCAGCGGTTCGTCAATCATGCGACCATGCTCATCGAGTAGCTCTGGATGAGGGGTCGGACGATTCTGTTTGACGGGAGGATACTGACGCTGCGACTCAACCCCCAACGTCATTAAATTCCGGATTAAATTGCCAACTGCCAAGAAAGCCAATGCTGTGAAAGCCAGAATATAAAGTAGGTGCAGAATCATACGCCTCGCGCCAATAGAGATTGACAAAAGAGAATTTACCGGAAGCGCTGCGGCTCCCGGTTTGCAATTATGAAAAATCGTTTTCTAATTATCTAACAGTTTCTCAGATTTTTCTGATTCCTGGTATCCCAAAAAAGAGAGAGTTTGCAAAACTCAACTCGATTGCTGCGATCGCAGTTTGAGACTGACTTGCCAACATTCGCTCACTAGATGATGCCACGTGACTAAGACGGATGAATCGACTCCCGCCTGACCCCCTGTGGCTTTCAGCAATGCCTGAACCGTGCTCACTTCCTGCTGACTGGTCATCACGCGCTGCAAGAGGTCTTTCTGCTCGTCTGCAGAGAGAAATGGAATGTGCTGCTCTTCCAACAGGCTGCGAGAGCGCGAAAACCAGTACTCGAAGTCGTCGAGCAGCGGTTCTAAGATGGTTTTGAATAAGTCGGAGTCGGGGTGATTGGGATTAAACATTTTGAAAACCGATCGCGTTAGCAAATCCTAATAGTCGTTACATTTCGTAACATTTCTATTTTAGCTTGAAAGTTTGCAGATTCAACCCCGAATTACCGTGAGGTCGGTAAGATATATGGGTGATTTTATTAGCCTTCGTCCCATGTCTGCCGATTCAAACCAGCCGGAAAAAATTTATTTGCCCAAAACCAGCGAATCTGAAGCGTTGAAGAAAATTCGCCATACGACTTCGCACGTATTGGCAATGGCGGTTCAGAAGCTCTTTCCGAAAGCACAGGTGACGATCGGGCCTTGGATTGAGAATGGGTTTTACTACGATTTTGATAACCCAGAGCCTTTTACTGAAAAGGATCTCAAAGCGATCAAGAAAGAGATGGCGAAGATCATTCGGCGCAAATTGCCTGTGATTCGTGAAGAAGTGAGCCGCGAAGAGGCAAAAAGCCGAATTCAAGCGCTGAATGAGCCTTACAAGCTAGAGATTCTCGACGATATCAAACAAGAGCCGATCACGATTTATCACTTAGGCGATCAGTGGTGGGATTTGTGTGCAGGCCCGCACGTAGAAACGACCGAAGAATTAAATCCAGACGCGATCGAGCTTGAATCCGTTGCGGGTGCATATTGGCGCGGAGATGAAACTAAAGCTCAGCTTCAACGCATTTATGGCACAGCTTGGGAAACGCCTGAACAGTTAGCTGAATACAAGCGCCGCAAAGAAGAAGCGATGAAGCGCGATCATCGAAAATTGGGTAAAGAGTTAGGATTGTTTATTTTTTCGGATTTAGTGGGACCAGGGTTACCTCTGTGGACACCCAAAGGAACGATTCTGAGATCAACCCTAGAAGACTTTCTCAAACAAGAGCAGACCAGACGCGGTTATCTGCCTGTCGTTACGCCACATATTGCCAAAGTGGATCTGTTTAAAACTTCAGGTCACTGGCAGAAGTACAGCGAAGATATGTTCCCCATGATGGCGGAGGATGACAAAGCTCGAACCGAAGAACAGGGCTTTGTGATGAAGCCGATGAACTGTCCGTTCCACATCCAAATCTATAAGAGTGAACTGCGATCGTATCGAGATCTGCCGATGCGATTAGCAGAATTTGGGACAGTCTACCGCTATGAACAGTCAGGTGAACTTGGCGGATTAACGAGAGTACGAGGCTTTACAGTCGATGACTCTCACTTGTTTGTCACGCCTGAACAGCTTGATGCGGAGTTTCTCAGTGTTGTGGATTTGATTTTATCGGTCTTCAAGAGTCTACAACTGAAAAACTTTAAGGCTCGTTTGAGTTTCCGCGATCCAGACTCGGATAAATATATTGGGTCTGATGAGGCGTGGGAGAAAGCTCAAGGTGCAATTCGCCGTGCAGTCGAAACGATGGGCATGAACTATTTTGAGGGCATTGGAGAGGCAGCATTTTATGGACCGAAATTGGACTTTATCTTTAGTGATGCGCTCGATCGAGAATGGCAGCTTGGAACGGTGCAAGTCGATTACAACTTACCGGAACGCTTTGATCTCGAATATGTGGCAGAAGACGGCAGCCGTAAGCGTCCTGTAATGATTCATCGTGCGCCGTTTGGCTCGTTAGAGCGATTGATCGGAATTCTGATCGAAGAGTATGCGGGAGATTTTCCAGTGTGGCTTGCTCCTGAGCAGATTCGATTACTCACGGTGAGTGATGAATTTTTACCATTTGCGAAGCAGGCTGTCGAGCAAATGAAACTTGCAGGAATTCGAGCGGAAGTTGCGCCGAGCGGCGATCGATTGGGCAAACTGATTCGCAATGCTGAGAAGGAAAAGATTCCGGTGATGGCAGTTGTGGGTGCGAAAGAGGTCGAATCGAATGCGTTGAATATTCGGACGCGTGCATCGGGTGAATTAGGAGCAATTGCGCTCAGTGAGGTGATCGATCGTCTTAAACACGCGATCGCAAATCACGGGAATTTCTAGCCTGCAAAATTTGCCCAGTTTATGTTGGCAGTTTCACAGAGATTTCACGGTTGCAACGGCATCTCCAAATTTAAGAGATGCCGTTGTTCAGTTCTATTACTGACTTCGAGAAATTTCACTAGATAAGCTTATTTAAGTTGCGATCGCAGACGGGAATGATAAAGACGTTCTGTTAGGAGTCCACCAGAATGTCTGCTTCTGCACCCCAGTTTGACGCTGCTGTTTTGAATCATTGCGAGCGTGCTGAAATTGCCTTTGTTGATCCGTCTGTTCCTGAGGTTTCCAGTCTCGTTGCAGGAGTGAGATCGCAGATTGAAGTGATTTTGCTCGATGGCGATCGCGATGGTATCGTGCAGATCGCTGAAGTGTTAGAGAATCGTAGGCAGATTAAAGCGATTCATCTCATCTCTCATGGAACTCCTGGCGCAATTTTAATAGGCACAGCACAATTGAGTGCTGAAACGATGAGAATTTATGCGCGATCGCTGATGCAGTGGTCGGAAGCATTAAGCGCAGATGCAGAAATTTTAATTTATGGTTGCGAAGTCGCTCAAGGTGCAGAGGCACTTTTGCAACAAATGAGTGAACTGACAGGAGCCACGATCGCGGCTTCTGCGACAAAAACAGGCTGTGCAGAACTTGGAGGAAATTGGGAGTTAGAAGTCAGAACGGGAGAATGTCAGACTGAACTCGCATTTGGGATGGAAGCGCGCGCGCGTTATCGATCGATTCTGGCAAATGATCCTGTTATTGTGACAGGCGCAACCACATACAATGCACCCAGAAATTTGGCAAATGTTGATGGAGTCTTGTACTTCTCAGCAGTGAGTGGCAGTGGAACTGAACTATGGAGAGTTGATCCGGTAACTGGAAATGCAACGCTCGTGAGTGACATTGTTTCAGGCAGTAGCTCCTCTTCTCCCACAAATCTAACCAATGTAAATGGAACGCTCTACTTCTCTGCGACAACTCCCACAAGCGGGCGTGAACTCTGGAAGTTTGACCCTGTAACTGGTACAACATCGATCGTTGGAGATATCAACTTAAACACGGGTAATGCTGATCCTCAAGAATTAATCAATATAGGCGGAACACTGTACTTTTCAGCAACTGATGGTACAGGACGTAAATTGTGGAAGGTTGATCCTACCAATGGACAAGCGCAGCTAGTCACAAATGCAGGTTCTTCTCCTACATCTTTAACCAATGTGAATGGAACACTGTACTTTGCAGCGACAACTAGCACAAATGGGACTGAACTGTGGAAGATTGATCCTGTAACTGGACTTGCATCACTAGCTGCTGATATTCGACCTGGTACTGGAGGTTCTTCCCTCACAAATCTAACCAATGTCAACGGTATTCTTTACTTCTCTGCAAGTGGTAACGATGCAAATGGAACTGAGCTATGGAAATTTGATCCCAATAGCGGACAGGCAACTTTAGTCAACGATATTCGATCAGGTAGCCTTGGTTCCTTGCCAGCTAGCCTAACGAATGTAAATGGAACATTGTACTTTACCGCAGATGATGGCACAAATGGTCGTGAACTATGGAGAGTTGATCCTACAACAGGTCAAGCCTCATTGGTGGCAAACATTAATTCAACAGGTTCTGCTCTCACGAATACTACGACTACCGAACTCATCAATGTAAATGGAACACTGTACTTTACTGCAGATGATGGCACAAATGGTCGTGAACTATGGAAAGTTGATCCTGCAACAGGTCAAGCTTCAATGGTCAGGAATATCAATGCGGGTTCAGCGAGTTCTGATCCGCAGTCTCTAATCAATGTAGATGGAACCTTGTACTTTACAGCAACAAATGGTTCTACTACTGGTCAGAACGGACGAGAACTGTGGAAAGTTGATCCGACAACGGGTCAAGCCGCGCTTGCGAAAGATATTCGGGTGGGGACAAGTGGATCTGGTGCTGCGAACTTGACAAATGTCAATGGAACTCTATACTTCTCGGCAAACGACGGTTCTGGCGATCGCTTATGGAAACTAGAGCCTCCAACTCCCCTCACGCTGGATCTCAACGGCGCATCTGCGGGCAGTAACTTCGCTGTAAGCTTTACCGAAAATGGTGCAGCAACAACGCTTACCAGTTCTACACTCGCAATTACGAATTCTGACACCGAAATTGATCGAGCAACGATTACAATTGCCAATTTCGTTGCAGAAGACGAGCTGCTATTTACCAATCAAAATGGGATTACAGGCAGTTTTACCAATGGTGTCCTTACACTGACTGGAACAACCTCGATCGCGAATTACCAAACTGCGCTCAAATCGATTACTTACCGCAACCTCAGCGACAATCCCAATACGACAAATCGTCAGATTCAGTTTGTCCTATTTGATGACACTCGCTCTAGCCCAGTTGCAACCACAACAGTCAGCATTACTGCACTCAACGACAGTCCAGTTCTTAATGCTCCTACCAGTCAAGGCTTTATCCCTAGCGGATTAACTCCCGTTTCAGGCATTAGTATTAATGATATTGATGCTAACAATGCGATTCCTCTAAATGTGATTGTCTCTGCTGGAACTGGAACTATTTCACTCGGTACAGTCACTGGAATTACTTTTGTCTCAGGTGATGGCAGCGACGATCAGAGCTTTGAGATTCGCGGCAGTCTCAGTGATCTGAATACAGCACTTGCATCTCTATCCTACCGTGCTAATGGTAGCTCGACTGATACACTCTCCATTACAGTCAACGATAACGGAAATGGAGATAACGGAATCACTCCAATTCAGGTCAATCGATCGATTGAACTCAGACCGCCGATCGCACTCGATCTCAATGGCGCAAATCCAGGGATCAATTTTGCGACAAGTTTTACCGAAAACGGCACTGCAACCCTAGCTAGCTCTGGTCTTACAATAACGAGTTCCAACTCTAATATGACTGGAGCGATTATTACGATCGCGAATTTTGTCGCAGCACAGGACGAGCTTCTCTTTGTTAACCAAAACGGCATCACAGGCAGCTTCAACAATGGTGTTCTTACACTCACTGGAACAACCTCGATCGCAAACTACGAAGCTGCGCTGAAATCGATTACCTACCGTAACCTCAGCGACAATCCCAACACGACGAATCGCCAAATTCAATTCGTCTTATTAGATGGTACGCAAACAAGTACACCTGCTACGACAACCCTGAGTATCACTGCGGTCAATGATGCTCCACTTCTCAGTATTCCTGGAACGCAGAACGTTGCTGAGAATAGTTCAACGGCAATTTCTGGCATTAGTATCAACGATGTCGATGCAAATAATGCGATTCCTCTTACAGTGACGCTCTCTGCTGGAACCGGAACACTCTCACTTGGTGTCGTCAATGGAATTTCATTCATCACAGGTGATGGAAGCGACGATCAGAGTTTTCAGATCCAGGGTAGCCTCGACAATCTAAATACAGCACTTGCATCTCTATCCTATCGGAGTACTGCTGCTACAGGCGATACGATTTCAGTTACAGTCAATGACAATGGCAATGGCGACAGTGGTACTACAGCGCTTCAGGTCAGTCAATCGATCGTTGTCAATGTTGGAAACAACATCAATGGAACGAATGCTGATGAAACCTTCACACTGACATTGAGAACAGATCAGCTGAATGCGGGGGGAGGGAATGACACTGTTAGTGCTCTATACGAGCAGGTATTGCAAAACGATCGAGTAGACGGTGGTAGCGGTAACGATCGCTTTGTTCTCAGTTTTGGGAATGTGGCTCTTACAGTCAATCCAGCAGATACCAGTAATCAAATCAGCGGCGTTACAGGGCTAACTGTTCAAAATTTTGAAGAGTTTGATTTTAGTCAGTATATTGGCGCGATCTCATTCGCTGGAAGTAACGCACGCGATTGGTTTATTGGTGGGTACAGTGACGATCGAGTGACTGTTGACTATGCTCAAGTGCAGCAAAACGATCAGTTTAATGGGAGTGATGGCAGAGATCGCTTTGTTCTAAACAATGGAACTATGGCGATTACAGTAGACGTGATCAACTTCAACTCACAAATTACGAATGTTTCAGGATTAGTGATTCGCAACTTTGAAGAATTCGATTTTTCAGGATATGCAGGTGCAATTACGTTCTCTGGAAGTGGTGGTGCTGACTCAGTTTGGGGTGGCTCTGGTAATGACATCCTCAATGGTAGCTCTGGCAATGATACCCTCAGTGGTGGAGGTGGCACGAATACCCTGATTGGTGGCTTTGGCAATGACACTTATCTCATCCAGTCTGCTAGCGATACGATTACCGAACTCGCAAACCAAGGGGTTGACTCAGTGATTTCCTCTGTGAGTTATACGCTCTCTTCTCATGTCGAAAATCTAACTTTAACGGGTTCGGCTGCGATCGATGGAACTGGAAATGATCTTGCAAATATTTTGGTTGGAAATGCTGGAAATAACCGCTTAACCGGAGGCGCAGGAAATGACAGGCTCGATGGAAGTTTAGGAGCAGATACACTTATCGGAGGACTTGGCGACGATACTTATGTGGTTGATAATCTTGCTGATGTCATCGTCGAAGCTTTGAATCAAGGAATTGATTCTGTTAACGCTTCAGTCAATTGGATTTTGAGCGATAACGTTGAGAATCTGACCCTGACTGGAAATGCTCAAAACGGTACGGGTAACGCTCTCAACAACCAAATTTTCGGCAATAACGAGAACAATACGTTGATCGGCTTAGCAGGCGCAGACAACTTGCGAGGTAATGCTGGAGCGGACATTCTCATTGGAGGACTGGGCAACGACACGATCGATTTAGGTTTAGATCAAGCGATCGATCTTGTGATCTATGCTGCGGGAGATGGTCGGGATACGGTGACTAATTTCCGGCGAGGAGTCGGTGGTGACCAACTCAGAATTGATAGCGCGATCAATATCGATGTAGTAGATAATGGAGCTACAACATCCCTTTACTTGCAAAATCAATCTTTGGGATTTGGCAAGGGAACACAATTGATGGTTCTAATGAATACAACTGGCTTTACTTCGAGCAATATTAGCCAGAACCTAGCAATCGGGAATCAAGCAGCCTTCTTCTTTGCTTAGACAACCATATTTGACCTCATTCTCATTGCACTTGAGCGGGATGAATCAACTCATCTCGCTCTTGCATTTTAAGAGCGAGTTACTATCTGGAAATCACCCTACTTTTCCTGTACAAAAATTGTGTATTTACTCTTAACTTATAAAGCTAAGCATAGTTAGTATCTGTCTAACTTACGTAAGTTTGCTATATAGATTCATTGTTCCTTGCTCAATAATAAGGCCATACAAACTTTGCGTGAAGCACAAAGTTGATCTGTAAAAGTTAGAGGAGTAATGACGATGAGCTTCTTATCTCGTTCTGCATCTGTTTTAGTGGGCTTAGCTGGTTTAGTAGCGGTAGCTGCTGCACCTGCATCGGCACAAAATGCATCGGTGAGCGGTGCAATCACTCGTACATCTCCCGCTGGTTTCACCACCACGATTTCTGGTGAGATTGTTGCACCTGCAGGAGTGTACTTTAGCGGCTCTTTGGATGTCACGGGTACTGCTGATTCGACGGCTCCAGTGTTAAGCGTTGATGCACCCACTGCATTTCTACCGACGGTTGGTTCTTCATCTTTGTTGGAGCAGACAGTTGCGAACACTCTGACTGGTCTTGATGTGACAACCGAGGCAGGAATGGATGCTTATGCTGCAATTCTGAAAGCTGCTGCTGGTGTGGATGGTCTCGAATCGAATCCCACTGGTTTCAGAGGATTTCCATTCTAAACTAGTTCCGTCTCTAGCTTAAGTTCCACTGGTACTTCTGGCAGCACTAGTGGAACTCAAGCCATATAAAGATCTGTAAAAGTTAGAGGAATAATGACGATGAGCTTCTTATCTCGTTCTGCATCTGTTTTAGTGGGCTTAGCTGGTTTAGTAGCAGTAGCTGCTGCACCTGCATCGGCACAAAATGCATCGGTGAGCGGTGCAATCACTCGTACATCTCCCGCTGGTTTCACCACCACGATTTCTGGTGAGATTGTTGCACCTGCAGGAGTGTACTTTAGCGGCTCTTTGGATGTCACGGGTACTGCTGATTCGACGGCTCCAGTGTTAAGCGTTGATGCACCCACTACATTTCTACCGACGGTTGGTTCTTCATCTGTGCTTGAGCAAGTTGTTGCGAACACTCTAACTGGTCTTGATGTGACAACCGAGGCAGGAATGGATGCTTATGCTGCAATTCTGAAGGCTGCTGCTGGTGTGGATGGTCTCGAATCCAATCCGACTGGCTTTTTAGACTAGTTCTGGCTCCGGCTCTAGTCTTATCGATACTTCTAGAACCCTTGGTGATAGGACTAGGAGCCGTTTAAAGATCTGTAAAAGTTAGAGGAGTAAAAACGATGAGCTTCTTATCTCGTTCTGCATCTGTTTTAGTGGGTCTAGCTGGCTTAGTAGCGGTAGCTGCTGCCCCTGCATCGGCACAAAATGCATCGGTGAGCGGTGCAATCACTCGTACATCTCCCGCTGGTTTCACCACCACGATTTCTGGTGAGATTGTTGCACCTGAAGGAGTATTTTTCCCTGGTTCTTTGGATGTTGCAGGTACAGCAGATTCGACGGCTCCAGTGTTAAGCATTGATGCACCCGCTGTCCCTCTGCCGACTGTTGGTGGTTCATCTTTGCTTGAGCAGGTTGTTGCTAACACTCTGACTGGTCTTGATGTGACAACCGAGGCAGGAATGGATGCTTATGCTGCAATTCTGAAGGCTGCTGCTGGTGTGGATGGTCTCGAGTCTAATCCGACTGGTGCTCCGGCTCCGACTCCACCAGGTCCAATTCCACCATTTGACTAAGTAGTATTGTCTGGAATTGATCAGAGATGTAATGACTACATCTCTGATTTTTTATGAGTTCACTTAGCTAGAATTTACTCTAAAAGTCAATTGGGAAGTCTATAAATCTACTTGCTCATCTTGAATCTACGTGATTGTTCTAAATAGAGTAGTTGTCCAAAACTACTCCTAGCCTTGATAGTCTTGAACCTAAGATACTCAAAACTTGAGAACCATTCGATCGCTTTCTACTTTTTCCGTATGATGCTTGCTCATTGAGCAGAGATGTATCACTCGTCTCTCGGCTGTGCGTGGAATCAGACTAGAACTGATATCCCCCTTCTAGGCGAACTTCAAAACTGTCGCCACTCATTCCTAACCGCGATCGCCAAGCGAAGCCCCGACTGGAACGATTTCTCAAGATAATGCCATAAGAGAGGGCAGATTCTCGGCTGATCAGGCTCTCTGTCGATCGATAATTTTGAATATATAAACCTGCTGACCAAATTACACTCAAGCGTTGAAGTGCCTCGAATCCAGAGAAAAACTGATCACTGAGTTCGAGCGAAGAACGAAATTCTAAACCGCTCTTAAATCTAAGTTGTCCCTCAAAGAATCCAGCAGGCTCTACGCGATCGCGACTATAACTCAAGAAAAAGCCTGGTGTGAGAGAGTAGTTCAGATCGTCTTGCTGTCGAGCATAGGTATAGCTCAAGTTTAGGTAAGCTGGATTAGAAGAATTTGGCACACTGCTCCAAGACAACCGTAACGATGGAACAAGACTTACGACGGCTTTTGGTTTCCCATTAGAACCGTTGATGACGCGAGTATCAATATGATTAACTAAAGAGTTTAAGTAAATTCCAACTGTTGGCTCAGGATTGCCTACATTGTTCGTAGCAACATCAAACGCAGCATCTCCATTCAGGTTAAACCAAACGCCAGAATTGACAGCATAGTTCCATTTTCCTGAAGACCCTGACAACATCGCTTCAACAGCAGGCAAAAAGAGATATCCTTCAAATCGATTCACGCGAGTTTTGCTACGCCCGATTTGACTCAGTTCAATGCGATCGAACGCAATATCCGACGATCGAATCCCAATCGGAACAACAGTGTAATCTGGCGAAGACGACGAGAAATCCTGCACAAACTCTTGACCATCAGGAGCTTGAATCACCACTTGTGTTGCAGACGATCGATTCGGTGTCAGTCCAGTTAAGCTCGACGGCACTGGCGTACCAATAAAAGATAATTGACCAAAGTCCCGATTAGAGAGTTCTAATCGGGAAAAATAAGTCTCTCCTGGAATCCAAGTGCTTTCAGTCTGCAAAAAACGAGCAATACGGCGTTGATTGCCGACCCGAATCTGAAAAAGATCAGCGTGTCCCGGAGTAATGGTGCTCGGGAACGTGATCGTTCCTGAAATCTGTCTGATTCCACTCGTTGTATTGGCATAGTATAAGCCGCGGTTGAGGCGCTGGTTGATCGCACTTCTCTGATTCGAGGTTGCTTGAGTGACAATGCCAGAAAACGGTTCACGGCGATCGTAGCGCTCGCGGCTCTCTTCTAAGCTTTGGGTTAGCTCTTTCGGTCGAACGAAACTAAAAACTCCTCCCAACAACAAGCCCAAGCTAGAATTCAACGATTGCAAATCATTCACCTGCCCCTTCTTCATGGAAAAAGAGATAGAAAAGCCAGGATTTGCGAACACATTTGTGTAGGTTGCTTGAGGCTGAGTTGCATCATATTGCAGCAACGTGCGATTGTGAGGCTGATTCAGCGACAAACGATGCCAAAAGCGATCGTCAGCTTCAGTAATTTTTGTGCGTAAAATTTGAGGAGTTCTCTGTCCCAATGGAATCCAGAACAAGGAATTGAAATAAGCCAGATTGCGTTCGCTTAAATTCAAGCTTGGATTGACCAAAATATTGAGTAAATCAAGATTGTCAAACTTTCCCAACTGTCCAATCTTGATTCCAGGCAGAGAACTCATGATTGGAGCTGTGGATTCCCCTTCTCCAGTAAACGGATTTTTCCAGCCAATTCTTGCAGCTTCTAGAGCCGATTGCGGGATTTTTGCCCCAACGAATAAGCCTTCTGCTTCAAGGAGCGGTTGTAGATTACTCGTCGGGTATGCCTGAAGAATCAACGGAGCATTTTCTGGCTCTAAAAACTGAAACAGTGAGCTTCCACCGTTGGAAGTATTGCTAGAGCCACTGCTGAGAGATGGCGGCGGGGCGATACGAACTGCTGTCGGACTTAAAGTTGGATTGTTAATGACCACCGGAGCAGCAGCCACTCCGGGTGGATTATTGATTTCACCTGAAATCGTTTGAATTGTAAACTGGCTCGTATCCGTCTTTCCGTACAAATCCCGAAACGGCTGCGGCAAAGACCAAACAGCTTGTAATCCCCAGAGTGCTTGCGTTAATTTAATACGCTGCTCGATTTCAACTATTCTTTCTTGCCCTTGATAGTCAATTCCCGCTTGCCAACCTCGTGTTTCGATCACAACTCGATTCTTCGGCAAGACCCAGTAAAACTGGTCAGGTTTAGGAAAGTGTGCAAAGTCAAACTCTCTAATGAGAAGCTGATCATCACGATATTGAGCATCAATGTCTGTATAGTTTTCAGTCTTTGCAGGGGTGAATGAAGTCGTCGATTCCAGCAAGTTACTCGCTGGATTGACCACCCAGGGCAAGCGATTCGAGCTATTCCCGATCGCGTTTAAGATAATCGCATCGAGTAATTTTTTAGAAACGTCTGGATCGGCGATTGCAGGTTTTGGAAGCTCTGGAGGTTTCGGTTCTGGAGGTTTTGATTCTGGAGGTTGAGCGGGTTGCTGAATCTCTGGCGCATCTGGGTCTTTGGGGAGCGGGACAATGATCTCGCTAGGTGTTGGATTAATGGTTTGGGCAATGACTACCGGGTCTGGTGCTAAGTTCTCCTTGGGCAGATTCGATAGAGTCTCGGCTGTACTTTCTATCGGCTTTGTCAAATCGATTTTGAGATTGGAAGCAGCGATCGCGCTTTTTAGAGAGAGAAGATTGATCAGCAGGCTGACGGATATAGAAAGAAAGTACGAATAGCGCTGCATAACTTGATTCAATCAACAGAGAGAACAAAAAAATCCGCTCAATTCCCCATAACCTAAAAGGCTGAGAAGTTTAGCCCAGAAGGTTTCAAGTTAAAACTCGGAAAGCTCCTAGATTTTACGTAGGTACTTACTGAGCTTTACTGAAATGTGAAATCCATTCATATAGTGCTCCGTACATTCAGATCTCGTTAACTGGAGCATCTACGGAATTTATTTGCGTTCGTGAAAAAGTATTTAGCTGTTGTGCGTGTTAATACTTGTTAAAGCTAGTTTGTTGAGAAGCTGATAAAAGTTATTCCTGATTTAGCGTTGCTTATCTGTATAAACAGTGAAGCCGCCGACATCTACAAGACATCGGCGGCTCCAAAAATCAGAATCAATGATTGTTCAGCGAATTGGCTTAAACAGAAGTGGCTGAGCTTTCATCACTCGGTTGCACTGGGGGATTCTGCACTGGGGGATTCAAAGAGAACATGACTCGCGATAAACCACTCGCAGCAACACTCGCACCCACAACGGTTCCCAAGAGCCAAGGTGCATCAAACGGGTATTGCAGCAGAATGTAGATCCCTAAGCCCAACGTGACGATCGCATTTCCGAGTAACCAGAACCAATTCTTTTGCTCACGCAGCTTGAACGCTAAAATCGTTTCAAACGTCCCTTCACTGACTAAGAATCCGCCTAGGAGTAGCGTCAAAGTCAGAACACCCGTCAAGGGTGCGACCAGCAACGTAATCCCGGTTGCAATGTACAAAGCACTCAAGAGAATTTTCCAAATAAACCCACCTTGTTCACGCGTTTGAATTGCATAAACTAACTTAGTAAATCCGGCTGCAATCACAATCAAAGCAAGCCAAGTCTCAGTCACGATCGTCGAAAAGACTGGAGCAGCGATCGCACCTAATCCCAAAGCAATGAGTAACACGCCTATCCAAAGTCCGCTGTTTCTACTTTTTGTCTCAATCGCGGTCGTCATAATTTTTTCTCCGGTTATACAGCCGTAACAATAGAAAATTGTGACCCGGATTGATAAGCCCCTCAAGACAGAGAGTGAAATCGAAAGATAGATTTCTCTCGAAATCCTTCTAGAGTATGACTGATTGTCAGTAAATAAAAGTAACTATAGGTAGCAAGAAGCACAAAATGTAAAGTGAGGACTCAGGCTGTGTTAAGACGTAAGGTGCGTCGAATCTTAGCAGTTGACGATGTGTTGGACAATCTATTGCTGCTGCAGGTCTTTTTAGAAGCAGAAGGCTTTGAAGTTGAAGTCGCAGAGAGTGGAATTGCAGCTTTGCAGCAGCTTCAGCAAACTTGCCCAGATCTAGTTCTGCTAGATGTCATGATGCCTGGCATGAATGGATTGGAAGTGACTGAGAGAATTCGATCGCGCAATTGCACCTTACCAATCTTATTAGTTTCTGCTCACGATAAGACCCAAGTGCAGCCTGGATTAGATGCTGGAGCAAATGGATATGTGCAAAAACCCATTAACTTTCTGACTTTACTAGAGCGGATTAATGCCTTAACCGCATAGCGAAAGAGACGTTCCAACGAAACGTCTCTAAGCGGTAATTCGATTCATCTAGAGGGATTGAACTATTGAACAAGACCTGTTCTCAGTGCCCGTACTGCAACTTGGGTACGATCATCCGCACAGAGCTTATTCAAAATGTTGCGGACATGGGTTTTAACTGTTCCGACAGTGATATAGAGCTTTTCGGCAATTTGCGCATTACTACAGCCATCGACAATCAGCTTGAGGACTTCAAGTTCTCGCTCAGTGAGTGGATAAGCAGGAACTAGATCTTCGTCTGCTAGACGATTAATTGAAATCGTGGCAGGTTCGGGAGAATGTTGATTTGAACTATAAACTTTTTGAGTTTGATGTAGAACAACGCGTGCGATCGCGGGATCAATCCAAGCATTTCCGCCGGCTGTGGTCTGAATCGCCTGCGCCAACTTATCGATGCTGGCATCTTTCATACAATAAGAATCCGCGCCTGCCGCAAACGCAGCTAAGACCGTATCTTCGCTATCCTGCATCGTCATGATCAGAATGCGAGTATTTGGACATTCGCCGGATGCTTGAGCTTGCTTAAATTGCTGAGTCAGCTCAATGCCAGTGAAGTCAGGCAAGCCAATATCTACGATCGCGACATCAGGCTGGGCTGTCTTGACTAACTTCAAGCCTG
The DNA here is from genome assembly GCF_026735145.1 of Leptolyngbya sp. GGD. Taxonomy (NCBI): domain Bacteria; kingdom Bacillati; phylum Cyanobacteriota; class Cyanophyceae; order Leptolyngbyales; family Leptolyngbyaceae; genus Leptolyngbya; species Leptolyngbya sp. GGD. The sequence goes on from NZ_JAPQKE010000006.1 coordinate 26,687, forward strand.
ACTTAGCATCCCGCGCATCACCAATCACCTCAAACCCTTCGCGCTGTTGCAGAGCGGCTCGAATCCCAACACGGGTTAGATCGTGGTCTTCAATCAAAATGACTCGAATCATACCTACCGCCAAGCCTCATTTCTTAATCGTATATTGGACATCACAGACTGTGAGGATTCTACGAATTTCTATCAGTGAAGCAATCTTAAGGCGTATAGAGTAAGTGCCGGATCTATCTTGAGTGGTCTCTCTCCGCAATCGAGGCTCTACCCTTGGAGAGAGAAGCGATCGAAACATTGAGTCAACATCGAATCCTTGAGATTACTGAGTAAAAACTGCAACTTTACCCGGATTCGGCGTTAAACTCTGAGAAAATTTACTAAAGATAGCACGATTTTCTCACTTCGCTGCCATCTAATCTGCAAATGAACAATATTTCTGTCAATAATAGAGGCTGAATCTTTTGTCAGTTCATCAAAGCTTTATCAAACCTAGTCATAATTCCTGATGACCCCTACTACGCCTAACCCTGTCTTTCGTCATCCTCAGAAAACGCTCGATCGTGCTGCTCGTGCGGTTCGGTGTGCGCCTTTTCGACTCAAACTCTATTCTTTGATGCTGGATCAAAGTGTTGCGCTCAGTGCCTTAATTGGCATCCCTGGGACTCGAAATCAATTGACAAAGCGGATGCTTTCTGAACTGAGTGCGGATGGTGAAATGCTCTGGCTGATTCAAGTTGGACTGCTGCGGCGGGAAGTCGATGGGCAAGGACTGACGGATCGGTTTCGCTTGACTCCACTAGGACGGCAACTGGTCTCGCAATGGCAATCCGTCGGTGGGTTTGGCAAGGCAAATTTGCGCGATCGCATTTTGAATACGTTAAACCGTTGGCTGCGCTTGCCCGTTTAGAACACATAATTAGACCCGATACTCGATTCATTCCCCGGAGGTGACCCAATGAAAGCAGTCATGGTTGTAGGAACGACTTCCCATGCAGGCAAATCAATGATCGCAACAGCCTTGTGCCGAATTCTCACACGCAAGGGGTTTCGAGTGGCTCCCTTCAAGGGACAAAACATGGCGCTCAATTCTTATGTCACGGCAAATGGCGGTGAGATTGGCTATGCTCAAGCGGTGCAGGCTTGGGCAGCGGGAATTCAGCCTTGGGTTGAGATGAATCCAATTCTCTTGAAGCCGCAAGGCGATATGACCTCGCAAGTGGTATTAAAAGGGCGAGTGATTGGACGGACAACGGCTGCAGATTATTATGAGCAGTTTTTTGAACCGGGCTGGACGGCGATCGAAGAATCGCTCAGACGCATCTCTGAAGAATTTGATCTCGTCGTCTGTGAAGGGGCAGGGAGTCCAGCTGAAATTAATCTCAAACACCGCGACTTAACGAATATGCGGGTTGCGAAGCATTTAAACGCACCGACGATTCTTGTCGCTGATATCGATCGCGGTGGAGTCTTCGCGCATGTGGTTGGAACTTTGGAATTACTCGATCCAGATGAGCGAGCTTTGATTAAAGGAATTGTCATTAATAAATTTCGCGGACAGCGATCGCTGCTCGATTCGGGCATTGAGTGGCTCGAGCAGAAGACCGGGATTCCGGTGATTGGGGTGATTCCGTGGCTGGATCAAGTGTTTCCGGCAGAAGATTCGTTGTCTTTGTTCGATCGCAGTTCCTCAAACCCGAAAGGCGATTTAACGATCGGGGTCGTTCGTCTGCCGCGGATTTCCAATTTTACGGATTTTGATCCCCTAGAAGCTGAACCCTCAGTGAATGTGAAATATCTGCATCCTAAGCAATCATTAGGGCATCCGGATGCCGTGATTATTCCAGGATCGAAAACCACGATCGCGGATCTGATCGCACTGCATAAAACTGGAATGGCAGAAGAGATTCAAAACTATGTCGCAGCAGGTGGAACCGTTCTTGGCATCTGTGGCGGTTTCCAAATGCTCGGTAAGATTTTGGCTGACCCGGAAGGCATTGAAGGGCAGGAAGGGCGATATCGCGGCTTAGGATTGCTTCCTCTGAAAACGGTGATTGCAGGTCAGAAAGTGGCGCGTCAGCGGAATGTCACCTCGAATTTTCCTCAAGACGGCTTGCCTGTGTCAGGCTACGAGATTCATCAAGGTCGAACTCGCTTGATTGAATCAGAAGAAGGCACACAAGCGCTGTTTGATGATCCAAACTTGGGAGTGGTCGATGAGTCTCAATCGGTTTGGGGCACGTATTTGCACGGAATTTTCGATAATGGTCCGTGGCGGCGGGCTTGGTTAAATCGTTTGCGGCAACAGCGAGGACTGCGATCGCTACCGACCGGGGTTGCCAACTATCGAGAACAACGGGAAATCATGTTGGATCAATTGGCAGATGCGATCGAGCCGCATCTGAATTTGAAACCGATTTTACCCTAGAAAAAAAACAAGCGCATCAGATACTCTGCATGCGCTCTTATCCCTAACCCTTTCGGTGCAACGTACCCGTTTGTCCTTGATTCATACAGTAGAGGCAAAATCTACTAAACTCGTTAGCGTTTAGATATTCTTTAGAATTTTGTGATGAGTGTTAGCATCCGATTCCTTCCTGATGATGTCACTGTTGATGCAGAAGTTGGTGAACCGCTTTTGCAAGTTGCCGATCGTGCAGGGGTTTCAATCCCGACAGGTTGCCTGATGGGTTCATGCCATGCCTGCGAAGTCGAACTCGATAACGGTGAAACCGTGCGGAGTTGTATCTCTTCGATTCCACCCGGACAAGACTGCATCACGGTCAATCTCTTTTTCGATCCGACTTGGTGACGCAGGTTTGAAATCAAGATGCGGCTTAGTCCCCGAATCTCTGCAAGTTGCGTGACCAATTTGTGCGGATACCCTGCTGGCAAGAACTCTGTGACTTCGGATTTTCTTCAGTGGTCAAGATGAGGCTTCGCGGCTAAAAGATCTAAATTCGAGGCGATCGCCTTTTCAATACGATGCTTGGCATCTGAGAGAGCCGAATTCAATGCGATCGCTTTTTCAAAACTCTCAACTGCTTCTGCATCTCGTCCTGCTCGGCTCAACGAAATCCCGCGACTGTACCAAATCTTGTCGTTCTTCGGATTGAGGCTTAGGGCTGTGTTGTAGCTTGCAATTGCCATCTCACTCTTGCCTAAATGCTCTAGCGCTTTTCCACGTCGATACCAAACCTCATCGACATCGGGATTCAGCGCGATCGCTTGATCAAAACTCTCGATCGCTGCTTCATAGCGGTTAGCTTTTCCCAAGGCGAATCCTCGGCTACTCCATGCCTCGTAAAACTGAGGTTTATATCGAATCGCTTGGTCGTAATGCGCGATCGCCTCCTCATATCGCCCCAATTTCTGGCAAGCTCCGCCCAAGTTGTACCAAGCCTCGTAAAACTCAGGCTTGAGTTTTAATGCTTGCTGATAATCTTCGATGGCTCGCTCATACTGGCAGAGTGCATCGAAAGTATTGCCTCGGTTGTACCAAGCCTCGATTGAATTCGGCTTCAGCGCTAGGGTTTGAGTATAGCTCTCGATCGCACGTTCATGTCGCCCGGCGCGATGGAACGCATTTGCCTGGTTGTACCAAACCTCATAAAGGTCAGGACGAATTTCCAGCACTTGTGCATACCTAGAGAGCGCTTCTTCGTATCGTCCTAACCGATAGTACAAATTCCCTAAATTATAATGAGCCGAAGAAAAATGAGGACGATTGAGCAGGGCTTGGCGATAGCTGTCGATCGCGTCTTCAAATCGGTTCAGTTGGGTGAGAACAATGCCCCGGTTGTACCAAGCCTTTGTATAGTTGGGTCGCCGTTTTAAGGTTTCCTCGTAGCTGTGAAGCGCTTCATACGTTGAGCCTAGTTTCAAGAGCGCATTGGCGCGGTTATACCATGCCTTAAAGTTCGTTGGAAGAAGCCTAATGGCTTGGTCATAACTGGAGATGGCTTCAGCATGGCGATCGAGTTGGGAAAGCGCCATGCCTTGCATATTCCAAGCCGGTTCAAAATCCGATTTGAGTAAGATGGATTCTTTCAAGCTCTCGATCGCTTTGTCATAGCGCTGCAACCCATAGAGCGCTTTACCTCGCTCAAACCAAACTTCGGACAGGCTCGGCTGACGCTGTAAAACCTTATCGAATTGAGCGATCGCATCGTCGTAAAGCCCGGCTTTACTCAACCGACGTGCTTGCCGCAGATAGAATTCGACTTGAGGATCAACAGGATCAGGCATGATTCCGAGTAGAGAATTGGAGTGCTCTACTCAGTATTGACATTTCCAGCAGAGAAACACAGCGTCTGCAAGGTTTGCTGAATGCCATGTCCCCTCAATGCTTGCCGTTGATTCTGCTTGCCCACAGGCTCAAATCTTAACTCTCAGGTTCAGGCACGATCGAATCCATCGGATACCGACCTCTGGGAATGTCAAACGCAGTCGGTCGCCAAGGCGATGGAATTTTGTTCAGAACGCTCACTCGACGTTTTCGACGATGTTCATCCAGCAGATCTTCATACAGCGCTTCGACCTGGGCAATATTGCGGCTCAGGGTGTAACGTTCTTCAACGCGTTGCCGCGCTTTTTGCCCCAACATTCTTGTCCAGCTTGAATGATCTCTCAACTGAGGCAGTAAAGCTCGCAACTGAGAAGTCACTCGCTGCGTCTCTAGCACAATTCCCGCTTCGTCTTCTAACACTTCACCATCGGCTCCTGCATCCGTTGCCACACATGCAACTCCGCAAGCCATCGCTTCCAGTAAAGACAGCGATAAGCCCTCAACGAGCGACGGCAGGATAAACACATCTGTGCTGCGCAGAATGTTAATGCGATCGCGCTCATCTGCTAAAAAGCCGAGCCATTTAATTCCCTGTTCTTCGCCATAAAACGGAATCAGCGAAGCCGCTAAGGTTCCATGATTGCCCACAATCACGAGCTGGCTATCCTCGCCCATATTTGCCTGTTTCCAAGCTTTGAGCAGCGATTCTACATTCTTCTCCGGTGCAATCCGACCTTGATAGAGAAAGAGCCGTTTCGCGCCAAGTTGAGCTTTGAAAGAAGACGCACCTGGAGAATATCTTTCAATATCAACTCCATTGGGAATCACGGCAATTCGTTCCGCAGGAACGCCCAGTTTAATTAATAAATCCCTTTGAATTCGCGAGAAGATAATGACGCGATCGTACTTGGCAAGCGACGGCGCATACAGCTGATACATCAGATGTTGCGTGCCTGATGTGAAATTGCGAAGTTTGCGATCGAATGCCGGATGAAAGGTTGCAACAAGCGGCAGATTCAACTCCTGGCAAATTTCCGGCAGCATGAAATCTAGCGGAGAAAGCGTCAGCGATGCATGTACGATATCCGGTTTAGGAGAGAGATCCCGCAGAGCTTTTTCTAGAACTTTGGCAGATTTTAGAGTCGGAATTGTATAGATCTGGGATTTATATAAAAATGGAATTTGAATTTCTCTTAAATCCGGAAAATTATCAGGACTGGCTTCTTCCTGGGCAAAGTGGAAAAAACTGACCTGATGTTCCCGGTCTAGCAAAGCATTCGTAACTTCTCGACTGTAGGTAACATTGCCGCAAAATGGCGTTTTCTTGCCAAGCCAAGCGATGTGCATTGTAGTTTGTAATAGAGGCTAGGGAATCAGCGAGGGCGAAGAGTATTAGAAACAACTCGTCTCTAGGTATTAAGGCTTATTCTTCAGTCCCATCGGTGGTATGAGCAATATACCAGGTTAAAGATCCTCCTGCGATCGTCAACGCGGCAAGGGCTAAAAACACAGCCCGTAATCCAAATAGAGTCTCAGAAACTCCCGCTAAGACCAACGGTAGAGATAATGCAATATTCACGGCATTGTTCTGCAATCCGAACACTTTCCCGCGCATGTCTTCTGGCGTTTCTTGCTGAATCGTTGTTTGCATGGGAATGCCAACTAATGCGGCAAAGGCACCCAACGCCGCTAAAAGTCCCAAGGTAATCCAGAGATGAGAATAGAAAAATGCAATCCCAACAAGGGAACCTGCAATTCCAATTGACCCAATTGTGCCGAGTCTCGCATGAGCAAATCGCTGTCCGAAGCTCCCCAGTAACGCGGCTCCTGCTGCCATCCCTACTCCGCCTGCCGCGAGCAAAAATCCAAATTGTGAGGATTTAATTTCAGGCATGACTTCCGCTAAGCGGACGGCTAAGACGGCTAAAGCCGCAAAAATTGAGAACAAAATGACCAACTGGATTAATGCACCTCGGACATGGGCATGATTTTTGAGGAATCGCAGCCCGTCTTTGATATCTTCCCAAACATGGGGTTGCTCTTGAGAGGGAATGTCTTGGGTTTTCTCGTTGGTGTGCATGAGTAAAAGCAGAACACCCGCGATCGCATATCCTCCTCCCACCAACAATTCTTTGCCAAAATCCGTGCCTCCCCCAAACCAACTCGCGACCGTATCCGCTAAGGCTAATAGGGGTTCTCCGACAGCAAAGCCGACAATCACAGATGCCATTGCAGTCGTGGTGTAAAGCGAATTTGCAGAGAGCAGATGCCGCTTTTCTACCACAAGCGGCATGATCGACTGCTCGGCTGGTGCAAAGAACTGGGTCAGCGTTGACACTAAGAATGTAATGCCGAGCAGCAAGCAGAATCCAACGGGTAACCCTTGAAAGGTTGTCCAACCCTTGGTCAGCCAAAGCGCGATCGGCAAGATGAAAACCAGTGCGCCCCTGAGAAGATTAGTCGCGACGAGGACTCCTTTTTTTGACCAGCGATCGACATAAACTCCGGCGATCGAACCAAAGAGGATTGCTGGAATCGTAAAGGCAATCATGATCGACGACACCCAGCCGCTAATCGTCTGCCCTTCTGATTGAAATCGACTCGCAATCAGCGCAATCATCAACACCAGATAAACTTTATCGGAAAGTTGGGAAAAGACTTGTCCTGACCAGAGCGTGAGAAACGCGCGATTTTTTAGAACAGGAGCAAATCCTTGTTCTACTTCTTCTGGAGGTTTCGGCTCGACAGGCTTATCTTCTGATACGTATTTCTTAGAACCATTGCCATTTGATTCTGGAGAAAAATTTTCCTTGGGCATCGGCGATCGCCCATTCCCAGTCGGTGGCTGAGAGCGAAACGGTTCCGAACTTGGACGGGAATTCAAGCCGATCGCATCTTTATCTAACGGAGAGGACATGAGAACGTAATCATCAGAAGGGGAGGGTCGCATCATGGTTTCGGCATCGAATCGGGTGCAAAACAACTCTCAATCAGCGCAGCAGATCGAATCGGTTGATCGAAATGATACTGAGCATACTGACGGAGCAACTTTTCTAGGATCAACCAGGTCGTCGTCGGAAACTGGTCAGGTTCAGGAGAGTCAGCTTGGGGAAGCTGTTGAAGGGCGGCCAGTTCAGGGGCGTGAAGCGGCACATTGAGGGAACGCGACGAGAAGAATTTACGGGGGAAATCGGTGACTGTCGTCTGCGACGAAGTTGAGGATTCTACTCGATATTCTCCCACAGGTGACTGGACTCGGTGACGTGGAGCTTGTTCTTCAATAATGCGATCGAGTTCATCAAGTTTGACCACACCGCCAGCGGCTCCACTAAATCCACAGACTGGATCAAGTTGGTCGAAGGCCTCGATTGTGGCTCCCGTCACTGAGCACTGATACACTTGGGGAGCAATTCCCGCGATCGCGAGAAGTTGATAAATCGCGTGAATCAAGCGGGGGAGAACCTCAGAATCCGTGGCTTGCTCAATTCTACCGAGATGTTCATTGAAGAGATAAAACAAGTCTTCCTGAGGCTGTTCACTTAAAGCTTGCTGCAGCACCAGTTCTGCTAAATATTGTCCTGAAGTTAATTTCTTCAAGTTCCGCGCCAATCCCGGATAAGATTCGAGCGTTTCGGCTTGCGTAATCTTGTCGAGCGATCGACCTTTCGCAAACAGGAGTTGATTGACAACGAACAATCCACTCCGTCCGCCCAATTTAGAATTCTGCTTACGTGCTCCCATTGCCACCGCACGCAGTAGCCCAAACTCTTTCGTCAGAATCGTGACAATCCGATCTGATTCACCGAGAGGCATCGCTTTGAGATTGATCCCGATCGCTTTGTAAGTTCGACTCATGTAGACGGATTAAGACGGGTTCTTATCCAGGGTATCGCGCTGGCGCAGTAACTCAACACCTCGTGAGGTTCCAAGTCGAGTTGCTCCCGCCACGATTAACTCCAAAGCCTGCTCTGCGGTACGGATTCCACCAGAAGCCTTAATTCCGACTCGGTCTTGCGCAATTTCTTTGAGAAGGCGCACATCTGCGACCGTTGCCCCCCCTGTCCAACCTGTACTTGTTTTCAGGAAAGCCGCACCTGCATCTAAACAAATTTCTGCGGCTGTGCGTTTTTCCTGTTCTGTTAAAAGCGACATTTCTAAAATCGTTTTGATCGGACATCCGGTCGCTTCTCGGATTTCAGCGATTTCTCGATGCACAGCGTCGAGGTTCCCAGATTTAAGCCAGCCGATATTAATCACGACATCTAATTCGCTCGCTCCATTTTCGACCGCATCTTGTGCCTCATAAAGTTTGACGTTTGAGGTGTTTGCACCGATCGGAAATCCGATCACCGTTGCGACGCGCGGTTGTTTCGTGTGTAACAGATTGGCGGCTTGCTTAACATGCACAGGCAGGACACAAACCGAGGCGAACCGATAGCGATCGGCTTCTTCACACCACTGCTCGACCTGCACAGGCGTCGCGATCGGGGCAAGCAGCGAATGATCGATAAAGGGCGCAAGGTCAATATCGGAATAAGGTTGAGTCATAACGCACTGTTCTCAGAAAGCACACCTGTTTCAGGATCGCATAAAACAATCCGCAGCTCAGCGAACTGAACTGCGGAACTGAAAGCAAAACATTGAAACATCGAAACTCTTTGGCTAACGGGTTCCTGACCCGCCTGTTCCTTTAGGAGGATCGTTGGGTTCTGGATCGAAGCTGTTCTGTAATGGTTCAGCCAAATGACGGACAGTGGAGTGAATCGAGATGGATGCAACCGGACTTGCATCTTGAACTTGTGCGGATTTTGAACCATTGGTAGATGGACTGCTTTCTGCTCGAACCAGCTTCGAATCATCCATTATCAGTAATACACTCGCAGCCAAAGTTGCCGTCAGTGTAGCCTTTAGAAAAGTACTCATGGGCAGCAACCTATGAAGATAGAGTATCTACGGTGGTGGACTCGCTTCATCATCTTGACCACTATTCTACGTGATCGAAGTAAACGAATCCAGTGTTTACACGGTGGAGTTATTGCTTCTTACATAGGTTGAGCTGAGAAAAAAGTCGATGCCTAAGTGATTGTACGCAGATAAAATTATCGATTTTGAACATCATGACAAGTCAACCCTGAAGATAAATGGAAGTGGTTTCTTACCCAATCTGAGTGACAGAAGTTGTCGAACTGAAATTGTGCAATCGTTAGAATGCCCAATTGTCGAAAAAATCTGAATACTGTAATACCTTACCCATTAATTTTTTAAACCGTGTCCGGGGAATTCGCTAAAAACTATTACTTTGGTTAAAGTATTTCTACAAAAGTTCAACTAACAGAGCAGAATGTGCTAAATGACAACCGCAAAAACGATGGTTTTTAAAGGAAACGTTAGGATTCTCTTATGTCAATCGCTAAAAAGCTGAAAGCGAATCGAAATCGTAGCCTAGAACTCACAGATTTAGATCGCGATCGACTTCGACCGCGATTGATTTCTATCGAAAGGCTGAGTTCAGACTTGAGAACCGGAACGATTCAAGCGGATAGCTTGGAGATCGCTGCTCTGCTGCCGACTGGATTTGTAGATCTGTTAATTCTCGATCCGCCCTACAATTTGACGAAGAATTTCAATGGCTTCAAGTTTGAGCGTCGTACCGTCGAGGCATATACCGAGTGGCTCGATGCTGCGATCGTTCAGTTCAAGCCTTTGCTGAAACCGACTGCTTCGATCTACATTTGTGGCGATTGGCTGTCTTCTGCTTCGATTTTCACGGTTGCTGCGACTCATTTTATTGTGCGAAATCGCATTACTTGGGAACGTGAGAAGGGGCGAGGAGCCAAAACCAATTGGAAAAATTCCAGCGAAGATATTTGGTTTTGTACGATGTCTCACGAGTACACCTTTAATGTCGAGGCAGTGAAGCAGCGCCGACGGGTGATTGCGCCTTATCGGACTCAGGACGGAACGCCGAAGGATTGGCAAGTGACCGCACAGGGAAATTTTCGCGATACTCATCCCTCGAATTTTTGGACAGATATTACGATTCCGTTTTGGTCAATGCCGGAGAATACCGACCATCCCACTCAAAAAAGTGAAAAATTGATTGCAAAATTAATTCTCGCCAGCTCCAATCCCGGAGATTTTGTCTTTGATCCGTTTCTTGGCAGTGGCACAACTTCAGTCGTCGCAAAGAAATTAGGACGGCACTACTTAGGAATTGAGCAGAATGAAGAATATTGTTTATTCACAGAGCGCCGTTTGGAATTAGCAGAGATTGATCCGAAAATTCAAGGATTGGCAGACGGTGTATTTTGGGAGCGCAATACGTTAAGAGAGCAAGAGATTCGCATCAGTTCTATAGAGTAATTGCAAAGTGTTCAGCATAAGTACATTGATGCACTCGAAACCTTGCGAGAGGAATTGTTAAGCTGTGTTTCAACTTGCGGCACTCCGTAACAGATGAGCAAAACAGGCGTGATACCATTGCTCTCGTAGCTTTTAAGAAATTGGGAGAAAACCTTTGACACTCCGGGTTGCAGTTGTAGGCGGCGGACCTGCTGGATCATCCGCAGCAGAAACGTTAGCAAAAGCAGGTATTGAAACCTATTTGATCGAACGCAAGTTAGACAACGTAAAACCCTGTGGCGGGGCTATTCCCCTCTGTATGGTGGCTGAGTTTGACTTGCCAGAAGAAATTATCGATCGTAAAGTTCGCAAGATGAAAATGATTTCCCCGTCCAACGTGGAAGTCAGCATCGGCAGCACTTTGAAAGACGATGAATATATTGGCATGTGCCGCCGCGAAGTCTTAGATGGCTTTTTACGCGATCGCGCAGTGGCTTGTGGCACGAAGCTGATTAACGGCACGATGCACAAGCTGGAATTGCCAACGAGTGCAAACGGGGTTTATACCTTACACTATGCGGATCATTCCGATGGCAACTTAGAAGGAAAAGCGGCAACCCTAGAAGTCGATCTGGTGATCGGCGCGGATGGGGCAAACTCACGCGTCGCAAAAGCGATCGATGCAGGTGACTATAACTATGCGATCGCGTTCCAAGAGCGCATCAGCTTGCCAGACGACAAGATGGCGTATTACGAAGACCTCGCAGAAATGTATGTGGGCGATGATGTCTCTACAGATTTCTACGCTTGGGTGTTTCCGAAATACAACCACGTTGCGGTCGGAACCGGAACGATGTCGCCCAACAAAGCAGACATCAAAAAGCTACAAGCTGGAATTCGTGCTCGTGCGGCAGCAAAGCTGAGAGGCGGTAAGATCATTCGCGTCGAAGCGCATCCAATTCCAGAACATCCCAGACCTCGGCGCGTTGTCGGTCGCGTTGCCCTTGTCGGTGATGCAGCGGGAACCGTAACGAAATCTTCCGGTGAAGGAATTTACTTCGCAGCGAAGTCAGCGCGGATGTGTGCAGAAACGATCGTTGAATTTTCCGAAAACGGTCGTCGGATTCCCACTGAGGCAGATTTGAAAGTTTATCTCAAGCGGTGGGATAAGCAGTATGGTCTGACCTACAAGGTGTTGGATATTCTGCAAACCGTGTTCTATCGGACGGATGCAACTCGCGAAGCATTCGTCGAAATGTGCTCGGATATCGATGTTCAGAAATTGACCTTCGATAGCTATCTCTACAAAACGGTTGTCCCGGCAAATCCGCTGGTGCAATTAAAGATTACGGCGAAAACAATCGGCAGCTTGATTCGCGGAAATGCGTTAGCGCCTTAAGTTGAGCAAATAAATTGTAAAGAGCGATCATACAGTGCTGTACGATCGCTCTTTTTTAACGACTTCAACTTGAATCTTTGAGAAGAAGACGATACGCGATCGCATCTTCTCTAACTCAAACTCAACTTTACTGAGTGCCATTTGCTCTTGAGAGCTAGTAACTTTTGCTTATAAATCAGTGGACGTCCTGATTGTGCGATTCTCAGCGAATCAGGACATCCATGATTGAGGCTTATGTAATTTTCAAATCCTGTTTACTTGCGATTTGAAAATTGCACACACTACTGCTTTTGAGCAGGAGCAACCTTTGCCGCAACGTTGACTGTCTTAACGCCTTTGATCTCCTTGGATAAAGGCTCAATCTTATTGAGCTGATCTTGAGTTTGTACGGTCCCAGAAACAACGACTGCACCATCTTTCGCTTTAATCGCTAACTGACCATTGGGAATATTCGCTTCCAGCTTGCTGCCGACTTCTCTTGCTAGATCACTATCAGCGCGATCAGTATCTCCGCCCGTTGCATTACTCCGTTGTTCGCGAGCGCGAATATCAGAGTTCAATTGATCTCTTCGCACTTTGCTTGCGGCATCGTTCTGATTATTTTGGGCAGTTTGATTCGTCGGAACTTCCCCAGTCTTCTCAGTCGAATTGGGAGCGCTTTCACTCGTTTTTGATGAATTGCTTTCACAAGCAGCGACTCCAAGTAGGAGAATGCTGCTCAGCGCTAGCGTCATTATCTTTTTCATAGGTTTATTGCTCTAGAATTACAGTCTCAACACAAGTGAGAAAGCATCGTCAAAGCCGCACTAGACCGTAGCTATCTCACCGTCTGTTTTATCGAACCGCAGAAGTCGGAGAAGAGTAAATTTCCCAATCGTGAATGCCTCGATGCTTGAGAATAGATTCAGCCTGGTGAATTTCTGTGTCTGTTCCATCGACAATCACAAGATATTCTCCACGAGTAACGTAATCGTGGTAAACCCGTGCTCGATCTTCTGGAATTCCCAACCCGATGAGTCCACCAAGCAGCCCGCCTGCCGCAGCTCCGATCGCTCCACCTGCCAAGGTCGTTGCGAGTGTTGTTGCTGTCGCGCCTGCTAACAGAATTGGTCCTACACCAGGAATTGCAAGTGTACCCAGTCCAACAAGTAAGCCTGTTAGCCCCCCAACTGCGCCGCCTGCTGCTGCGCCTGTCTTCAATCCTTCATCAACATGAGTGGTTTCAGAAAGATCCTGAACATGTGTTTCCCCGATATGACGACTGTCTTCCAATCGATCGGTGTTTCGCCCAATCACCGAGACGCGATCCATCGGAAATCTAGCATCCCGCAATTCAGTTAAAGCCTGTTCTGCTGCTTGAGAAGTGGAAAAGACACCAACGGCTCGTCTATGGTTCATTACAGCCATGTTTTCCTCCTGCTTAATCACATTTTGTAGTTTGTGATACCATCTTCTTGTTTCAAAAGCATTGAGTCGTCACTCGCAAGGGATATGCTTCCGCTTCAGAAGGAGGAACGTTGCATCTTCTCCCCACACTCTACACAGCGAACGGGAGGAACTGTGCTTAGACTGATGAGGGTCTCACAACTGAAGGACGGGTAGCGGGTCGCTGGAAAACGATCGGTTCACCGTTGAACAAGCCTGTTACGTTTTTATTTGGGTAGGTCTGCTTATTCCAACGGAGGTTGTCGATCGCTTGTTGCTTTGTCCAACCCGGTTCAAACCCCACTCGTACCCCATTCCAAAACAATTCATACTCCAGCTTTTGTCCGTTGAGCATTCCTTCAACTCGCTTCTCAGGATAAGCTTTCTTGTTGTATTGCAGGTTATTGATTGCCTGTGCAATGCTCCAACTTGGTTCAAAACCGACTCGCACCCCATCCCAAAATAATTCATACCCCAGCTTCCTCCCGTCGAAATAGCCTTCGCCCTTTCGGTTGGGATAAGTCTTTTTCGCCAATTCCAGGTGAGTGATTGCATCTTGACGTGACCATTTCGGTTCCGTTGCCACTTGTACACCATCTAAATAATACGCATATCCTTTTTCTCCCAAATGGCGGTCGTCTCCTAAGAAGTGGCCGTCGGGTAAGTTCAAGCTAAACGCTTGTTGTTGAGTCGTGCCGATGCGTGTCACTGCACCTTCCAGTGTGGCAGGTGAACCAAGTTTAAAACAGCCTTCTACCCGAAAACGACCACTCGGAGCGTTGATTGTGAAAACCGGACACCCGCCTTCAGGCGGCAACAGCGTTCTTTCACTCGTGATGTTATTGGATTGGGCGTAGAGTTCATAGGCGGCAGGTTGCAGATTGGCACAGATATTGATGCCGAGTGCTTGAGTACATTGAGCTTGGGGTGCGTCTGCTTGGGCAGCTTCAGGGGCTGAGAGCATCAGGAGTGGAACCGTGATGCTCAAGAGAGCGGTGGCTTTGAGTACAGCGTGACGGAATTGAGATTTTAGAGTGACGGTCATGTGGGAAGCTCCTTCTTAAAGTCTTGAAAGCCTTATCTGAAGAGGCTTTCGTCGTTGATATCTTTAAGTTACTCGGTCTGCTTCCCCCAGTCGATAAGGGTAAATTAAGGAAAGTTAGGGATCTCAGGAATCTCAGTTAAGGTCAATTTTTTAGAAGTTCAAGGGACACACGACTCGCAAGGAAAAAGACATGGAAAGCGGCGATCGTAACGTCTACTCAATCAAGAAGCTTTCAGACCTAAAAGCGTGAATCGCTTACAGATTTCCATAAAAAATTCGACCCTTTGTCGAACAGGGCAAAGGGTCAAGAGATGGACTTTGCCCACCTTTGAAGGATTTAATTTTCGGCTCTAGGGAGACTTCAGAAAAGTCTCCATTTGGATTTACTAGAACCAGGAAGGGCGAACGAGGGGACTCGAACCCCCGAGTGGAGGAACCACAATCCAAAATTGATACATATGGCTCTAGTGGTTAAAACGCTGAAAAGCCGCCCCTAGACTGACTTTAAGGGCGGCTTAAATATCCTTAACTGTGCCAAATTATGCAGCAATATCTACTAATTTTTGCTCACATCTTGCTCATGGTGGTGATGGTCGGTCAGGGTTGAGCATTGCGCGATCGTATGCGCGTTGATGCACTTCATCAGAAATCCAATGGTGATACTGTTCCGAGTGGACAGCCAGGGAATGCCCCATTTGAATTGCTGCGAGTTCTACGGGCAAGAAGTCGATCGAGCGTACTGCCCAGCAATGCCGCAGATTGTACGGTTGCGAGATTCCGTACCGCTTAAACGCATTCGTCACTCGATTCCCCAAAGCTGAATTTGTTTTCCCCGTGACCTGTGGCAATAGGGAAATGTCCCACAAGTGCCATTTATCCCACCATTCGGGGTAGAGTGCCCAAACCCTTCTAGCGCCCGTCTTGCCGCCTCCGTGAAGGTCGTCAGTCAATGTGAGGACAGGACTATCGCGCAACCGTTCTAGGTCGATATGGAAAAGCTCATGATTTCGTAATCCATAACAAGCCATGACCCCAAAAGCCCATTGCCATCGCTCATGGTCGATACGATCGCGCCATTCGCTGATCTCCTTATCAGAGGGCAAGTCTCTCGGATTCACCCGTTTAGGCGAATAGTCCCCACGTAAATCAGCCGCATTAAATTCAATGCCTGCAAATTTGGCTAACTGCCCTAGTGCCATGCACCGCCGTTGCCGATTGCGCGTGTCTGGAGCCGTCTCAAGGATTGATTGACGCAAGATTTCAGCAGTGAGCGGGATATCCGGAGGCAGTTGCCCAAAGGGTTGTTTGTAGTCGGTTTTCCATGTGGTTTCAGATTTTGGGGTGCGCGATCGACGGTTGAAATATTCGATTTCGTAGCGCTCAATCCATGCTGAAACTGTGTCAGATTCAGGCTTCTTGGTTTCTACCCAATCAGACCATTGGAACTCACGACAGGCGATTTGTCCCGATAGTTTGCGCGCTTCTGCTTCTGCGCGTTTTAGCCCTGCCGGATTGTTTTGCAGCCCCAATGAGATGTACTGCCATTTAGGGGAGCCGTCGCCCGTTTTAGTTGGGACTTTTGCTCGCAATGACAGCACAGAACCTTTGCCCCGCGCCTCGATCGTCACGCCAAGGTTAGCCGCTTTTAGGCGGGCGTTGACCTGTTCTATCGTCATTTGTTCAATGGGTAAGTTTTGCGCTTCTCAGGAGGCATACAAAGCTGTTCTTGGCAGCGATTGACGTGGAATTGCAGCGTAGGTCGTCTTGAGCCATTGGGCGACACATCGCGAACGTGGAAGCCCATTTTGAACATACCCGACCTATACAAGTCTCTCAATTTTTCGGCAGGCAAATCAAGAGCGATCGCAGCTTCGCCAGTAAAGAACCAAGTTTTCATTTTTGATTTGGATGTGGGGAAATGCTTGGGGCGGTCGGTTGCCGCCCTAGATGCGTCAGATTGCGCCAAGAATCAATCTTTGCACGTCGATCGAAGCTTCTGTCTTGCACCATTGCTTAACAAGGCTTCTCACTTCCGATCTTTTGGTAAGCAAAGTCTCGATCTCTTGCTCAAAATCAGCCCCCGATCCTTGCTGCAAAATCTCACAGATTAAAGCCGCTTCCGTTTCTGGGGATAGAACATCGTCAAGTGTTTCCGGCAGTTGCGGGGCACTGTAGCCACGTACCCGAATCCCGTTGAGATAGTCTCTGTCGGGTGTCCAGCCTAGTTGCTCTAAGACAGCCTTGGCGCGTCTTTTATCTGCGGAGGTTTGGCGACCTGGCTCAATTTTCAGCACATCATCCAGGATGATCTGGATCGTAATGAACCGAGACTGTCCGCAAGCTTCTTCGATTCGCTGCACCCAAGGGTCTTGAGTTTCAAACTGTTTCGCCGCTGCCTCTGCTGCTTTGTCCTCTAGCTCGGATAGATGCCAAGGATGACCGTTTTTGTAAAGGCTTACGATTGCCGCCCAAATACGATCTCTCTCCTTTGAGACTAACTTTAGGTCAATCTTGCGAGTTACTTCAACAGTCCAGAATCGTCGATTGCCCGTGGAATCCGACAAAAACTCTTGCTCATTTGTGGTTCCACAAATAACAGACTTGCGATCGTATGGTTCAACATCGCGACCGTAAGGTTTTCTGAATGTATCGCGAGTTTGGGTGAGAAACTCCTTAACTGCTGACATTTCTTTTTTTCTAAAGACGGTTTCTAGTTCAGCCCACTCACAGATCCAGTGTTGGTGCATTTTCATCAGGTTGTCTTTCGTTGTGACATCACCCAAACCGTCTGCAAAGTACTCGGAGCCGCCCGCCATCGTTTTGAACCAACTTGACTTAAAGTAACCCTGCTTTCCTTGCAGAAACAAAGCGCTGTCTACCTTGCATCCAGGCTGGTAGATTCGAGCAACCGCGCCGATTAACCATTTAACAGTCATTGTGTTTGCAATGGTTTCATCTTGCCCAAAGTGCCGCTCCGCAAGCCCTTCAAGGATTGAGGTGTCATTACCATATTTCTGATAAACAGACTCTAAATAATCCAAAATCGGATCATAAGAATTTGCCTTTACTGTGAGCAGGAATAAATCGCAAAAATCATCCTTACCTTTGATTCTTGGTTGAAACCCGTACTCTGTGGCAAGTCTTGCCTTTACTCCGTCCAAGCTAAATCTTTTTCCGTCAAGCTCTACTTGCTGCTTGAGAGTGTTGTACTTGAAGCGATCACCAAATGCTTGGATAAGTTTAAGCCTGTCCCAGAGGGCAATATTCTGATAGATTGCACCCCACAAAAAAGCACCTTTCAGCGAGGCTAAACCCTCAAAGTCGCGGAGCTTCTGGTAGTCGGTAATCTTTTGACGCGCTATTGAGTAGATCTGCGGTTCCCACTCCTCAAAGTTTTCGCCAAGGGAGTCTAAGAAAGCAATCACTTTCTGTTTGTCTGGTTCATGGATTACCAGGAGCTTTAGAACTGCCTTGAGACAAGCGTTAAAGCGATCTTTGGGTAAATCCTCCCAGTACTGAGGAAGTGTGTAGAGAAAGTCTAGCGGCAACATTGCGTCATTAATCAACGCGCGATAGTCTTCTGCGGTCTTGCCAGACTTGAAATACTCACAGAGTCCAGCTTTAGGTTGACTCTCAATCGTCGGCACTAGCTGAATCTTGCCACCTGTCCACGTCGCAGCATTGAATAAATTTGTGAACACACTCGGGTTTATCCACCCGTCCGCATCAAAAAGAATCGTAAGTCCTGAATTGGTCTGCAATGACTTTCTGTAATGGCTCACACCCGCGATCGCGCCAGTGGGAGTGCCGCCAATCATGGTCCCAGCCATCGCATCCTTAAAGCCTTCGGTGACAACCTCGCAGCCTTCGGGTAGATATGCTTGCGATTCCTTGCCACATGGCGTTAGATATTTCGCGGGCTTCCCATCCTTGATAGGCGGATTGTCGCACCGCAACTGCCCAAACTCACCCGCAAACGGCATCCAAATGCCGCTAGAAGACTCAAACTCACCACTGTCAGACGCACACCCGATCCTACGGCTTCTTGCGTCATACTCGCTGATAGAGCAGACCCCTAGCGATTCCATCTCAGCAATTTGCTCATCGCTAAAGCCCTCGGATCTAAAATGATTTTTGTGATCACCGTTCAGCACTGGCTTAGCCTTCTTGTGTACCGTCCGATCAACTGGAACTACAGACCGAGATCTCCTCTCAGTGTGAGAGGAGATCTCTTTCCAGATATCAGATCCAGAACAATCGTTGAAACACTTGAATTTACCCGATTTATTGATTGATAAATTACCGTTGTTGCAGACTGGGCAAATATATTTGCCCTTCTCGCGAGTCGGGGTTAGTTTGTCGATGTGATCAAGGATCGACCCGATGAACGCAGTAGAATTAGAATTGTTTGAGTCTAAACTATTGACCGATTGAGCAAAAAAGTCTACCATGTGTCGTATACCCGCTATGGGTGATTTGGTTTGATAAGTCGGTCGCTTGCAGGCTGAATCCGACTTAAAGTTTTTGAGAACCGCGTGAAGGTGTCACCCTTCTACGCGGTTTTTTGCTTTGCCTAGGGTTTTCTGCGACGAGACTCAGCGAGACGCGCCCAGTTGTCTAGCTTTTCGCGCTTCTCTTGACTGCTGCAATGCCAGTAGAGAACGGTATCCGGCTCGTTTCCCCACACGCGAGCAGTAGCGGATATCTCCCACTGCCGTTTTTCAGCGATAAGTTTTTCGTCTGGCGTTCTAGGATTGCGTCCCGTTGCTTGAAATTTGCGAGCAGCCGTTAATTTTCTCGATCGAGCTGACATGTTAAAATCCTCGAAATAATGTGAATTCGCCCCAACTGCACTAGCTGGCAGATGGGGTTTTTGCTTGCGCGGGTGCTGGATTGCCAAGGATGAAGTCTCGCAGCATAGAACTAACCCCGCCGTTACATCCGTAACCCAGATCGATCGCCTTCTGTTTAGCAATATCGCGGACTTCTGGCGCAACTTCTAAATTGATAATTGTCCGTTTCATGGATTGCTTCTCCTGTCTACATCTAAGGTGTTCAAGTAGTTCTTGCTTGTGCAGCGACATTCTGCGATCAAAACCTTTGAAAAACAAGCAAATTTCCAAAAATAAAGCCCTAGACCTAACCCAACCCTTCATTCTGGTAAACCGCTAGGTGGATAGCACCGCAGAATGCAGCAGCAAAAAGACATTCGTCAAGTGTTGCGAAAAACCTGTTTTTGAGTAAGTAACGGTGGTCGCCAGAGTCGCTGTCTGCTAGACCCCAAAAGTGGATCAAATCCAATGAGCAGAACACGTCTCTTAGGTTGGGTATCGCTAGGATGTCACTATCGAGAGTTCTGAAAAACGTCATCGTTGGGGGTGAATCAAAATCATCAGTATCGTGTCCGATTTTTCGGTAAAAATCCCGCTCTGATTCTTCGGTATGCTCGTAAATCTCATCCATGAAAAATCCCTCGTAAAAGAACACCCCCAGGAATGACTAGGGGTGAGAGTTGATCAATCGTCCGACCATTCCTCCTCGCCCTGATCGTTACTCTCGGTGGGAGCCTGAATCTCGGGTAGCGGTTCGCTAGATTGTTGTGAGTCCTGCTGACTCTGTTTTAGTTTTTCTCGTCTTCTAGCGACGATTCTCATAATAATTGCCGAGGATTCCGGGGAAAGTTTCATTAGAATTTCCTGCTGTATATGTGTAAACGTTCAATCATGAAGCCCTAGACAAGGAGATCTAGGGCTTCATGATTGAGTTGATCAATCGTCCGACCATTCCTCCTCGCCCTGATCGTTACTCTCGGTGGGAGCCTGAATCTCGGTCTTTGACTGATCTGCTGGCTGTTGCACCTGCGGTCGTGGTGATTGTCCGGTAAGGATTTCGGAAGCCTTTATCGTCAATACAAATACGATCGTTTCGAGCGCGTTCCCCTTGAGGTTTGGGTAAGCAGTCCAAATGATGTCTAAGTCTCGCTCAAGCTGTCCGGTAAGTGTGATTGTGACTCGTTTCTTGGATGTGGGCATTGTCTAACGTCCTCCGACTGCCACAGGTGATTTTACCGCCCATAACTCACCCAACGTTTGCACACTAGCAAAGTCGGATGTTTCGGTGAGAATGCACCCGCGCGCAGTTGCCCAAGGTACAGCAGAGTCCCCCAGTGCTAGTTTGAGCAATTCAACGCCCCCGCCAATTAGCAGGCAACCTCTCGACAGTCCCTCCTCTTTCGCAATCCGACGCAGTTTGGGCAGAAGTGCGATCGCGTTCTCATCAAACCATTGCGGCACAATCTCGCTTAATAGCGGTAGAAGATCGACCCCACGGATTGACGTTGCACCCTTAGCCAGGGTTAGTGCCAGTAATTCAACCTGAGGTACTGATTTGCCCTCTTGAGCGTCGATACTCGCGACAAACTTGGGATGATTCAGAACTTTCGTTAGTAACCGCTCAGAGCCATTCTCAAGCAGTGCTGAGTAACCATCGACCCCACGGACGGAACCTAAAACAGTACCGTACCCGACATCCACAACAATATCTGCACTCGACTTCTTGAGAACGATTGATGCTTCTGGGAACACTTCAACGCTCTTAATCTTGAGCTTCAATTGCTTCCCTTTGAGAGCAAACTTTCGCCCCTTCAAAGCAGTTTCGTAAGTCGCCTTGAGAGTCGGATTGCATACAGGTGAGACGATACTTAAGTTCTCAATCTCAAGCTCATGCCCAACGTTACCGAGCTTCATTAATTCCTGCAGCACACCCGCGAGAACCACGGGGAAATGATCGACTTTGCCTTGTGCCCCTGACTCGCTAGGGCGAATTGCTAGATCCAAGCCAACAGATCCGACCGTCGCACCGTACAACCATTCAACGCCATCCACGGAAATAGGATCGGCTTTCCCTCGATTTTGCAGAATCATTGACGCGAACTTGCCGCAGTAATTCCGACCGTCCTCAAGATGAGCGAACCATTTAACAGATCCATTGCCTCGGTCGATCGCTAAGTCCAGTTTCATTTTTTAAGTCTCCTGATTTTTCCTGATTTCTGTGAGTGCGATAGGTGTAGCTAGGTGTTGCACTTATATGCACTTATTGTAGTCTAACTACACTTGTTGAGAAGTGATAATCTACACGTACTTACGGACATTCTTAGCTTTTACCGCCCGTTAGCCGCGACTTTACTGCGCGGGAAACCTGCCCTCGGATCATGTTTTTACTGATAGAAACTATTCCTTTTGTTGGGTGCTGCCAGACTTGATGGGAGCCTTTACCATTGCGTAGAAATTGCCAGCCATTAGCGGTTAGTTCTTGATAGAAACTGTGGTGAATATTGGGATTTCTCCTAATAGTTTGATAGGTAATTTGTAGGGCTGTAGCGTGTAGCATTTTTGGCTGTAGCATGTAGCATGTAGCACTGTAGCAACGGCTGTAGCACCTGTAGCATCGTTGCTACAAGGGATATTGCTACAGATGCTACAGTGCTACAGAGTGATTCAGCTATTAGCGAAAAACGTCCCATCTACCTCGTAGATTTCGTTTTCTAGCGTCATTAAGTCCAGTACAAACTTGATATCTTCTACGGGCATTCTTCGCACTGGCTGACGAGCTTTATTAGCTAGGTCACGCGCTTTAGAACCCTCTGGATTGACGGAGAGAAAGCGTTTAATCTCTGCCCTGATTGCGAGTTCTGACGAGTCAATTTCACCCCCGTCTGGAACGACCTGATCTGTGTGGTAGAAGTCTTCGATCGGGTGTTCCGCCTCGTTTGCACTCAGAACTGACTCAAGAGACTGTCTACGCGATTTTGTTTCTGAACTTGCAGGAACATCTCGAACCAGGTCGGGATAGACCGGAGTGATTCCCCACGAATTTGTAATCGAGTCGAAGAATACGCGCCCGGTTTCGTTCAGTTGCGATTGCGTTGGTTCACCGCTAAAGAAGGTCGAACGATTGGCAATCAAACCTTGATTTGATTTCGCCAATAACAGCACCCGTCTGTAAACGTTGCGAGTGCCGCCACTGATACCAAAGTCATCGGTATTTGGTGATTGGCTCACTAGCCAGCCGTACTGCTTAGAACTCCGTCCCATGCTGCAAAGCGCATTGAACCCTGCCATCAGTCCCTTGAACCACTTCCCGGTCTTTTCCTTGACCGCTAGAGCCTCATCAAAAATCAGCAGCTTCATCGGTGCATGTGAGTTCTGAAACTCAGCAATGAAGTTATCGATCGCGTCTTGAATGGCTTCCATGTCCTCAACAGGCATGAACGGACGAATGGGACATTGCAGCAAGCGATCGCACATCTTCCAGTAATCCGCCTCTGCCGGATCTGACTTCGGATCAATTGCCCAAATCTGACAGTCAGGATGAAGCTGTTTGATCCAGCGAGTTGCATATGCGATTGTTAGTCCTTTCCCGGCTCCTGGTTGCCCAACAATCAGAGTCGATTGCAGATGTTCAGCAAGGGATTTAGCAATGTCCTCAGATGCTCCTTTTTGAGCCGTAGAAGCGACGCTTTGAATCATTGGCGTGTGTTGCGCCTCTACCGCATTTAATCGGGTATTCGTCCCAATGGTGGGCACTGCCGCAGGTTGAAATGATGAGATCGCATCTTCGGCTTTGATTGCGCCTGCGCTCTGTAATCCGTACTGAGGGAATCGCTTCGATGCTTCTGGCAGATGGCTTGTATAAATCGCGGGATTGCCCAAAACATCTCGCAATGCTTGGGGATTTGCAAAATAGCTCTGAATTGTACCCGCGAGAAACGCATCAATGAGGAACTGATAGCAAGCCCATCGCTGCGTAGGGTGAACATGGTTCATTGCCGATAGCAAGCCTTCTGGGGAGAAGTGGAGTAATTCATACTCAACCTTTTCGCGATCGCTCAAGTAGGCTGCATCTTCTCGAATTGAATCGCGTTGCCCCTGGATTGCAGCGACATCGTAAGCGTTTCCGGTTTCGGTTGAACTGGACAACTCAACATCACGCTCGGCTTGGGTCTTGCTGGATAGCGGCATGATTTGAACTTTGCCAGTTTGCAACCATTGGGCAAAGACTGCCATCGAATAGGCGATCGCTCCTCCTGCGACGATGAGTGAGCCTAATGGATTGCTGAGGATGAGTAATGCGCCCCCGCCTGCAATACCTGCAAGCCCTGAAACTTTGCCAACGCCTGCATCAATCTTGGATGTCTTGATCTCATTGCGTAGGGTATGTTTACGGGTTTCGATGAAGTTGAGCGTGTCGCCCATCTCCAGCAAGGTTGCAGGGAGAAGCTGATCATCGTGCATCAGTTGCGGATTAAACTTGCTTAGAGCCATTTGATTTACCTCACCGGGGACTTGAATGGAAAAGAGGGGAGTGTGACGGCTCCCCTTTGTCGTATCTATGCGGATTCAGATTTGTTTCTAGAAGGCTTTCTAAAGTTCAGCACCTTGGGGAAGCGCTTCGATTCAGACTCAGCCTTCACGATGTCCTCATTGGCTTGCCAGAGTGCCACAAACTTTTCTGCGGCAAAGACATTGATGTAAGTCCAGATAGCAGAAGTGACGAAAGCGCTAGGACTAAGGAACATGAACCGATAAAGCGGTGCGACGGCTGATGCAATGTCCACAACATAGGAAGCTCGAACCACGCCTGAGATCTTTTTATGATTGGCTGTTCCTGCTTGCTTGTAGGCTTTCGCTTCAATGTGAACTACATCGATCGCTTCTTTTGGAACTTCCCCAACTCGAAAGTTCTTCACCGATTCGTAGTCCTGCTTAGCTTTAGCGACAGACTTCTTACCACGCTGTAAGTTGGCTTGAACGCCCAGAATGACGATCGAGATAATGCCCGTTACGTAGAAGTTAGGATCAGCGAATGCAACGCCGATGTTCTGAATGTTGCCATTATTGGGACTGAACGGCTTGGGCATAAATGAAGGATGGGTTTCTGCAATGTATGACCCATCAAACTTGCCCGTCTTAGAAAAGTGATTGCCGATCGCTAACGCCTGCCAATAAGATTCGGCACTACATAGCCAGAAGTAAATGGCGATGGAACCGAGAAAGATTCGCTGCCCTCCTTTTGGAGCCGTACACCATTTGTAAAGTGCGGCTGGACGGGAGAAGAACCACGCGATCGAGTCAGCAAGCGAACCGAAGATTTCATCGGCAGTCGGTTCAGTGTTGTGATTCGATTTGGGCTGAGTCGAATTTGATTGAGTCGATTGAGGTTGAGAGTTACGCAGTGCCATTGGAATTGCTCCTATTTGAGTAGTGGGTGATCGGGGTTATTGCAGACGGTTGTATCTGGCGTGAATTTGCGATCTCGCCAAATTCCTGCACAGCGTTCAAATTTGTCGAAAATCAATCGGGTCTGCGTTGGTTGCGTCTTCCAAAATGGAAGCCCTGGCTTGATTTGCTCTCGTCCGACATCGTTGATAATCAGCCGATGAATGTTCAACTGATCTGCTTTCTGAAATGCGGTAGCCTCTCGGTCTTGTGCATCGGCTTGCTTCTCTGCAATTTGGGCGCGCTGCTCAATCTCTGCGGTCCGTAGGTCGGTTTGATGCTGCTTACCCGCTCTGAGAAATAACTGACTGCCACCGATTGCAGCGGAGAAAATTAACAGACCTAATCCAAGATTTCGAGAACCTTTGTAAAGCTGTTTGTATAAGCTCACTTCGTCCTCCGTTGCTCGATTCGTTGAACTTCGTCCGGGCGAATTGTATTGTTCTTAATCTGGCTGGAATCAGTGATTACTGGACGATCAGCAGGGACTTCAAAGCCTTTTATCGGTTCGCTTTTGGGCGTAGGACTGACAGGCTGACAGCCTTGGATGATTGCGACTAGAGCAATCAATACCGCAGTACGTTGAATGGAAAAACGTATCATTTCGTCCTCCGTTGCTCGATCTCGGGAACTTCAACCTTGAATAGAACGCCCTGGTCACGCACCCAGTAGCCAGCGACGAAAGCAAGCAGGACACAACCAAATACGAAAATCCCGCTCATCATCGATCCGTCATTACGGTGATAGTTGCTCATGATTTTCTCCCTACTGGATTAGCCAAGCGATTAATGACCAACACTGAATCGGGTCTGTCAGCGTCGATAAGCTCTCCAACGCAAACAGCATTGGGTCGCTTTCCGTCTCGTTTTCCATTGAAGTTTCAACGCCATCACCGATCGCGTCCGAAACGCTCGTCCAGAAATCATCTTGTAGCCCAGATTTCAATCCCCAAGCATGAACCGCCAACACTGCGACCAATGCCGATTGATCGTTCTCAGATAAGCTGCAATTTCCTGCTGCATCCTCAAATCTTTCTGCAAATTCCTTGATTTCGGGCAGGTCGTAATTTCCGCCGAAATAGCCAATAGAGTCAGCCATAATGAAAAAATCCTCAAGTTGTTTGTGGGATAATGCCGTCCGATGATTGCGAGTCTGGGGACGGCATTTTGATTAGTTGATCGGCATGTGATACGACTCACACTTGAGTCGCTCGATCTCTGTGGGCTTGACGCGCTCCATTTGGCTCATTGGGTGGAAAGTCGCAAACCATCTCAGACGTGCGCGATCACCCTGGACCGCCACAATCTGATTACGGGCAAAGGCTGATAGATGCGATGGGCACTCTCGCCATCGGACAAAATCGCCAACTCTAAACATCCGCCGCGCCTCCGGGAAAGTTTTTGCAATTGAGAAATGCAGCGAGTAGCTTAAACGCCAGCGCATACAGGTCCTGACCAGCGCCAGGAGTGAAATCTGGATCAATCGATTGAACCGTCTGAACCGCTGGATAATCGCCATTGAGGGCACGTTTAGCGCAGTTGAGAGCGATCGCAGAATAATTAAGCATTTTGGTTTTCCTTGGGTGATTGATTAGCCGAGTCATCGCCTGAGTATCTTGGGATTGCCACAGAGGCAAAAGCGCTTGAGAGTTTCGCTTGATCACGTTAAACAAGGTCACTCACAACTCAATACGCTTAGGTCTTTCTCCTAAGAGGAACACCCACTTAAGGGCTGTAATTTTGAATCTTGGTTGTGTTCAAGGCGGTTGCAATCCCGCTTTAACGTCCTTTACCAGTCACCCCGGACGATTATTTAAGTCTTTCTGTCTACGAGGGGCATCCACTGAGCGAACCCTCCGTCAGGGACTTTCACCCCCGCTCAGGGTTGTCTCTCCCCTCGCACATCTATATGATAGTGCTAAATGCAGACGAAACGACGACAATACAAAGACAAATTACAGATATTAATCAATTCTTACTCCTTTCATAGGTATCTGCGATATGTCTGCGTTGCGCATACAGAACGAAGACAATACGGGCTAATATAGATGAGTAAGTCAAAACACCTAGTAAGGTAAGGAGTAGTAAATGTTGAGTTCTGATATGAAAGTTCCTAAGAACAGGCAAACCCGACTGTCTGACGATGTGTGGTTAGCAGGGGAAGCGATCGCCCGTCACTTTCGGATGTCTTCTGCTAGGGACGGGTTTGAGGCTGCGACTAGGGATTACGTTTTGCGGTTGTCTCAGACAGATCCGAGGTTCGCTGAGATTTGGGAGAAAGTAAAAGCTGAGGGTGTAGAAGAGAATTAACGAGAGAATTTCCAATAATGAAACCGCTAACCCCTGCCCAAAACCTGATCGTTGAATTTGCGATCGCATCTCTGCATTTCCTTAAGGAAGCCGCCTTAGAATATCGCTGCCAGATCGACGAATTATCGGAGCAACAGCTAAGAAATTACGCAACATCAGCCCGCGCAAAAAAGTAGCGCCTAAAGAGTCTGCATTTTTTAGATACCTCAATAAAATCCCCCGGCAGGTGTTTAGGCTCACTGGGGGATTGCTTGTTTAGTTAATGTCCGGACTGTGAAGTTGGAGATCGTTCTTCCTGGAAATCTTGAACCAGACCGCATCATGAATGAGCAGAATTTGAGAAACGCAAATGGGCAATGGACGAATACTTTTTATTGTCGCAGTGCTGATTGGCTCGACCTGGTTAGGTAGCCTCGTCGGTCGCCAGATTGGAAATAAATTGCTTGGGTCGGCATTTGGATTTGGTGTCGGCTGTTATGCAGTCGGAGCCACCAAGAAAAATTAACAAAATCCCCGGGCAGGCGTTTGGGCTTACTGGGGGATCAATTGTTCAGAACAAATAGGAAGTTTTAAGGCGTTCTTTCGCTCTGCATGAAGCCCAAAGGAGGGATGAAGATCTTGTGAATCCATAGCTTTTCTCCTGACGTACCAAAAGACACCTGGTTAATATTCGTGTGTTTTGAGTGGCGGAAAGGCAGCATGAGGCGAATGATAGCAGTATCTTTGGGTTTAACGATCTCGCTTCTGGGAAGCCCCACACATACAGAGGAAAGCCGGGTGATTGATAATACGCCATCGGTTCCTAGTATTTGTCAGATTACTCCTAACAGCAAGATTGAATATAGCAAGGTTGTTCAAGTGCTTGCGCCTAGAGGAGAACCTGAAAGTGCTGTGTTTGATCAGAATTATGATGATGCTCTCTCAGGCTTCTTTTCTGAAAAGAAACCTGAGGATCGAAAGCTATTTTTTACCGCATGGTTTTTAGAAGGGATTCTTTTCACGGGACATCAGGACGATCCTTTAGTGAGAGGGAATTGGTCGTCTTACCGGATGTATGGAACCCCATCAGAATATGGGACAGATGATCGCTTCTCTTATTTCGTCAAAGTTGGAGAGTCGGTCTACCCGTTAGAAATCTCTGAGATTCCTGATCTATGCAAGTACGGAGCCGAAGAAATTAGCTGGCATCGTAATGTTTCTTCTCCGGTGCTACTCAAGTTCTCAGACGAAGCAAGGGCAGCCCTCAAGAGATCTCAGCAAAGTGACAAAGTTGCAATTTTTTACCGAAGAAAGGACGGGAATAGAATCTACGAGACATCAACACCTATCGGGCAGGGGACAATCAGCGCTTGGAAGCAATTAGAGATTGCCTCTCCTGAAAGCACTTTAGAACGAGCGAAAGAAAATCCGATGGAGGCAAAAGTCAGGCGGTATCGGGAGGGGTGGAAGCTATACGGAGCAGACACTCAAGGATGGCTCGATCGCGTCAACAATAGTAAGGATAAGTATGACGGCTTTTACTCTGCACGTCCTAATGTCAACTGCCATACTCACCCATCTTTACGTGCCCCAGTTGCATACGTTGTCACTAAACCTTATACTCTGCTGCCTTGGTACGCTGGAAGAATTAACCCTAAGAACCCTGGTGATTTTTGGTTAGCAGTTTCACCAGGAATCAATCAAATTTGCTGGATGCACAGATCTGCAGTTGGCGGGGGCGATTAAAGCAAGGCAATCCCCGATAAGCATTCTGTCTATCGGGGATTGCGCTTCTACAACTGATCTTTCACTTGTTCCCAAACACTCAAAGCCCCCTCGCTCCATCCTTCCAGGAAAGCATCTTCATCCCCTGGTATACAGTCATCCTCAGCATATTGGATGTGATTCTCATACACCCAATCTGGTCGCCCGCCTTCAGGATCAGCGTTTAGAGCTTTGAACTCCTCAAGACTCATCTCTAGCGCATCTTCTTGCCCCGCTTTAACGCCATCAATGCGACTTTCGTCACGGAACTGCTGTTTCTCAATCTTCAGACGCTCAAGTAACTTGTCCATCGCAGGTACATCCTTTAATTTGATTTCTTCGATCGTTACCGCTGTTTCAATTGCTGATTGGCAGACTTGCGAGACATTGATACTGTCTTTTACTACCTGAAGCCTTTCGTAAAGGGCATCTGAAAGGCTAACATTAACCCTCTGACTCAATGTTGTGTACCTCGTTAATTTATACACAATAATATAGCATATAGATTTATATTGAGTACTTTATTTTTTAATACACAACAAATCTCCCAAGTAAGCACGATCTACTATTGGGGGTTATGGGACGATCGATAAGTTGAGACGATGGACTAAAGGGAGCGAGCTTGCACCTGCATTAGTCCAACTCTGCAAGGGTATCTAAAACGCTGAAACCCTTGCTACGTGGATTTTTGCACATTTGCGTGGAAAAATCTTGCTTTGAACTTCTGTGTATACAGCAGCTAACCAAGATCAAAATGGAGCCATCAAACTATTGCTGTATATGGATTCTATATACCAATTAGTCCAGATTTTGAAAACCGGACACAGATTGGACTAAATCCGATTATCCCGCTAACAAAGGAAAAGACCGGACACAATTGCCCGATCTTAGGAACGTATTAATTAAACCTATGAATCATCTCAAGATGAGACTTAAACAAGAGCATTGATAATGTCCTGATCGGAGACAGAACTCTCAACCTTTTTCTCTGGCTCCGACTCAATCAAGCTGATCCGCGCGTTAGGAATCTCATAAAACTTACCGCCAACTTGGACGAATGCCCGCTGCTCGTTCAGATTGATCGTGTCGTATGGCAGTCGGTATTGTTTTGGGTCAATTTTTCGTTGCATTGATTTTTCTCCAGTAAATGATTGAGTTTGCCCCTTTGAGGATGCCCGTGAAGCCCTGTCTACAAGATTGCGCTTACGTTTGTACGTTTAGGGTTGTTATCGCTCGTTAGGGTCGAGAGGGTATGTTTTACCGCGCTCCAACTGCTTTTGAGCGATCGCGGAAATCATGCGCCGTTCAGTGTTGAGCAGGGATAGCCCCCGACGAATCAGCGCGCTTATGGTTGTGCCCTCGCCGGCTGCAATTCGCTCTAACCGCTCTTTTTCCTGCGGTGAAAGTCTGAAAGCAAATGTGATTGTTGCCATTGCGTGTTCTAGAGGATTACCCTTCTAAGCTGTTCTGCGGTGCAATACGAGGGAGAAGGGTTTTCAACAATCTGCTGAAAAGCAATCGTGGCGGGCTTTACCGCATTTATGCGGATAAATGCGAACGGCTAGGTTGTAGAGAGATGATCTTTTGGGACAAAATTGGGGCAAAAAAGCTGTCCAGCTTCAAATCCTCACACAGTAGGAGTTCTAGAGATTGGGACAAAAAATTTGTCCCAATTTGTCCCAATTTTGTCCCAAATCAAACCCTTATCCTGACTGGGTTTGATGCCATTTGGGACAAATTGGACAGACTTTTTTATAAAAAGAACAATTTTTCTAAGTATAGTCAGCAGATATGTATCGATTTAGACTGACGTTTCTATTCACACTGAAAATTTCCAAAAGTTTGGGCAAAAAAAACGGCGTTTTTGTCCCAAACCTCCTCAAAGCCTTACTGCATATAGGTTTGAAGCTGGACAGAACTAAAAAGCGGTTTTGTCCCACTTTTCTGAAACCCTTACTGCATATAGGTTTGCCTTGGGACAAACTGGACAGCAATTTTTGTCCCAAGGCTTTTCAGTTTTGTCCCAAGGTAAATTGAGGTCATTTCTGAGCCTTTTTCCTTGATATTCAGTTTTTCCCTGTTCCTTGCTCACACCTTGCTCATGCTTTTTTTGTGAGGGTTGGAACCAGGGCGAACGAGGGGACTCGAACCCCCGAGTGGAGGAACCACAATCCTCTGCCTTAACCACTTGGCTACGCTCGCCATTGCGTTAATGATCATAGCATAAGAAATTAGATAAGTTCAAGAATCTGAGAACATGTAGACTTGGTAAAACGTCATAGAAGACCAAATCGTGAATTGTAGCGGGGTGGTGTGAAGATGAAATCCTCTCAGATTCTTTTGGGGACTGTTGGGTTAGCAATGCTGGGAGGTGCAGGATTCATGGCGCTGACTAATCCTGATGAAGCCGCATTTGGAGAATTTGCATTACAGCAAATCAAAGCTGAAGGCTGTCAAAAAGTGCCTCAAATTATTCGCGAGCAGTGCCCGCAGTTTGTTCAAGATAATCAAGCACAGGTTAAAAAATTAATTCTCCAAAGTACCGATCGCCAAAATTTCGGACTATTCAGCATTTATCGTACGAATTTATCCACGCGATCGATTGTGCCGAATTTGCCCATTTTTCTTGACTTGCCTGCGTTTCAGTTGGAAACCGTTGGTATGTTTGGCAAGTTCTACATTTATCAGGCTGAGCAGAGTCGGACTCCATAAACTCGGCTTTGTGGTGTTAGGAACGGCGCTTGTTGCCGTTTTCGGCGAGCTGATACCCCAAGCCAATCCCGAATAAACTCATCACTAGGTCGATCGCATCCAGCGTGCGATTGGGTGAGAATCCTTGCACTGCTTCTTCAACGATCGTGAATATCGCAAAAAGAAGTGGGAAAATTGGCAACCCATTTCGCAGACGACGATATCCGAAAAGGGAATGTCCGAGATAGGTTGCGATCGCGTAGAGAATGACATGCCCGATCTTATCCAAGTAGGGAATGAAGTCGAGTTGGGTGGGAAGGTTCCCCGTGTAGGCAAGGATGAGAATTGTTAAAAACACGATCGCATAAACCAATGCCGAAACTTTTACAGCTTTAGAAGACATAAACTTGAATGATTGAAATTCAGGTTTAGCTACACTGCGATTTTGTAATTTTCGGACTCAGAGAGTAATCATCGATTTTGCGTCTGCGGAGTCGCAAACAATAGCGTGACAGCCTATGCCAGCATGCCATTACTATTCGTGAAAGGCAACATTAATAATGGAAGAAGTCAAATAAATTTTCCGAGAAGTTTGTGCGATCGAACAAATCAGTAACCAGTAGAATCAACCAAACAATTCGCATCATCCAAGTCTGAAGATTAAAACGATGAATGCAATTGAGTAATGAAAAAATGATAGGTAATCGCTTCGTCTTTGAGAGATATTAGTCCCAAATTGATCGTGAAATATATAGCCTGTTTTGCTCCCTGAATCTCTCAAATTTGGGGGATTTTTAAACTGGAAAATTCTGAAAGTTCTAAGCTCCCCAAAATCGGGTCATTTGAATGAACAGACGTATAGAATTCAGGATACTGAGTGACATGATTGATGTAGAGATCTAATCTATATTAAACAGATTTTCCCACCATATAAATAGGGACGAAAATCGATTTGATTAAGACTCCAGAACCAGATCAATAATGAAAACTGACGGTAGTAGGTAAATTGAGTAAGTCTACTAGAAACCGGGTGATATCCTACCTCACGCTCAACATTCGTGCCTCGGCTCTATTTTTGCCAACCCTATCAGACTTTTAGGAATTCTGAATGATTCCGAATAGTTTCCCAACTTTCTGATAAGATTACTGGTTCTGACACCAATTTATTATCTACGACTTGCTGGGAGACTCCTCATATGGCTCGGATGTACTATGACGCTGATGCCAATTTAGATTTACTTGCGGGCAAAACGATCGCGATTATTGGCTACGGCTCTCAAGGGCACGCCCACGCCCTTAACCTCAAAGACAGCGGCATGAACGTCATCGTTGGGCTGTATCCGGGCAGTAAATCAGCGACGAAAGCGAAAGACGCTGGCTTAACGGTTCATAGTGTTGCGGATGCGACAAAGGCTGCGGATTTCATCATGATTTTGCTGCCAGATGAAGTCCAACGTTCCGTTTACACCCATGAAATTGAACCGAATCTGAGCGAAGGCAATGTGCTGGCATTCGCCCACGGTTTTAACATCAACTATGCTCAAATCATCCCACCTGCGAATGTGGATGTGGTCATGGTTGCACCAAAAGGTCCAGGGCATTTGGTGCGTCGTACGTATGAACAAGGTCAAGGTGTGCCTGCCTTGTTTGCCGTGTATCAAGATGCGACAGGTCAAGCACGCGATCGCGCAATGGCATATGCCAAAGGAATTGGCGGCACTCGCGGTGGAATTCTGGAAACGACGTTCCGGGAAGAAACCGAGACTGATCTATTCGGCGAGCAGGTTGTGCTTTGCGGTGGCCTGAGTGCGCTGATCAAAGCTGGATTTGAAACGCTCGTGAATGCAGGATATCAGCCTGAGCTTGCTTACTTTGAGTGTCTACATGAAGTGAAGCTGATTGTGGATCTGATTGTAGAAGGTGGATTAGCGACGATGCGTGACAGTATCTCGAATACTGCGGAGTATGGAGATTTGACTCGTGGTCCTCGAATTGTCACCGATGCAACTCGTGCAGAGATGAAGAAGATTCTCGACGAGATTCAGACGGGGCAGTTTGCACGAGAATTCGTGCTGGAAAATCAGTCGGGTAAGGCAGGTTTCCATGCAATGCGTCGGCGTGAGGCGGAGCATCCGATCGAAGAGGTTGGAAAGGATCTGCGTGCGATGTTTAGCTGGTTGAAGAAGGCGTAGAAGTAGGGAGTAGGGAGTGGGGAGTAGGGAGATAAAATTTCTAAGGACTCCCTGATTCTTTATGCTCTCATTCCCTACTTCTTCATATTCCGAACCGCGTCTTCAGTCCGCTGGTTCGGATTTGTTTTAGGTTGCCACCGTGGAAAAGCATTGATTAAGAGTTGGTCGATCGCAGTTCGAGCCTGCAAGCTATATTTCCCGATCGCGGATGGCAAAAATCGATCACCACATCCAACGAAAATTAAACTCACTAGCAAGAGCAGTCCAACCGGAATTTTGGAGCGCATAAGAGATTTTTTAGGTAAGTGAGAAACTGGAAGGCGCGTATCATGGTCTACGTTTAGTAGTGCCCAATTTTTGGCATGACATTCGTAGATGGTGAGCGATGAAACAATTTCTCAAAGTTGGGCTAGTAGGCTCTGGACTTCTCTTACTCGGTGTAACAACGGTTTACTCCTCTGCATTGGCTCAATCTAGTCCCCGAATTGAATACCAAGCGAGACAGAAGAAACCCAAGCCAACTCGCGCGATTTCAGCTAGGTCAGCACTTTTGCCATTTTTTGATCAAGAAAATAATCCAGCGCAAGTCGGCATTCCTCGCGATCGCTTAGTAGACATTACTCCGCCTGCACCGCAATTGAATGAGTTCGATCGCAAAGCACTTGCAACTTGCGGAGAGTTTGGTAGCCCAGTTGGAACCGTTAGATTGCGTCGATTGTTTGCAGAATCGCCTGATGTTGTGCAAAGGATTAAAACCGCAGTAGGGGGTGAGATTTTTCCAGGTCGCAGAAGTGATCAGCAGTTTCAAGATGATCTGCTGACGATTTGGTCAAATCGAAAAGGGTTTGAGCATATCTTCTGTGGTGAACTGCGAGGCTCACAGCAAATTGGAGGATTGCATTATGTAGGGCGTTACTGGCAGTTGCAGCAAGCCGGAATTGCAGGACGATTGCCGAATAATGCTCAAGCAGAAGAAGTGGTCGAAGGGAAAATCTATACCTTGGGCGTTGAGGTGCGTCGGGGCAATCAGGTGATCTCTAGAGATGCGAAAAAGGGATATTCCTATGTGAGTAATGCTGAGGAGCTGTTGACAGATGCCACGATCGCGTTTAAAACTTCACGATCGACTTCGAGTAGTAAGTCCGTTTGTTTGTTTACGGTACGAGATCCAGAAGCAAGGGTTCCTTTTAAAGCGGTGTTTGTGAAGGCGGCACGCGGAATTGTGACATTTTATCCAGATGCAACGCCGAGCCAACGAGAGGCGGCTTGCGATCGTTAGGGAAGTAGGATGTGTTGCAACTTTGCTCGACTTACAGCATCGACAAGAGTTGAACAAAGTTGCAACGAAGTGCTTAATCGATGCGAATC
The DNA here is from genome assembly GCF_026735145.1 of Leptolyngbya sp. GGD. Taxonomy (NCBI): domain Bacteria; kingdom Bacillati; phylum Cyanobacteriota; class Cyanophyceae; order Leptolyngbyales; family Leptolyngbyaceae; genus Leptolyngbya; species Leptolyngbya sp. GGD. The sequence goes on from NZ_JAPQKE010000006.1 coordinate 61,757, forward strand.
GTTTGTCCGGATTCTGCCGATCGCTGAGCAGCAATCGCAACTTTCAAGGTATACAAACTTTCTTCAGGTTGGACATAGAGGGGCTTGCCGTCTAACAAATAATCTAAAACTGCACTGGTATCTTTGGTAAATAAACCTCGGCGCGCACCAATCTCGATCGGCGTTGCACCTTCAGAATTGATCAACACACCTGAATCGCCCTCAAAGACTAATGCGCCTTGATCACCTTGAACTTCTAGCTTGCGTTCTGCGCTCCATGCTGTTTCACCTTTGCTATATACAACATCCGCAATGACGCCATTCTGAAAGTTCAGTTGCGCCTTACACATACAGCCCAAAAAACGATCGCTCTGTAAGTTCAAATATCGATTCTGACAACTCACAGATTCGACCTGTCCAAAGACGTGAACAAGCCGATGGAGCCGAGACAATGCTCCTACAAGTGGAAACCCGAAGACAGATGGATTGTAAGTCCATTTAGCAGGTGCAGGATGTTGCGGTGTGGCGGTTGCATAGCGGGCATAAAAAGGCGTGCCAATTTGGGAAAGCGATCGCAAAAATGCCTGATGGACTCCCCCGAGTAGTTCGATATGTTCAACATGAAGTAATCGATTCTGAGCACGAGCCGTCTCGATAGCCGTTGTCGCAGATTCAAGATCGATGGCTAAAGGATATTCCACAACCACATGCTTGCCCGATTCAAGCGCCGTTTGAGCGATCGAGCTATGTTCTGAATTCACCCCGCAAATGATCACCAAATCAACAGAACCTAGTAACTCTTGCCAAGCGTTAAATGCTTGAGTTTGATGGGTATGTCCGAATTCAGTTGTTTTATCCGCTCGATGTCCAGCTACTCCCACTAACTTCGCGCGATCGTCTTGATTGATAGCTTCTGCCCGCAGTTTTGCGGCATACCCAGTTCCAACTATTCCGACTCGAATCACAGCGATCGCCTTTTGTAATTAAATCTTCATTCTCAAGTTTACGGGTTTCGTATCACATCTAACCGTTAGCGAGGTCGTTCTAGCCCAGTATAGAGGTTGACAAAATCGTTAACAGTTCATGACAGTTGTTTCTTTGCCCGTTCTTTATTCTACGATCGATCCAAGCGCGATCGTGTCTAGGGTGCTGTCGTGCTATGACATTGGAACGGTCAGATCGTGCGAATTTTGGTGCCGTGGTTTAAGTGATGTCTATTTGGTTGAAACCGATCAAGCATCGTATGTGCTGAGAGTTTCCCATTGGGGTTGGCGATCGCAAGCAGATATCGATTTTGAATTAGCGTTGCTCGATTTTCTGCAAAAGAAAGGGATTTCAGTTGCTTATCCCTTGCCTACAACCTCTGGCAAATTGTCAATTGTGATCAAAGCCCCAGAGGGAGATCGCTATGCTGCTTTGTTTATCTATGCGCCTGGTGCAATTCCGCTCGGAGATTTGAGCGTTCGGCAGGCGACGAAATTAGGAGAAACAATCGCAAAAATGCACCAAGCTGGAGAAGCATTTGAATGTAAGTTCGATCGCAAGCCTTTGACGCTGAAGTATTTGCTCGATGAATCTTGGGATGCGATCGCTCCGTTTTTGCAAAGTAGTGATCGGGATTATCTCAAAACTGCAATTTTGCAAATCAAATCAGAGTTGCAGACATTTCCGCGATCGGCTCCTTATTGGGGGATTTGTTGGGGCGATCCGCACAGTGGTAATGCTCATTTTACAGAGACTGATCAACCCACTCTATTTGATTTTGATCAATGTGGATTGGGTTGGCGAGCGTTTGATTTGGGTAAGTTTCGGCAGATTGCGCTCAATACAGGCATTAGCCGTCGAGTTCGAGAGGCATTTTTAGCGGGATATCAATCCGTCACTCCGCTGGAAGCTTTTGAACTGAAAGCAATTTCTGCTTTTACTCAAACGGCTCATATCTGGGTTTGGTCAATTAGTCTAACCTATGCCCTGCGCCACAATTACAGCCGTTTGGACGATTCATTTTTCCGCAAACGAGCCGAGCAGTTGCGCCGGCTTCGATCTCCAGATTGGCAGATGTTTTAAGCTTCCCTGAGAGCAAGGAGGTTTTTATTAGGCTGGAATTGTCCAGAAGTACAAGGTCGATTCTTCTTCGATATCGAGTTTAATCACTTTTTCAGGTAACCAATCCCCCATATCAAAATCGATCGAGACAAGCCGCGTTCCCGGTTTAAGCTGCTCAAACAAAGCAGGTCGAAGCCTCAAATTCAGATGTGGCAGAAGATATAGCACGACGATCGAAGCATCTTCAAATCGACTTGTAAACAAATCCGCTTCTTGAAACTTAACGCGATCGCGAATTCCTAACTCATCTGCTTTCGCTTGAGCTTCTTTGACTCGAAGGGGATCAAGGTCGATCCCAACGCCCCGCGCCCCAAACTGTAATGCGGCACTGATCAAAATCCGTCCATCGCCACATCCGAGATCGTAAATTACATCAGAATCATTGACTTGTAAAACTTCGAGCAAAGTTTCGATCGCGGCTTCAGGGGTGGGAATAAACGCAATATCAGGGCGGCGCAGCATAAGTTATACAATCAGAACTCTCCGCCAAAACGCTTTACAGAATTTTAGCTTCCCCATCATACTGAAAAGCGATCGTGATTTTGTACACGGGGCTGAAACACGATACGCTTGACTCAAGCAGCTAGGCTCGATCTAAAGTGCTTTTGTCATGATGCAAGGCTAAAGAAAGTCGTAGGATTTATGGGTATGTCGGCACAAAAAGAACAACTTAAAGCGATCGCAACGCGGCTCAGTCAGGAGCGTCAGAAAAAATCGATGTCGCTCGAAGAAATTGCCGCGAAAACCTACATTCCGCAACGATTACTGATTGCGCTCGAAGATGCAAATCTCGATCGGCTTCCCGAGCCTGTATTCATTCAAGGCTTCATTCGGCGTTTTGCGGATGCGATTGGGCTTGACGGCATCGCACTGTCGAAAGAGTTCACTGTCGATCTTTCCCCCCTGCCTGCTCCAGCGACAGCTTCTTTGATCTCGAATACGATCGAGCCTCAAACCCCGAAGCCAACTGCTCTCAAATCTTCTATCCCCAAAGCGCCTGAGCCTGCTCTCCCTAAAGCATCTGAGCCTGCTGTTCCCAAAGCACCTGAACCTTCCATCCCCAGGGCTGCTGAGCCTCCTCAGGTCGTGCATAGCGAAGCTCCGACTCCACTTCCCACACCCAAAGCTTCTGAACCTGCTGCCATTCGTGATCCTCAGCCTGCTCAAAAACTCGAGCCTACTGCCGTCCGCGACTCCGTTCCTACGCCTCCTCGCATCAGCACCAGTGAGCCACCTGCTCGTCTGCCACTGATTGCTTTAGCGGCTGCAATCGGATTAGGTGTCATCGGCGTTCTCGCTTCAACGTTTGTCAATCGTCAGCCAGAGCGATCGAATCCTAGTGCTGCAACTTCTCCGACTGTACAACCCTCTCAAGCGCCTACACCCGGCAGTTCTGCTCCAGTCGGTTCTACCCCAAGCAGCCCGACTCCTGCTTCACCGTCTCCAGGGGCTGTCAATGTCAAAATGAATATCACTGAGGAAAGCTGGGTAGAAGTCCTCGTTGATGGAACTTCTGTTTACGAAGGCACACTGACAAAAGGAACCCAGAGATCTTGGAGTGGTAAATCTGTCGAGATCAATACGGGAAACGCGGGAGGAGTTTCGCTGTCGTACAACAATGGCGAAGCTAAAGTCATGGGTGCGGCGGGTGATTTAGGGTCTGCAACTTTTCCGCCCACGCCTTGAGCCAGACTTTTGAACATAGCTAGCCATACTATCGCCTTCTAAATTCCTCGGATTCGGGGAATTTAGTTGCTAACTTTTTAGCCTTGTTCCACAGTGCGCACAAAAACGATCGTTCTCTTGCACTTTCGTTCCACATTGCGAACAGAAGTGAGCCGTTGAAGCATTGGCAGATGAAGATGTCTCAGTCTCGAATCGGAGATTCATGTTGCCCATGCTCATCTCCATCGGTTCCATTCGCATGGTCATATTGCCCATCCGCAGGGGTTCTAATGGCTTCATTTCTGGCATTTTGGGACTACTAGGAGTCGTGACACGCTGCAACAGAACCTCTTCAGAACCAAGCATCAGCGGCACTTCGCTCAACAGACTAATTCCGTTTGCCTGCAATCGAATGTAAGACGTGCGTTGAGATTCGATCTGCAAAATAAAGCTGGAATGTGATTTAAACAACTTCGGCATACTTGACCAAGCGCCAAGCGAGAGGCTCATTTGCTGGCTTTGTTGCTGACCAGAACTCTGGCTTGTCCAAGTCAGCACAGTCTGTGTTCCAACATTCTCGATCGTTAACCGTTGTCCGTTTCCCAAATCTGCTGCGTACATCATGAATTGCCAAACTTTGCAGAATTCCATCTCTACCTTGCAATTTCATTCAGAGAATAGATTGACTTCGTTATATTTCTTGATTCCTAAGATGATGGATTTAGTATTCAGCTTTACAGCTTAAGCAGTTCACTCAATCCTATTAATCAGAGAGCACTATGGTGATTTGTTGTGAAGTTAGCAAACTATGATCCTGGACATTTTTACGACGAACTGTTTGATGCGCCGGGTCGTCCTCGTCCAGAAGTGACTCCGCTCATTGACCGGATTAATTCTTTATCGATCGAAGAAATTCAACATCGTCAGCAAGCCGCTCAGATTGCACTATTCAAAATGGGCGTAACTTTCAACGTCTATGGCGATGAGCAGGGCACCGAGAAAATTTTTCCGTTCGATATTCTGCCTCGGACGATCGCGGCTGCAGAATGGCAGATTTTAGAAAAGGGACTGAAGCAGCGAATCGTTGCACTGAATGAGTTTTTAGCCGATGTGTACGGCGACCAAAAGATCATTCAAGATGGCGTGATTCCATCCGAGATTGTGTTTTCTTCGCGAGGCTTTCTCAAGCCCTGTATGGGATTGAAGCCCCCGAAAGGAATTTGGTCACATATTAGCGGGATGGATTTAGTTCGCGATCGCACTGGAGAATGGTACATCCTAGAAGACAATCTCAGATGTCCTTCTGGCGTGTCGTATGTCCTCGAAAGTCGGCGGATTATGAAAAGCACACTGCCGCTCGTCTTTAATCGCATGAACATTCAGCCGGTCGAAGAGTACCCAAGCTATTTACTCGAAACGTTGCTGAATCTCGCTCCTGATTACATTGAGAATCCCACTGTTGTACTACTGACCCCAGGCATTTATAACTCTGCTTACTTCGAGCATTCTTACTTGGCTCAGCAGATGGGCGTTGAACTCGTCGAAGGTCGCGATCTTGTGATTGCAGACGGTTACTTGCAAATGAGAACCACGAAAGGATTGAAGCGAGTCGACGTGATTTATCGACGCATTGATGATGAGTTCATTGATCCGTTAGCATTCCGCCCAGACTCACTGCTGGGAGTACCAGGACTGATGGATGTTTATCGATCGGGTCGATTAGGCTTAGCCAATGCTTTGGGAACTGGAATTGCAGACGACAAAGTGATTTATGCGTATGTTCCAGAAATGATCCGCTACTATCTCGGCGAAGATGCGATTCTGTCGAATGTTCCAACTTACCTCTGCTGGGAGCCTTCACAATTGAGCTATGTGCTCGCCAACTTAGATAAGCTCGTGGTCAAAGCGGCGAATGAGTCGGGGGGCTATGGCATGTTGATTGGGTCACAATCGACTGAAGCAGAACGAGCAGAATTTGCAGAAAAAATCAAAGCTGCTCCTCGCAATTACATTGCTCAACCGACCCTCTGCTTATCGCGTGTGCCTGCCTTAATGGGCGATGAGTTTGAAGGCTGTCATGTGGATTTACGTCCCTATATTTTGTATGGCGAAGATATCTACATCACGCCAGGAGGCCTGACTCGCGTTGCGTTGAAGCGCGGCTCATTAGTCGTCAACTCGTCGCAAGGCGGCGGATATAAAGATACTTGGGTGGTTAGCTAGCTAGAGGAAAGAACAATGCTAAGTAGAGTTGCAGATTCGATCTACTGGATGAATCGCTATGTTGAGCGTGCTGAGAATATTGCGCGCTTCATTGATGTGAATTTGAATTTATCTCTCGATTCACCGATCGGGGTTGTTCAGCAATGGGAGCCATTGATCCGGACGACTGGAGATTTAGCTATCTTTCAAGAGAAGTATGGAGAAGCCACTGCGGATAATGTAATTCGGTTTTTGACCTTCGATCGCACTTATCCCAACTCCATCATTTCCTGCTTGAATGCTGCCCGTGAGAATGCGCGATCGGTACGTGAAATTATTTCGTCTGAGATGTGGCAACAGATCAATGCGTTCTATCACTTTGTCAATGATGCAGCAGTCGCGGATCGGCTTGATTTTCCTACATTTTTTAGTGAAGTTAAACTTGCAAGCCATCTGTTTGCGGGAGTTGCCAGTGCCACGATGACCCATAGCGAAGGCTGGCATTTTGGACTGATGGGTCGCTGGCTGGAACGAGCCGATAAAACGAGTCGAATTGTCGATGTGAAGTACTTTATTTTGCTTCCTTCGATTCGAGATGTGGGCACAACGTTAGATCAATTGCAGTGGATGGCATTGTTGCGGTCTGCAAGTGCGTATGAGATGTATCGCAAACGTGGCGTGCATCGCATCACCCCAACTTCGGTCGCTGAGTTTTTAGTGCTCGATCGAGAATTTCCGCGATCGATTCGATATTGTATTCGCCAAACTGAGCGATCGCTGCATCAAATCACCGGAACACCTGAAGGCGCTTGGAATACATCCGTTGAGCGATCGCTCGGAAAACTGCGATCGGATTTAGATTATTTAACGATCGAAGATGTGATGGAATCCGGGCTGCATGAATTCTTAGACAGCTTGCAACAGCGCATGAATGATGTCGGTATCAGACTCTCTGAAACCTTTTTTGCAGCGCAACCTGTATAAATTGAATCAGCGCTCACGCCTGAAACACGCTCCGAAATTCCCACGATCGTACTCAAAGTCATCGATAATAATGAATCGTCCAAAGATTGCCCATTGCTCATGCCTAACTGGTTTATTGCTGGCGGACTTGTCATGTATCCGCTTCTGCTTTTCTCAATCCTGGCAGTCGCGCTGATTCTAGAGCGAATTCTTTTCTGGGGCAAAGTCTCCCAACGTCATCAAAGAGTGGCACGAGAAGTGCTCAGCGTCTATAAACGCAACCAAATTGCCGCGTTCCAAATGTTAGAAAAGAACGCCGATTTACCGATCGCTAGAATCTTCCTTGCCGCCCTAGAATTAGAGCAAGCTACGCCTGAAGAATTTCGCCTCGCTCTCGAAAGCGCCGGACTCGCAGAGATTCCTTTGCTCAAACGCTTTAATACGGTCTTTGACACGATCGTCGGTCTTTCTCCCCTGCTCGGATTGCTAGGAACTATCACCGGACTGATTAACTCGTTTGCTTCCCTACGGCTTGGAGATGTTGGGGGGACGAATACACTGGGAGTCACAGGCGGGATCAGTGAAGCTCTGATTTCTACTGCTTCGGGTCTGGTTGTCGCCATCTTCACCCTCTTGTTTGCCAATCTGTTCCGAGGTTTGTACGCGCGCCAGATTGCGCTGATTCAAGAGTACGGCGGACAGTTAGAACTTCTCTATCGTCGTCGGCACACTTTCTAAGTCGTGAGTTAATCGGTCGCTCGTGATCAGTAGCTCAGTGAAATTAATCAACTGTAGGAAAGGTTGAGCCTGAACCCCACACGATCAAATCCAGGATTTTCTATTATGCGCTTGCCCGAAGACCCAGATCTACCTCCCCAAATCTACCTTGCACCCCTGATCGACGTAATCTTTGCGCTCCTGACATTCTTCATCATGTCTACGCTGTTTCTTACGCGATCGCAAGGCTTACCCGTCGCTCTTCCCAAGGCTGTCACCGCTGAATCTCAAAAAGTTTCTCAAGTCGTGATTACTATCACTCCGAACGGCGAGCTTGCTCTCGATAAAAAACCAATGAATATCAGCACTCTCCCTGCTGCAGTGCGAGAAATTCTTAGCCGAAATCCTAAAGCCGTTGTTGTGATCAATGCCGACGAGAAAGTCCCTCACGGGCAAGTCATTACTGTTATGGATCGGCTGAGATCGATTCCCAACATTCGCCTCGCGATCGCAACTCGTCAGCCCTAAAAAAAGCGGAGGCTTTTACCTCCGCTCCCAATTCGCTAAACCATTTCCTCAATCCGCTCCGGCTCATCCGAAGTATGCGCATCTTCAAACAAGGATGAATAGACCCATCCAGCTAAAACTGCGCCGAGTATCGGAGCCACCCAGAATAACCAAACCTGTGCCAACAATTCTCCACCGACAAATACCGCAGGAGCCAGACTCCGTGCTGGATTCACTGAAGTGTTTGTAACTGGAATGCTGATCAAATGAATCAAAGTTAACGCAAACCCGATCGCAACAGGCGCAAATCCACTTGCAACTCGTCGATCGGTCACGCCCAAAATGATCAGCAAAAAGAAGAATGTCAAAAACGCCTCTGCCAAAAAGCAAGCGACTAATCCGTACCCTCCCGGCGAATGTGCGTCAAATCCATTCGTCGCTAAAGGATTCGATCCCGTTAGCGCAAACCCAGGCTTTCCGGACGCAATCAAATACAGAACTCCAGCCCCCACAATTCCGCCTAAAACCTGCGCCACAATGTACGCCAGCAAGTTTTGTCCACCGCGAAACCGCTTCGCCGCAAATAATCCAAACGAAACCGCCGGATTAAAGTGTCCACCTGAAATTCCACCGACCGCGTAAGCCATCGTCAGCACCGTCAACCCGAATGCTAACGACACGCCAACCAAACCAATTCCTAGCGGAAACGTCGTATTCTCACCAATCTTGGCTGTATCTGCTGTATAAGCTGCTGCCAAGACTGCACTTCCGCATCCCCCAAAGACCAGCCATAATGTGCCTAGAAACTCTGCTGCACATCGTTTTAAAAGAGACATAAACTAAGCCTCGCTTTAGTATTCTATAAAACCAAAAAATTGTCTCAGCAGTATATTCATAGTACAAGGGTATAAACTACCGCCGGGATAAAATGATCGAGCTTTGTTGGAACCTAGATGAAACTACGGACATCTCTGCTCAGACGCATCTATTTTTTGGTAAGGCATAATTCTATGGTTTCACGAATCATTCGCTTCTAATTTTTGTAGTTAGTTAAGATTTAGTTCAGATTTTTTATTATAAACTGGGCGATTTTCGGGCAAATCAGAATGCTCATCCTCTTGACAGCGATCGCATTTTCTGAAGCAGATGAGGCAGTTCCAATTTTCTTAAGCTTTAATATGGCAAACGTAATAATTGGACATGTCTGATAACATTTTTTTATCAACGAACATAGATTCTCTAAAGTAAGGCTTATTGAAATCCTGATATGATTCTGAAAGTCTGCGCCTATGCACCGGAATCAGTCGAGATTAAAGAAACTGACTCCAAACATGGGATCATGTTGTGGCAAACTGATCCCCAGTGACTAGGGCAATATGCCAACCAATTCGGTCAGAGGATTTCTCTGGTCACTGTTGGTGATGTCTGCTTATAAGGTTTTCCATCGTTTTTCATTACAGGAAGGGAGATATGTCCTACGCTCAAACCAAAACCCAGTCGAAAGCTGGGTATAAGGCTGGGGTACAAGATTACCGCTTAACGTACTACACCCCAGACTACACGCCTAAAGACACCGATATTTTGGCAGCGTTCCGGGTGACTCCTCAACCTGGCGTTCCGCCCGAAGAAGCTGCTGCTGCTGTTGCTGCTGAATCCTCAACGGGAACATGGACGACCGTTTGGACGGACTTGCTGACCGACCTCGATCGCTACAAAGGACGCTGCTACGATATCGAGCCTGTCCGTGGCGAAGATAGCCAATTCATTGCTTACATTGCATATCCTCTCGACCTGTTTGAAGAAGGATCTGTTACCAACTTGCTGACCTCTTTGGTCGGTAACGTATTCGGGTTCAAAGCGTTGAAAGCGCTGCGCCTCGAAGACCTTCGCATTCCGGTTGCATACTTGAAGACCTTCCAAGGTCCTCCTCACGGGATTCAAGTTGAACGCGACAAAATCAACAAATACGGTCGTCCGATGCTCGGTTGTACGATCAAACCGAAACTGGGTCTGTCCGCTAAGAACTACGGTCGTGCAGTTTACGAATGTCTGCGCGGCGGTTTGGACTTCACCAAAGACGACGAAAACATCAACTCGCAGCCGTTCCAACGTTGGCGCGATCGCTTCTTGTTCGTTGCAGATGCAATCCACAAGGCACAAGCTGAAACCGGCGAAATCAAAGGTCACTACCTGAACGTAACCGCTGCAACCTGCGAAGAAATGCTGAAGCGTGCAGAGTTCGCGAAAGAACTCGAAATGCCGATCATCATGCATGACTTCTTGACCGGTGGTTTCACAGCAAACACCTCCTTGGCTCATTGGTGTCGTGATAACGGCGTTCTGTTGCACATTCACCGCGCAATGCACGCAGTTATCGACCGTCAGAAGAACCACGGGATCCACTTCCGCGTCTTGGCGAAGTGCTTGAGAATGTCTGGTGGTGACCACATTCACACCGGAACCGTCGTTGGTAAGCTCGAAGGTGACAAGGCGATCACCCTTGGTTTCATCGACTTGCTGCGTGAGAACTACATTGAGCGCGATCCTTCCCGTGGTGTTTACTTCACCCAAGACTGGGCTTCCATGCCTGGTGTCATGGCAGTTGCTTCTGGTGGTATCCACGTATGGCACATGCCTGCGTTGGTTGAAATCTTCGGCGACGACTCTGTATTGCAGTTCGGTGGTGGAACCTTGGGTCACCCATGGGGTAACGCACCTGGTGCAACGGCTAACCGTGTTGCGCTCGAAGCTTGCGTCCAAGCTCGTAACGAAGGTCGCGACTTGATGCGTGAAGGTGGAGACATCATCCGTGAAGCTTGCCGCTGGTCGCCTGACTTGGCAGCTGCTTGCGAACTCTGGAAAGAAATCAAGTTCGAGTTTGAAGCTGTTGATACCGTCTGATGAATTTTAGATTGCGGATTTTGGGTTTTAGGCTGCACAATAAGCCAAAACCCAAGATCTAAAATCTATTATTCAAAACTCAACTTATGGATCTGAAGCGAATTGCGAAAGATACGACAAAAACGCTGACAAGCTATTTGACGTATCAGGCTGTCCGGGTTGTTTATGCTCAGCTAGACGAAACTGATCCAAAGAAGGCTTACTGGCTGCACAAGTTTTCTTCCAGAGAAAGCATTACAGACGGTGAAGCATTTATGGAGGCTTTGTTTCGCGAACGTCAGGATTTGGCTTTCCGAATTCTGACGGTGCGAGAGCATCTTGCTGAAGAGATTGCCGATGTGCTGCCGGAAATGCTGCGATCGTCAATGCAGCAAGCGAACATGGAACAACGCCGCAAACAGCTAGAACGAATGACGCAACTCGATTTGACGACCACAACTGAAGATTCTGATCCTGAACCTAGTTAATTTATTGAGGATTTCATGAAAACTCTCCCTAAAGAGCAGCGTTTTGAAACGTTCTCCTACTTGCCTCCTTTGACCGATGCTCAAATCGCTCGTCAGATCCAATACACGATCGAGAACGGGTTCTTCCCTTGCATCGAGTTCAGCGAATCGTCTGCTCCTGAGCAGTACTACTGGACAATGTGGAAGTTGCCTTTGTTCAACGCAACTTCTCCTCAAGAAGTTCTGAACGAAGTTCAACAGTGCCGTTCTGAGTACTCGAATTGCTACATCCGCGTCGTAGCATTCGACAACATCAAACAGTGCCAAGTGATGAGCTTCATCGTTCACAAACCAGGTTCTGGTGGAAGCGGCTACCGCTACTAATTTGTAGATATTTCTACAACTGATTTGAGGAGATGGATAATCCATCTCCTTTATTTTTTCTTCCCTCCAAATACCAGAAAAGATTAGAAACAGTTAAATCTGAAACATCTTCCCAATTTGATCTAGCAAATGAGGAATAACCCAGTTCAGTTGCTTGTTGCGCAATCGTAGTTTCATATTCTGTACGTAATTGCGGCTTAAATTTGAATCGAAGCTGATCTCGAAGTGAGTGAAAATTAGACTTAGACTGAAGTTCGAGGTAGGCTACTTCTTCTGGAACTTCTAAAACTTCAATTTCAGGCAATTCGGTGAATCTGAGATCGGGGAGAGCTTCTAATTCACTAGATGGTAAAGCTTGAATAACATCAATTTGAGTACTCCATAGCTTTAAGGCAGCTAAATCTTGACTCTGAATTCGCATTAGTTCTGGAAAAATAAAATCAAGCTCAACTTGCGACTGACAAGCATTCACAATCTCAAACGAATCTCGCTGAATTTTCTCCCGTAGTGTTGTAAGACTTGTACGAGCTGCGCTAGGTTCATTTTGTAGGGAAAAAACGTAGGCAATCGCAGATTCTATTATCCAAGCACACTCTGCGCGACGTAGCCTTTCTGCTGCACTCATTTCAGGCATCAATCGCGGATCGTTATAGATAGATAGCGATTCGTACATCATCTGCACAGCATTTGCAAAATGCTGGTCTCGTACGATTGAATTATTCATTTCAGCAGCAAGTCCAACAAGTTTCAATGCTTCTGTAAATTTTGCATATGCAGCTTCAAACTCTCGCCGTCGTGCTTCAAGAGTAGTTTGATCGAGTCGCTCTAGAATATCTGCGTGTTGTCCTGATAAGACCTGCTTGAGATCTAAAAAGCCATTGCTGAGGTCTTTTCGCAATTCCTTTACGTCTTTGCGAAGTTGGAGTGTTTGGTATAAGTTAACAGCGGTTAAAGCTCCGGTGACTGCTACGCCTGCACCTACAATCGTAGTTGTCGTTTGCAAAACTCCCAAACTTTGCTGAACAACTCCCAAGCTTTTTTGTACTTCTTCAATCATCCCGTAAGTCTTTTGGAATCCGCGATGTATTTGATACATCTGTGCTGCACCTTCGATCAGGTTTGTAATAGGTGCGATAGGATTTATGGGCATTTCCGCCGCAACTCTAGCAATCTCGATAATTTTTCCTGTATGAGAATTCACTAAAACGGGGAGCAATTCGCCAGCTTTTGAAACCATGTAACGAGCTTCGCCAGATGCAAGCATTTGCTGAGCAATCGCGGTGAAATAAAAGTCCATATGGAATACAGATTGAGGTGAAAGTCTTCCATAGATTGCCCGAATGAGATTTCGACATATCAAATTTTAAAACGATTTATTCCACAGCATCTAGGGAAATCTGAAGATTGAAATTCTGTCCCCTTTTTGTCTTGTGAACAATTACTTTTCAACTCTAAGATCTGTTTCCCAATCAGTAGAAGGCGTATTGGCTGATCAATACAAGGGTGTTGAGTCTATGGAGATTAAACAGACAGCCAATCATTTGAATTTGTCGGTTCAAGCTTGTCTAAAAGAACTAACTCAATCTTCAAACTTTTTAAGGAAAGATCTTCAAGCTTGTTTGGTAACTTTAGATTCGGCAGAAGACAAATGGCAGAGTAAACAACAAGTTGCTGAAATTGATACGTCTGAGGTTTTGGAAGCAATTGGACAGGTTGTTGGCTACTGGAACCAGCTTCAGCAACAAATGGAAAAGATTACACAAGAAGTAATCGAACTAGAACAGCGGAACTGGACATTATTAATTGAGGAATTGAGGGAAAAATTTTTTCTCGATCCAAAAACACAAGAGCAAAGAGTAGGTATAGGGTGGGGAGACAAAGATAGGTTCAAACTTGTATTTCCAAGCAAACTGAAGCTTATTTCCAACAATCTCGATCAAGCAATTCAAGCCATTTTTCGTCAGTTTCGCGATTCAGGCCAAGTTTTCTTTGAAGAGACATTTTTCTTTGTCAAACTTCTAGACGTAGAATCGCAGCTTCAGCTAAATACAGAGCAGGTACAGTTGCTACGAGAGCTTCAGGAAAATGCAGAGCAAGTCAGTAGGACATCAGATGCTTATGCCCTTAATCTCTATCAAATGGTAGGAGGAGTCATAGAAGAGTGGAACAAGCGTTTTGGCGAGATCTTGTGGAAAGAAATCGAAGACTTGTATAAGAAAGGGCTTGAGAAGATCGAAGAGCGCGTCGAGTTAATAATTCACGATCGCCTCAAACTTCTAGAAAAATGTGTTCAACAAGTTCTGTTGTTTTTCAACGATCTACTTGAAAAACAATACCGTTATCAACAAGAAATGCTTACTCAGCACAAAGCAGAAAAAGTATGGCTTGATCAACAACGTCATCAAGTAAAGGAACTGCTTGCCGATTTAGAGAAGAACTTGAATTTGTCCATCCCTACCTAGGTAACTTAGCCAAGACGGAAATTGAAGAAAAAATGCGATCGCTTATCCCAGTTTCCAGCAATATGAGAGAGTAGAGGAATGATTCGAGAGAGGACACTATGCCAACGATCGTACAAGGTATCCATTTAGAGCGATCGTCGTTTTGAAATCTAAAATAGAGTCAGAAATCTTAGAGAATTTGCGATGAATTCTGTAGAACGACAAAAACTACTTGAAGCGGTCAATACTCTACCCGATGAGAGCTTACTCGAACTTGCAACATTCATTGACTACTTGCAGTACAAAGTTGACCAACCAAAGCCGAAAAGTGGTTCTGACTTTTTGATATCGATCGCCGGTCTTGGAGCCTCCGATGTCGACCATACCGAAGCTGAGTCAGAAAAGATTTGATGTCGATCGCAGATCTTGACCCTTTGGATACAACTCATCGTTCTGAAGCCTAGCCGAATAAATTGGCGATAATAATAAAGATGGCAACCTCTTGACGGGCATCGTTTATGCAATTAGATGAAATTCAAGACCAAGCTTTGAAACTGTCTCCTGAAGAACGATTGAAGTTAGCGAATGTTCTTATGCGATCGCTTCAACCTACTCCTAGACCAGTTACCAAACGTCAGGAGATAGCTGAGCGATTAATCGGAATGGCACAAACAGATGCCCCACCTCCTTCAGATGAGGAAGTGGCAGCAATGTTAGATGAACGTTTGGCCCAGAAATACCTATAATGCGAGTCCTTTTTGATACCAATATTTTGTTGGACGCGATTTTATGCCGAGAGCCATTTACAGCAGATGCAGCGTTTTTGATTAGGGCAGTTGGAGCAGATCAAATTAAAGGATTTGTCTCAGCGACTACTCTAACAGATGTCTACTATGTGGTGAAACGGCAGACAAAAAGCGCTGAAATGGCGAGAAATGCTGTAACTGATATTCTTGCCATCATGGAAATTTGTACCGTCGATCGTAATGTTTTAGAGCAAGCAATTCTTTCAAATCAGAGTGACTTCGAGGATGCCGTCCAGATTGCTTGTGCGATCGCCCTGAGTTTAGATGCGATCGTCACTCGCGATGTTGAAGGCTTCACTGATTCAACGATCGAGGTGTTATCTCCTGATGGCTTGAGAAATCAGGTAGAAGGTACTCAAAACTGAGATTGAAGCACGATCGCTTCTAAGTGATCAGGTGATTTGAACTTCCGGATTTCTGAAAATCAATTCGTATCTAACGAGTAAGTTTTCATACTAAGAAAATGATCAAACTTACTTATCTTCCTGCAATTTTAGTAGGATTTCGATTTGCGATCGCGCCCTTTCTCCTATTAGATGCTCTCGATGGAGCAGTTACAAATTGGTTTCTTTGCGGTTATATTCTCGCGATCGTTTCTGATATTTTCGATGGCATTATTGCTCGTAAATTAAAAGTGAGCACCCCTCAACTTCGTCAAGCAGATAGTTGGGCAGACATCTGTTTATTTCTCTGTCTTGCTTTGAGTACCTGGCTCGTTTATCCAACGGTTATTCTTGACTTTAAAATCCCCTTATTAATTGCTGTTGCGGCGCAATTTCTTCTATTTTCAATTAGCTTGATTAAGTTTAGGAAGCTTCCCAGTTTTCATACTTACACCGCAAAGGCTTGGGGATTAGCTTTACTCGTGGCAGCGATCGCGCTATTCGGATTCGGTTATGCTCCACCGCTTTGGGCAGCGATCGTCCTCTGTTGGATCAATAGTTTGGAAGAAATTGCCATGACATTCATCCTGCCTGCTTGGACATGTGACGTTTTGAGCATTGTTCATGCGCTCAAATTGCGACATGAATGATTAGAGATCTCATCTAAACCAAAGGTATTTGTTACAAATTCGCTCAAAGTGGCAAGACTAGAAGTACTCAAACTCACTGTTCCCAAGCTGCGAAGGAGTGACGATCGATGGAATATGCAATTCCAGAACTAGAACCGATTAGCCGCCAACTGATGAATCTCGATCGACCCAAAAAAGCCAAAATGCTCGTCGTCGATGATGAACCCGACAACCTCGATCTGCTCTACCGGACATTCCGTCGCGATTTTAACGTCCTGAAAGCAGAAAGCGGCATCCACGCGCTGAAATTGCTCTCCGAAGAAGGCGAAGTCGCTGTGATCATTTCTGACCAACGGATGCCCGAAATGAAAGGAACCGAGTTCCTCAGCCGCACAGTGCCGAACTTCCCCGACACCATGCGGATTATCCTTACAGGCTTCACCGATGTTGAAGATTTAGTCGAAGCCATTAACTCTGGACAAGTTTATAAATACATCACCAAACCTTGGGATCCCAACGAGTTAAAAGCCGTTGTCCAACGAGCAGCCGAAACTTATGAATTATTGAAACAGCGCACAGAAGAACTGCGCCGATCTCAATCACAAACCGCGCTCTTATCCTCGATTGTTGGAGTCGCCCAAAGCGCAACCAGCGTTGAAAGTACATTAGAGCCAATCGCTACCGCCTTTGGTCAAAACTTCCTTGCCGATCTCTGTACCATTCAATTAATTGAAAATGGTGCATTTACGAATAGTGCAACCTATGGTGCAAGTGGTACCTCCGATATAGCAGCATCTTCATTAGTGAAAGAAGCGATCGCATCTCAAAGTATGCAAGTCGCAACCGAAGCAGAAGATCCCAGTTTCGGCGCACATCTCGTCGTCCCAGTCACGCTCCGAGGCGAAGTATTAGCCGTTCTCTGCCTGCAATGGAAACACCCGCAAAGCCTGAGAGAAGACGAACTGCTGCTGCTGCACCTCTCAGCTCAACAAGTGGCATTAGCCATCACTTGTAGCCGCTCCGCTCATATTGCAGTCGCAGTATAGCCAAATCAGCGTTTCTCTAAAATCCCTGTCGCAACTACACCTCTCGAAACTTAAAATTTTAGAGAGACCCATTTTAGAGAAGCGCTTATCTTAATGAATTCTGATCATATTCAAGCTTTATTCGATCGTATTGCTCCCGTCTACGATGAGCTGAATCACGGACTAAGTTTCGGAATGCACCGCATCTGGAAACAAATGACAGTCAAGTGGAGCGGTGCCAAACCCGGAGATACCTGTCTGGATTTGTGCTGCGGAAGTGGCGATCTGGCTCAAATGCTATCAGAAAAGGCAGGCAGAACCGGACAAGTTTACGGAGTTGATTTCTCAGCGGCTCAGTTAGAGGTCGCACGAGATCGCAGTGAACGCCGCTGCATCAAGCCTCCGATTCACTGGATTCAATCCGATGTCTTAAATCTTCCACTTTCAGACAATCAATTTGACTGCATCACGATGGGCTATGGCTTACGCAACGTGGTTGACATCTTAAGCAGTTTGAAAGAAATCCATCGTGTTCTCAAACCTGGCTCAAAGGCCGCAATTCTCGATATGCACCGTCCTGACAGTGCGTTCGTCAGAACCTTTCAACAGTGGTATCTCGATGAAGTCGTCGTTCCGGCGGCTCAACGCATGGGCTTTACTGAAGAATACGCCTATATCGCGCCCAGTCTTGATAAATTTCCAACGGGTCGCGAGCAAGTTCGCCTTGCCGAGCAAGCAGGTTTTGCAACTGCCACCCATTACCCGATCGCGGGCGGTACGATGGGAGTATTGGTTATTACGAAATGAGGCGATCGCCTCTCCTGAAGTCCTGTGGATCTCTCGACGCTCTGGCTATTTGTTGGACCTCCTGTAGTTGGCGGTGTGATTGGCTATTTCACCAATGACATCGCAATTAAGATGCTGTTTCGCCCTTATCGAGCAGTTTATATCGGGCGACGGCGAATTCCGTTTACGCCGGGTTTGATTCCAAGAAATCAAGAACGACTGGCGAAGCGAATCTCTGACACGATTATGGGATCGCTATTAACGCCCGAAGAATTACAAAATTTGGCGCGCCGACTGCTGCAAACAGAACGTGTGCAGGCTGCAATTCTTTGGTTGTTAAAATTATCGATCGAACAACTTCAAGAAAGCAAAGAACAAAAAACTGCAAAAATCTTAGGAAGTATTCTGAGAGATCTATTTGGGCAGTCTTTGCCTCGATTGCTGAAGGTTGTAGCCAGACAAGAAGAATTTCTTGAGGATCAGTTAAATCACATTTTTGATCAAGTCATTTTAGAGTTTCAGCTGAGTGAAGAACAAGCAGAGAAGCTGTCAGAATGGTTAATCGAAATTGTCATTCCACCTGATGTCTTGCGGCAGACATTAATCGATTTTTTGACCGATCGTAATATTCAAGTCATCGACGAAGGCTTCCGAGAAAAAACAAGCGGAACTTACTGGGTTGTTGCTAATTTATTTGGAGTACGGAATACTCTAACTCGTCTGAGAACGTTTTGTTTAGATGAGAAAGAAAATAGCAATGCCGTTCTAGCAGAGTTGACTTTCTCGTTAGGAGTCAAGCAGCGATTTAAAGAATGGCTACAGAATCTATCGTTACAAAATCTTCCTGTTGCAACAGTGAGACAACTTCGCAAAACCATGCGGGATAGTGTTCGTCACTATCTTCAAGATCGTGGCTCAGATGTCTTGCAAGGATTGAGCCAATCTGTCGATTGGGAAAATGTCGCATCTGTTGTTCTGAATCGCTTACAAAACTCAGAAGCAGTTCTTTCTTCTCTAGATCTAGTTAGCGAAGAATTAGCGCTCATTTTAGAGCGTTATTTGGAGAAAGATTTGGAGAAAATTGTCGCTCAAGCAATTCCAATCCTCAATATCGATCAAGTGATCACGGATCGAGTAAAAGCGACTTCTCCTGCTGATTTAGAAGCTGCAATTAATGGAATTGTGCGCAGCGAACTACAAGCGATCGTCAATCTAGGTGGAATTCTAGGGCTAATCATCGGAGCGCTTCAATCTGTTTCTCTTATGATTCGCTAAGCTGATCAGGTGAGGTCAAAATATCTTCTAAAATATCAACAATTCCGCTTCTATTCTCATAGACAAACACGAGATGATCTTTCGCACGAGTCATTGCAGTATAAAGCCCTGCTTGTTCTTCAAATTCCTCGGAAATCTCAGCTAGTACGATAATCACAGCATCAAATTCAATGCCTTTGGCTGCATTCCAAGAATCAATCAAAACCGAAGATCGAGCCGTAAAATTCTTATCTCGTTCTGACGAGGTCATCGGTGCATGATGACTCACGCCTAAGCGAAATAACTCTTTGCTGATTTGAGTTTTTATGGCTCTTGCCTTTTCATCACCTGAATGAAATAGAATTCCGATCGAGGATTTTGCACAACTTTCTAGAGCAGTCTTGACTTGATTTGCAATCTCGATCGCAATTTTTTCTGATTCAATCTGAACTAAAAGAGGAGAAATTCCAGAACTCCGAGATGCTTTCTTTTTCGGTTCAATCAGTTTATCGATCGACGGACTATTTTCGCGTTTTTCGATTTTAATCTCTGCTTTCGCCAAGGCAGGTTGAATAAACTTCCAAGCCAGTTCTAGAATTTCGGGCGAATTGCGGTAATTGAGATCAAAGATTTGCGATCGTCCTACAACATCAATTCCTAGTTTTGCCCAACTCCAGCCGCTTCTCCGACGATGTTCCTGCCCATATACAGATTGAGTATTGTCATAAGCAAAGAATAGAGAATTCGTTTGACGATCGAGAACTTTCAATAACGCTTGAAACCATTCATCATAAAAATCTTGCGCTTCATCAACTAGAATTGCTTGATAATTCAAATCCGATTGATGTGCCAATTCAATCAACTTTTGTCTCGATTCTCTTGCTCGATCAGATACATAGCGATATTGAAAATTTTGAAACGCCCAACGATGGAATGTACTACATTCAACAGGATAAGTTAAGTTTGATTCAATCCATCCTTGCATGTAGCGATTGTAGGAAAGAACAAGAATACGATCAAATTGTTCTTCTACCAATTTCTTCACTCTTTGTTGCAGCACCAAAGATTTACCAGAACCAGCTACACCTCGGATTAAAGAATGCCCTCGAAGATTGAAATTCCTTGCCTGCTTCTGGGTCTCATCTAGCTCTGAAAAAATCGACCTCTGATGCATTGTTTTCTGAAAGTCAATCCACTGCATTCTTTTTCTCTCAAGCATTGCCTTGCCAGAGTGCCCAAGAATTTAATCTCGATCACTTAAAATCAGTCAGCTAGGAAACGAGATGATGCAGTTTATCGAGGGAGACTTCGTATCATCAGTCTGGATTTCAATCTTGAACGAACTCAACTATTCGTCTTCCTCACTTTTCATTAATTTCTCAATGTCTAATTTTCTCAGCGATTGTTGTTGATTTTTGCGCGATTCACGACGGTACTTCTTCGCTTCTAAACGCGGCTCAAACTGAGTTCCTTTTCCTTTCGATTTAAGCTTTAAAGCTTCATCAGGATCAGTTTGCTGATGAACCTGAATTTCATACGCGATCGCATCTTCCAAAAAATCTAAATAGTGCTCATATCGCTCCCAGTCCCCGCGCACAGCACATCCAGGTTCATCTCGATGTAAACAATCACTAAACTGACAGCTTTTTCCTGCTAATTTCTGCCGTATCTCTGGAAAATATTGTGCTAATTCCTGGGGCAAACAAAACAAATCAGGCTGATTAAATCCTGGTGTATCTGCTAATAATCCGCCCGTTGGTAACTCAAAGAGTTCGACATGGCGCGTGGTATGTCGACCTTTCTCTAACTTGCCAGAAACAGCATTAACTCGTAAATCAACACTTGGAATAATCTGATTAATTAAGCTCGACTTTCCAACACCCGATGGACCCGATGCGACTGTAATTTTGTTGTTTAAATACTGCTTTAATTCATCTAAACCAGATTTTTGACGAACGCTAATAAATATTGGGTGATAGCCCCATTCAGCTAGACGTTCTTTCCATCCTTGCTGCTCATCCTGCGAAACTAAATCGCTTTTACTTAACGCCAAGCTAACGACTAATCCTGTCGATTCAGCCTTCACCAAAAATCGGCTCAATTGATATGGCTCGATCGTGGGAGATGCTAATGCAAAGACGAGCAAAATCTGATCCACATTGGCAATCGGCGGACGGTCTAATTCTGATTGTCTTTGCAAGACTTGAGAAATTGCGCCGCGATCGCCATTCCAATCTGGTTCCTCAATTAAAACCCGATCTCCCACCATAACGCGTTGCCCGATTTTCTTTAACCGAGTGCGTCGAGTACAGAGCAGCAGAGATTTAGGCAGGCTCTTTTGATGAAGCCGTACCCAATAAAAATTAGCTTGAACTGCTAGAACTGTACCTGTTAATGGCTCCTGATCAGGCTGATCCTCTTCCAAAACCTTGTCATCAGAACTCATAAGATCAGCGACGAATTTTGACCGCAAAAAAGCTCGATCGATCTTCGATGCTCTCAACCGTATAGCCTTCCATCGTCAGGCTATCAGGAACTTGCTCGATCGGCTCACCCGGATCAAGCCAAACTTCGAGCAAAGCTCCCTCTGCCATTTGTTCTAACTTCAACTTCGTCCGCACAAAATTGATCGGGCAAGGTGTCCCGCGTAAATCCATTTGTAGTGCTTCTTCTGCTTGACTCATCCGCCAAAAATCTTCCCAATAAAACCTTCAACACCGCCCTTTCCCACACGATCGCCGCGAATCTTTGCAAGTTTCTCCAGCAATTCGCGCTCCTCAGGAGTAATCCGCGTTGGAATATCCACTGACACCGTGATCAAATGATCGCCTCGGCTGACTGGATTTCCAAGTTTAGGAACTCCCTTATTTTCCAAGGTCAGAACTGTTCCTGGCTGTGTGCCTGCTGGAATGGTCAATTCTTCCTCACCATCAACGGTCTTCACCTCAATGCGAGATCCTAAAATTGCCTGCAAGTAGCTGATTTTGACTTCAGACAAGACATTAATGCCATCGCGCTGGAAATCAGGATCGTCGTTGATGAACAAATAAACATACAAGTCACCCGCAGGTCCACTGCGCTGACCCGCATCGCCTTCACCTGAAACTCTCAATCGGGTGCCATTATCCACCCCTGCCGGAATGGTAATTTTCAGTTTCTTCGTTTCTTGGCGCTGTCCGTTTCCGCTACACACTTCGCACTTCTCTTCAATCATCTGCCCTGTTCCATTACAGGTCGGACAAACTGAAACTTGAGTGAAACTCCCGAAGGGGGTACGAGTCGCCCGACGAACTTGACCCGCTCCAGAACAAGTTGTACAAGTTCTGGGACGAGTCCCTGGTTTTGCACCACTGCCATTACAGTTTGTGCAGGTCTCCAAATGGCTAATCCGAATTTCTTTCTCGCCTCCGAAAACCGCTTCTCGGAAGTCTAATTTCAGGTCGAGTCGGAGGTCATCCCCTCGAACCGGGCCGCCTCTTCGTCGAGTCTGTCCGCCGCCTGGAGCACCACCTGAAAATCCGCTAAAGAAACTTTCAAAGATATCCGCGAAACCACCCATGTCGCCGAAATCTTGATAGCCACCAGCAGCACCAGCACCAGAAACACCAGCCTCACCGAAGCGATCGTATCTTGCCCGTGCCTCCGGATCAGAAATCACCTCATAGGCGCGATTGATCTCTTTAAATCGCTCCTCTGCTCCAGGCTCTTTATTCACATCCGGATGATATTTACGGGCGAGACGACGAAAGGCTTGCTTGACTTCTTCCTTGTCTGCATCACGGGAAACGCCAAGAATTTCGTAGTAATCACGAGCCATAGGGTAGAGATTCAGGGGGTAAGAGGGCTAATAAAGGGATATACAAGGCGTTAAGGTAACGGTCTAGACTCCCTATCTTACTACCCTAACGCCGAACTAATCGACTGTTTCATAATCCGCAGTCACGGTTGCATCTGCCTCAAAGGTGAACCCACTCATATCAGCAGAAACGGTGTCATCTTCAAAACTCATCCGAGAACTGGTATCAGTTTCAAAAGGAGAGCTTGCGACAGGTTGAGCATGTTCATAAACTGCTGAACCAATGGTATACAGCAGTTGCTGCAACCCATCAAGATACGATTTCACCTCATCGATACTAACCTTTGGATCGGCGATCGCGCTCCTAAGTTGAACAATTTTCTCATTCGCTTGCGATTTCAAAGTGTCGCTGATGACTTCACCATTCTCTTTGAGAGTCATTTCATAACTGTGATAGAGGCTATCTGCCTGGTTTTTCAATTCAACCAACTGCATTCGCCGACTATCTTCTTCTGCGAAGAGTTCTGACTCTTGACGCATCCGTTCAATCTCACCCTCGCTCAATCCACCCGTATTGGAAATTTCAACGCTCTGAGCGCGCCCTGTCCCTTTGTCAAGCGCTGATACTTTGAGAATGCCATTCGCATCAATTTCAAAGGCAACTTCAATTTGAGGCACGCCTCTCGGTGCAGGTGGAATGCCCGTGAGTTGAAATTTACCTAGGCTCTTATTATCCCGAGCCATTGCCCGTTCACCTTGCAACACATGAATTTCAACGCAGGTTTGTCCATCCGTTGCAGTTGAGAACACCTGAGTTTTGCTGCTGGGAATCGTAGTATTGCGATCGATAATCCGCGTAAAGACTTCCCCCAATGTCTCGATCCCCAACGAAAGCGGCGTGACATCTAACAACAGCAAATCTTTGACTTCTCCACCCAATACGCCCGCCTGAATCGCTGCGCCGAGTGCCACTGCTTCATCTGGATTGACGGAACGGTCAGGAGTCTTGCCGTTGAAAAATTTCTTGAGTGCATCTTGAACGGCTGGAATTCGAGTCGAACCGCCGACGAGGATAATGCGATCGATATCTTCTGTCGTCAGATTCGCATCTTTCAACGCTTGCTCCATCGGATTGAGCGTCGCTTGAATCAACTCGTTTGCCAGCTCTTCAAACTTAGCGCGAGTCAGTTCTGTCTCTAAATGCTTCGGTCCCGATTCATCGGCGGTAATAAACGGCAAATTAATCGATGTGCTGAGGGTTCCAGAAAGTTCGATTTTTGCCTTCTCGGCAGCTTCTCTCAGGCGTTGAAGCGCCATCTTGTCATCTGCAAGATTAATTCCTTCTTGTTGTAGGAACGTTTGGCTCAACCAATCTACGATACAAGCATCAAAATCGTCTCCACCCAAATGGTTATTGCCAGAGGTCGCTTTGACTTCAAAAACGCCATCCCCTAACTGCAAAATCGAAACGTCAAACGTTCCACCACCCAGGTCAAAGACCAAAACGCATTGGTCTTGATCTTGTTTCTCTAACCCATACGCAAGTGCAGCCGCAGTTGGCTCGTTAATAATTCTGAGAACTTCTAATCCTGCGATCGTGCCAGCGTCTTTCGTCGCTTGACGCTGAGCATCACTAAAATATGCAGGAACCGTAATCACCGCTTGGGTGACTTCTTCGCCCAGATAATTTTCTGCATCCTGCTTGAGTTTTTGCAGGATCATGGCACTAATTTCTTGAGCTGTGTAATTACGATCGCGAATCCTCACATCTACGGTCGCATCTTTCCCATTGACGCAGTTGTAGGGAACCCGTGAGCGTTCGACCTGTGTATCATCCCATCGCCGACCAATAAACCGTTTGATACTAAATACAGTGTTTTCCGCATTAGTGACAGCTTGTCGCTTTGCCAATTGACCGACTAGGCGATCACCCGCCTTGCCAAATCCGACCATACTTGGCGTGGTTCGCCCGCCCTCAGAATTGGTAATGACTAAGGGCTGACCGCCCTCCAACACAGCTACACAACTGTTGGTTGTTCCTAAGTCGATGCCGATGACTTTTCCCATAACTAGCGCTGCCGAAAGTACGCGAGGTGAACGCAGAACATAAAGTTCTAAGTTAGTTCTCCGTACCATACGGATATCTTTGAACTAACTTTCCGAATGATTCCCTATTGCAGAAATTTTTTAACGCTGCGCTGACAGGCAACCTGATCCAGTCGCTCTATCCTCGGTACTTTCACGAACAGACTTAGCCTTCAGTCTCGGCACTATCGCCATCTTCAGGAGGTGCTGCAACTTTGACCATGGCATGACGCAGAACTTTATCCTCGAGCATGTATCCCCGCATCAGTTCTTCAATCACGGTTCCTTCTGGATGTTCACTGGTCGGTTCGCGCATGACTGCTTCGTGCAGATTCGGATCAAATTCTTTCCCTTCTGCTCGCATTGGTGCAACACCGACTTTCTTCAAGCGATCGACCATATCCTTATAGACACCCTGATAGCTCTTATGGATGTTCGCTTCACCATCAGTTTGCGGCTTAATCTGCGATCGTGCTCGCTCAAAGTTGTCTACAACCGGAAGCAACTCTTTCACGGTGCTGCATTTAATTTGAGTTTCTAACTCTTCTTTTTCGCGCTGAGTGCGACGACGGAAATTCTCAAAATCGGCGGCAATCCGCATGTACTGATTGTTGAGTTCATCTGCTTGCTTTTTCAGACCTTCAATTTCTCGCTCTTTCGCAGCATAATTCGATCGCAATTCCATAAATGCCGCTTCATAATCCGTTTCATCTTCAGATTCAGA
Source organism: Leptolyngbya sp. GGD (assembly GCF_026735145.1). Classification (NCBI taxonomy): domain Bacteria; kingdom Bacillati; phylum Cyanobacteriota; class Cyanophyceae; order Leptolyngbyales; family Leptolyngbyaceae; genus Leptolyngbya; species Leptolyngbya sp. GGD. The sequence continues at coordinate 87,556 of NZ_JAPQKE010000006.1, forward strand.
AGCTGTTGCAGCAACTTCCGTTTCCACGGCTTCACTCGCTGGCTCAGACGGAGTAGAAGTTGGTTCAGAAGATTCACTGGCTGAAACTTGAGTTTCGTCTACTTGTTGATTTTGTTCGTCGATCATCGTGCGCTAATTCCCCTGTATAGAACGCTGGCTTAAGCAAACTTCTTCCATCCTAGCGAATGAGTCCTCAGATGCCGCACTGCTTACAACCGTTAAGCATCATATCGCACTGCCTTCGGTTTGAAGCTCGATCTCATTCAATCCAAGCGTTCTTCAAAAAACATTTTGGGAATGCTCAATAAGGTGATCTTCGTTCATCCGTTATGACAAACTCTTCTTCTCAGCGGCGCGCCCTTGTTGTTCAAAACAATTTTTCGCCGTTTGGCAATAAATTGATTCAATCTGGCTACGTCAATAACGAGCAAATGCAGCAGGCTCTTATTGAATGTCGAAAGTCAGGTAGACCGCTGACTGCCGTGCTAGAAGCGCTGACCGGGCAGCAACTGTCACCGGATTTGATTCGCCAATATAAACGGCAGCAACTGTTTGAGTTGAAGATTCTTTACGGCGTTGAATCTCTTGATCCTGAACTCAATCAGGTTTCTTCCGCTCAAGTCGGGCAGTTAATCGACACGTTGATTCCAATTGAGCTTTGCCGTCGTTATAATCTCATTCCCCTTTCTCAAAGCGAGACCGATCCACCTTTTGTGCTTGTGGCAATGGTGGATCCCGACAATCTAGCAGCGCAGGATGAATTAAATCGCATCTTACGTCCAAAAGGCATTGGATTGCAGCGATTAGTCATTACGATCGATGATTATCAGCGGCTGATTTCTACCTACATGGATGCTCGGCTTGAGCAGGAGAAGCAGCTTGAAGCCCAATCTAGAGTAGATGTGCGCTCAGATCTCGAAGGGTTAGAATCCCTTGCCGAGCTATCAGAAGATGACAGCGCAGAAATGGATCTCGATGCTGGTGCTGAGGCTGATGCCGCTCCGATCATTGCGCTGGTGAATAAAATTCTGATTAAAGCACTGCAAATGGCAGTCTCTGATATTCACATCGAACCGCAAGAAGAATCTCTCCGCATCCGATTTCGTAAAGATGGAGTCTTACGAGAAGCGTTTGAGCCTTTTCCGAAGAAGATTATCCCCGCAGTTGTGGCACGCTTCAAAATTATTTCTCAACTCGATATCGCAGAACGTCGAGCGCCGCAGGATGGCCGGATTCGCCGGATTTATGACGGTCGCAAAGTAGACTTCCGAGTCAACACACTCCCCAGTCGCTATGGCGAAAAAGTTGTCCTTCGGATTCTAGATAATTCGGCGACACAGCTTGGACTCGATAAGTTGATTACGGACGAAACTTCTTTGAGAATCGTTCAAGAAATGGTGAAACGTCCTTTTGGTCTCATGTTAGTAACTGGCCCCACGGGGTCCGGAAAAACCACAACACTGTACTCAGCTTTGGCTGAACGTAACGAACCTGGAGTCAACATTAGTACGGCTGAAGACCCGATCGAGTATTCTCTCCCTGGAATTACCCAAGTTCAGGTCATCCGGGAAAAAGGGATGGACTTCGCTGCAATTTTGAGAGCGTTCCTACGACAAGATCCGGACGTCATTCTGGTCGGTGAGACCCGCGACAAAGAAACAGCAAAAACCGCGATCGAAGCTGCTCTGACGGGTCACTTGGTTTTGACCACTCTCCACACCAATGATGCCGCAGGTGCGATCGCTCGACTCGATGAAATGGGAGTTGAACCCTTCATGGTGTCCGGCGCATTGCTGGGTGTTGTTGCTCAGCGTTTGGTTCGGAAAGTCTGTGACGAATGCCGAATCCCTTACCAACCTTCCCCCGAAGAACTTGCTCGCTTCGGATTAACCAGTGCGGGTGATGCCCAACTGACGTTATATAAAGCCAACACTTTAAGTCCCCAGGAAATTCAGGAAGCTCGCTCGAAAAATCAACTTTGTCAGAAATGTAGCGGGGTTGGTTATAAAGGACGACTCGGGGTTTATGAAGTGATGCGAGTGACAGAAGCGCTTCAGACCTTAATTACAGAGGGCGCTCCGACTGAACGAATTAAAGAAGTAGCTGTGGAAGAAGGAATGCAAACCCTACTCGCTTACAGCTTGGATCTTGTTCGCAAAGGACTTTGCACGCTTGAAGAAATTGAGCGGGTCACCTTCACTGACACTGGACTCGAAGCCGAACTCAAGGCAAAGCGTAAGACTTCGCTCACCTGCCGGACTTGTGGAGCAGAAATGCAGCAGGATTGGCTCGACTGCCACTATTGCACGACTCCGCGCTTCCAAGATTAATCCTTGACCTTAACTCATTTGCACTCGTTCTTATCTCTTAAGGAGCAACTCACATGGAAATGATGATCGAAGACTTGATGGAACAACTCATCGAAATGGGCGGTTCTGACATGCACCTGACCGCAGGACTGCCGCCTTATTTTCGCATCAGCGGACATCTTCAACCCGTCAGCGATCATGTTCTCAGTGCAGAAGAATGTCAGCGTTTGATTTTCAGTATGCTGAATAACACTCAGCGCAAAACACTAGAGCAAAACTGGGAGCTTGACTGCTCTTATGGTGTGCGCGGATTAGCTCGTTTTCGGGTCAATGTCTACAAAGATCGCGGAACTTACGCTGCATGTCTACGGGCACTCAGTTCCAAAATTCCAAATTTTGAAAAACTGAATCTTCCCGATGTCGTTCGAGAAATGTCCGAAAAGCCAAGAGGCTTAATCCTAGTTACAGGTCCTACCGGTTCAGGTAAGACAACGACTTTAGCTGCAATGATTGATTTGATCAACCGCACTCGTGCAGAACATATTTTGACGATCGAAGATCCGATCGAATTTGTATACGAACCTATCAAAAGTTTGGTTCACCAACGCCAGCTTCATGAAGATACAAAGAGCTTTGCAAATGCTCTAAAAGCAGCTCTCCGGGAAGATCCAGATATTATTCTGGTTGGGGAAATGCGGGACTTGGAAACTATCTCACTGGCAATTTCTGCGGCAGAAACAGGTCACTTAGTTTTCGGCACGCTCCATACGAGTTCTGCGGCACAAACCGTTGATCGGATGATTGATGTCTTTCCATCCGAGCGTCAAACGCAAGTGCGGGTGCAGCTTTCCAACTCACTCGTTGCAGTCTTCAGCCAAACGCTGGTGCCGAAGAAGAATCCCAAACCGGGTGAATATGGGCGAGTCATGGCTCAGGAAATTATGATTGTCACCCCTGCGATCGCCAACCTGATTCGTGAAGGGAAAACCGCCCAAATTTACTCAGCAATTCAGACAGGCGGAAAACTGGGAATGCAGACCCTTGAAAAAGTACTAGCTGATCAATACAAAGCGGGACTGATTACCTTTGAAGCCGCCGCCTCTAAAACTTCTCGTCCTGATGAACTTCAGCGCTTAATTGGTGGAGTTCCCAATGGTGCAGCAGGCACAGCAGTGAAGCGCTAACTCGAATGACTCTCACCTTCTACTCAAATGTCTTGGCGAGAAGGTGATTTTTTAGATCGATCACTTTGCGGAATCCGCATCTTCCATTTTTTCTACCTCTTACCGAAAATCTATGCCAACCTATGTTGCCCGCGTCCGAGACGCTAAAGGAAACGCCAAAAAGGAAAAAATTATCGCGGATTCTCTAAGTGATGCGCGGTCTGCCTTGCGTGAACAAGGACTGTTTGTGCAAGAACTGAAAGAAAACGAAGCCTTTGATATCAATAAGAGCTTTGCCAATTTTCAAACTTCAATGGTTTCTGTCACGGTCAAAGACAGAGCAGTATTTTCGCGTCAGTTTGCAGCACTTGTAAACGCAGGGGTTGCCCTAGTTCGAGGATTAGGTGTATTGGCGGATCAGTGCACCAATCCCAAATTGAAGAAAGCACTGATGGAAATTAGCTCAGATGTTCAGCAAGGGGTCAACCTGTCTGAGGCGATGAGAAAACATCCTCAATGCTTTGATGGCTTATATGTCAGTATGGTGCAAGCTGGGGAAACGGGTGGAGTACTCGATGAAGTGCTCAATCGCTTGGCAAAACTGCTTGAGGATGTTGCCCGCTTGCAGAACCAAATTAAATCAGCGATGAGCTACCCAGTTGTAGTTGGGGTGCTTGCAACACTAATTTTCTTGGGAATGACGATCTTCTTAATCCCAATCTTTGCAAATATCTTTAAACAAATGGGGGGCGATCTGCCAGCATTTACTCAACTCATGCTGGATATCAGTGCTTTTCTAACCAGTCCATCAGCGTTTAGCCTTTTTATTATTGTTCCATCAATGGTTTTCGCGTACAAGCAGTATTACAAAACTCGCGTTGGCCGCGAAACAATGGATCGCTTCTTCTTAAAGATGCCATTATTTGGTGATCTCATTCAGAAAACGGCAACTGCGAGGTTCTGTCGCACTTTTGGAGCATTGACTCGATCGGGCGTTCCAATTTTGACCTGTTTGGAAATTGTCCGGGACACTTCGGGAAATCAGATTGTCGCAAACGCGATTGATGAAGCCCGCAAAGAAATTCAGACAGGCGGCATGATCAGTATTGCGTTACAAAAAGAGCAAGTTTTTCCAGCAATGGCAATTCAAATGATCAGCATTGGTGAGGAAACCGGCGAGATCGACAAAATGCTGATGAAAGTTGCAGATTTTTACGAGGATGAAGTTGAGCAAGCTGTGAAAGCCCTAACAAGTATTATGGAACCGATTATGATTCTGTTTTTGGGCGGCATGGTCGGCAGTATTCTCGTTGCAATGTATTTACCGATGTTTGCCATCTTTGAAAAGCTCGGTTAGTGCGCAATCACATTCCGTTATTTTACAAATTCGGGTCAGATGTACGGGGCACAAGTTCACCGCATCTGACCTTTGTTGTTCATCTATTGTTGATCCCAAAGCCGTCGCAATGTCCGCTCAAAAAGTTCAATACGAAGAATTACTCGCCACATATAGTCATTCCACAGAAGCGATCGAGCTTCTAAAATGCCACCGCGCCTATCTAGAAATGATTCCAAGTATGCGACGGGCAGAGGAGAGTGTGCTTACGATTCCATTGCCGATCGTGCGAATTCGCCATACAACAATGGCAGCCAATGGAACCAACATCACAACGCTTGAATCTCATCTTTTGCCGTGTGAATTAGCAATCTTGATGTGTGATCCAGAGTGGAAAATCAAAACCGGAAAAGAAATCTTTATCTTTATTCATCAACCCGATGAAGATTTTTCTGATCTGTTAAGTCGTTGGCGACGGACACAGATTATTTTAGAGAAAGATTATGAGTGGGTGATGCCACCTCGTCACCAGCACATCCTGAATGATGGGGCTGACAAAATATACCCTCTATTTGTCGTCTTTGAAGAGACACCTGAACGGATTATACGCGGCTTGAAAGGCGCGCATCTGCCCTTTACCCTGCAAGGCGCAAGCAATGATCGCTCTGAGTTAGAGGAAGCATCCGACTCTCTGGCTCCTGAAGAATGACGATTAAAAAACCCTTCAACTTAATGATCAAGAGATTTTTTCAATTCAGCTATCTTGAGTCCTACGTTTGAGTCTTGATTTCTGGTGTCGGCGACTTACCGCAATCATGGCATGGTCAACTGGGAAACCTGCAACTGGAATGACTTGATACTTACGCTCCTCTTCCAGTCGTTTTAACTCAGCGTAATTGACCCAGTGAATACAATCGACAGGGCAGGTCTCGATCGCTTCTTGAATGAGTTCTTCAGCGTCCCCGTCTTGGCGAATCACACGCGATCGGCCGTAGTCCGGCTCAATGTAGAAAGTATTTCGGGCAACGTGAGCACAATGCTTACAGCCGATGCAAGTAATTTCATCGACGTACACACCCTTTTGTCGGAAAACTCCCCCCAACTCAGGCTCAAAACCCGATCGCCCTTCTGTCTCACGAAGAAACCCACCCAATTCGGGTTCCAGTCCAGACCGTTCGGGGTCAACCCCAGAGGGAGAATTATCACCTTCGGGTAGTTGGAAGGAGTCAGCCATTTACGCACTCCAGCGTTGTAAAACTAGACGAATCGAACCATCTTCGTTCTTTTGCTGCTCGGCAACCTGGAAGCCTTTGTCAGCGCCTTCATTCACAATTGTGTGATAAGCGTAGCGCTGCGTTACCTTACTCAAGAAACGATCGACGGAGTTATCCAAATTCCAGAACTGAAGGTCGGCAACCAGCTCATATTCGTGACCGTTCCAGGCAAAACCGACATCGTAACCGTTGTTTTGTTCGATCACAACTTCTGCAGATTGAGTCTGACCGCGATATCCCCGAACGTCTCGAGGACCGGTTTTCCAGTCCATTCCTAAATCCGAGAGCGCAGATTGTAAGGAAGTGAGATTGCGGATTTGAGTTTTGATTTGACTAAAATGTGACATGGCAAATGGTTACGAATCGAATTGTAAGGGGTCTATACGAACTTACCAATCGCTGTACGTTGCTTGGGTCTTTACCGTTTCGGATTGCTGAACCGTTTGGGCAAAGTATTCAGAGGTGCGTTCTTGGGCGATAACTCGACCCAACTGAGCTTCGATCGCGGCAGTGACTTCTTCGCAAGAAGTCCCAATAATTCCGGTTACTTTCTCTTGCACCCGACCGTCTGGATAGATGATGAACTCTAACGTCTCCATGCGCTTTGCCCAATGTCTAGAAGGTACTTAGCAAAATGTCTGGGAATGGAAGGCTTGTCAAACAAAGTCGAAAGTTACTTCTATTCAAAGTTCCAGCAATTTCACTTTAAAACGTTACAGAACTTAGCAGCTAATAAGAGTGGTTTCTGATTATCTGTCAGTTTCGCTTAACTTCCTAAGAGAGTCAAGCCAAAACACTAGTGAAATGCTTTACATAAGTATGCATTTGGTCAACTCGTGCCTTCCTCTATCAACGGAGTGATCCCGATAGAAGGCAACTGATTGAAATTTTGCCGTCGCGGTGAGGGGTTTCACCCCATAGGAATAATACCGAAGTCTGAGTAACAATTATTACAGCAAGTCATCCCTTGCGCTGTTTTCAAAGTTGTGCATCCCACTATGGTATCTTCGATCGCATCAGGAACGCTGCTCCGGCAACGGTATTTGATCAAGCAAATCTTAGGTCAAGGCGGATTTGGACGAACCTATTTAGCCGTTGACCAAGAACGGTTTGATGAGCTGTGCGTTATTAAGGAATTTACTGTTCCATATCAAGATGACAGCTTAGTGGAGAAAGCGAAAGCACTGTTCCAGCGTGAGGCAAGTACGCTTTATCAAATTCAGCACCCGCAAATTCCTCGGTTTTGGGCAGCATTTGAGAGTGAACAGCGGCTGTTTCTCGTTCAAGATTTTGTGCAAGGGCAAACGTATCGGGATTTATTGCAGGCTCGACGGCAGAACGGAGAAGCATTTTCTCAAGCCGAAATTTTACATTTGCTGAATCATTTATTGCCTGTTCTAGCTTATTTGCACGATCGAGATATTATTCATCGCGATATTTCTCCGGAAAACATCATCTTGAGAGCCGCTGAAGTTCGTGAAAGGGTGATTCCGGCTGTCGTGACACCAACGACGAACCAAAGCTTGCCGATATTAATTGATTTTGGCGCAGTGAAGGAAGCAGCAAGTCATTGGCCGATTATTTCGACGATTACTCGGGTAGGAAAGGTGGGTTATGCTCCTCCCGAGCAGCTACAAACGGGGAATGTTTCTCCACATAGTGACCTCTATGCGTTAGGAGCAACTTGTCTAGTACTCCTGACAGGTCGAGAGCCTCAAAATCTTTTGGATAGCCAAACGTTGGCATGGCAATGGCAGCCTTATAGCCAGATCAGTGATGAGTTGGCATTGATATTTCAGAAAATGCTGTCGCTGCATCCGAGCGATCGCTATCAATCTGCACGTGAAGCTTGGGCAGACCTACAGCCCTTGATAGAAGGATCGGTGAAAAGCACTTTGCTGAATCCGATGTCACAGTCCCTTCAGACACAGCCCCTTCAATTGATTGAACGAGAGATTGCACCCGCAGCAAGAGATATCTGCTTGAAGCAGGTTACGACGACAATTAGGACGCGATTATCGATGAGCAGCAACACCGAGAATGAAGCTTCGGGTAGACCCAGGTCAGGACTTTCTAGAAGTTCTTCAGTATCTAGAAAAGCTTCAACGATGAGCAGATTCGCAGTTCCGGTCGCGATCGCAACCAGCCTACTGGTTTCTACAGGAATTGGATTGCATCTGTTTCGGATCACAGATCCCTTACCAAGTACCCAACAGATCAGGACAGCTGCTCCTTTTCGGAATTCCGGAACTGTGAGTAATGGAGAGCCGCAGCGGATTGTCATCCCAGCGGGAGAAATTTCGGCTGTGCTGCAAGGAAACTTACTGGAGCAAACCTCTCAACCCTATACTGTTGAAGCTGCACAGGGGCAGATTATGACTGTGACGGTTGAAGGAACAGGGGTGTTGATGAATTTGCTGCAATCGAATGGGCAGGCAATTGATAGTTCGTCTCATCAGACTCGGAATTGGACAGGTCAGTTGCCAAAGAACGATCGGTATACGATTCAGGTAACAGGAGTAGGCTCATATTCGCTAGATGTGGCAATCACGCCCATTTCGCAATTTATCGATTCAAATATTCAGCATGTTCGATTCCCACGCAACAAGACGCAGACAGTAGTCACTGGAAAGCTTCAGCCTAATCAAAGTCGCAAATATTTGTTAAAAGCATCTGGTCGCCAAGTGATGGCAGTACGCGTTCTGAAAGGGAAATCGCTCCTAACAGTTCTTGCACCAAATGGGCAGCGCATTGGCGGCAGTTCGACTGAGTCGCAGAATTGGCAGGGACGTTTGCCCATGGATGGCGAATATACGATCGAAATTATTTCGGACAAGCCAGAAGAATTTGCCCTTGGATTTGAGATTTACTAAACGGCTAGGTGAGTGGAAGTTGAACCTGCACGGTTGTGCCCTGTCCCACTTTACTTTTGATGTCGATCGTACCGCCCTGTAATTCGACACATTGTTTGACGATCGATAATCCTAAGCCGCCACCTGCGATTGTATCTACGTTTTTCGCACGGTGAAATGGCTCGAAAATTAAGGGTAAATCTTGTTCTGGAATGCCCGCACCTTGATCGCTGACTGTCAACACAACGTGATCGCCAGAGCATTGCACGTTTAAGTTGATCGGTTGGTGTGCAGGAGAAAATTTGAGGGCATTGCTCAAAAGATGATGCAAAATTAAGGTCAGCAATTCTGGATCAAGCATGACCTGAGTGCAATTGCCAACATAGTTCAATTCGATTTCGCCTTGAATATCTGACAGTAAGCTGCTGCAAAATCGATGTAGGTCAAATGTATGCAGCTGCAATTCGATGCCTTCAGCCTCTGTTTTTCGGAACGTAAGCGCATTGGTGAGAATCGTTGTCATTGATCGAACGGCTTCGCGGATTTTTTGGAAATAGCGAGAGCGACGTTCTTCGGAACAGTCTGTTCCTAGTCGTTCTAAAAGTTCGGCAGAGGTCAGGACGATCGCCAATGGAGTCCGAAATTCGTGCGAAGTCGTTGTGATAAACCGAGATTTTAGCTCATTCAGTTCGTCTAAAGCTTGTGTAACTTCCGTAGCCGATCGTTCACGCTCTTCGATTTCAATCTGAAGCCGCGCGTTGACTAAGGCTAATTCACAAGTGCGTTCCTGGACGAGGCGCTCGAGTTGTTGTTGGTCTTGGTGACGTTGCAGGGCAATTGCGATCGCGCTATACAGTTCACTCGGCTCGATCGGCTTTAATAAAAAGCCAAAAGGCTCAGCTTGTTGGGCTGAATTCAAAGTACTTGCATCGGTATACCCGGTGAGAAATACGACCGGGATTTTCCAGCGATCGTGGATGGTTTGGGCAACTTCAATCCCCGTTTGCTGACCTTTCAGTCCAATATCCATCAAAACGAGATCAGGTGCTGTATTTGCAACAAGAGCCAAAGCAGATTTTGCAGAGTTCGCGATACCTGTAACCGCATAATCTGCAGCTTCTAGGCGTGAGCAAAGATTTAGCGCAACGATGCCTTCATCTTCAATAATGGCGATCTTTTCACCCACCATTTTTTGCTCACCTGCCTGGGTTGAAAGTGATGATTTCACAAGCACATTCTTTCACTAAATTAGGAACTCAATTGATGCACCTAGATGTATAAAATGCTACTTATTATTGAAAAACAGAACTCATTTATGCAGGGTTAAAAGATAGACTATACCCTACATAAAACGTTGGAAAATCATGCTCTGAAGTGTTTATTATTCTAGTCTAATTTCAACAGAAATCTTTTGCATCGAAAATAGCATGCTATCCGATTGGAACATAGCCAGGTTGCACAGCATGAATGTACTCACTGCCAGATTCGGGAAACCCACGACGGTAGACAGCTTCTTCGGGTTTGCCCCAGCCGAGTTGCAAGATCAGTTCTAGAGTTTCGTCTTTTCCTTGCTGGCTAAGGACAGCCCATTCTGAGCGGTGCAAAATGCGATCGATATCTTCTTGAGCAATCAGCTGATACAGTTTACCGCTGTTCATACTGAGATAGAGATCTAATTCAGTCGTGAGATTTTGCCAGAATTGCACAATCTTAATTTTCTCGGCTCTGAGAATTGCAAGATCAGAAGGCAGACTGATAAGGTGTTCATGAATTTTGGGGCAAGTACAGGTTTTCCCCTTGATCGTCATCGATGACCAGACGATGCCTGAGACTTGATGCTCGAGCTGATACTGGTGAATTGCTGTGCGGAAGTCTCGGTAGGCAGTAAATCGCTGAATTCCGTCCGAGTTGACGAAGCGATCAAGCAGGGGATTAATGCCAGAGGGCATTGCCGCAAGATTGAGGCGTTGCCCATTCATGCAGGCGTGCCGCTCTCGTGACAGGATTTGGATCAGTTCCTCAGTGCTATAGATTTGGGGCATCTCAGGCAAAGGGGCTAGGTGTCCTATCCGTCATAGTACCGAGTAAATCTAGAGCCGTGGGCTTTTCTGATCTGATTCTTAAGATTTTGATTGAGGAACGAGTTCGGAATTGATTTCGTTGACTGGGCGACGTTTGAGAATGACCGATTCTGATCGAGGTAGCAAATCAAAGACTTTGCGAAATTCGTCATCGATTTTTTCGTAAGGAATCGAGCCAATTTCGTTGAGGCGCACTTTTCCGTTTTGGTCAAATAAGACAGTTTGGGGAACGAAGCCTTTGTAGTAGTAGCCTGGTTCTTTGGGATCAAATTTGGCTTTGATGGGGAGCGAATCGACTCGAATTGGGAGAATGTCGATGACGCGCCCATAGAAGGCTTGAGTTTGAGAAACGATGTTGGTGTATTGTTTGCAGTCGCTGCTGTCGTCTGTGTAGAACACAAGCAGTGCAGGTTTCTTTTGGTTGAAAGAGTCGGCTAAAGTGACTTTAGGGGGAACGAGTGAGCCATTTCCAGCATAGAGTGCGAAGATCTCGCCATCATATCGATCGTCGGTCAGACTTGCCCAAGCTGGTTGAGCGATCGTAAAACAGACGATGAAAACGGCGATAAAAACAGAGACTAAACGGTTCAACATAAGGGTCAGGAGAAAAAACGTCACTCATATCTCATTGTGACGGAAGACGGGCGCATCTCACTGATCGAGTTTTTCCGGCTTGCGAATGGTGAAAGAAACTTCCTGAGGAAATTGCGGTGTGGAGGATTGCGCGATCGTCGGAGGTGCGCTAGGGATGAGGGGTTCTTCAGGAGGCGGAACAGTGTTGAGCAGATTAAAGGGAAAGCCGGCGCGGCGATCAAAGTTAGATGCGATCGCGAGAAATGCGCCGCCTAAGATAAAAATTGGCAGAGGTAATTTGATCTCGCTTGCCCATTCAAACGCTTGGGAGAAGATGAAAAAAATGACAAAGCAGATCAGTCCAAATTGTGCCGTTGATCCCATGAGTTTCTCTGGTTCACGCTACAGCTTGTTATAGTACACCTGATTTTAATCTTTGTCGCACTGTGTGCGTCGATGCGCTGCACAGTGCGAATTTCTTATCGCTCCATTGCTTCAAGTGATTTCGGAACTGCTGCGGTCAGGATTTCATTGGACGTTTCTGTCACTAAAACATCATCTTCAATCCGAATGCCAATTCCTCGCCAGCGATCGCTAATTTCCGGCTGTCCTTCGAGCGGTTGGAAGTCCTCGCGAATATAAATTCCCGGCTCAACTGTCACGACTTGTCCCGGTTGAAAATTCAACCAGGTTTCTCCGACTTTTCGCGCGCCTGCGTCATGTACATCTAAGCCGAGCCAGTGTCCTGTTCCATGCATGAAAAAGGCTTTGTATTTTTCCTCTTTGATGATTTCTTCGATATCACCTTGTAGTAAGCCTAATTCCAGCAATCCTTCCGTGATGACTCGAACCGATGCATCATGAAATTCATTCCACGGCTTGCCAGGTTTGACTTGTTCGATCGCAGCAAGTTGCGCCTTCAACACCAATTCATACAAAATCCGCTGCTCCTCAGTAAACTGATTGCCGACCGGATAGGTGCGGGTAATGTCTGAGTTGTAATAGTTGTAAGAACAGCCTGCGTCAATGAGTAAAAGCTCGCCGTCTTGCATTTGGCGATCGTTTTCGGTGTAGTGCAGAATGCAAGAATTTTTGCCGGATGCGACGATCGAAGGATAAGCAATGCCTTGCCCACCTCTGAGCCGAAATAAATGCTCCATTTCGGCTTGAATCTCATACTCATACATTCCAGGCTTGCGAATTTTCAGAGCCAGATTATGCGCTTCCGCCGCAATTTCAACCGCCCGCCGCATCTCGGAAAGCTCGTATTCGCTTTTCACTTGTCGCATAGGGTGCAGGGTAAAACTTGGATCTTCGATCGACGTAGGCCCTACTCCATTGCGTTCATATAAAGCGACACAGCGCTGCCAAAGTCTGAGAACGAGATCGTTAAACGTGCGATCTCGTCCAAAGTGATAGTAAAGTTTTTCAGCTTTCGTGACATACTGCCCTAATTTCTCATTGAGTTCAGTAATCGGATAAGCTTCATCCGCTCCATAGAGTTCTTTCGCTGCCTCGACTCCGATGCGATAACCTGTCCAGGTTTCCTTATCTCGATCCTTTGGCTGCACAAATAGAATAAATTTGTGTTCTTCATGCCAGGGTGCAAAGACTGCGACTGCATCAGCTTCGTTGAATCCCGTCAGATAGTAAAAGTCGCTATCTTGGCGGAAATTGTATTCCACATCGTTGTGCATCACTGCCATCGGCGCACTGCGAAAAATTGCTGTGCCGTTACCAATTTTTGCCAAGTAGCGATCGCGTCTTTGCTGAAATTCGGAATGGAGCATGAATCTAGAAGGATGAAGGATAAACGAGTGTTGCCACACAGCTTTTATTTTAGGACGGCTCTCTAATCTGGTACGTCTTCTAGGAGCCTTTCTGATTCTGAGAGCGAAACCGTCCTTCTACAAAATCTCGCTGTTTCAAATGCTTGGTTTTGCGTCCTGTCACTCGTTTCCGCCACATCTCAAAGCTCGATCGCTTCATTTCTCGTCGCATTAGTGCAATCGTCTGTGGCTCATCCAAACCAAATTGCAGTGCGATCGCTTCAAAGGGAGTGCGATCTTCCCATGCCATTTCAAGAATTCTATCGATTGTTTCGGAGTCTAAGTCTGGTCGTTTCACGGCTTCACTCGTTACAAGTGCTGATTACAGCACGAGGGTTTACTGTCACAGATCCAGTGTAAAAACAAATTCAAGATCAGTGATCAGAATTGCCTCAAGTCATCGAGCCATTGAGTTGAGTGAATGGCTCGATCGTACTAAAGCAGAAATCTCAGCCAGACATTCCCTCAATTCGTTAGGCGTAAGTCATAACCTGAATCACCGACCCATCCTTCGGTAAGTTTGCCTTACTTAAGGAAATTGAGCTTCCGCCCTTTCTCACAGGCGTTCCACTCATTACGCTCAGAAACGCATCCAATCCGCCAATATCACACTGTTCTTTTGCTGCTGCCGTCCGGTAGTACATGGGCACGATGATCTTGGCATTCAGTACCTGCAATGCCTGTTTTGCCTCTTGTGGGTCATACGCTTTCGCTCCGCCCCCAACAGGCAGAAACACGACATCTGGACTGCCAATCAAAATCTTTTGCTCTAACGTGATCGGAGCCGCAGCCCCACCTAAATGCACCACATTCAGACCACCCTGCGACCAACGCCAAGCGATATTGCGACCGAATCGTTTTCCACCGACGCGATCGTGATCCATTGCAATTCCCTGCGCTTTGAATCCGTTAATGTCATAGGCACCTGATTCCACTAATAGCTTTGGATTCCCAGGCACAACATCGATCGCACCCTCATCGAGAATTTGGCTACTAATCATCACCAAATCAGCTGCAACCTTCGGTGCGCGATAGCCAGCAGTACAGCCTGCACTTCGGAAAGGATTCACTAAGATGCGCCTTCCACCCCCGGTAAACAGGAAACACATATGACCTAAATACTGCACGGTTAATCCGCCTGACTGTGCTTGCGCTGCAATTGGAACTGCGCCCGCAACCAAGCCCGCACCTGCGTACTGAATAAACTGCCTGCGTTTCATACTCCCTCACACCAAGTTTTGAATTATTGACCTTGAATCGATCGCAAAAAGTTCCGTAACAGTTGCTTGCCAGAACTGGTCAACACGCTTTCTGGATGAAACTGCACCCCTTGAATGTGCGGATACTCGCGATGGCGAACGCCCATAATCGTTTGATCCTCGACCCAAGCCGTAATCTCTAGCACTGCTGGACAACTCGATCGATCAATCACCAGACTATGATACCGAGTTGCGGTCATCGGATTGTCGAGTCCTTCAAACACTCCGGTATCTGTATGCTTCACTTCCGAAGTCTTGCCATGCATTAATACAGGCGCGGATACAATCTCGCCGCCAAAAACTTGCCCGATACTTTGATGTCCCAGACAAACACCTAGAATCGGAGTGTTGGCTCCCAATTGCCGAATGAGTTCCATCGAGATTCCGGCATCTTCAGGTCGTCCGGGTCCGGGTGAAATGACGATCGCATCCGGATGTAATGCGCGTACTTGATCCAGTGTAATTTGATCGTTGCGATAGACCTGGATGTCAGATGCGATCGCGAATTCTTCGCCCAATTCTCCCAAGTATTGGACGAGGTTATACGTAAAACTGTCGTAATTATCAATGACCAGAATCATGAAAGACTGCCTTGAATCAGTCTTTTCAGTTTCTCAGAAATTCTAGAAAATTACCTACAAGACTAACCAAAGTTTTGGCAATAAAATGCAGCCTGCGACTAAAACTGCTGCGATCGCTGACACTAAAACCGCTGCTGCTGCACAGTCTTTGGCGATTTTTGCGAGTTCGTGATAGGTCTGTTTAACGGTTAAATCGACCACAGATTCTATCGCAGTATTCAATAATTCCATCGCGAGAACTAAGCCGATTGTTAAACCAATCACAGCCAGTTCAACGACGCTGGCATGGAGAAGCAACCCTAATCCGATCGCGATTGATCCCAAACAGACATGAATTCTGAAATTTCGCTGAGTCAGAAATGCATAGCTGACCCCCATCCAGGCATAGCGAAAGCTCGTGAAGAGAGTAGGTGCAACTTGCCAAGCCAGATCCCGTTCAGGTTTGACCAGAGGGACGACTTTGGGACGTTTTGGGGACTGAGTGGGGACTTCTTGAGACATACGCAGACCAGGTGAGAAACCAGTGAAGATACTTTAGCAATACCCTCATGGCGCGGCTATCGCATCAGATCACAGTAAACACAGTATTACAACATTGTTAGGAAAGGTAAAGCTCGACCTGAGAAAATAAATCTGAAAAATACAATTGCTCAGAGAGAATAGTCCTGGGTTGCATTTCTCAACATTTTCTACCGTTTTGCGTCCAATCCCACTGCATTCAGTAAAATCTGCTGCTGATCTAACATTCGTAGCAAACTTGCATCGTCGGGATGATCCCACCCAAGAAGGTGAAGCAGTCCATGCGCAGCAAGCCAAGCCAGTTCCGTTTCTAAATTGTGGGGAGCGGCTTGTCGTTCGGCAGTTTCAACCGAAATGACAATATCCCCTAAATAAAGCGGTTCTGTCTCTAATTCATCAATCTGTGGACAGTCTACCTCTAGGGATGCGAAGGCGAGTACGTCAGTTGGCTGATCTTTGTGGCGATAGTTTTGGTTGAGAGACTGAATTTCGCGATCGTCGGTTAATCGTAAGCTCAGTTCATAATTTTCCTGGGGATGAAGCGGCGCTCCATCGAGTTCAGGTTTTAGGAGATCAAGCCACTGCCGAAACCAAATTTCCCAGGTTTCGGGCTGAATGGACGAGTTTTGAGGACAGCAATCCTGAACGCTTAATTCGACTTGCATTAGCGGGTCAAATACGAAAGAACGACAAGCGTGCCCAATAAGCCAATCGTGGTGAGGGCAAAGTGAAAAATCGATGTCCCGCGTTTGCGAACCATATTCCGCATTGCCAGTTTGACGTAGCTAGGCTGCGGCTCTTTTGGGGTTTCAGAAATTGGGGTTTCAGAAGTTGGGGTTTCGGGAAGATCCGTCATGAGAACTGATACATGATGAAAGGCAATTTCTAATGTAACAAGTTCAGCGCCTTTGCTGAAGTTTGCTACTCTATTAGTCATTCTTTTTCTGATGCGATTCTCATGACTCGTCTGACCACTACGCTTGAAGCAATTCTTTATCTCAAAGCGCAACCGATGACGATCGCGCAACTCGCTGAATTAGCAGGATTCGATCGGCAAACCACCGAAGAGGGATTGATGGAGTTGATGTCGGATTATGCTCACCGCGACGGGGCACTGGAAATCGCTGAAACAGATTCAGGATATAGTTTGCAACTTCGCGAAACGTATCAGAATTTGATTAATGCGCTGATTCCAGCAGATTTGGGAGTTGGGGCGCTGAGGACTTTGGCGGTGATTGCCCTGAAAGGCCCGATCAGCCAGACAGAATTAGTTGAAATTCGGGGATCGGGAGTCTATCAACATATTCCTGAACTGGTGGAATTGGGATTTGTGCGGAAACGGAAAAATTCAGATGGTCGATCGTCGTTAGTACAGGTGACAGATAAGTTCCATCAGTATTTTCAGATTAATCAAGATATTGGGCAGTTGATTCAGAAGAAGCCGAAACCCGAGGAATCTGTTGCGGCAGAGACTGTGGAGGAGGTTTCAGAGGAATCTGTTGTGACAGAGCCTGATCGGGTGGAGGTTAGTTCTGACGTTTAAGATCTGTACGATCGAAGCATCTCTAAGAGAATGTTTGAAATGTATTGTTTATCGCGTTCCCCCGCCATAGAACGAAGCGAGGAATCTTTTGTACGTTTCAAACATTCTCATAAAGCGAGTTTCGACTTCGCCAAATTCAAAAACTCCGAGTTTGTTGAAAAACTCGGAGTTTTTGGATGTCAGCATTGATTATGCGAAGCCCTTACTCGGTGATATGAGTGGTAATCAATTCACGATATTGGCTCTTTTGCTTGACACCTTTGACTTCTGCCACCTTGTCTTTATTTTTGAAAAGATGAATGGTCGGAGTTCCCATCACGCCTGCTGCTTCTGCAATTTCGGGATCTTCCTCAATGTCAATTTCGACATAGTGGATTTTGCCATCGAACTCATCGACAACTTTATTCAAAATTGGCTTGAGCGTGTGACAAGGACCACAACTTGGAGAAGCATACTTGACCAAGATTAAGCGATCGCTTTCGTGATACAACTTCCGCAACGCTAAGCCACCGACATGGCGAGTATGTTCCAAACTGAATTCGATCACTTGTTCAGAAGCTGGATGCGCCGTATTTTCTTCGTTGGGAACATCCGCTTCAATGCGCTCAAATTCTTGCACTAAGCCATTGGCGGATAACCAGCGCTCTGCCAACATCGCTGCCATACAGCCCGTTCCTGCAGCGGTAATCGCTTGCCGAAACTCGTGATCTTGCACGTCGCCTGCTGCGTAGACTCCTTCCAAATTGGTTTCGACAGAACCATGCGTTTTGATGTAGCCTACTTCATCGAGTTCGATTTGACCCTTAAACAAAGCTGTATTGGGAGTGTGTCCGATCGCATAGAACAAGCCTTTCGCTTCGATGATGCTTTCTTCGCCTGTTTGACGATTGCGAATTTTTACACCTGTCATGTGCTTCTCATCGCCGACAACATCGATCGCTTCTGAATTCCAGTGAACCGTAATGCGAGGATTGCTCAGGACTCGATCTTGCATCGCTTTTGAAGCGCGCATCACATCGCTTCGCACCAAGAGATTCACATGATCGCCATACTTTGTCAGATAAATTGCTTCCTCGGCAGCAGTATCGCCGCCACCAATCACCACGAGAGGGACACCTCTAAAGATCGGGGTTGCACCATCACAGATTGCACAAGCCGAAATTCCACGGCTCCAGAATTCATGCTCGCTCGGTAAGCCTAAGCGTTTTGCGGTTGCTCCTGTCGCAATTACGACACTGTGCGCTGCAACCTCTCGTGTTTCGGCGCGAATCTTGAATGGGCGAGTTGAGAAATCAACAGATAAGACATCTTCTGTAACCAGTTCTGCACCCCAACGCTCAGCCTGCGCTTTCATCTGGGTCATGAGTTGCGGGCCAGTGATGCCTTGCGGAAAACCAGGGAAGTTTTCAACTTCAGTTGTCGTCATTAGCTGACCTCCTGGAAGCCCGCCCGCCTGAAAGCCTTCAAAAACTAAGGGTTTGAGGTTGGCGCGTCCTGCATAAATCGCTGCCGTATAGCCAGCAGGACCTGAGCCAATAATGACTAAATTTTCGACAGTGGGGTTTGCCATAAGACTTTTACACAAACTCATAACGACTATGAGTAGTATACCCTAAAGTTTGGAAGAAATCGAATAATTTTGTTGGAAAAAGGGGTGGGGAGTAGGGAGTGAGGGAATGGGAAGTAGGATGTCGATCGCTTTAAAGGCTATGCTCGATTGGCAGATATCAGAGATTCGGTGTCATGAAAGAATTTACGATCGGTGCAAAGGTTCGTTTGATTTCTTTGCCGCCTTATTTGAAGTCGGCTGATCCAATGCCGATGCTGCGTCCGGCGGATATTTTGCAGGTCGGGGATGAAGGAACCGTGCTCGATCGCCGACCCGGTGGCTACTGGGGTGTGAGATTCGAGAAAGGAGCATTTCTGCTAGACAGCCAATACCTAGAAGCAAACGCAGAATAACCTCCCCACTCCTCATTAAATTATCCAAACCCAAACTTCCGCACTAAGATGGTTGTGCTCATAGTTACCCCATCCGCCTATGTCCGACCTGCAAACAACATTTTCTAAACTGAGACAGAGCCTTGATCAGATTGTGGTTGGTCAAAGTGCCCTCATCCAGCAGCTTTTGGTTGCGTTGCTTTCAGGCGGTCATGTGATCTTAGAAGGCGTGCCTGGAACTGGAAAAACATTAACTGTCAAAGTGATGGCGAGGCTAGTGCGATCGCAGTTTCGACGTGTGCAACTTACGCCTGATATTCTGCCTTCTGACATTCTCGGTACGAATATTTTTGACCTCAATACTCGCAGCTTTTTGCTGAAAAAAGGACCCATTTTTACTGAAATTCTTCTCGCGGATGAAATCAATCGAACTCCGCCGAAGACTCAATCAGCATTGCTCGAAGCAATGGAAGAACAGCAAGTCACCTTAGACGGTGAGAGTTTACCGTTGCCTGATTTCTTCTGGGTGATTGCGACTCAGAACTCGCTGGAATTTGAAGGCACGTATCCGCTGCCAGAGGCACAACTCGATCGCTTTTTATTCAAGTTAATGGCGGTCTATCCAGATCCAATTGCCGAGAAGAAAATGCTGCTCAATCATCAAGCAGGTTTTCAGGGTAAGCGATTGGATTTAGATAATATTCAGCCCATTGCATCTGTCGAGCAAATTTTGCAGGCGAGACGGGAAATTCGATCGCTCAAAGTCGAAGAGAGTGTTCTGGATTATTTACTCGCAGTGGTTCAAAAGACTCGGCAACATCCAGACTTAGTTTTAGGAGCATCGCCGCGATCGGCAGTCGCATGGCTCAATGTCAGTAAGGCTCAAGCTTGGCTGTCTGGGCGCAGCTATGTCACACCGGATGACATTAAAGCTGTTGCATTTCCTCTATTGCGTCATCGTCTGATTCTGCGTCCTGAAGCCCAGTTAGACGGGATTGGAGTCGAAGCGGTGATCAATGCTGTCCTCAATCAAGTTGCTGTGCCTCGTTAACTTATGCTGCCTTCACGTCGAACTTACGGATTGTTATTGCTGGGTGGTGCGATCGCGGTCATTACATTCTTCTTTAATCCCGCTTTGGCGATTTTGGGAATGTTGCTGTTTGACTTGATTGTTTTGGCTTTAACGATTTGGGATGGCTGGCGCGTCAAGCCGCATCGAGTCAAGATCGAACGGCAGGTCGCATCGCGCTTATCGATCGGGCGAGACAACTTAGTCAGTCTCTCGGTTGAAGCAGGCAAGACAACGGCAGATGTGCGGATTTATGACAAATATCCGATCGCATTTGGTATCTCTTCGATGCCTTTAGCGGCAAAGTTATCTCCCAATACTTCGCAACAGCTTTCTTACACGGTTCATCCCAGTGAGAGAGGCGAGTACATTTGGAAAGACATTCAAGTTCGGCAGTTAAGCCCTTGGCGTTTAGCTTGGCACAATTGGCAGATTCCACAAGAACAGAAAGTCGCTGTCTATCCAGATTTGATGGGATTGCGATCGCTCTCAATTCGCCTAACGCTAGAATCGTCTGGCTCAATGCGTCGCGCTCGAAGAATGGGAATTGGAACCGAATTTTCAGAGCTTCGAGAATATGGGATTGGAGATGATCCACGCTTCATTGATTGGAAAGCAACAGCGAGACGCGGACAACCTTTAGTTCGAGTGTTGGAACCAGAACAAGAGCAAACGTTGATTATTTTGCTCGATCGCGGTCGGTTAATGACTTCGCAAGTAAAGGGATTGACGCGATTTGACTGGGGACTGAATGCAACTTTAGCTTTGGCTCTGGCAGGATTGCATCGGGGAGATCGAGTCGGAGTCGGAGTATTCGATCGCCAAGTTCAAACTTGGATTCCACCGGAACGCGGGCAAGCTCATCTCAATCATCTGATTGAGCGGTTGACTCCGATTCAGCCCGAGATGCTAGAACCAGATTATCTCGGTGCAGTGACAACGCTCGTCAATCAACAAACCCGACGTGCTTTAGTCGTCGTCATTACCGATATTGTTGACAGTACTGCGTCTTCAGAATTGCTTGCAGCATTGGGAAGATTAACACCGAGATACTTACCCTTCTGTGTCACGTTGCGCGATCCACAGGTCGATCAACAAGCTCATACTGTTACTGAAGATCTACCTTCAACCTATGAAAGGGCAGTGGCATTGGATTTGATAGCTCAAAGACAGATGGCGTTTAGTACGTTGAAACAGCGAGGCGTTTTAGTTTTAGATGCACCTGCGAATCAAATCACGAATGAATTGGTCGATCGCTATCTGCAACTCAAACTCAAGAACCAACTTTAACGGCAATCCCTTGATCAAGACCTGATCAAGATGCGATCGCTGACACTGTGAATCTTCTAGCCCTAAGCACGATTTTTCAGCAATGTCTTGCCAAAATCGCGCTAAAATAGTACTAATGTATGCAAACCTTTGAGGCAAATGTTATGCCGCTACGCCCCCGGCAGCAGTTCCATAATCTGATCAACAAAGGCTTGATGATCGACGACTGGCTTCGAGATATAGCCATCTGCACCACTTTGTTTGAGGAAATTTTCGCGATCGCCTTCCATGGCGTGAGCGGTTACCAAGATAATCGGCAAGCTTGCAGTCTTCTCATCTGCCTTGAGCAACTGAGTTAGCTGAATTCCATTCATTGCTTTGCCTTGGTACATACTACGAGAGAGAGAGACATCCATGAGGATAATGTCTGCCTCGCCGGACTGGGCAATCTCAATCACTTCATCTACATTTTCAGTATGTTTGACCGCTAGACCTCCGCGTTTTGTCAGAATTTTGGAAAAGACTCTAGCATTTGTCAGATCATCCTCCACAATTAGGACGGTTTGCATATCAAATTCCTCTTACGACAAGATGCTGGATACGGCACAATAAAACGATTGTAAGATAACGCAACTGTATTAGTATTTTCAGGACAGCGATCAAATTAAATCACCGAACCGATCATTTCCGCATATAGTTTGTAAAATTCAGCAGGACAAGTAGGCTCATGGCGCGGACGCGAACTCAATCAGAACAGTTAAACATTCTTCCAAGTGGACAAGTCATTCCGACTGCGTTACATACAGAAATGCAGCAGTCTTATTTGGAATATGCCATGAGCGTCATCGTTGGGCGAGCACTACCCGATGTGCGCGATGGCTTAAAACCTGTCCATCGTCGTATTTTATACGCAATGCATGAATTGGGATTAACTCCCGATCGTCCTTATCGGAAATGCGCCCGTGTCGTCGGGGACGTACTCGGTAAATATCACCCGCATGGCGACCAAGCTGTTTATGATGCGTTAGTTCGATTAGTTCAAGATTTTTCCAGCCGCTATCCGCTACTTGGGGGGCACGGAAACTTCGGCTCCGTTGATAACGATCCGCCTGCGGCAATGCGATATACCGAAACGCGGCTATCCGCGATCGGGAACGAAGCCTTACTCACAGAAATTGGCGAATCAACCGTCGATTTTATTGGGAACTTTGATAATTCACAGCAAGAGCCAACCGTTTTACCTGCCCAACTCCCGATCCTGCTGCTGAATGGGAGTTCAGGAATTGCAGTTGGAATGGCAACGAATATTCCGCCGCATAATATGGGTGAAGTGGTCGAAGGATTGATTGCCTTAATCGATCGACCCACGCTTTCAGATGAAGAACTGCTCAAGTTGATTCCAGGACCCGATTTTCCGACAGGTGGGGAAATCATTGATACGAATGGAATTCGAGAAGCTTACTTAACCGGACGGGGCAGTGTTCCGATTCGGGGAATTGCAAACTTAGAAGAAATTCAAACCGGACGAGGGAAGCATCGTAGAAGTGCGATCGTCATTACCGAATTACCGTATCAGGTCAACAAAGCTGGCTTGATTGAGAAAATTGCCGAATTAGTCAACACTGGCAAAATCGAAGGGATTGGCGATCTGCGCGATGAAAGCGATCGCGAAGGTATTCGCGTCGTGATTGAACTACGTCGCGATGCGAATCCTCAAAAAATTCTCAATTTCCTGTATCGTCAAACCCCCTTACAGAACAATTTCGGAGTAATTTTACTCGCGCTTGAGAACGGACAACCGAAGCAAATGTCCCTCCGACAAATGCTGCAAGCGTTCTTAGACTTCCGCGAAACTACTTTAACGCGGCAATATCGTCATGAATACGATCAAGCCGATAGCCAGCTTCATGTGGTCGAAGGTCGCTTAAAAGCGCTAGCGAATTTGGATGACGTGATTGATATTTTGAGAAACGCACCCGATGGAGGAACTGCGAAGATTCAACTGCAAGAGCGCTTAGACTTGAGCGATCGACAAGCAGATGCCATTCTGTCGATGCCACTACGTCGGCTCACGGGAATGGAGCGGCAAAGTTTACAGACCGAGTATGATGAGCTGCTGGCAAAAATGGATGAGTTGCACAAGCTGCTTAGCGATCGTAAAGAATTGCTCAAAGCATTGAAGAAAGATCTGCGGGCGTTGAAGAAGAAATACGGAGACGATCGTCGCACTAAAATCCTTTCTTCCACTGAAGTTGCAGCGATGGAAGTCAAAGATAAAGATGAAGCGACGACTGCTGCAAAATCGGTCAATTTAGCCTTTGAGTTTGAGGAAGAAGAGCAAGATACCGTTGTAGAAGTAACTCAGCGGGGCTATGTGCGGCGCATGACCCCGAAAACCTACGATCGCTTAAGCAAAACTCGCAATGATGATACCGTCACTAAAGACTTAGAAGACGGGGATGATTTTGCAACTCAAACTGACTTTACAACCACAGGTAAAACGCTGGTTGTCTTTACTCGCAATGGAAAAGCCTTTACGTTGAAAGTCCGAGACATTCCGCAAGCGAATAACAATAAAGCGAAAGGTTCGCCACTTGTGACTTTGTTACCTCCTGCGGCGCAAGCAGAACCCGATGCGATCGCGGCAACCTTTATGCTGCCAGAAGTTCTAGACGATCAATTTGTTCTACTTCTAACCGAGCAAGGCAAGATTAAACGTCTACCGCTATCTGAATTTGCGGATATTACCGGGCGAGGCTTAACTGCACTGAAACTCAAAGAAGGGGATCAACTCTTAGCTGCTAACCCAGTTCAAGTGGGTGAGCAGGTGATGTTAGCAACTTCAAGTGGGCGAGTCTTACGCTTTGAAGTGAATGATTTGCAGGTTCCAGTCGCAAGCCGGACTTCTCAAGGTCAAACGGGAATGCGCGTGGGCAAGAAAGAACGAATTGTTGGATGGGCGATCGCGAACGAAGATGATACCTTCCTGATGATTTCCGAGCAGGGCTATGCAAAACATATGGAAGTCTCAGCGATGCGTCGCGCCAGTACTGGAGAACTTGGAACTCAATCGTTCCATTTCAACAATAAGACTGATTTAGTCGCTGGAATCGTGGCGGTACTGCCTCAAGCATTAGTGTTCTTATTGACAAATGAAAATCACTTAGCGCGGATCGATGTCGATCGTTTAGAACTGAGAGCAAAAGATGAACGCGGCGATCGAGTTGTCAAATTGGCGAAAACAGAACGGATTACCCATGTGAGTCTACCTGTGTTGTTTGGTAGCGAAGAAGAGAACGAATAATCGTCGATCGATTGAACGCTGCTCCGAATCTCCCGATATTGTTATTCCAACTTGTCCTGGCACGAGTTCGGCAAGTCTTGCTGAACTCGTGCCAGAAGGCTCAATTTGTTGATCGAGATGACACAAACCAGACTCGTCCTGCAAGAGAACAATGGTCAGCAGAGCCGAGTTTGTCTTTTCGGTTTCAGTCGGACTTTATATAGAAAATTTCGAGTTGTTAGGGTCGAATCCACTCAATTATTAAGGACTTGAAGCGAATGAAACCTATGGTAAGGTATGGGGTTTTCTATACTCTTCAAGTTTTTTTTAAGACAGCTATCTCGTAATATCAAATAGAGACGAATCAATCCTTTAATGGATCATCAATATTATTCAATCAATAGTGCAAAGCTACGACTTTTCGCTATTGATCAAATTACGATCGAACACCCTAGTTTTTAACAGGAAAATTTCGTGCTAGAAGCGTGTGTCTTTGCCACAGTTTTGTGCGGTTTTTTTGGCATTATTCTGAAAAAGAATCTTGTCATGAAAATCATTTCAATGGATGTGATGAGTGCAGGGGTGATTGCTTACTATGTCGTGATTGCTGCTCGGCAAGGAACGTTCACACCTATTCTCTCTGGAACAACAGAACGAGCTTTTGCTGATCCAGTTCCTCAAGCTGTGATTTTGACAGGTATTGTGATTGGCTTCTCAATTCAGGCACTCATGCTGGTTGGTGTCATGAAGTTAGCCAAAGAAAATCCAACGTTAGAGAGTCACGAAATTGAAAAACAGAATACACCATGAATATTCTTACACTTGCCTGGATTACATTCCCGTTCTTTCTCGGGTTTGTGATTTATTTAGTACCAAAACTCGATAAACAGCTTTCATTGTTCGGCACATTAGTTTCTGTTGCTTATGCTTTGAAACTATTTACTGAGCCTGCATTAAACCTAAAACTATTAGATAGCTTTGGCGTAGTCTTAACGGTTGATTCGCTAACAGCGTACTTTATTTTAACGAATGCGATCGTCACGATTGCTGTGTTATTTTACTGTTGGCAAACCAGCAAATCAACCTTTTTTTACGCGCAAACGCTGCTCTTACACGCCAGCATTAATGCTGCATTTGTTTGCTCAGATTTTCTCAGCTTATATATTGCCTTAGAAGTCAGCGGGATTGCAGCATTTTTGCTAATTGCTTATCCGAGAACCGATCGCAGTATTTGGGTCGGGTTACGTTATCTGTTTACCAGTAATGTCGCCATGCTGTTCTACCTGATTGGGACAGCTTTGGTTTATAAGGCAGATCATTCTTTCAGTTTTACAGGATTGCAGAATGCACCACCTGAAGCAGTCGCGCTTCTGTTTCTAGGCTTACTGGTCAAAGCAGGAGTATTCATTTCAGGCTTGTGGCTGCCGATGACACATTCTGAAGCAGAAACGCCTGTATCTGCCTTATTGTCCGGAGTCGTGGTCAAGGCAAGCCTCTTAGCTTTGGTGCGATGTGCGTTGATTTTGGATGATATCGATACGATCGTACGAATTTTTGGAGTCGCAACAACGCTTTTAGGAGTGTTTTATGCGGTCTTTGAGAAAGACACGAAACGGATGTTAGCATTTCACACTGTTTCACAATTGGGATTTATTCTGGCAGCACCGGAGGCAGCAGGCTTTTACACGCTCTCGCACGGCTTAGTGAAATCCTCACTATTCTTGCTTGCCGGGAATTTGCCCAGTCGGAACTTTAAGGAATTGCAGACCAAGACGATTTCGACCCCGGTTTGGATTGCGTTGGTGATTGCCAGTCTTTCGATTTCTGGATCGCCTTTGTGGGCAGGATTTGGAGCCAAGGTTTTTACCCTGAAGAATCTACTGCCTTGGCAAGTGATCGCAATGAATGTTTGTGCCGTCGGCACAGCGACCTCTTTTGCAAAATTTATCTTTTTGCCACATGGCAAGACCGAGGAAAAAGTGCGTCCGGGATTGATTGCCGCGATCGTGCTCCTTCTCGGAGGCTTGTTGTTCGCGAATATTGCCTATATCCAAGCTTATACCGTCGAAAACATTGTGAAAGCCTTCGTCACGATTGGCGGGGGATGGTTGGCATATTGGGTGATCTTTCGACGGGCGACGGTCAAACTGCCGCGAATGCTTGAAGAGTTTGAGCACCTAGTCGGCATGATGGGCTTAACCTTGATTCTGTTGTTCTGGATGGCACTCGCATGATTGGACATGTTCTTGTCAGACTCGTTCTCTGGTTCTTGCTCACTGCCGATTTCAGTGCAGCAAATATTGTGATTGGACTCTGTATTGCCTTTCTCTTACCTCGGAGCTATACGGCTCCAGAGACTTTAAGAGAGTGGCTACGATCGCTGAAAAAAATTCTCATGGTGATTCCGGCAGCGTATCAAGAAGCGTTTGAAATTATGCTGCATCCGCACCGCCATGAAACGATGGTGAAAGAACGAGTTCCCGCTCATCGATCGCCACGGATGATTTTTCTCGATATCTTTCTGATTACCTTCACACCGAAAACGATCGTCACGAAACACGATGATAGAGGTTGGTATGAAGTGCATGAAGTGCGGAGGGATGCTTCATGAATATCCTGCTGATTGCAATGCTGATTGCATTGTTAATTCCGCTCTACGAAGCTTGGAAGAATGAAGATATTTGGCAAACGATGCTTGCATTTGCCAGCGTCTCATCCAAGACCGCCATTATTGCTTTAACGATCGCAGTCTTTCGAGACGATTGGATGATTGGCGTTGTTGCTGTGATCATTTTGAGTGTGGGTAACGCTGGCATGATGCTGCTCGCACATATTCTCAAGAGGATGAATGACGGATGATCAATATTCTCAGTGATATTTTGATTGGAGCGGGCATTGTTCTCTGGTTTTGGGGGACATTAGCCTTACCGACTCAGCGATCGGTACTTTACAAACTTCACAGTTTGTCCGTTGCTGACACGCTCGGTTCGATGACGATTATCTTCGGATTGTTTCTGAGGATTCCGAACCGATGGGCATTGTTACTGCTTGCGCTCTTTTGTCTGATGATTTGGAACACCATGTTGGGCTATGTGCTGGCTCACTGTTCGAGTAGTGAGGAACCGGATTATGACTGAGGTAAATATCATTGCCGTGCTCTTGCCAATTGTGGCAGCTATGTTAGTGTTTCAAACAAATCCCTATCATGCACTGATCATTCGCGGCATTTTAGGGGCTATCGCTGCCTTGTTATATGCCGTGTTAGGAGCGGGAGATGTTGGCTTGACAGAAGCATTGATGGGCAGCTTACTGGCAACGATGCTATACGCAGTAGCAGTACGATCGTCATTCGTCATGCGGCTAGGAATTCTTACAGAAGAGAATTTGGAACCAATGATTGAGAATGTGCGATCGATCATGAACAAGCACTATATGCGAGTGGAATTAGTACCCTTTCGCGATCGCCAAGATTTAGATCAAGCATTGATGACAAAAGAAATTCATGCAACTTGTGTGCGCGATTCGGAGAACTATAACACAGTAGTGCGCATCCCACGCCTCTATGAAATTTTACAAAACGAACTAGCATTTCCTCTCGCTCAACTGACTTACAAAGGAGAGAAATCATGAAATGGCTCTACCTTGCAGCCGGATTAGCGCTGTATGTGAAATTTCTTTTTATGCCGAATCCTGCGCCAGAATTGCCGTTTTCGATCGCAGAGACGGTGGTGAAAGAAAGTGGTGTGATTAATGCAGTCTCGGGAATTATTTTTAGAAATCGGCTTTACGACACGATTTTTGAAGTGATTGTGTTTACAATCTCAATTCTCGGGGCGAAGTATCTCTTATCGAATGAGCCGCCCAGTAAAGTGCACCATTTTACGGATCAAGCTTCCATTGTGTTGGCAAGATTAGGAGCGACCATCTGTGCATTGGTCAGTATTGAATTGGGAATCCGAGGGCATCTGAGTCCTGGGGGCGGATTTGCTGCTGGGGTTGCGGGTGGAACAGCGATCGGGCTGATTGCGATTACTTCTTCGCCAGAATGGTTGGAAGCAGTGTATCACAAGTGGAAAGCTGCGATGTGGGAGAAGATTTCGGTTTTGGTGTTCATTGTGTTGGCAGTGATCACGCTAGCTGGCTATGAGTTGCCGCATGGAGAACCGGGAGCTTTGATCAGTGGTGGAGTTTTGCCATTGCTGAATGTTCTAGTCGCGATTAAAGTTGCGCTAGGGTCTTGGGCAGTGGTTTTGCTCTTCATTCGGTATCGGGGATTGTTGTAAGAGTTTACTTTGACCTTCTGTATGCTAGAGAGTTCACGATTCAGGATTGCTAGGTGCGGATTGTGGCTTAAAGGAGAGTTACTCGCGCGCGAATTTCCGCTTATGTAAAGCGGAATTGAGCGTTAAAACGGTACTGAACACAGCTGGATTTTGATGGACTAACACCGCATATGTTGGAGACTGTAAATTGATCCAGATGACCAGTTCTGAGGTACTGAATGTCAGCACGATCGGAACTTTGGCGACTGACAGTGCCCAAGCGTTCTGATACGCTTGCAATCGATGTGTTAAAGAAAATGTCTTGACAGCACCAAATAGCTCGTTTTGGTAGCGCATCCCGGTTTGAATTCGCCCCTTGTAGAAGAAAGAAAATTGCTGGGTCGAGCCAAGTTTGATGATCGTAGGAAACTCGGTCGGCAGGATAGGCGAGGTTTGAAAGCCCAAAATTTGCAAAATTCGGCGCTTAATTTCAATGAGATTCGCTGAGTGAGCAGGTGCTTTCTCGAATTGCTGATAGAGTTTCAGCAGCAGTTCAAGTTCTACCGTCTCTGAGCCTTCGGAGTTTAGCTGACATGACCAGTTCGACAGGATTTTATCCAGGCTCATTTCGCTGAGACCCGCCGCTCTAGAATTGGGCATGAATAGCTGCGCGAGATTATCGGTACTTTGGCGTAAGAGTTTCCGAATACAATATTGGGCAAGTGGCGATAACGACATGTCAAATCCAAGACACAATAGAGCGATTTCTCTGAAAATAGTTTGAAAATCGTCGTTGAATGCTAACCATCTCTAGATTGCAAGTCAGAGTGAGTTCACTAAAAGGATTCACAAACAAAAAACTAGCGCTCAGTTCGTATAGCACAGACGTGCATCAGTCCTGGTTAAATACCTAAAGCGAGACAGATCGAAGTGAAACAGCTTTTTTATAATCTTTCAAATATCTTTTCAGAGGTTGAACCTAGAATGCCCAATCCAGAAATTGAGACGAATTTTCCCCTTGAAAGGACTTCTCATCAATGATGATGAGTTCTAATCGAGTAAGGAAATATTGATTACTTTCTTAAATCTTTAATTTCGTCTGAGTGATCGAGCGCATAACGGAGTTCAGTAGAGAGGTGGTTTTTCGCAAGGTAAGTATCAATGTGATGTTTAAGCTTTAACTCGCTTCTTGTACAGAGGCTAACTAGAAGTAAATATACTCTGCATCTAAGCAGGATAAGCGCTAAACTTACTGCGATCGCTCTAGCTTTGACGAGAGTTTTGATACGAGTCTCTCTGTGTATGTGTCTAGCTCCAAAAAAATAGAGGGGCTACCTTTATTCTACGGAACTTTAGGTTATCCGGATAGTTAGTTATCCCTTGTAGCCAGTGCATCCGTTCAAGCGCAAAATGCGTGCTTGACTTTACTGATTGAATACGTTTACTTATATAGATGGCTCGGTGTGGCACGGTTGAGATGAAATCATTCAATTAAGATATCGTGTTAAGAAAATGTGAATCTGTGTGAATCTGTACTGCTCGTATTGAAAACGGCAGAAGAGAGAAGTTAGGTAGAGAGACTAGAAAAGCTAGGCACTGAGAATTGAGGACGTTTCGGTTAGGTTTCGAGAAAAAGATTGCCTACGCGGGTAGAAGATTTAAGCGATATTGCTTTTCTAGCACCTGAATGCTTTTAAAAGTTTTTAGCTGATGAGATCAGACTGCATCGAGTCTGCATCAATCATTTGTCTATAGGTGTGTTCCAATGCAAGAACAATTTTCACCTGTGCGATCGACTCGGCACAGCCCATATTCGATTGTGCCTTCATCCGATCAAAAGCCACTCGTTTCATTGATTGCTCCCGCATTTAATGAAGCACTGATTCTGCAAGATAACCTGTCTTTTCTCTGCGACTACATGCGATCGCTAGAGTCGGAGTATGACTGGGAAATTGTGATTGTGAATGATGGCAGTCGCGATGAAACGGGTCGGTTAGCTCAAGAATTTGCCCGCACCCACTCAAATATCCGAGTGCTTCATCATCGCGTCAATCGAGGACTCGGACAAGCATTAAAGACCGGGTTTAGCGGCGCAAAAGGGGACTATGTCGTCGTCGTTGATCTGGATCTGAGCTATTGTCCTGAGCATATCGGCTTGCTGCTGAAAAAGATTCAGGACACTCAAGCTGGGGTTGTCGTTGCTTCACCTTATATGAGTGGAGGACGAGTTTCAAATGTCCCTTGGTTACGGCGTGAGTTAAGTGTGTGGGCAAATCGATTTTTATCGATCGCAGCTAAGCGCAGTTTATCGACGTTGACCGGAATGGTTCGGGTCTATGATGCGGAATTTCTGCGATCGCTGAATCTGCGCTCAAATGGTATGGAAATCAATCCTGAATTGATTCACAAAGCCTTTTTACTTGGAACGAAAGTAGAAGAGATTCCAGCCCATTTGAATTGGAGAATGCAGAAAAGCCAGCCGCAGCAGCCGCAGCGCAAATCGAGCCTGAGTTCTAGCGCAAAGTTGCTTCGGCATACTTGGGAAATCTTTTTCTCGGGCTTTCTACTACGCCCTGTGATATTTTTTATCGTCCCAAGCGTGCTCTTTTTTCTGATGTCGCTCTATGCCAATGCTTGGGTGCTGGTGCATTGCTTCACGCAATATCAGCGCTTAGCACAAGACACTCGGTTTCCAGATGCGACAGAAGCAGTTGCATTAGCATTCGCTCAGGCTCCGCATACCTTCTTTATTGGCGGAACAACTTTGATGCTCGCAATTCAGCTTTTTAGTTTAGGCATCGTATCGGTGCAGAACAAGAGCTATTTTGAAGAGCTGTTCTATCTAGGCACCGCGATTTATAAGCGCAATTCCGAAAAGTAAGTCTTGAAAATATTTGCAGTTCCAAGGCTTGTGTAGAAAGCCTTCTCAGCTTTGTGCTGAGTCCGTGGAATTGCTTGCAGTACAGGAGAAAAACACATGGTACAAGCACCGAAACAACAAACTCGTTTAGTTCTACCCTCTGACCAAGAAGCGAGCGGTCGGACATTAGGCGAAGAAGAAATTGCATTGGTGTCGGAAGCAATTCGCAGCGGAACATTGACAAGCACGAAAGGAACCTTTGTTAAAACGCTAGAAAAGCGGTTTGCAGAGATGCTAGGCGTGAAGTATGCTTATGCCTGCTCTTCCGGTTCAGGCGCAGTCCATACTGCGATCGCAGCAATTGATCCAGAGCCAGGTGATGAGATTATCACGACTTCGATCACGGATATGGGTGCTTTGACCCCCATTCTGTATCAAGGTGCGATTCCGGTCTTTGCAGATGTTGATCCGCAAACTTGGAACGTCACGGCTGAAACGATCGAGAAATGCATCAGCGATCGCACGAAAGCAATTATTGTGACGCACTTGTTCGGGAATCCTTGTGACATGACTGCGATCATGGAATTAGCAGAGTCTCGTGGCATTCCTGTGATCGAAGATTGTGCCCAAGCTTTTCTCGCCACTCATGCTGACAAGCCTGTAGGAACCATTGGTAAGATTGGTTGCTTTAGTTTGCAGCAAGGTAAGCACATCACAACAGGTGAAGGTGGAATTGTCACCACGAACGATGATGCTCTAGCACGTCGAATGTTCTTGTTTATCAATAAAGCATTTGGCTATGGCGATCCGAATCCTGATCACTATTTCATTGCTTTGAATGGGCGGATGTGTGAACTTCAAGGCGCAGTTGCAGTCGCACAGTTGTCGAAGCTTTGGGGCTGTGTGGAACATCGGCGAATTGCAGCGAAGAAGATGACACAAAAGCTGCAAGGCTTGGCAGGAATTGAAACACCCTACTGCGATGAGCGCAATACGCATGTGTTCTGGAAGTACTGCTTGCGGGTCGATAGCAAGGTCGTGCCAGATGGTGCAGTCGGTTTAGCGAAGAAACTCAAAGAGCGTGGAATTTTCTCGGCTCCTCGATACATTCAGAAACCCGCGTTTCAGTGCATGATTTTTGAGCAACAGCGGACGTTTGGGAATTCGAGATTCCCATTTACTTTGGCGCGTCCTGAGGCGGTGGATTATAGCCCTGAGAAGTTTCCGGGAACATTTGCAGGCTTAGAAGCAGTACTGGTACTGCCCTGGAATGAGGCTTATACCGACGAGCATATTGACTACATTGCTAATGCAATTCATGAGTCGTTAGCTTAGGTCATCCGAGAAAAGTACGCGGTAGAGCCATTGGAACCGTGGTGAATCAAATTTGCCACGGATCAATACACATCAGTAGCTGTGAAGAGGAAATGTCATGACTGAGAAGCTGAAGTTTGGATTGATTGGAGCAGGTGGAATTGCACAGGCTTATGCACAGGCGTTTGAAAAATCTACGATCGCGCAATTAGTCGCCGTTGTTGATGTTCGACCCGAGGCAGCACAGGCGCTTGCAGAACGATTGAACTGCCAGAGCTTTGATAGCTATCAGACGATGGCAGAAAGCTTGGAACTTGATGCAGTGATTATCTGTACACCCCCTGTGACGCACCGGGACATTTCCGTCTACTTCTTAGATCGCAAGATTCATGTGCTGTGTGAGAAGCCGCTGAGTGTCGATGTGAACAGTGCGATCGAGATGGTCGATACTGCGGCGCGCAACGGCGTAATTTTGACGATGGCATCGAAGTTCCGCTATGTCGAAGATGTGATCCGGGCAAAGAGCTTAGTCATGTCGGGCGTTTTAGGCGAGATTGTTTTGTTTGAGAATGCGTTTACTTCGCGGGTGGATATGTCCTCGCGTTGGAACTCGAAGCCTGCGATTAGTGGCGGGGGCGTGTTAATTGATAACGGAACCCACTCGATCGATATTATGCGCTACTTCTTGGGCGCTTTAGCTGAAGTCCAGGTGATTGAAGGAAAACGCATTCAGAGCTTGGATGTAGAAGATACCGTGAGAATCTTTGCGAAGAGTGCGAGCGGCGTTGTGGGTAACGTGGATCTGTCCTGGAGTATCAACAAAGAGTTGGATAGCTACATTCGGATCTACGGTTCTCAAGGAACGATTTCGATCGGTTGGAAAGAGTCGAAGTATCGTCAATCTTCTAGTCCTGAGTGGATCAAGTTTGGCAACGGATACGACAAGGTTCAAGCATTTACGAGCCAAATCGAGAACTTCTCGAAAGCGATTTTGGGACAAGAAGCTTTGTTGATCACTCCGCAAGACAGTATTGCGTCTGTAGAAGTGATCGAAGCGGCTTACAAGTCGATGAATCAAACTCAGTGGACAGGTGTATCTTACGACTCGCTGAAGGTGCTAGGCTTCGCGACTGCGCCGACCAATGGCGATAAAGCGTTTGCTAGCGCATCGTAAGGGTTGGGGTTTGGCTGTTCAACCCGCAAAGAGATTGAATTTCAAACCTGCGGGTTGAACAAAGTTTAACCGAGACTATCGAGCCTACTGTGCGTGGATTTAGTTTAAAAATCTAGAACGAGTCTATGAATCTGCAAATCAATTCTAGTAGCCCTTCTGTGCGTATTCATCCAACGGCAATCGTGGAAGCGAATGTTTCGATCGGAGCGCGGAGTTCAGTCTGGGACAATGTTCATATTCGCTTTGACACTGAGATTGGCGAAGAATGCATCATTGGTGAAAAAACCTATATTGCTTATGGTGTGAAGATTGGCGATCGCGTCAAGATCAATGCCTTTGTGTATATCTGCAATGCAGTCACGATCGAAGATGGAGTGATGATTAGTGCAGGAACGGTGTTCACCAATGACCGTTTTCCCAGAGCGACGACCTCTGATCTCAAACACCTGCGTCCCTCTGATCCAGATGAGCATACTTTACCGACCCTTGTGAAAGCAGGAGCCACGATCGGAGCAAATTGCACGATCGGAAATGATTTGTCGATCGGACGGTTCGCAATGGTTGGTATGGGATCGCTAGTCACAAAATCCGTTCCAGATTTCCATTTAGCGATCGGACATCCTGCTCGCTCAGTAGGCGCTGTGTGCCGATGCGGTCAGCTATTGACGCGCTTCCCAGCCGATCTTAAGACGTTTCACGCAGATATTGATTGTCCGACCTGTGGACTTCAGTATGCAATTCGCGAAGGGGTCGTTGAAGAATTGACACCTTAGTTCTCCCCACTCCCCACTCCCCACATTCATTCACCTACCCAAGATACTCATGTCAGTTTCATCACAACGATGGGCGATCGTAGGCGGTGGCATCCTCGGCATGACCCTCGCACTCCGTCTCGCTCAGCAAGGTAAGCAAGTTACTTTATACGAAAGCGCTCATCAATTTGGTGGGCTGGCAAGTGCTTGGCGATTAGGCAACATCCTTTGGGATCGGCACTATCATGTCACATTGCTCTCGGATACTCATGTTCGATCGCTACTGACAGAGCTAGGCTTAGAACAAGACATGCAATGGGTCGAAACCAAAACAGGATTCTTCACCGATGGCAAGCTCTATTCGATGTCGAATACGCTGGAATTTTTGAGCTTTCCAGCATTACGATTCATCGATAAGTTGCGATTAGGCTTCACGATCTGGTATGCCTCAAAGGTCAAAAACTGGAAAAAACTAGAAAAGATTCCCGTCGCAACTTGGTTGAGAAAACTATCGGGCGATCGCACATTTGAAAAAATTTGGTTGCCGCTTCTGCGATCGAAGCTCGGTGAAAATTATCACATTGCTTCTGCTTCATTCATTTGGGCGATCATTGCTCGCATGTATGCCGCGCGACGAACAGGCTTGAAAAAAGAAATGTTCGGCTACTTGCCGGGCGGATATGCACGATTGCTCTCTCGATTCGTTGAAGTGCTTTCAGAACACAATGTTGAGCTGAAAGTTGGACATCGAGTGAGCCAAGTGATTCGCAAACAAGGACAAGTCCAACTTGAATTTACCAACGGACAGACAGAACACTTCGATGAAGTGGTGCTGACGATGGCATCTCCGATCGCGGCTCAAGTCTGCAAAGGGCTTTCTGCGATGGAATACGACTTACTCAGAAACGTTGAGTATCAAGGCATTATCTGTGCGTCCCTGTTGCTGAAAAAGCCCTTAGCATCTTACTACGTCACGAATATTACAGATACCTGGGTTCCGTTTACAGGTGTAATTGAAATGTCCGCTCTCGTTGATCGCTCAGAATTTGATCAGCGATCGCTCGTTTACTTACCGAAGTATGTCTCTAGCAATGATCCCGCATTTGGATTAACCGACGAAGAGATTCAAGAAGAGTTTATTCAAACGCTGGTCTTGATGTATCCAAAGTTCGATCGCAATGATGTGGTAGCTTTCCGAGTCTCGCGTGTGCGGCAGGTCTTTGCGATTTCAACCTTGAACTATTCGGAAAAGTTACCGCCGATGCATACTTCTGTTCCAGGCGTACACATCATTAACTCTGCTCATATTCCGAATGGAACCTTGAATGTGAATGAGACAGTGCTGCTAGCTGAAAAATCTGCCGTGGAATTGCTCACCCGCTCTCGACAGTTCGCAATCGATGCCGTTCGAGCCTAATCCTCACACCGAAAGTTGCAATGAAAACAACGCCTGTGCTTGCAAAGCAATCTCAATCGATGACTCAAATCCATCGCTTGGCGATCGTCGCGATCGCGCTTTTAGTCATGCTGCCGATGCTGTTTTACGGCGTGTACGATGCCCATGACTTACCTGCATTTCATCTGCGTTGGGCAAAACAGTTTTCGGATCAATTCTGGTCTGGAGAACTATATCCCCGTTGGTTGCTCAATTTGAATGGAGGATTAGGCAGTCCAACTTTTTTCTTTTATAGCCCAGTGCCCTACTATTTCACGAGCTTACTGCGTCCATTGGTCTGGATGGCTGATCCGCTAGGGTGGCATCAGTTGAGCTTTGGCGCATTACTGGGACTCGCTGCATCGGGGATCACGGCTTATCTGTGGTTGCAGTGTTTGGTTCCAGCTAGAGCAGCGTTCATTGCAGCAATTTTTTATGTGATTGCACCTTATCATTTAGCAGTCGATCTGTATGTTCGATTTGCTTATGCAGAATTTTGGAGCTTTGTCTGGCTACCGTTGATTCTATATTTCACGCATAAATTGGCTCAGGGTCAGAAAAAAGCAGCGATTGGATTCACGATCGCGCAAGCGCTCTTGATCATGACGCATTTGCCCACTTTTCTGATTTTCTCACCTGTCCCATTTCTTTATCTGCTTTGGTACGGAAAGCAGCGAGTCAAAATTGCGATCGCTTTCAGCATCGCCTTTATCTTGGCAGTCGGATTAGCCGCAATCTACTGGTTTCCAGCGATGACAACCAAAGATTTCATTATCCTTAAGGCTGATCCGACTCAGTACGAGTTTTACGACTACACAACAAACTTCTTATTTGCAGAGAGCATTCGGCAGAATTTCCAGGGCGTGATTTCATTTCTAGGAATCTCAAGTGTTCTGATGCTTGTGCTGGCAGCGACGACATTCTTCATCGCAAATCGGCTGAATTCGACACGGCATTCTAGCTTGTTTTGGATCGCGATCGCGCTGGTTTCATGCTGGATGTGCCTCCCTCAAAGTAACTGGGTCTGGCAATTAATCCCACCGCTACAGATCATCGAAGCCCCTTGGCGATTTAATACAATTTTGACGCTTGCGACAACGGCTTTAGTTGGATTGGCAGCGACCTCTGTTCAGCCTGCTCGACTGAACCTCAAAACAATTTTAAGTGCGGTGCTCCTTCTTGGAATTGGCGCAGGATTAGCATTTCTAAGTTTGCTGCCTGTACGAGAAATGTTCTTCACTTGGACTGCAGCAAACAAAGTACTGCTCATTGTGATTGTGACTTTGTGTACGATCACAACAACATTTGTTCTATACTGGACGCGCCTTGTCAGTTCTAAACTCGCCACAATCAGTCTGTTGTTAACGATCGTATTGCTCTTTTCTAGCAGCGTAGTCATGAAACGATCGCTCTATCCTATTCTCAATCTAAAATCAGAGCTTGAGATTCAGCGAGATGCCGTCTTACATCGCCCAAAATGGGTTCCTGCATCGCTTTATACAACAGATAATCTGCGAAAACTGATTGATGAGAAATTTGGCTCTGCGGTGACGATCGAAGCACAAGATCGAGTCAATGCTTCGATCTGGAAACCCAGATTTCTAACTTTACAAACCAGTTTAGAAACTGAACAATGGTTGACGCTGAGACAGTTCTACTATCCAGCTTGGATCGCTAAAACCAACTCTCTTTCTCTCCCAATACAGCCCTCTCCAGAGGGACTGCTACAAATTAAAGTTCCGCCGGGTCAACATACGATCGCGGTGCAGCTAGAAACCCTGCCTCAAGAACGGATTGGCATTGTTCTGAGCTTTGGCGCTGGAGGTCTATTAATGGCTTGGTTCGCTTTGTTTAATCGACGAATTCAGAAATTGCTCATTGCAAAACGCTCAGGTCTGCATTTCAAATCTTCGGCTTCCTAAGTCGGTCGTTTCACCTCAAGCTTACAGGTCGTCAATTCTCATGAAATTGCGTGCAAGATGATAGCCACGATCGATCATTGAGAAGCCCCGCAAGCGCTCCTTTCTTCAGTTCAATAGCTCTCTTATAGATCATGAAAGATTTATCTGATACCTTTCCTCAACCTTATGGCGCGCCCTGCCGTGCTGATGGAACTGCTCCCCTCGCGATGACACGGGTGAAGTGCTGTATTTGCGATGTCGATGATGCAAGTGCTGTAGCAGTTGGAGAAGATTTCGAGTATCGTACTAGTCCCGATACGTTTCTAGCTGTGCAGTGTCGTGGCTGTGGATTGGTCTATCTCAATCCGCGCCCTGACATCAGCGAACTCGATCGCATTTACCCGCGTGACTATCATGCGTATGAATTCTCGGCTGAGCGATTTGGCTTTGTCTACCGGGTGCGGCAGCGATTAGAAGCAAAGCGATTGCTGTCAGCTTGCAAAGGACTAGGCAAAGATGCTCGAATCATTGATGTCGGCTGTGGGGATGGCTTTCATCTGCGCTTACTGCGTGATTTTGGACAGCCCACCTGGAGACTCGAAGGAATTGAACCGAGCGATCTCGCAGTCAAAGCAGGAATGAATGAAGGACTGGAAATTCATTCAGGCATGGTTCAGGACTTAGACTTGCCCAAAAATAGCTATGATCTAGCCTTCATGATCGCCACGATCGAGCATGTCGATCATCCCGCTGAAGTGCTCGCTGCTGTGCGATCGCTCCTCAAGCCGGGCGGTCGAATTGTCATTGTGACCGACAACACCGATACATTGGATTTCAAACTCTCAAAAGCCCGCCACTGGGGCGGCTATCATTTTCCGCGACACTGGAATTTGTTTAATTCAACCAATTTAAGAATGCTGGCGCAGAAAGTTGATCTCGAAGTCGCTCAGATGACCACGATCGTGTCGCCAGTCAATTGGGTCTATTCGATTCGGAATGCGCTCGTCGATTGGAACGCACCCAAATGGCTCATCAATCAATTCAGCTTGCAATCTACCCTCTCGCTCGGTGTGTTTACGATTTTCGACATGATTCATCAACGGATGGGTCATGGGGCTTTGCTGAGAGCCGTGTTGAGAAAGCCTTGATAAGCTGATTTAATTCCTCCCTGAACCTTATGAACACTGAAATTAAACCTGTCGTGATCGTCGGCGGTGGGCTAGCTGGTTTGACTGCCGCTTGGGCACTTCGACAACACAACATTCCTGTGAAACTCTATGAGGCAGGCAAGCAGATTGCTGGACTAGCAGGCAGTTTTCACGATCCCGATGGTTTTACTTATGACTTTGGCGCACATTTTGTCACCAATCGACTCGCTGCCGCGATCGGCGTAGGTGCGCTGTGCCGAAACGTGCGCTACTATGGCGAAACTGTCTACCTCAAAGGTCGTAACTACACATATCCATTTGGTTTACTGCAAAATCCTCGCTATGTTGCCAGCGGGATCGCCAGCAAATTGAAGCGGCATCAGCCGAAAAATGCAGCCGAATGGTATCGTGCTGAGTATGGTCAAACTTTAGCCAACGAAGTCGCGATTCCATTAACTGAAGCTTGGTCAGGCGCTGCGGCTGAAGATTTAGCAACGTCTGTTGGCGATAAGCTGCAAGCCGGAATTGCTCAGAGCATCGTCCATAAACTGATGGCTCGCTTCACGCAGCGGGCTGTCACCAATGGATACAGCCATGACATGCCTGAAAATCCGCATGTTTGGCACGTTTATCCTAAAGGTGGACTCGGCTTATTGTGTCAAAAGCTAGCGGAAGATCTTCAAGATTGCATTCAGCTTGAGTCTCCAGTAGAAGCAATTCTCGTTGAGAATGAGCAAGCAGTCGGAGTTCGAGTCAAAGGGATAGAGCAGCCTGCTTCTGCTGTGATTAGTACGGCACCTTGTCATATTTTAGCCAAGCTGGTTCAAGGCTCGGATGCGGTCAAGCCTTTATCGAGCTTCAAGTACCGTCCGATGGTTTTTGTGAATTTGCGCTTGCATGGTCGTGGCTTGCTCTCTGATACAGTCGTTTGGACTCCAGAACGCGACTATCTCTTCTTTCGCTTAACCGAGACACCTTTATCCATGCCGTGGCTCGCTCCTGAAGGAAAAACACTGATCACCGCAGATATCGGCTGTGAAATCGGCGATGAGATTTGGCAGATGTCAGACGAAGAATTGGGAGAGCGCTGTATCGAACATTTGCGTGAAATCATTCCAGATGCGCGGCAGCGATATTTTGGCTGTCGGGTGTTGAAAACTCCGATCGCTTATCCAGTTTTCTTGAGCCAGTATGAGGAGCATCGTCAGCGGCTCGCCCACTCCACAGGGATTTCAGGACTCTACAGTATTGGGCGCAATGGAGAATTCGCCCATTTACTCATGGAGGACATCTACTGGCGCACAACCTCGAAAATGCGTCAACTTGCAGCGAACTTGAATTAGTGTGAACCCTATGAAACAGCGTAGAAAACCGATCGCGAGCTTATCGCTTGATCTGGATAATCAATGGTCTTACATGAAAACTCACGGAGATGAGGGCTGGGAGTCTTTTCCATCCTATTTAAATCTTCTGATCCCGCGAGTACTGGAGTTTTTGGATCAGCGGGATCTGAAAATTACGTTCTTCATTGTTGGACAGGATGCTGCGCTAGAAAAAAACACAGCAGCATTAAAAGCGATCGCCGATCACGGTCATGAAGTTGGAAACCATTCGTTTCTGCATGAACCTTGGTTGCATCTGTACACCGAAGAGCAGATTAATACAGAACTCGCGATCG
Organism: Leptolyngbya sp. GGD; assembly: GCF_026735145.1. Lineage (NCBI taxonomy): Bacteria > Bacillati > Cyanobacteriota > Cyanophyceae > Leptolyngbyales > Leptolyngbyaceae > Leptolyngbya > Leptolyngbya sp. GGD. The sequence goes on from NZ_JAPQKE010000006.1 coordinate 128,961, forward strand.
CAGAACGGCACATCGAGCAGGCGACCGGACAGCGTCCTATCTGTTTTCGAGGTCCTGGCTTTAGCTTGTCTCGAACTGTGCTGCAAGTGCTCGCGAGACGAGGATATCTCTGTGATGCTTCAACATTTCCAACCTTCTTAGGACCGTTGGCGCGAGCTTACTATTTTATGACCAGTAAGCTGAGTAAAGAAGAACTCGAAAAGCGCAAGCAACTGTTTGGGAAATTTCAAGATGGATTGCGCCCGCTCAAGCCGTATCGCTTGAGAATGGATGCGGGCAGTTTAGTCGAGCTTCCAGTCACGACAATGCCTGTGTTTAAGGTTCCAATTCATGCTAGCTATATTCTGTATCTGGGCGTGTTTTCTCCGATGCTGGCAATGTTGTATTTCCGATGCGCGATCGCGCTTTGCAAATTGTTTCAAGTCCAGCCTTCTATCTTGCTGCACCCTTTGGATTTTATGGGCTGTGATGATTTGCCGGAACTCGCTTTCTTTCCAGCGATGAATCTACCGAGCTACAAGAAAGTGGCAATGATGAGCAAAATTATTCGGGTCTTGACTGATAATTTTACAGTGCTCACAATCTCACAACATGCTCGGCAAATGGCAAAAGCAGAGGACATTCCGGTGATGCATCCGAGCGCGATCGCGCTGTAATCAGCGCGATCCCTCGGGGTGATAGATGTTGATCTCCCTAGTCGTCTTCAAGCGATAAATCTGATGGGTAGATCACTGCTGATCTGTCCTACTGCTCCTCATTTTTTTTAGCTGTCATACAACTGCGATCGATAGTAGTTCGAGTATCGATCGCAGTTCTATGTGTGTTCAACTTCACGAAACTGACTTGAATGTAAAAAGATCCTATGTAATCGCACATTCACAGCAACAGCTATTGCTCTCAATAGATATACATGATAGAAATTAAGGGTGCTGCGGATTTTCAGTGTTATTCCACTAGACAAATTTGCAAAAACTTGCATTCAACCTGATGTTGCCTTTTCGGCTTCATAAATCAGCAATTCACTCAGCTAAATTACTGAGGATCTGAATTGGAACCCTCAGAAGAATGCCCAAAATACTCTCTTGATTGACTTGTCATCCTATATGCAATTGCAAATCGAACACGTGTGTTCCCGTCCGACTCGGCAGACCTGTGTGATCTGCTCTGACCTTTTTCAACCGATGCTCGCGAGGGTCGTTGTCTACACCGAAGATGAAGCACATGGCGACCTCTGTCCAACCTGCTTATCTCAAGGATCAGGCTTTGTCAGAACCCGTTTAAATCTTGCTTTAAACCCCTCACAAGGCTCATCCTCGCAGCGAACAGCGTAGCTTGTGCTCCTCAGTATGGGCGCAACTGATTGCCATTCCTGCATCACCTGCGAACTACTGCACCATTGAAAAAGGAAAAGCAGAAATGAACTTCCCCGAAGCGTCTGAATTACAGTCTATTCACTTGTCTCCCGACTTAACGCTCCCCCGCTCCATCACGTTTCACCCCTCCACACAATCTGGGCTGAAGCGGAGTATTGATGTCCTGGGAAGCTTAGTTGGGCTACTGATGCTATCCATCTTCTTTGTTCCGATTGCGATCGCGATCAAGCTCGATAGTCCTGGCACAATCTTTTACAAGCAAACGCGTTGTGGATTGGGCGGGCGAACCTTCGAGATCCGCAAGTTTCGATCCATGGTGGACAATGCCGAAGTCCTAAAACACCAGATTAAAAACGAAGGAAGTAATCTCCTCTTCAAAAACGAAAACGATCCCAGAATTACAAAAGTAGGACGTTTTTTGCGCCGAACGAGCTTAGATGAGCTGCCACAGCTTTGGAATGTGCTGATGGGAGAGATGAGCTTAGTTGGAACTCGCCCCCCCACGTTAGATGAAGTCGCTCATTACAACAATCGGCATTGGCGACGCTTAGAAGTCAAACCTGGATTAACTGGAGAGTGGCAGGTGAGCGGTCGCTCTAAGATTAAAGATTTTGAGCAGGTTGTAGACTTGGATTTGAGGTACCAAGAACGGTGGAATGTGGGGTATGACCTGCTGATCATTCTGAAAACGCTGAAAGTTGTGTTGGGTCGAGAAGGAGCTTACTAGCTCACCCGTGCTCGTTTTGTCCTTCTCTGCTCACCCCTTCTATGCAAAAACCAGTTCTCACCATCTTTTATCAATTCAACCCTTGGCGAAGTAGCATCGGCGGTATCCAAACTATCATTCGATCGTTCCTCAAATATGCTCCCGATAGCTTCGAGATCCGCTTTGTCGGAACCACGGACGATCCCACCGAACCTCTATTCACTTGGCGAGAAGCGAACTATGCAGGCAGAACTCTCCAGTTCATGCCCATTCTCACCCTACAAGACAACAATCACCGCAAACGCATTCCGGTCACGGTTCGATATACCGCCGCGCTACTGCGCACCTGTCTCGAATCAGACTTCATGCACTTTCATCGTTTAGAACCGACGATCGCATCTAAACAGTGGCAAGGTGAAAAAACGCTGTTTGTCCATAATGATCTCAAGCAGCAAGCAGCAAAACAAAAAATTCCAGCCCTGAATCACGCCTTAGAACGCTATTTGATTCAGCAGTTTGACCAAGTGCTGTCTTGTCATACCGGATCGCTTGAACTGTATCAGGATCGCTATCCAAATTTGAGCGATCGCATCACCTACATTAACAACTCCTACGATGATGGAGTCTTTCAGCCTGCCCCAGATCGCAGCGCACATCGTCGAGTCCTTGCCCAAACGATGAACTTGCCTGAAGAAACGCAGTTCATTCTCTTTGCCGGGCGACTGCAACCCCAAAAAGACCCCGTTCTGCTGATTCAAGCGATCGCCGCTTTATCCCATCCCAACGCTCATTTACTGCTCGCCGGAGATGGAGAATTAGCGCCGGAAGTTCGGGCTGAAATTACGCGATTAGGCGTTCCAGCAACCATGCTCGGCGCACAAACTCAGACCGAAATGCTCAGACTTTATCAAGCTGCCAGCGTCTTTGTCCTGAGCAGTCGATTTGAAGGACTGCCTGTTTCAGTCCTAGAAGCGTTAGGGTGCGGAACACCGATTGTAACGACTGACTGCGGAGATACTCCCAGACTGCTCAACTCAAAGAGTGGAGTCGTTTGTCAAGATCGAGCAGCAATCACGATCGCGAAGGCTCTCGACCAAGTTTTATTCAATCCCGACCATTTTCCTGTAGAAGCATGTGTCAGTGCGGCTCAACCTTATGCAGCACAAGCCATTGTCAGCCGAGTTTATGAAGATATGCTGTGGAGATGGAAAGCGCGATCGCGGGAGCGAGTTCCAGTTGCGCGATCGTACACGTAAATTTCAGTAGACTGGCACAGATAGAAATGCAACTCATCCCTTAAACAATCCCGATTTTGGTCAAAAATCGAGTAAAAAAAGCAACACTAATATTAATTGTTGCAGGACACTTTAAGTATGTGAGTTTTTCAAATTATGAACTGAGTTGATGTAGAGTAAAGTTGCATCAAGTATCAGAAAAAGATCAATACTGCAAAGATGATTCTAGAATCATGCAGAAAATGATCGAGCTAACAGGGTTGTAGATACCACTAGGACTATTTCTAGAATGGTTTCAAGTTGTTCAAACTAATTCGATCCAAACAATGAGAGCGAAGAACAATGCCGACTCTGGCACGGTGTCTCTAGACAACCTAGAGAAGCTTGATTTTCAGAATTATTGGTTAATTGCAAAACGACGTTGGAAGCCTACTGCTGCGATTATTACGCTGAGTTTGATCGTGGCTGGATTTGCATCCTCGTCGCAGAAGCCAACGTATGTCGCAACTGGGAAAATCGTCCTCAAACCCAACAAAATCCCTGCTTTAACTGGGCTTGGAGGCGAAGCGGCGGGACGAGTGTCAAACTTGACCATGCAAAGCAATCCCGTCAGGACAGAAGCACAGAACGTCGTTTCTCGCCCAGTGATGCAGCAAACGATCGAAGCCCTCAAATTGACGGATGCCTCCGGTAAGCCCCTGCATCCAGATGCTCTAGCAAAAGCAATTAAAGTCAAAGATGTTGCTGGTGCGGACGTTCTGCAGATTAGCTACGAGGATCAAGAAGCCGACAAAGCTGCTGCGGTTCTCAATCAAGTCATGACTCAATACCTCAATGCCAATGTTTTAGAGAATCGCTCTGAAGCCGCTGCTGCGAGAGAATTCATTGCTGAGCAACTTCCCAAAACAGAAGCAACTGTACGACAAACCGAAACTGCGCTCAGACAATTCAAAGAGCAAAGTGGAATTGCAGATGCGAAAGCTGAAGAAGCTCGAGTCAACGAGGCAATTAGCACGCTAGAAAAACAAATTGCAGATGCCAGCACTGATCTTGCTGAAACAACGACTCGGCACGACAAACTTGCAAGCACGCTCAACATGACAGCCGATCGCGCTTTGGAAGTTAGTTTCCTCAGCCAAGATGACAACATCAAACAAATTGCCGCTCAGCTTCAGCAAGTGCAAACTCAGCTAGAGCTAGAGCGCACACGCTACACAGGCAAACATCCCGCGATCGTCAATTTACAAGACCGAGAAGCTGCCTTAAAAAACTTGCTCGAAGAGCGAATCTCTCAAACGGTCGATGCTGCCTCCGTTACGCCACGCGATCTCGTTCCTGACGAATTGCGTCGCGACTTGATGAAAGATTTTGTCAATGCTGAAGTTCAAAAATTAGGAGCTTCGACGCGGTTAGCTTCCTTGACAGAGACTCGGGATCTCTATCGCGATCGCATGATGCAAGTTCCTCGTCTAGAACAGACTCAGCGCGAACTCCAACGCCAGCTCGACGCAGCACAATCAACCTATGAGACCCTACTGAAACGACTGCAAGAGGTTCAATTAACCGAGAAGCAAAACGTCGGGACTGCGCGAATTGTTGAGCGAGCTGCGATTCCTGATAGCGCATCTGGTTCCAAGACCAGTATGTTCCTTTTGCTTGGAGCAGCAGCCGGAACCTTGCTGTCGCTAGCAGTCATTACCTTGCTTGAACTTCGAGACAAATCGATCAAGACGCTCAAAGAGGCACGCGACTTGTTCGGCTATACCTGGCTGGGAACGATTCCTTACTTTGGTAGACCGCTCATGGCGCGATCGAAGAAACAGGAATGGTCAATTCCTGAACTCCCTGTACGAGATGCTCCGCGATCGGCGGTGAGCGGCTCGTATCGAATGCTGCAGGCAAATCTGAAGTTTTTGAGCCTAGATGAAAAGCTCAAAAGCGTTGTGATCACAAGTTCTGTCCCGCGTGAAGGCAAATCTACGATCGCAGCGAACTTAGCAGCAACAATGGCAACCTTAGGACGACGCACACTGTTGATCGACGCAGATTTACATCATCCGTCTCAGCACCACATTTGGAATTTGACGAATGTCGGTGGATTGAGCCATGTGATTGTAGAGCAGACGAATGCCCGAGATGCAATCATACCTGTGATGCAAAATCTTGACGTTCTAACCTGTGGTGTGATTCCACCGAATCCTCTAGCTTTGCTCGATTCTAAGCGGATGGCATCTTTGATTGAAACCTTTGAGCAGCAGTATGACTTTGTGATTGTTGATGCTCCTCCTCTGATTGTTGCGGCGGAAGCTTTGACCCTCGGCAGAATTGTCGATGGGCTGATTTTAGTCGCAAGACCAGGCGTGGTTGATCATGCGAATGCCACAACCGCGAAGGAACTCCTAAACCAATCTTCGCAAAATGTTCTGGGTATGGTGATCAACGGCGCGGTGCTTGAAAATGATGCTCATGATTCTTACTACGATCATGATGATTACATTCATACACCAATGGAACAGGTCTATTAATTTCGATATCTCGATCGGGATGTGGTTTAGAAACGCTCAAATCGTCTCTAAACCACATCACATTTTTGGTGCTGCAATTAGACTTGGTTTGTACTACAACATCGGTAGCGTTGAAGCAGAAGATCTAGAACTCGTGAAAGCGTTATATCATACTGACCCGCAAGGGATTTAAATCCCTTGCGGGTCAGCAATGCAGCGTAACGGATTGTATGAGCTATTGGCTCACCAGTTTTTTCAGGTTTTTAGCAATGCCTAGATCCCGTGCGATCGCGACTGCCGATCCCAGCACAGGTAGACGATCGAGCCAACGTGGATTAATATCACTTGATGCCCCGCGCTGTACGCCCAAAGCTGGAATCGTAATCAATCGAGCAATGTCCAAGTTTTGCCAGTGGAATACATTTATCGCACCATCGTAGGGAATCGGACCACAGAGGATATGTCCATGGGGTCGCTCTAACATAGCTTCTAAAAAGTTGATTAAGCGATCGAAGATGTGATGATTAACCGCGTACATGTGCATCTCAAATACTTCTCGTGGACAGGATTGAAACGACGGGAGAACTTCTGGAACAACGATCGGAGTCGGACAGCCATAGCCAAAGTAAACAATGTCCCAGTGCGTCTGCTGAAGCTGATTGACCACTTGTGCTTCATAATTCACAAAGGTTTCGAGCAGTTTTAGATCGTCTTCTAGAATCAAAACATTCTGCAATTGCAGTTCTCTTGCTTGCTTTAAAATGGCTAAATGACTCAAGAAGCATCCCTTATAGCCAATTGAAGTAAATGGCTCAGGATTGTCCGGCTTTATTGCAGCAAAGACCTCGACCTTACCAGCCTCAAATGGCATTCCAGCCTGCGCTAACTCCTGCTCCATTTTCCGCAGCCGATCGACGCGATGGGGAAGATTCACCACATAGATACGATCGAAAAACTCTACAAATTTCATCCCGCTCTCCTACAAAAATTTCTTCAGGAACTTTGGAGTCTACTTCTCTCTTCGAGAACGACTCGCAACTATCCGGAGCGTGTATTGAATCAGTGAAAAGCACCAATTGCTTTAGAACTTCGAGACTGGTTAGCATAGTCATGCGGCACTTCTGGCAAATTAATCCCTGTCCCTTTTGCAGGTGAATCCTCTCGAATCTGATAGTTCTCAGCGATATGTCCTCGACCAACCGTAAATTTAGGCGTGCCAATGACAAAATCTCTGACTTCCACCTTACTCCCATGCACTACGATCGCGCTAGGATGTGGAATCAGGTTATGGCTGGCTACAATGCCCGCTCCTAAACCATTTCCAACCTCAATCGTGCCAGAGTCAGTAATGTTATTTATGACTTTGACATCATCTCCTCGCACAATGTAGATAGAATCCATAGCCAGATCGACTGCGTGAATCGTATTATGAGCAATCACCGAATTTGCTAAATAACTTGGTCCATTGTTGTAGTTCAAGAAGCGAATCCCGCCTCCTGTATTGAGAATCACGTTGTTAATCACCGACACACGACGCACGGAAGCACTTTCCCCATCAGTTCCGATATCGATCGGTTCATTTGAAATTCGCACACCGTCAGGACGATCACGCTCAGACTGATTGTATTTACCTGTGTTGTAGATTAGGTTGCCATCTACGGTGAGATTTTCTCCATCGCTATCGAGATAGACATTGACTGACCAGTTGTCAAAGATTTCATTCCCCCGAATGCTCCAGTCATTACAGCCTTGAGTCGGGCCAACCCCTTCTCCGTGATTGTCGTGAATTTTATTATGGTTGATTGTGATTTGATCCGCTTTCGAGCCAACAATCGCATGGGGCCAGTTCACTCCACTGTTACGAGGAGCCTGTACGATCGCATTGTTGTGAATATTGTTGTGAGAAAGTCGTGCTAGATTCCAATTGTCAAACCGAATCGCACTATCCCATGAAGCAGTAATTTCAGAGTTCTGCACCACGAGATCTTCCCCGATTCCATCTCCCCAATGGGCAGCCCAGATGCCCGTTAATGCCCCTCGATCGACAATTCCATCAATCACAACGTGATTCACTTGATCGAAGAGTTGAATTCCTGTTTTAAATTGATCATGCCAGTTGATTAAGACAGTATTCTCCTGAGTTGGCTTTGCTCCATTCATCGCCCAGAGCGAAATCTTACCGCTGGATGTATCGACCCAATAGGTGCCTTCTTTTAGCGCGTTTTGACGATCTACCCGAACTAAGGCTTGATGTTCAACAACGATTCGCTTCGTAAAATCAACATTGTCGTTTCCAGCATCTGAGATAACTGCCTCTGCTTGATAGATTGATCCACCAACATTTTGCCACTCACTCGTCTGTAATCCATGATCAATAATCACCTGTGCCCCAGGCGCACTTCTCATCGTGATGGGCTTGTCTTTTTCGCCGCTTTTGTGAAAACTAAGCTGACGTTCATAGTAGATTCCGTTCTGAATCAGAACTGTATCTCCAGGATGTGCAGCATCAATTGCGTGTTGAATCGTCCGAAACGGGCTATTTTGCGCACCAGAATTACTATCTGCACCATTCACCGATACGTAAATTGTGCTATCAGAACTCAAAGCAGCCAAGCGAGGCTCAGTAACCGTAGCGCTTAAAGGGGAATGATTCCAACTCTCAGGTTCAGACTGAACCTGAGAGTTGGAATCATTCCATAGCGCATTCGATTGCATCAGGTATCCCATGAGGAGGATTCCAAGAATCCATTGAATCAGTGTCCTCATACGGTAAGAGAATCGCTGGATACCCCTCCTGAAGAAAAAGCAATATCCACAACTTTTGATGCTTTTAATTTTGTCCTGACAGTTCTTCATCTAATCTCAGTACATTGCCGCTTTGAGGGTGGAAGATTCAAAACTTGAGCATAGCGATCGAGCGATTGCTCTAGCGAGTAGTAAGCCGCTCTCTCTTGTAAGACCGCCGAGGAAATCGGACGCGCTAACGTATGCTCGATCGCCCCAACTAACTGCTCCAGGTTGCCAACTTCGATTAGCGCTCCATATTTCCCACCTGCGAGAATTTCATCGGGTCCGCTGGGGCAGTTCGTTGCAACAACAGGAGTTCCAACTGCCATGGCTTCGATCAGAACCGTTGGCAGCCCTTCAAACCAAGACGACAGCACAAACAAATCTGCTTGGCGTAAGTAAGCATAGGGATTCGAGACAAATCCGGGAAGTAAAACATCCGCTCCGATGCCGAGCCGTTCAATCTGAGCCTCTAGCGCGGCTCGCTCTTCTCCTTCTCCTAAAATCATTAAGCGCAAGGGGCGCGACTGGCGCACCTTCGCGAATGCTTCAAGCAGTAAGGGATAGTTTTTCTGGGGTGCTAATCGTCCCACACTAATGAGCACGGGAATCTCAGATTCAAACCAAGGGTGCTCGATAGCACTTTGGGCGCGTTCGAGTAAATCTGGAGTCACGACTGGATTGTGAATCACTTGAATCAACTCATCTCTCACCCCGATCGCTCTCAGGTCTGCTCCAACTCCTTCAGAGACTGGCACAGCCGCATCGGCCCAATCGAAAAACCACCGCGTGAAGAGGGGCATGAATTGCGTTTTCAACGAAGTCGATCGCTGAGCCTCCTGCGAAATTGTATTTTGCACATTTACGACAAGCCGTGTTTTCACCCCAGTCAATTTTCTCATCCAGATTGCGGCTAAATTCGTATCATCTAGCGTCGATAACATGACTGGAGGGCGATTTTTGCGCAGATAATTTGCGAGAGCAGGAAGGCATTGCCAGAGCTTACCGCCGCCTAGATCGATAATATTCACCTCCGAGGGCAGCAGATCTAAGTAAGCCCCTTCTTTTCGCAATAGCACGAGGTCAACCGACAACCCTTGTTGAGAAAATCCGCGTACGAGATTGAGCATCGCCCGCTCAGCACCACCTCCGAACAGCGAATGCACAAAAATTGCTAAATCAGGCATATTTCGACTCCTCTAAGCTCTGTTGCAAAGTTCTCGATCGCTTTGTCACAGGTAATTGAATTTGAACCACTGCTGCGATCGTGGCGTAAAGTAACCAAAAAATAGAATTCGGATCAAGGATCAAAGAACTCTCAGTCACGTTTGACAACATCAAATACGTGAAAAACAGCAAAGGATAAATCCCAATTATAGGATTTGCTTGCAGCCGCAACCAGACTAAGCAGCGTGAGACTGTCAGAAGGCAACTCAACCCAAATATGCCCAGTCCCACAAATCCTAAATCTAGAACTAAATCTAAAAAGCCATTGTGTCCATTTGGAGACATAAAGAGCGTGACGTACCAAACATCAGCCGATTCTCCATCCATATCGAGCCAAAAACCTTTATACCCATATCCTAACCAGGGGCGCTCTGAAATCTTGCTGGCTAATATTTCCCAAATTCCTGTCCGCCCAGTTAGACTCAAATCCCGCCCTAAAGCAGTCACAATCAGTTCGGCATAGCTGATGATAACTAGCCCAGCACAACTTGCACTCAGCAATCCAATTAGTGCCAGTAATGTAACACGCGGCACAGATCCAGCCCGTAATGATCGATACAGAGGAATACAAGCCATCAACGTGCACAATAGCAATAATCCTGTCTTAGAGGTTGAGAGCAAAATCAATCCCGTAGCCAGAAAAAGCCCACTCCACCACAGCCATTTTGGACGATCGCGGTTTATCACGGAGCAAGCATACGACAGAGTCGCCAGCAGCATCGCTCGTGCAAGCGCATTTTTCTGAGCAAACATTCCTTGCCATGCTCCTGCATGTTCACCACTATCAATTCCAAAAGCTGGAAACGCTAAGGTCAAAACAACAGTTCCGATCGCACTCAGTCCAAACCCCCATCCAACAAATCGAATCAACACTGAAAGCGGGTATCGAATCGACCAGTAGACAGCAACCATCGTTGCCCCAACTAACAACAATCCCCGTCGTCCGCTCAAATCAGGCACAACTGACCAATGGCTAGAAAAAAATGCCAAGAGGGGAAGCGCCCAACAGAGCGGAACCTTGAGAGCTGCAGGGATAAACTTCCGCCACCTCAAAGCACTCAAAACAAAATAGGCTGCTAAGATCCCCAACTGTATCAGCAAAAGTATTGGATTGCTGTCAGATGATGAGGCACTGCCTGCACTCGAACTCACTCCGTCTGCAATGATTCGATACAGCGCGGAACTGTAATATAAAACGGTGAAGACTGCGAGTACTGCTTCAAATCGATCGAGAACAATCATGAGTATCTTGAATTAGGGTTTCAAAGCATGGTAAATTGCGCGAACCCAAATCATGGGATATTCACGCAGCGACAACATAGATTGATAATCTTGAATAGCTTGTTTTAATCCTTCATTGTCTTCTTTGATCCGCCAAGATAGCCCTAATCCGGAAGCAAACAAACAATTTGAAAATGGATAAACAAATGGAAAGTTTATACGAAGCCAGTATGCAGTGAGGACATGGATTTTAGCTTTTACCTTTGACTGATTCGCGCTCTGGGTATAAGCATTGTTGCCATGAATTCGTTGAGTTTCAAGCCTTGCAGATAAAGCAACGCCTGGCCCTATTGCACAACTGACAAATTGCACGTAGGAATCATTTAAAGCAATCCCCTCTGACTCTGGCATGGGTAAGATTTTCTCTAAATGCGATCGTCGAAAGGTCAATCCCACAATTCCAGGTAAAGGCAATGGTAATTGTTTCAGTGACCCTTGTTGCATTCGCGATCGCATATCGAATTCATAAATCTGCGGAGTAGATGAATCCGTTAAAATCAACTTTCCATGCTCATCCATTAAACCCAATTGATGGTAGCTCCAAGTCGCTTGGGAATGCTGAGCGAGCAAATTCACAGCAGTCTCAACTCGCTCAGGCAACATCACATCATCTGCATCTAAAAAGCAAATCAAGTCGCCTGAGCTTGCTGCAAAGCCTGCATTAAAAGCAGAAGCTTGTCCCCCGTTTTCCTTGAGAACTGCAATAATTTTGCCATCATACTGAGCAATAACCTCTTGAGAATGATCAGTTGAACCGTCATCAACAACAATAATTTCTGTGTTGGAATAAGTTTGGCTCAAGGCACTCTCGATCGCCTGGCCTAAAAATCGCCCATAGTTATAGTTATCAATGATAATGCTAACTTTCGGTTGATCGCTCTTGATCATTTTGCCCCCCGCACTTGCTGAATGTATTGCCCTACCGTCTGTCGTGTTTCTGACCATAATCCAACAACCAACAGGGGAAAGATCGCCCACCATCCGATCTGATAGCAGAACAATGACAAGCCAAATGCACTACACCAGAGAAATGCAATACGATAGTCAGGATTTCCAATCGCTTGGACAACATAGAAATGGATCAACCCATACCCTAGTAACGTTGCCACTTCTGCCCAACCATAACCTAACAATCCAAACCGAGGGACAAGCAAACACGCTCCTCCAGCAAATAAAATGATGTGGAGAATATGAAAGAGTGCAACTTGCCAATTCCGCTGCAACACATACAAGGTCGAAGAATGGAGGTTAAACAGCGAACTCCATAATGCACTAAAAGCAATCAACGGAAATACTGACATGACCGGAATCCATTTTGCGCCAAACAAATAGGGAATTAAGATTGGGCCAAACCAACTTGCCATTGCGAGCAATGGACCTAAAGCTAAAACCTGTAAATTCATTCCGTCTGACAGCGCTTTCCGCAATCGTGGAATCTGGCTCTGCATCTGAGCGAGTGCTGAAATCGAAATCCGATAGGTCGAAGTTCTAACAAAGCTCAACACATCGACCATGCGCACCGCTAGCGCTACATAAGCCACAGCTTCCGCCCCCGCAAATCGCCCAATTAAGAGCGGATTGACCAACGATCGCAACTGAAATGCCCAATTTGCAGCGGAAAAGCCTAAGCTATACTGCACAATCTCTTGTACTAATTGCGGCTGCCACGCGAATTGAGGTCGATATCGAGACTGCGTAAACAAGAGAATCGAATCTTGCACCTGCTGTCCCAACCAGCCAATCACCATTGCCCAAACGCCAAAGCCTGAGAATGCAAGCGGCAATGCAATCAGATTGTAGGTAAATTGATTCGCTAGCTCGATCATAGCGATTGTGCGATAGTCCAACTGTCGTTCTAGCTTTGCGAGAGGAACTTGATTGATCAAGGTGAGTGGCAGAGCAGACAGCATAACCTTTGCGACTTCTCCAAATCTAGGCAGATTTATCCATTGCTCCAGCCAGAAAAAGCCCCCTAACCAGAGTCCACTCATCAGCACAAGTCCGATTACCAACAGTAACGTAAAAGCTTGATGATAGATCTGTCGCCGTTCCTCTTCCATCCGTACTAAATAGACCAGAACACCGAACTGTCCTAAGTTGTATAGATAAGTAAAGATGCCAAACACGGCAGCATAAAGCCCATACTGCTGAGGCCCAATCATCCGCGTCAGGAGAACAATACTGACCAGACTGAGAATGATGCCGCAGCCTTCGCGCAGTGCTAGAAAAATTCCGCCCTGTAAAACTTTCTGCCGTAAACTCATACCTTGTACTCAGTAAAAATCCTAAACTCGACTCATTTGGCGTTCCTGCTCTTCCTGCGACGAACTCAGCATCAAAGCGCGATCGTAAACCGCTAGAGTCTGCTGCACAATCTCATCCCAGTTGTAAACCGTCTGCACATACTGTTGAGCTGCTTCTGCCATCAGAGCAAGCGATGTTGAATGCTCGATCGCCCATTGCAATCGTTGCTGACAGGCTACAACCTGACCTGCCTCAAATAACAATCCTCGCCCATTGGCTAAAAGCTTCTGATGCACCTCAATATTACTCGCGAGCACAGGCACATTCTCATTCATCGCTTCTAGTAAAACTAACGGCATACCTTCGACATCCGATGGTAGCACGAGCAATCCTGCCCCTCGGACGACTTCAGCCAGTTTGGCTCCGACGAGTTCTCCGGTAAAGACAATCTCATTTGAGGCATACTGTTGTTTCAGCATTTCAGCATAGCCTTGGCTATCACTGTCTCCGCCGACGATCGCCAACTTCCAATCAGTCTGCTTCAAGGTAGCAAAAGCTTCGAGCAATAAATCAGGACGCTTTTCAGGAACTAATCGACCCAAGAACACAAAGTACTTTTGTGGCTGTAATCCCAACGACTGAACAAATTGAAAGGCGGGATCAGAAGCTGCATAACTGGCAGGCGCATTGGGAATATAGTGTGTGTCTCTGCCGTAAGTCGTCTGAAAGTAGTCTTGTAGATCTTCCGATACCGCAATCATGTCATCTGCAAATTTCAAGGCATTCCGCTCGCCTTGGCGCAAAATCCAACGCGAGGTTCTGCCCCACTTTGCTCGTGCCCAATCGAGTCCATGACAGGTCACAATCACACGCGATTTTGTATTCAACCGAGGTAATCCACTAAATAAAGAAGGACCCAGTGCATGAAAATGAATGATGTCGTAAGGCTGTTCTTGAAAGCCTGCGATCGTCGAAAGTGTGCCGAGAAATGAGCAACTCAGGGCATCCAATCCGCGTAAATTAAGACTGGGGATCGAAATCACCCGGACTCCATTCACCGTGTCGCGAAACAGCGATCCGGTATAAGACGATCGCGCATACAAATCCACCTGATGCCCTTGCTTAACAATGCGAGGGTATAGCTCTTGGCAATGGTGTTCGATACCGCCCTGCTGGGCAGGAAGCCCTTTCGCTCCAATGACTGCAATTCTCATAAATTTTGGAGGTAAATGAACGACAGTGAGTAAAACCGCGCCGCCCTACAAAGGCGATTCAGCAGAACTGGCGATTTGACAAACCGCTTACCAATTAAAGAAGCGTGATAATTTGAGCACAAATTCGAGCGCAAATTTGGTCAAAAATTTGATTACAAACTTGATCACAAATTGAAATCTAATTGACAATGCCAAGATAATACAGTGGCGGCTTTTTGAAACACGAGCTGAAATACTAAATTCAGCAAAAAACAAGATACTCTAATGACTCAGAAAAAATTACCGAAACCGCAATATTTTCATAATATTGCTACTTTATTTATGAGCATATCATACAACGCTAAATAGCAAATCAATATGTCCCATTTTAAGTGCTATCCTGATTGCTGCCAGAACTGCATCCAGCCGCGTCGCGTCGGGGGTCTAACCCAGCTCACCTGCTCGATTGCGTCTTTATTAAGGTAGCGAAAATCACGCGCGTTTTTCTGGCGATCGCGGTGTTTAGAAACCTTGACAGATTCGAGTGCGGTATTTGCCCAGGCATTAGCATACCCAACATGTTTTTTGGCGTAATACAATGCGGTTCGGTAAGCTAACTGAGCGCGACGATAATCGTGATCTCGATGCCAAAAAAAATTCAGCGTCGTAATCACGCGATCTCGAAGTCGAATGCGCGGGTAAACCTCTGGCACTTCTAACGCAGTAGTTTCAAGAATTTGTGTAATTTTCTCGAGGGTATTTTCTTTGAGAACTTTCAAAAGCTGAACTCGAACAAATTCTTTTCTCACACCCCAATAGTGATTGATCACGTCATCACCGACTGAAAGCTGTGTTTTTTGATCTAAAACTGCTCCGATTGCAAATTGTTCCACATTAAAGATTGGAGCAACCTGGTACAGATAATCGAGTATCTCAATGGCTGAATTAATCAGCGATTGATCAGCAGGATCAATCCCAATCACACCCGAATTGAGCATCAGCGATCGCGCAGAAATTTGGATACCAGCAATATTCATCCCCGAGCCTATCTGTTTCACAATCGGCTGCCAAAGTTCGCTTCCTCCAATCGCTGCTTCGCGAACATGCATCACAGAACATCCTGGAGCAATTCGCTCAAAAAGCTTCCGGGGATGATCAATAAAGTAAGTATCAGTATCAATCAAAGCAACAGGAGTTTGATAGTGCTCCAGCACCTTCTTCAACGCGAAAGGTTTAGCTCGATAGATATAAGCTCCATTGTTTGTCCAATCTGCGAATTCTTGCGCTGAGAACGTTAAGTGCTCAATCGGAAGTTCAATCCCAACTTCACCATGCTGGAGCAACCTTTCCGCAGAATCAGAAACAACACAGAACTTGATCTCTTCCGATTGATCCTTGAGAAATCGGAGGGCAGATAGAACGCTAAAGACAAGTTCGACCTCATACAGGCGATCGTCTCCGAACAAAAAGTATGCAATAACTTTCATAGTGCTAGGAGCAGAAAGGAACGATCGTGCCTTGCGCCCTCAAACAATCTCGTTTGCATAGGGAACACATCATAAAACAGGACGGGTTACCGATCCGGAGTAAAAAATACGAGCGAAAAAGCCGCTTAGTGCCTCTTGACTATGATTGAGGCAATGCTGAGAACGAACCGAGAAACCAAACCCTACTCACTCTATTGAATGCCGAACTCGTCGATTCGACATTCCTCCTTCTATCCTTACTAGCAGGTTGAACAAAGTCCGCAAGATTTGATTAAATTTATATTTTTTTAATGCGGCGATGCGGCAAAGCTTCAATAGTACTGTGATCAAGATCACAGCATAAGTGCGGATAAGATCGCAAGGCGTTGAAGAGACACCCGGTAAGCTAGAGAGGATAGTTTCTGCGCTATCGCCTTTTGCTTTCTATTTTCTGTGCATATGATCTCGCCTCCTCTCAGAATTGTTCAGGTGACCGATCTGCATTTATTTGCCGAATCAGATCGGTGTCTTCTAGGAATGCCAACGTTGCGATCGCTGAACGCCCTGATCACTCAACTGCGTCAATTGCGCCCGCGACCTGATCTGTTACTGCTGACGGGCGATTTATCTCAAGATGGCTCGGCAGATTCATATGCACATGTGCAGCACTTATTTGCTCCCCTTGAGATTCCCACCTATTGGCTGCCTGGCAATCATGACGACATTGAGGTGATGCAGCGATCTCTGACTCAGTTCCATGCAGAGAAATCGTTTCGCTGTAGCAATTGGCAATTCATTCTGCTCAATTCTCAAGATCCAGGTTGTGTTCACGGTCGGCTCTCGAAGGAAAGTTTGCAATGGCTTGATCACCAACTCGCCGAAAATCTCGATGCTCCGACGCTAGTCTCGCTCCATCACCCGCCCTTTACAGTGAACTCGACTTGGTTAGATACGAGTACGTTGCAGAACTCAGCAGAGTTATTGAAAGTGCTCGATCGATATCCTCAAGTCAAGCTGGTGGTGTTTGGACATATTCATCAAGAATTTCAGCACCAACGCAAAGCTGTCACTTATCTCGGAACGCCTTCAACTTGTATTCAATTTGCACGCGAAAGTGACGAGTTTGCTTTGGGAAAAGAAGATCCAGGATTTCGACTCATTGAACTTTACCCAGATGGAACCTGGCAATCGCAAGTTAAGCGAGTAGAATTTAGCTATCAGCGGGATCTAGCCGCAACGGGCTACTGAGATTGTTCAAGCTGAGGGCATTGTTGTACAAGAGAGAGCAGCCTGCCATTTTATATCTCTAAAATTATTTCTCTAAAATCAACGTGACAGGCCCATCATTCTCGATCGAAACTTGCATCATCGCTCCAAATTTCCCAGTTTCGACCTTCAATCCGCTTTCACGCAACTTCTCAACGAACCTCTCATACATCTGCTCGGCTCGATTGGGAGCAGCGGCTTGATCAAACGATGGTCGTCGTCCTTTTCGGCAATCTCCATACAGTGTGAACTGACTCACGACCAAAATTTCGCCGTTAATTTCCTGAATTGAACGATCGAATCGTCCCTGCTCTCCATCAGGAAAGACTCTGAGATCCAAACATTTACGCGCCATCCAATCAAGCTCTGCTTCTGTATCGGTTTCAGCGATTCCGACGAGAAGATTGAAACCTCGATCGATTTTTCCGATCACTTCTCCAGCGACTAATACTTGGGAGGAAGTAACTCGTTGGAGAATGACGCGCATAGGGTGGGGAGATAGAACTACGGAGTGGAATAAGACGGGTGAAACCGGGGATGCAGTAAGCGATCGACAGGATGATCCTCCTGTAAATGAGAGTGAACGATCGTCTCCACATCTTGCGGCTTCACTCGACAATACCAAATTTCATCAGGCAGGATTCGCACTGTTGGACCTAGATTACATTGTCCTTGGCAACCTGATGCAACGATCTCTACTTCAGCATCAGAACTTTCTAAGAAAGCTGCCAGTACCTCGGCTGACCCTTGAGCAAGACAGCTTTGATACTGGCAGACGAATACCTGTTTAGAAGACATGGGCAATTTCAGGAACAAAGGAGCGACAATTTTTACTTTGTCCGTTATGCCCTAGATTGCCCTTAACGACCGAAACCTTTGCCGCGATTTTCTGAAGATACGCCTAGACAAGCTTCGACTTGCGATCGCAGCGCTTCGTGATCTAGGTTTTGACCAATCAGCACTAACTGATTTTTCGGCTTGCCTTTCCACTCATCATCATCGAGTGAAAACCGCTTGCCGCTGAGGTGAAAGATGTGCCGTTTCGGACTTTCATCAAACCAGAGAATGCCTTTCGCCCGGAAGACATTGGTCGGCAGTTGGTTATCTAAGAAATGCTGGAATTTCTTGATACTAAACGGCTTATCGCTCTCAAATGAAACTGAGGTAAACCCATCGTTCTCTAAGTGATGAGAGTGGTGGTGATGGTCATGATCGTGGTCATGGTTGCAATGTCCATGATCGTGATCGCAGTTGGAATGATCATGCGCATGATCATCATGATCGTGATGGTCGTGCCCTTCATGCTGATGTTCTGCATGAGGATCAAAAAATTGATCGGATTCAAACAAGCCGACGCTGAGCAAAGCACCCAACGGAATCTCTCCCTTCACCGTTCGGAGAATCCGTGCGCCTTCTTTGATATCTCGAATCCGAACTTCTAGCGCATCGACGGTCGCTTCATCGACGAGATCCGTTTTGTTCAACAAAATAATATCGCCGTAAGCAATCTGGCTATACGCCGCTTCGCTATTGAACAGATCTAAGCTGAAGTTTTCAGAATCGACAACGGTAATGATCGAATCTAATCGAGTCAGATCCCGCAGTTCTGTGCCAAGAAATGTTAATGCGACAGGCAACGGATCAGCGAGTCCTGTTGTTTCGACTACTAAATAATCAATTTGATCCTGACGTTCTAGAACTTTGTAGACAGCATCCACCAGATCATTATTGATGGTGCAGCAAATACATCCATTGCTGAGTTCCACCATATTCTTGTCTTCGTCAGTCTGGATGATGAGTTCGTTATCAATTCCAATTTCACCGAATTCATTCACCAAGACTGCTGTTTTCAGACCTTGTTGATTGGTCAGAATATGATTCAGCAGAGTGGTTTTACCACTTCCCAAGAAGCCTGTGATAATCGTAACCGGAAGCCCAGTTTTGGGCGCGTCCATTTTAGGTTCGGACTGAGTGCTGACTGATTGCATAGCACGATCGCATCAAATATCTTTTCCCTCATTATTGCTGATAAGAATCGATTAGGATGGGATATCGTTCGTTATTCACTTGAAAAATTTCATGGCTTTAGTCGTTTACAACACTCTAACCCGCCGCAAGGAACCGTTTGAGCCAATCGAATCGGGTCACGTGAAGATGTATTGCTGCGGAGTGACAGTGTACGATTTTTGCCATTTAGGACATGCTCGATCGTATATTGCGTGGGACACGGTTCGGCGATATTTGACCTGGCGCGGCTACAAGGTGCGCTATGTGCAAAATTTTACCGATATTGATGACAAAATCCTCAATCGCGCCCGCGAAGAAGGCTCCACGATGGAAGCGGTTGCAGAACGCAATATTCAACTCTATTTCGAGGATATGCGGCGGTTGAATATTCTGGATGCTGATGCTTATCCGCGGGCAACGAATACGATCGACGGCATCAAACGCTTAATTTACGAATTAGAGCAAAAAGAATTTGCTTACGCTGCCGGGGGCGATGTCTATTACGCAGTTCAGCACGATCGAGAGTATGGCAAGCTCTCAGGACGTAAATTAGAAGACATGCAAGCCGGTGCAAGTGGGCGGGTCGATGATGAGGAACCGAAGAAGCGCTATCCATTTGATTTCGCTTTATGGAAAGGCGCGAAGCCCGGTGAACCTGCATGGGATTCGCCTTGGGGGAAAGGTCGCCCTGGGTGGCATATTGAATGCTCGGCAATGGTGCGGGAGTTTTTAGGGGAAACAATCGATATTCATGTCGGGGGTGCGGATCTAGTATTTCCGCATCACGAGAATGAGATTGCCCAATCAGAGGCGGCAACGGGTAAATCGCTCGCGAACTATTGGCTCCATAATGGCATGGTGAATGTCGATGGTGAGAAAATGTCCAAGTCGCTCGGCAATTTCACAACCATTCGCGATTTGCTCGATAAGAAAGGCATCGATCCGATGGTGATCCGGTTCTTTGTGCTACAAGCGAGCTACCGAAAACCGATCGATTTCACAAACGAAGCTTTGTCAGCGGCTCAGAATGGTTGGGAGACATTAAAAGATGGCTTGCTGTTTGGGTTTAAGCTGAATTCGGCTTTGGAGGGGGAAATCGATCGAACTTCTCAAACCGTGCAAGAATTCCAAGCCGCGATGGATGACGATTTCAACACATCCGGGGCGTTAGCGGCGCTATTCCCAGTTGCAAAAGAACTCCAGCGGCAAGGCAATATTCTAGTGCATGAAGGCAAAACTGACACTGCGCCCGATATTTTGCAAGTTCAATGGAAAACCTTGGTCGAACTGGCGAAAGTTTTAGGTTTAGAGGCAGAGCCAGAAGCAGAAAGTTCGGGCGGGTTATCAGACAGTGAGATTGAAACCCTGATCCAGCAACGGAAAGATGCGAAAAAAGCAAAAGATTTTGCCGAAGCCGATCGCATTCGCAACGATCTGCAAGTTCAAGGCATTACTTTGATCGATAAACCAGGGGGCGAAGTAATTTGGCATCGCTAGACTAGAAATCGTGTCTATAATGAGTGACTAATCTTCGTCCCGCGAAAATCCTTCAATCCTGAATTCATCCACGTTCCATGATTTCTCAACTCACACAATTCCTGAATGCGCTGGAGATTCCTGCCGATTGGATAGGACTCCGAGCCACCAAGGAATCATCTACCACTCGTTCGGTGCGCGATCGCGTTCCTGAAACCAATGGCTCGTCTCTCACGCAAGGCGTGATGGTCGAAGTCCTAGTCAAAGGGCAGATCGGCTACGCTGCTACAAATTTACTGACCTTCGAGGGAATTCAAGCCGCAGCAGCACAGGCTTATCGCCAAGCGCTTGCAGCTTCAGCATGGAATATTTATTCAACGTCGATCGAAGCGCGCCCCAAAGTTGTCGGTCAATATGTTTCGCCCTTACTAAAGCCCTTCGATGCATTGAGTCCCGGCGAAATTAACCAAATCCTGACCAAAATTACTGAAGAACTCAAGATTTCCGATCAGATTGTTCAAACTAGCGCCACGGCGTTAACGACTGAAACAGAAACCTGGTTTGTCAGCACGAATGGCTCAGAAGTCTATCAACATTTCTTCCGCATCGGCACAGACTACGCAGCAACCGCACAAGAAGGCTCTGTGGTACAACGTCGCACCAATAACGGTTGGCTCGCAGCTTGCTATCAAGGCGGATTAGAATACTTCATCACACCAGAACTTTGGCAGCGCGTACAGCAAGTGGGAGAGCAAGCGATCGAACTGCTCAACGCTGAAGACTGTCCCAGTGAGACAACCACTTTAGTGCTTGCACCCGATCAAATGCTGCTGCAAATTCATGAAAGTGTGGGGCATCCGTTAGAACTCGATCGCATTTTGGGCGATGAGCGTAACTATGCAGGCGGTAGCTTTGTCAAACTGCAAGATTTTGGCAATCTCGTCTACGGTTCACCGTTGATGAATATCACCTTTGATCCAACGGTTTCTGGCGAATTTGCCAGTTACAGCTTTGACGACACTGGCGCACCCGCCACGCGCGAATATTTGATCAAAGATGGCATTTTACAGCGCGGAGTCGGCAGCCTCGAAAGTCAAGCGAGAACAGGTGTCAAAGGAGTTGCGTGTGCCCGTGCTTCTTCTTGGAATCGTCCCCCAATCGATCGTATGGCAAACCTCAATCTCGAACCCGGAACTAAGAGTTTCGAGGAAATCATTGCAGGCATCGATCGCGGAATTTACATGGAATCCAATCGCTCTTGGTCGATCGACGATCAGCGCCACAAATTCCAATTTAGTTGTGAATATGCCAAACGCATTGAGCAAGGCAAACTCACAACCACGTTGCGGAATCCGAACTATCGAAGTATCACACCCCAATTTTGGGGAGGTTTAGTCGAAGTCGGCGATCGCTCAACCTGGCAAATGTACGGCACACCCATGTGCGGAAAAGGCGAGCCGAACCAGGCAATCACGGTCGGGCATGGCTCTCCTGTGGCGGTCTTTGCGAATATCGAAGTCTTTGGAGGGGGCGCATAGCCGATGTTAGAAGCTAGCTTTAATCAACTGGTTGACGAAATTCGTAGTCAACTCCAACCCGATGAGCAATTTACCCTCACTCTGAACTGTGAGCAAAGCCAGTTCATTCGATTCAATCACGCCAAGGTTCGGCAAACGGGAACTGTCAATGATGGCAGTCTTCAGTTGGTCTTGATGCACAACCATCGGAGTAGCTACCGGGAATTTCCGTTTACTGGCAATCTTGAGTGCGATCGTCAAACGGCTCAAACTGCGATCGCACTCCTGCGCGAAGAAGTCCCCCAACTGCCTGAAAATCCTTATCTCGTCCTGCCTTCAGGCAATCACATCAGCCGAGAATCTCATGCTGGCAAGCTCATTGCTGCTGATCAAGTTGTTTCAACCCTGCTTCCAATGGTGTCGGATCTCGATTTCACGGGAATCTATGCCGCAGGTTCTGTGATTCGAGCGTATGCGGATTCAGTCGGTCAACAACACTGGTTTGACACCGATTCTTATTCGCTAGATTACTCACTGTTTACCGCCGATGGACAAGCCGTAAAAGGCACATTAGCCGGATCGACTTGGGATGAGGCAGCCTATCAATCTCGGATTGAAGAATCGCGCGCGCAATTATCGTTAATGTCCAACGCACCAAAGCCGATTCAGCGTGGACAGTATCGCACTTATCTTGCACCGGCTGCGATCGCGGAATTGATGACAATGCTTTCTTGGGGAGGAATTAGTGAATCGTCTCACCAACAAGGCGGCAGTTGCTTTAGTGCGATGCGTCGAGGTGAGAAGAAACTTTCGCCTAAGTTCACACTGAAAGAGAATTTCACATCCGGCTTAGTTCCCAGATTTAACGAACTCGGCGAGATCGCACCCTTAGAACTTGCTTTGATCGAATCAGGCGAACTAGTCAACATGCTAACCTCGTCTGCAACCGCAAAAGAATATGGGTTGGAAGCAAATGGCGCAACCCAAGGAGAAGAACTGCGATCGCCCGAAATTCTCCCAGGTGACCTAGACCACGATGCGATTCTCAAAACCCTCGATACTGGACTATATCTATCGAATTTGCACTATTTGAATTGGAGCGATCGCCCCACAGGTCGCATCACTGGAATGACGCGCTATGCGTGTTTCTGGGTTGAGAAGGGCGAGATTATTGCGCCGATCGAAAATCTCAGATTCGATGATAGTCTCTATCAATTTTGGGGAGATAATTTGGTCGCTCTGACGAATTTTCAAGAATTTATTCCCGACATTGGAACGTATGAGCATCGCAATTTAGGCGGCGTTCTTGCTCCTGGAATGATTGTGGAAGATTTTACGTACACGCTTTAATTTCAGTCTGCAGAATCGAACCTACTGGAGTGAGTGAGTCAGGAGAACAGCCGGATGCTGCCCATGTTTGATCTCAAATCGACTGCTCTGTTAATTATTGACTTTCAAGCAGATTACTTTCACGGTGGCGCAATCCACGTCACTGGCGCTGCGGAAGTCCAACCCAAAGCTCAGCAAGTTTTAGCCACCGCTAGAACAGCAGGATTGCCCATTATCCATACCAAAGAAGTGCATCGTAAAGAAATGGTGGATTTTGGGCGAGAGCTAGATGGTGCTGAACCTGTTCACTGTCTCGAAACTTGGGCAGGAACCGATTTTCATCCTGATTTCTCTCCTCGGGATGGAGAGTTTGCGATCGCCAAACGACGCTACAGTGCTTTCTTTGCCACTGATTTAGATCTACTGCTGCGGGGTCTCGGCATCAAAACATTAGTCATCATGGGCACATTGACCAACGTGTGTGTACACTACACGGCTGTTGACGCTCACCAGCACGATTATCACTTTTATGTCATCGAAGATTGCTGCATGGGTTCAGATTGGGATGCCCATTGGGCTGCTCTCAAATCAATGGCATACTTACAGCAAAAATCCCGCTTGACTCATCACGAATTTATTGAAGCAATGTCTCGCTTAACTCAAGGTGTTGCAAATTAAGCAGTTGAATCGAGTTCAACTGCTAATTGAATTGTCTGTGCCACATTGCAT
Organism: Leptolyngbya sp. GGD; assembly: GCF_026735145.1. Classification (NCBI taxonomy): domain Bacteria; kingdom Bacillati; phylum Cyanobacteriota; class Cyanophyceae; order Leptolyngbyales; family Leptolyngbyaceae; genus Leptolyngbya; species Leptolyngbya sp. GGD. The sequence continues at coordinate 153,301 of NZ_JAPQKE010000006.1, forward strand.
CAATCAGCTATCCTTCAGATGTAAAGGCAGCCTTTAGATATCGAGAAATTGTGAATAGACATGAAAATCTATCCTGAAAGACTCGAAATTACCTGCAAAATCTAGTAGGCTAGCTTCCAATTTGTAAAATATTTTGCCAAACTTACAGTTCATGACTGTGTTTTTCAACACCCCCTATCTCCTGCTGGCACTTAGTACAGCACTCACTGCGATTCATCTGAAACTTATTTGGAGAAGTGGACATCATGGACAATTTCTAGAAGCTGCCCTGATCTGTTGGGCTGCCACTTGGTTTCTCGTCTGGCGCAACCATCAAAACTTGAAATTTGAGAGCAATCCTGTACCGAGCGCGATCGGATCATGCTGTATTGCTTGGGTCTTGCTCAGAAGTCTAGGCATTTCAGAATATGACTCTTTCTTGAGATTTGCACCGATCGTATCTGGAATTGGAGTCGCTTTACTCGCATCAGGCTTTGCTCTGAAACAGTACTGGCGCGCACTTCTCGTATTGGCATGGATGGTGATCCCGACGACGACTCTCTTAACCCAATTCGACATTTCGCCCCTTACTGCAGATGTCAGCGGTAGCCTACTCTGGTACTCCGGATTTCGGGTGATTCAAGACGGGGTTTTACTTCATATGCCGACTGGAAGTGTCGAAGTCTATCCAGGATGTTCAGGGATTCAGCTGATTTGGCAGCATTTGTTACTGGGTTGCTTGTTTGTGATTCTATTCCCAATCGGACTTATACGATCGCTGATCGTACCCCTCGCTGGAATGCTCATCGCCTTCCTCACAAACGCGATTCGGGTGGCACTGATGGCAATTCTGGTCGCTCAAAATCAGCGAGAAGCCTTTGATTATTGGCATTTAGGTACAGGTTCGCTAATTTTCTCGATGATCTCCGTCGCGTTGTTCGGTTTCCTGTGTTACTTCTTGCTCGAACAAGCCGATCGGGCTGCTGAAAACGATGAGGTGCAAGCATGAAAACCTGGGAGACCATTCGCAATTATTGGTTAGCTGCTGCGCTTGCAAGTAGTAGTTTAGTGCTGCTCAAACTCACAGTTACACCCCCTCAGAAGCTACCCCAACTTAGCTATTCTTTTCCAGCAGCCATTCCCCTGTCCCGCTGGGAATTTGTCAAAGCCACCTCAATTGGCACTCAAAAACGCTATACCCCTTCGCTTGCGACAAGCGTCGATGATTTAACGATCGCTGGACAGCAGTATCGCTATCTTCGCCAGGGTCGCTCTCTGGACATTGAGATGCGCTACTTTAATGACACCTACACCAAAGTCTCGGACATTCTTGAAGAATCTACGATTAACAACACCAAAATTGATTTCGAGACCAAGCGCTCAACGACCGGCAGCTATGCGGTCTATCAGCGATCAAATCGACTTTACTTTTCCGCCTGCATTCCAGTCACTCGGGATACGACCGTGACCGATGGCGAACTCAGAGGCGCGCAGACTCGACCCGATATTCTGATGCAGCGTGTCTTCCCCTGGTTCATCGGGAGAAGTCAACTGCGCGATTTACGCTGTCTCTGGACTAACGCCTCACTCCCAATCGATCCAAAGGCTCCAACGACAACTCGGCAAGACTTAGAGCAAGCTTGGACAGAATGGATAGAGTGGTGGCAGCAGAATTATCCGTCGATCAAAAACGAGTAGAGACGCTCCAGTAGGAACGCCTTTACAGCGTTAAGGGATTATGGCTTCCGTCTTCTGCGACGCTGAATCAAAGCTCCAAATGCGATCGCAGTCCCAGACCCCAGAATTGTCATTGGTTCTGGGACAGGAGTATTCGGGCAGTTTGGTTTATTGGGACAGATAGGATTACCTGGATTACCTGGATTACCTGGATTACCTGGATTACCTGGATTGCCTGGATTACCTGGATTACTCGAACTAACCAGTCCTCCTGGACCACCTGGAGGATTTGAACTGCTATCCTTCCCTCCACCCAAAAACGGAAGTGCACCGAGCAGCAGCAATGGTTCCCAGGGAAATCTTCTCCCACCGACCGTCGTAGGTAAGACTCCTACCGGAGGCGGGGAGGGAAGTTGCGAAACGGCTTCAGGAGGTTCACCCCCGCCCATCGCACAAGTGGTTCCTTTCAACTGCACGATAAAGTCATCAAAATCACGATCTTGTTGTCCTCGGTTCCGCACAAGTTTAGAACCTGTATCGTCCCAATTCACCATCACCCCACTCGAGCACAGATCGCTCGCACCGCCTGTGAATTTAACTTGTTGCTCTTGATTGGGATTCAGAACGTTCTCTGAGTAAAGAATTCCAGTCGGGCGACCATTAAAGCTAGATTCTAAATACAAAACGTATCGCTTGTTTCCTTTAAACGTAAATCGTGCAGTTGGATTTGCAACTGCATTGCTTGGGGTTCCTCGAAAGTCAGTATTGGTTCCAGTATGATTCCGAAACGAGGAAGGCTTAAAAATAGATTCTGCATCATCCGCAGCTTTCGTTTCTACAATCAACGGAGTTTTCTTTTTCGTATCGACTTCCATGACTCCGAAAGTCGATTGATACGCACCATGAGATTCTATGAAGTTAGAATCAAGCGTTGTATCTTGCTCAAATTGTAGCCCCGAGTTATTGATCATCGTAGCAGCACGGACTGGAACCCAGAAGTTACTGAGAAGCCATCCCCCTGTAATACTGAGGGTTAGCAGTGTCCACGATCGACGAGAGCCACGATTTGAACAACCCGCCAGTTTAAAAGTACTGACTGGATAAAAGTTTGACTTAGGGCATGTCAAACCGAAGAAACTTTTTGCCATACATTACAGACCTTACAGGAAGACGGAGAGTGTTTTGGTTGATGCCCCTGTAATCTGCACTTGGACTAAGAACGTAATTAGACGTTCTGAGGAAAAATTGCCAAAATATCAGCTATGAGACTAGGTATTTTTAGCAGGATTTTCAAATTATTGCCATAGAGTCCTGAGTTATTTTACACAAGCTTAAATAATCATCCTGAATAATTACGCAGAACCCTCTTCTTCTTTTAATGTACAAGATAAACCTCGGAAATCGTATTCCTACGGATCAAATTGGCAGGCGATCGATATCTCGATTTGCGCCGATGACAACAATCGCAATCCCTTTAGAGAGCCGTGTATTCGGATCAGGATTGATGATAAATTTTCCCTGATGACTAAAGGCAAGCAAGTTTAAGCCGTAGTGCGATCGCAGTCTCAGTTCCGCGATTGTCTTGCCATGGAAGTTTTCGGGTGCGATGAGTTCAACAATACTATTTTCAGGATCAAGCTCAAATCGTTCTAAAATTCCAGGTTTGGTCAGCGATCGCGCTAAGTCGCAACCCATTTCATGTTCTGGAAAGACAACGTGATCGGCTCCAACTTTTTTCAGCAATTTCTCGTGGATTTCTGAGGAAGCTTTGGCAACCACATGACGCACCCCGCCTTCTTTGACGTTCATCGTCGTAATGATGCTTTCCTGAACGTAATTCCCGATCGCAATAATCACAGTATCTTGCTCAAAAATTCCGGCTTCTCGGAGTGCCACTGGTTGAGTCGAGTCGATTTGGCGAGCATGGGTGACAATCCGATCGTTTAACGCTTGATCAACTCTACCCTTATCGAAGTCAGCCGCTAGAACTTCATAGCCAGAGTTATGCATCGTGGCACAAACTGCACGACCAAAGCGCCCCAATCCAATGACAGCGAACTGTCGATTTCGGTTATCCGATTTCAAACTATGGAAGAACCCTAACGACGATAAGTTCACGTCCCTGTCCTCAATATGACTCTTGATTGTTCATGATAATTTGAAAATGTTACCCAACTAGTAAATTTTCTTCAGGATAGTTAACAAAACTCGGCTTGGGATCACCCAGAATCGCACTCATTAAGAGTAAGACTCCGACCCGCCCGACGTACATGACAGCAATGATCACCAGTTGTCCAGGAATCGATAGATTTGCCGTTCCAAAGGCAGTTAAGCCAACCGTGGCAAAGGCTGAGACAACTTCAAACAGAATGTGAATGAAATCAAGTTTGGCATCGGTCAGAGCAATTAGGATGGTTGCCCCAATAACAGTGCCGATCGAGCCAACAAGCACAGCGACCGCTTTCAGAATCAGAGCGGAAGGAATCTGCCGCTGTGAGCCTAAAACAACTTCTTTGCCCTGTAGAACAGCCTTGGTGCAGTCTAATAAAACTCTGACCGTTGTAGTTTTGATACCGCCGCCCGTTCCGCCTGGACTTGCACCCATAAACATGAGCGCGATCGTGATGAACAAGCCCGCAGTCGTCATTTTGGTAATGTCGATCGTATTAAATCCGGCAGTGCGGGGTGTGACAGATTGGAACCAAGCTGCCATCAGTTGATGCGGCAGACTTAAAGCTCCAAGCGTATTGGGATTACGGAATTCGGTCGCGTAGAATGCGATCGTACCGAGAATTAGAAGCGAGATCGTGGTGCTAGTTGCAACTCTAAAATTGAGAGAAAAATTTGAGCGGCAAGGATTGCGCATGATGCGATTGCGAATCCATTGATATAGCTCCATAATGACTCCGTAGCCGATCCCGCCAAAAATAATTAATCCAGTGATCGTAAAGTTCATGACTGGATTGGTTACGTATTGCACCAAGTTGTCTGAGAACAAGCCGAATCCCGCATTATTAAAGGCGTTGACGCTGTGAAAGATTGATTGCCACAGTGCCCACAAGGGTTGATCCTGATATTGTGGGACAAAAACGGTCATCAACAGAATCACACCCGTCAGTTCAAAAACTAGAGTCGTTGCGATAATCGATTGCAGAAGCCCTGCGAGTCCTGAAAGTCCTTGGACATCCAGTGATTGTTGAACTGCGATTTTCTCTCTCAGTCCTAATCGTTTCCCAAGCAGGAGTAATAAAACTGTGGTAGCAGTCATGTAGCCAAGTCCTCCGACTTGGACTAAGAGCACCAGAAAAAACTGCCCCCAGAATGAATAAAACTTGCCGACATCGACAACTGATAGCCCTGTTACACAGACGGCTGAAGTTGCGGTGAAAAGGGCTGCAACAGGGCTGTTCCATTCTCCGGAAGCGGTTGAGAAGGGAAGCATTAAGAGCAGAGCGCCGACTAGAATTACTGCGAGAAAGCCTAGACAAATAGTACGTGCGACAGTCATGAATACGTTGCGGGAGTACGACCAAGCAGAAAGATTGTAGGCTAAATATGCAGAAGAGATTTAGCTTAGCCTGCTGATGGATCAGATTAGATTTCAGTTTCTCACGGTTCGATCGTGCTGAATCAAAATCTCGATCGTTAGCTTCATAATCCTAGCTAAATGCTCTCGATTCTGCTGGATATTCAAACGATTGAGGAATTTGAAGGTTGAGGAATTTGAAGTCAGTCATTTGAAATTCGCGCAGCAGGGAGTTTTCACAATTGTCCAAAGTAGAGAAATTGCTCAGGCCTGAATATGGTTAGCTGCTCATTCAAGAATGATATTCCTGGTCTTTATTGCTACTTTTCATCACTCAACGGTTTGTTTATGCTGAAGCGTAAAACCAATGAGATTAAACTGTATGCAAGATTCAAATAGCCTGCTGTTTATTTAGCCAAAAAGATGCCTAAGGTGATCAAGGCAATCATTCAGCCCGAAACTGGGTTAGATTCAGAGATAAGTGATTTAGCCTGCTGACATCTCGAACAGCTAACCCTCTGAACTTTTAACCTTCAGCGATGAACAGGCGATCGTATCCGTCAAAACCGCACTCGCTATTGCACCTGTATGAATCTCAAGATGGGCGTTGTCAGGCGCTTCAAACAGTAAGCGTTGTCCCGGAAATACCACCCGCTCAAAATACCAATTCTCAATATTCGCAATTCGGGCAATCTGAACTTGGGGCGTTGAATTGACGTAGCAGCACAAACCAAACGTCAGCGCTGATCTCACGCTCGTTGAAAGAGAATTCATTTTTTCTAATCAAAAATATTTTCCCGTCGATCGTACTCGGACTTCTTCGATTTGACGCTCTATCTTTCTGTAGAAATTCCGCCAAATCGACTCAATTTCTCTAAACAGCTGCTGAAATCCTTGTAAATATACACATTGGTCTCTTCTTAACCGGATTCTTCATATAAAGCTTTGATGAAATGACACATTCAAACTTTAAGGATTGTGTTTGAATCTTTCCCTCAAACTTGTCTATCTGTGCAAGCGAGGGCAATCTGGAATGAGTTCAGAAAAATAGCGTATTCAAACGGTTGACTTTTCAAAGTTTTTTCTCTATGGAAAAATGGAAAAGTCAGAACTGCAAATCCAAATACTTCTACCAAGATTTTGATTTACAGTTCTAACATGCATCTCACACAATCAGGCGATATCACTGGGAATATTGGCATCAGACACCGCATCTGCCTGGGATTGCCAATATTCATGAATCAAACTTTCTAGCTCCGATCGCTGAACCTCAGTTCCGATCGTCGCATTTCCGGGTGTTTCAAAAAAAATAGTGCTGTAATCCTTATCCATTGCCAGCATTTGAAACAGGATATGCGTCACAGGGACAGGTAAAGCAATTAAATTCGGATCACTCAGATCATAAGGACTAGAAGCCACGTCTTTGAGACTGGGAAACGCATAAACCACGTTTTTCTCTGTCTCGCCTTGGGTACGATGATTCAGGGTTAACATCACCCAATCTTGATTGAGCGTCTGCACTACATAATATTGAAGATGTCGTAACCGTTGCGCGATCGCGCTTAAAACCGGAGCGATAGACTCAATAAGCTGAGGAGTAGAGCCGTCTTTGGGTGCGTCATTAATCAGCGCTTGAAGTTGTTGATCTAGAGTCATACGTACCGTCCGCAAATAATCAGGGATTTCTACCACTATTGTGATCTAGGCATCACAAAAAAGTTCCATCAAACCAATGAGAGAAAGCCATTGATTTGCACGACACTAGAAACCGTGGGGGAAATCTGCCAGAGCGTGGATGCGATTCTTCAGCTATTACTAGGCGAACTGAAACAAGCAACCCATGCCTCTGAGCGCAATTGTCAAGAAGTCGCCGATCGACTCACCCAAGAAGTCGTCCGAATTTGCTCCGAGAGCAAACGGATTCAAGCTTCCGGCGAAATTCAAACCTGGGCAACGACTCTTGCCAAGCATCGCCTTCAACAATGTCTGTCCTATTACAAATTAGGGTCGCGTCGTGGTCGCGCTGAGCTTCACAGCAATTTGAGTGCTGTGATTTACCGCTACATCACGCCACCCCAAACTCAATCGAGCTACCAAGCCCGACTCGTTTTGATCGAAGACTTCTTACAAGGCTTTTACATGGAAGCGCTGAACGCCTTCCGGAGAGAGTCGCAGTTGGGAGCCGAATACACGCCCAAAACCACGCTAGAGCTTGCGGAATACATGGCGTTCACCGAGCGTTATGGCAAGCGTCGTATTCCCCTACCCGGACACCGGAACCAACAGCTGATCATTTTGCGCGCACAGACCTTTTCTCAGCAGCAGCCCATCGAAACTCTCGTGGATTTGGAGCAAGCCGCAGAAGGGTCGATGTCAGAATCTGAGAATCCTTGGAATATGGCCTCAATTCAGCAAGTCCGCGAGCAAATGGTCGCTCAAGAACCCGAATTAGCTGAAGATACGTTGCGGCAATCGGTTGTCAAAGAATTGATTGCTTATCTCGAAGAACGGAAGCAGCATGACTGTATCGACTACTTTACGTTAAGACTTCAAGATTTACCGGCCAATGAAATTGAAGCAATTTTGGGCTTAACCCCGCGTCAACGGGATTACTTACAGCAGCGATTCAAATATCATTTGATTCGATTTTCGTTCTCTCACCATTGGGAGCTGGTGCATCAATGGCTAGAAGCCGATTTAGAGCGTAATCTGGGACTCTCCAATCGACAGTGGAAACTGTTACATCAACGGGCAACGAAGTCTCAAGCTGAACTGCTTCATCTCAAGCAACAAAAATTACCCGAGAGCACGATCGCTCAACGGTTAGGTTGCACGGTGAATCAAGTTCAGAAACAATGGTTTAAACTCCTTGAGCAAGCTTGGGAAATTCGTAATGACCAAGATTCCGGAGGAACGCTCTCGGCTGATGAATAGGGTGTTATCACAATGGATCACGACTTAGAAAGCAGAACTAGAGTTCTATTAAAACTGTTACAAAACCTAGGATTGGTCAATCCATCCGATCCGAGGGTCACTTTTGAACAGTTCGATCAACATCGTGATGCTATCCGTGAGGATCGTTCCACCTCACACTCGTCCTCGTCTGAGGACTTATCACACCAACCGGGAGAGATACCTGCTGTGCAAGATCGTTTTCATGCGCTGCTAAAACGTCGTCTTCTGATGGAGGCTGAGCAAAAGCCGCCCGTTTTTCCTTGGGAAAAAGAAGCGGTTCATTATGATGCTGAGTCAACGATCGAAGCGCAACCTGTTTTAGCCGCAGCATCTGTTTGGTTAAGTCAAATTCGTCATATGAATTTGCCGATCCCTTTGCCTGAAGCGGTGATGACCGAACTTCTGGCACGGTGTCAATCGGCGTTATTTTCTTCGCTGCGAGAAGGAGCAAAACTGGTTCAGGCAGTGGACACCCTGTTTCCGGGGCAGTCTCAACTGCTCAACAATGTTGCAGGGTATGTGATGGTTTCTCCAGCTCGGTCTTCTGTTGCCAAGCTGCAAGACCTCGCGACTGAGCTTGGAGAGGAGTTGCCGAAGTCTTTTGAGGGTGCGATCGACACGCAGCAAATGGCGTTATCGCTACTAGCAGCCCGCGAGATTCTGAGTACATTGACGTTGAAGATTTCGACACAGCAACCTCGGATTGAGCGGGAATGGCTGACTGAGCTTGGAGCATTTACCCTACGGATGGAGTATAAGACAGATTGCTTACGAATTGAGGCAGAGCTTCCTTGTGGCGGCAGTCTTCAGTTCCAAGGCGAGGAGTCTCGGTCTTTAGTCGATCGCGACGGAGCGGGTCGGCTGAATCTGGAGATTCGGGAGTTCGCTGTCGATCGCGTCTATCCGTTAGAAGTTCGTTTAGGCGAACAAGATGTGTTGACGTTTGCTGTGAACGTTCAACGTTAAAGCCAATTGGAATTTGAGTAAAAGTGAAGGGTGGGATAGAAGATGCTATCTGCCCTTCGTTTTTTTGTTGGGAGATAGGGAGTGGGGATAGGAAGATAGGGAGCAATCTAAGTTTGGGTTCTCCCCATCTCCCAACTTCCGAAAAATAACTGCGGTTCACAACGACCTCCACACTTTCCCTCTCCCAAGCCCTACGAAAAATTAGGCTCTTCCTTCCGTGCTGCAAAATCTGCTGCGCGTGCAATCCGAATACTTCCTTGAGGCGAAACATAGGCGACTTCAGGGAAATATTGTGCAAGGGGCGTTTCTGGGGCGCGAGCAACATAATCCGCGATCCGAATCTGAGTTGGCTCCATTTGCAGCGCCATGATGAGACATTTTGCATTGCCTTTACATCCTGCGTGCGCTACGCCTCGCAAGCGACCCCACACTAAAATATCGCCTTCTGCAATGATCGAACTTCCAGGATTGAGATCTCCAACAACTACGACTGTTCCGTTATGACGAATTTCTGCACCCGATCGTAATGTCATTTGGATATAGAGCGGATCCTCCATCGCTGTTGCAGGCTCAGAATTCGGAAGTAATGGGGAAGCAGCCGTAATTTGTTCAACCGAGTAGCCTGCAGTTGCAGCAACAACAGCCGTTTGACGACGACGGGTATGCACCCATTTCAATTGCAATTGCACTTCAGCCAAAGCTTCTGCGATCGCGCTAATTTGCCGTGTATCGAGCAAGCGATCGTCACTGACCAAATGCACAGGGGTATTCGGCTGCCAAAATCGTTCCTGACCCATTAAAAGCTGTTTGAATTGCTGCCACAGTTCTACCCAAGCCAGGGCAATCTTTGAATTCTCGGATTCGGGCGGCAAAATCAGATGCAGTTCCCCCTCTTTTGTTTTGAGGCGGACTTGGAGATCTGCGATCGCGACTGTCTGAGGAGATAGCTCGCTCGATGTAGAAAGACTGCTATCCGTGATCTCGCTGGATGCATGAGCGTCACTAGATGCAGTGACATCAGTTTTAGGGTTCTCAGCAGTTGGAGTGTCTGAGGAAGGTGTAGGGGCTTCTAGAGGCTTCTCCAGAGTTGGATCTGAAGTCACTGAGAGTGGGTCAATGGGGGTGGGCGAAACAGAAGTGTCAGGAGTCATGCCTTAATGGTGGGGCTGCAACGGATAGATCATATTGAGTCATTGAGCGGATTGCAAGTTGTTTCGATTGACAGACGAAAAAGATCGGAATTTGAGTTAGCGTTTTGTCGTGAATTTAAAGAATGGATCGAGATGTAGGGTTATTTCAAATTATGTAAAGTATCTTCCCCAAATGAGAATTATTTTGGGAAAACCGGAGATGGAAGTACTGAAATCGAGAGTGAGGAAAGATGTCAGAGTTAATTCAAGCTGTTCTCAAGAGTGAGGAACGATCGAATTTTCGTCAATTTGCGAGCTTATTAAGATCGGCTGATAAAAAGTATTTACTTAGAAATGAAATTCTTCAACTCTTTAATGAAAAGTCAGAGCAATTTTCCGATTCACCAAATCTACAAAAATTAATCCGATATGTTCAAGAAATCATTTTAGAAAACGACTTTTTTTGTCTAATCATCCGTCCGAGAATTGCAAAGCAGGAGGCGTACCGAATCCTTGAGGATTTGACAGTAGAACCGATGAGTGTTCAAGAATTGCTCGATTTACGCGATCGCTTTGTCAACCACTATCATCCCCAAGAAGGGGATGTATACGAAATTGATTTTGCGCCCTTCTATGACTATTCGCCTGTATTGCGTGATCCAAAAAACATTGGAAAAGGTGTTGAATATCTCAACCGTTTTCTATCTAGCCAATTATTTCAAGATGAGAAAAAGGGGCAAGTTTCGTTATATCAATTTCTACAGTTACATCGATATAACGGGCTTCAATTGTTGATTAATGAGCGGATTCGCTCCACCGAAGAATTAAGCGATCGCGTGAAGCAAGCCTTAGGAATTGTCAGCGATCGTGATCCAAATGATCCTTATCAAACCTTTCGATTTGAATTACAAGATTTAGGATTTGAACCAGGTTGGGGTAACACAGCGGCAAGGGTTCGAGAAACGTTAGAAATTTTAGATCAATTAATTGATTCACCTGATCACCAAACTTTAGATGCTTTTATCTCGCGAATTCCAATGATCTTTAGAGTGGCATTAATTTCGCCGCATGGATGGTTTGGACAAGAAGGCGTTTTAGGCAGACCTGATACGGGCGGGCAAGTCGTCTACATTCTAGATCAGGTTAAAAGCTTGGAAAAACAGTTGCAAGAGGATCTTGAACTTGCAGGTTTAGCTATCTTGGGTGTGCAGCCGAAAGTCATCGTTTTAACGCGATTGATTCCAAATAGTGATGGAACACTTTGTAATCAGAGACTTGAAAAGATTTATGGCACAACAGATGCTTGGATTTTAAGAGTCCCATTTCGAGAATTTAATCCACATTTGACACAAAATTGGATTTCTCGATTCGAGATTTGGCCGTATTTGGAGACCTTTGCAATCGATGCAGAACGTGAGCTTCGAGCGGAGTTTCAAGGCAGACCGGATTTAATTATCGGTAACTATTCTGACGGAAACCTCGTTGCTTTTTTACTAGCAAGACGGCTCAAAGTAACACATTGTATTATTGCTCATGCGCTTGAGAAATCGAAATATCTTTTTAGCAATCTTTACTGGCAAGATCTAGAAGATAAATATCATTTCTCGCTGCAATTTACGGCAGATTTGATTGCAATGAATGCAGCAAACTTTATCATTAGCAGCACCTATCAAGAGATCGTTGGCACACCTGAAAGCGTTGGTCAGTACGAATCTTACAAATCTTTTACTATGCCAGATTTGTACCATGTTGTTGATGGGATTGAGTTATTTAGTCCTAAATTCAACGTTGTTCCTCCAGGTGTGAATGAAGCCGTATTCTTTCCCTTTACTCGCACAGAAGATCGACTATTAAACGATCGAGAACGGCTAGAGAATCTTCTGTTTTACGATGACGATCCTGAACAAATCTACGGCAAATTGGATAATCCAGATAAACGTCCGTTGTTCTCGATGGCGAGACTTGATCGCATTAAAAATCTCACAGGACTGGCTGAGACTTATGGACAAAGTGAATCTCTGCAAGAGCGATGTAATTTGATCCTAATTGCGGGGAAACTTCGCACCGATGATTCAACCGATCACGAAGAAATTAGCGAAATCGAAAAGCTGTATGAAATTATCGATCGCTATCAGCTCAAGGGCAAAATTCGCTGGCTTGGTGTGCGTCTGCCCAAAATTGACACGGGAGAGGTGTATCGAGTTATTGCTGATCGAGAAGGAATTTTTGTGCAGCCTGCTTTATTTGAGGCATTTGGCTTGACGATTCTTGAAGCGATGGTGACTGGGCTGCCAATGTTTGCAACTCGATTTGGAGGTCCACTTGAAATTATTCAGAACAAAGTGAATGGATTTTATATCAATCCAACCAATTACGAAGAAACAGCAGAAGTAATTTTAGAGTTTCTAGACCAGTGCGATCGCGATCCGCACTATTGGAGCCAGATTTCGCAGCGGGGAATCGAGCGAGTCTACAGTACTTACACTTGGAAAATTCATACAACGCGGCTGCTCTCACTTGCCAAAATTTATGGCTTCTGGAATTACACTTCACAAGATCATCGCGAAGATATGATGCGATACATTGAATCGCTGTTCTATCTGCTCTATCGCCCTAGAGCGCAAGGATTGTTAGCTGAACAACTCCAGCGATCGTAAAAAACAAGAAAAAAGAGAGTGCAAAACTTCACTCTCTTTTTTGATGATTGTCGTGTTTTCTAACGGATTTAGATTTCCGCTTCGGTATCGCGTTGTTTGCGGTAACGCACTGCGATCGCGCTCACTAACGCTAATGCTGCGATCGTGCCAGGTTCAGGTACTTTCGTAGGTTTAGGTGTGGGCGGTTTCGGAGGAGTTGGAGGTGCCGGAGGAGTAACCGGTGGGGTCGGATCGTTGGGTTTTGTTCCATCGATCGGCGTGTCGAATATTGGAGGAGTAACTGGAGGAGTCACCGGAGGAGTAACTGGGGGAGTGGTTGGTGGGGTAGTCGGGGGAGTGGTTGGTGGGGTAGTCGGGGGAGTGGTCGGTGGGGTGGTTGGTGGAGTGGTCGGTGGAGTGGTCGGTGGGGTGGTTGGTGGAGTGGTCGGTGGGGTGGTTGGTGGAGTAGTCGGTGGGGTGGTTGGTGGAGTAGTCGGTGGGGTGGTTGGTGGAGTAGTCGGAGGATTAGTCACAGTGACGGAAGTCGCACGACCCGTACCGCTTGAGCCTAATGATGTACCCGCAATGCTCTGGTAACGAACTCCAAGATTATTGAGTGTGAGGCTATTGACTGCACCCGCCAGTGTGAGTGAGAAGTCAAACGTTCCAGTACCCCCAGCCGTGGCGATACCGCCATTTCCGCCCCCTTGGCAAGTGTTTCCAGCGTTGAAGCAAACATTTACATTGCCAAACTGATTTGGAAATGCACCATTCAAATGTGCCTTATCAAACAAACCGCTCACGCTTGAACTCAGAAGCGTCGAGCTTGTGTTGAAGCCTAATCCCGTTACACGAGAGGTAATGCCACCGCTAGAAGTGTCGTCCAACACCGCTTGAAACTTCGCGATCGTGTTTCCAGCAACAGTCTCAAATCCTTTGAAAGTGAAGTCAACAAATGAAGACAACCCTGCAACAGCTTGAGTGCCAACGTTCCCATCAAAGTTAACGCGGAAGATCTTACCTAAATCTGCCAGTCCAACTGTAAAAGAACTGGTTGCTGGAGTTGCCGTTTGGGTAGGACCTACAACAGTCGTGGTCGTCGTGGTAGTAGATTGCGATCTGCCATTATTCGCAAATGCTGGGTTCGCAATAGAGAGTAAGCTTAAACTCAGAATCCCTGAGTAGATTAGCAGCTTATTAGGTGACAAGGGTTTTGACATCTGAGTAATATTTGAAAGTCTATGTACAACTTATTACATTGATCGATGAGTCGTTCCTGATAATTTTGCTGACTTTAGAATCACTTCACAAAAGTTACATTATTCAGTGGTCATACGGTCACATTCATCTTGTAGCGTTGAACGTTTCCTATCAAAGTTCCAATCAATTCAGTCTGAACCGTCTGTGTATCATATTTAGAAATTGATTAATTTATACAATTCATATCAGTGGTATGACGGATTCAAAAAGTTTCTAGCAGATAGAGAAAGAGCTTGATGTGAAATTTGAAATTCTGAGTTTTTACCGAGGTTGTTTTCATGGCATCCACACGTCAGACTTTGTTTGAGTCATTTGTGGCGCTTTCCCGTGATTTCAGCAGTGCCGAAATTTTAGATTCCGACATAATGGTTCCTGTTTTGACAGTGCACTGAGTCGATAACATGCTGGCGATCGCACAATTTTTCGCGTTGATGAAACGAGTTTGGCTAATTTGGTTCTGCGCGAGTTTGCTTTATCTGAGTTTGACGTTGCCTGCCTTTGCTCAAGAAGTCGATCAACTCAAACAGAAGCAGCAGCAAGTTGATCAACAGCGAGAACTCGTACAGAAAGAGCGAGAAAAAGTGCAACGCCAAGAACGATTAGCACAAAAAGATCTCACCGGAATTCGACGTAATATCCAGGTAACGACTAGCCAGATCAAGACAACTGAAGCAAACTTGATGAATGCTAATCAAGTCTTGAAGAATTTGGAGAAAGATTTAGCCGCAACCGAGAGAACTTATCAGCAACGGCAATCTTCCACCGTTTCTCGTCTGAGATTTTTGCAACGTCAGCAGGGCAGTAATGGCTGGGCAGTTTTATTACAAAGCCAAGACTTGAATGATTTTCTCGATCGACGGTTCCGGCTCAAACAGATCTATAAAAACGATCGTAAAACGCTAACAGACTTAAAAATAGAAGCGGCGAAAGTCGATCGCCAACGGCAGCAAGTTGAACAGCAAAAGAATAATATTGCCCTGATTGCTCAACAGTTAATGGCACAGAAGGCGCAATTTGAGCAGCAGGCAGAGTATCAGAAAGAAATTGTCGAGCGTCTCAGAACCAATCGTCGGGCATTAGAAGCCGCAGAAGCACAATTAGAGAAAGATTCCAAAAGCATTGGCGAATTGATTCAAAAGCGGATTGCAGAAGAACGTGCTCGCAACGGAATTGTGATTTTGGGAACGGGTCAATTCAACTTACCGAGTGCAGGCCCGATCACCAGTGGATTCGGATATCGAATGCACCCAATTTTGGGATATCAGCGATTCCATGCTGGAATCGATTTTGGGGCAGATTACGGTAGCCCGATTATGGCAGCCGATCGAGGCGTTGTCATTTTTGCCGGATGGTATGGCGGATATGGAAATTCGGTCATTCTGGATCATGGGAATGGAATCACAACGATGTATGCTCACGCACAGGAATTGTATGTGAGTGAAGGGCAAACGGTGGAGCGAGGAAAAGCGATCGCGGCGACAGGTTCGACCGGATTATCCACAGGACCACATTTACACTTTGAAGTCAGGAAAGACGGTGAGCCTGTTGATCCTGCTGGATATTTGTAGGGTCTCATGCTCAATCGACCGATTCCTTTTTGGGAACGCTAACAAGAACGTATTTCAGGTTAGGAAGCGGGTAATGATCGGGGAAGATCAGTTTGAAGCAACATCAGATGCGACAGGATATCTTTGGCGAGTTCTCGATCAAGTTGCAACGCCAATTTTTGTTCAGAATCATCATCAGCAAATCGTTTTTGCCAATCAAGCTTTATGCACGCTCGCACACTATAGCGCGGCTGAATTTCTTCGCAATGTCGATCGTATTCTCTCACCTGACCTCACAACAGGACTGACAGCCGGAACTCAAACGGGATATCTGTATGATGCCAATGGCGGGACTCAAGAGATTTCGGTTGTAAAATCCGCTGTTCAAGGAATGCCCCTGATCGTTGCAACGATCAAAGAGACAGAATCCGCAAATTCAGATCAACTGGATCAAGCGATTCAAGAACGGAAAGCCGCAGAAGTTGCATTAATGCGATCGCAGCAGCGGCTGACCTTACTCATTCAACAATCCCCATTTGTTTTTGTCGAATGGGGAGCAGACTATAAAATCCAAACCTGGAACTTTGCTGCACAACGAACATTTGGCTACTCCCGAAAAGAAGCTGTCGGGCAGTCGCTTGAGAAAATTTTGCCAGAGTTTCTCAAAGCAGACTTTTTAACCGTCATTGCCCCATTACTGACCCAATCAGGAACAACACAACAGATCCAGAAACATTTGACTTTGAGCGGTGAAACGATTATTTGTGAATGGTTTCACTATCCGTTACTCGCTCCGAATGGTAGTGTGATGAGCATTGTTTCAATGGGAATTAACATTACCGATCGTGTGAATAGCGAAGCAGAACGTAGACAAGCAGAACTTGCGCGATCTCAGTCTGAGCAGCGATTAGCGCTTTTAGTTCAACATGCACCCCTCGCGATTATTGAATGGACACCCCAACTCACGGTCAAAGAGTGGAATCCAGCCGCAGAGTTTATGTTTGGCACATCGAGAGATGAAGCGCTTGGAAAACCTTGCGATTACTGGATTCCCAGTAACGTGCAGCCTGAGGTCAGCAAAGTAATCACGCGATTGATAGAACAGACAGGAGGAAAGCGCAACATTAATGAGAACATCCGCGACAATGGAGAAATTATTACTTGCGAATGGCATAACAATACTGTCTTAGACGCAGATGGAAATATTGTAAGTATTGTTTCGACAGTACTTGATATTACAGAGCGTATCCGATTAGAAACAGAGCGCGAACAAACTGCGATCGCGTTGCAAAATTCAGAACAGCAGCTTCGTCAAAAAGCACAGGAACTTGAACAAGCATTTCGGCAATTGCAAAAAACACAAACGCAATTGATTCAGACTGAGAAAATGTCGAGTTTAGGGCAATTAGTGGCAGGAATTGCTCATGAAATCAATAATCCTGTGAGCTTTATCTATGGCAATTTAGAACCCGCAAAGCAGTATGTTGAAGATTTGCTGAGCGTAATCTGGCTTTATCATGAGGCGTATCCCGTTCCGCCTCAGAAGATTGCCGAAGAACTAGAAGCCCTCGATCTAGAGTTTATGCAGCATGATGTATTCAAACTTCTAGATTCAATGGGAACCGGAGCCGAACGCATTCGGGATATTGTGCGATCGCTGCGAAATTTCTCACGCCATGATGAAGCTGAACTGAAGGCAGTGGATTTACGTGAAGGACTCGAAAGTACTTTAATGCTGTTGCAGCATTTGTTGAAAGCCAACCGAGCTTCGGGAACTTCAATGATGCGCCCTGCCATTCAGGTCACACAGAACTCTGATCGTTTGCCGAAAGTTCAATGCTTTGCAGGATTGCTCAATCAGGTATTTATGAATTTGATCTCGAATGCGATCGAGGCAATTGATGAGCGGTGGCTGCTAGAAGAAATTGATTTTATCCCGGAGATCACGATTGAAGCGGTGCTCTTTACTGAAGAGGTAGACGGACAACCGACGCAATGGGTACGAATTCAGATCACAGATAACGGAATTGGCATGTCAGTTGCGACGCATCAGCGGTTGTTTGACCCATTTTTTACGACTAAACCGATTGGTCACGGTTCAGGATTAGGATTGTCGATTAGTTATCAGATTGTCACCGAGCAGCATGGGGGACGGTTGTGGTGTGACCATCAGGCAGAGCGGGGAGCCACGTTTGTGATTGAGATTCCAGTGCGGCAGTTGCAGTGGAGTTAGGGAAGTTTGGCGATAGCTTACCAATCGTCATAGCTGGACTCACCTTCTGCGGCGCGTGGCACCACATTTGGAGGAGTTGTATAAGAGACCAGTTCTAACTGGCGTGAAGCCGATCGCGGTTTTTTCTTCTGATTCGGATTCCGTCGTCGGGAAACGCCTTCTTCGTTAGTATCTTCTGCCACGACTTCATACAGAATGGCTAATTTTCCTGGATCTTTGCTTTTGCGCAGAATTCGTCCCATCCGTTGAATGTACTCGCGTGCAGAACCCGTGCCCGAAAGCACGATCGCAATACTTGCATCGGGAACATCTACCCCTTCATTTAACACACGAGAAGCAACGAGCGAGCGATACTCTCCTTGCTTAAATTTGGTCAGAATCTCATGCCGTTCTTTCACAGGCGTTTGATGGGTAATGGCGGGGATCAACAGATCCTGAGAAATTCGATAAACTGTAGCGTTATCATCTGTGAAAATGAGCGTGCGTTCAGGATAATGACGCGCGAGTAAATCGGCAAGAACTCTCAGTTTTCCCTCGGTTCCAAATGCGATCGCTTTTGCTTCTCGATGCGCTAACATCGCTCGGCGTCCGGCTTTGGATCTCGCGCTTGCTTGCACAAATCGCTGCCAACCCTGAGCGCTACTTAGATAGAGATTCGATTGTTTGAGAAAGGCATTGCGAATTTGAATCAGTTGATCGTAGCGTTCTCGCTCCTGTTGAGAAAGTGCGACACGAATCTGAATTGCTTCGTGTTTCGCAAGGGCTGAACCGGATAATTCTTCTGGCGTTCTCCGATAAACTTCTTGTCCGATTAACGTCTTGAGATCTTCATGTTTGCCATCGGTGCGCTCTGGCGTTGCCGTCAACCCTAAGCGATAAGGCGCGATCGCATATTCTGCAATCACTCGATTAAAGTCGCTGGGCAAATGATGACATTCATCAAAGACTAGCAGCGCATATTGATTGCCTAATGTTTCTGCATGAATCGCGGCACTGTCATACGTTGCAACCAGAATCGGAGTGCGATCGCGCGATCCTCCGCCCAACAATCCAATCTCTGTATCAGGAAATGCAGCACATAAGTTCGCATACCATTGATGCATCAGATCCAAGGTTGGAACCATGATCAACGTACTGCGCTGGGTCGCTTGCATTGCCAACTGTGCCAGATACGTTTTCCCAGCTGCGGTCGGTAAGACCACGACACCTAATCGTCCTGAAGTTTGCCAAGCGTCTAAAGCTTCTTGCTGATGAGGATAAGGCTCCATTTCCACAGCAGGAACGAGATCGATCTGATTAAATCCTTTTGCGCGATCGTCGATTTCAATGCCTTCTGAGCGCAGTGCTAACATCAATTCTCGATATTGATTTGCAGGCACCCGAAACTTCTCAATGCGATCGTCCCACACGGCAAATTCGATCCACGCTTTGCCCTTAGGCGGTGGATGAAGAATCAGCGTTCCACGATCGTAAGATAGAGCAGGCTTGCGTGGCATTTTAGTACATTTGTCACTTAATCCTTCTGCTGATCGTACCGGATTTTCGTGAGAAATGTTTTATAGTTCGATCCAGTCAGTTCGGATGATCCTTAGAGCACTTGATGCATCAAATTCGTTCGGACTGAATCTAATCTCGCACAGAGCTAGAATTGCTGATTCCGAATTCACGAATTGCTCAAGTTAAATGACTCAATTCCAATTACTGAATCTGTGTAATCGGCTCACCTTTGAGCAACCGAATTTCCTGTTCCTGCACCTTAATCTTCTTATTCATCTCTCGCACCCGACCTGTGAGAATCTTGACCAAATTTAAGGCAATCCCAGGCGTTTCATCGACTGCTTCATATAGCTGCTGCTGCGTCAAGACCAAACACTCACAAGGCTCGATCGCCGTCACGGATGCCGATCGCGGTTCCGAATCGAACAGCGACATCTCTCCAAAAAAATCTCCACGTTTATAGAACGTCAAATCTCGGCTGCCACTATGCACCCGAACGACTCCTTTAGAAATGACATACATGGAGCGTCCTTCTTGACCCTCAATCAAAATCGTATCGCGCACCCCATACGATCGCTCTTCCATAATCGATGCCAGCCGCACCAGGAAATCGTCCCGCAATTCCTTAAAAATAGGGACTCCTCGAACAAGCAATAAGCGTTCAAAACTGTTCAACATGGCTGGCTTTTTTCAACTTACAAACTAGATATCACCCTAAGATTCGGTTTTCAGGCGCGGTAGCGCTTCAGGATGTTGTGCTGGCGGACGCATCCCCAACTTTTTCATCATCTCTTGAACTTGCGCTGCCACAATGGGATTGCGCTCGTTCTGAAATCCTTGCAGCACCAGTCCTAACTTCTGAGGAAATTGGGTTGCGATATAGCTCAGAGCGGCTTCTCGAACATAGCCTCTCGGATGTCGCAAGCCTGATCGAATCGCATCTGGGCTGATATTCCAATGTGCCCGTTTTGCGAGATGGAAACAGCAAGCTAATGCCCAATCTGAAATAAAATGCCGCAGCTCGAGTAAATGGTTCAGTCGCTCGCTCGGTTGCATCGGCGTATACGGCACAAGACTCGATAAACTCTGCAGCTTATCGATCGGCAACTCTCGATCCAAAACTCCCAGTAGTGCCCGTTTACTATTAATATCCAAGGTACTATCGAGAATTTCTAACCCTTGCGCGATCGCGGATTTCGATTCTGACTGTAAGTTATACTCTGCAACTCGAATCGAACCAATCGGATAGAGAAACTTCATCAGCAAGAAGATCCGCTCCAAACTATCGGCAGGCAACGTTTCTAATGCCGATCGCAAGAGCATCGTCTCATCACAGCGAATCCGCTCCAAAATCAAATCCATCGAAGCAGCATACACTTGCCCGATAAACATCAATTCTTGTTCGATCAGTTGTTCAATCCCTACACGTCCTAACTGCTCTGCGACTGCATCAATTCCTTTCTCGTTGGGCACTTTCAGCAGGATGCGTAATAGGGCACGTCGCGGAACTCCCCAAGAAGTTGTCAATCGAGAAATCAGCAGATCTAAAGCTTCTGGAGTGCCAATTTGTCCGATCGCACTCATCGCTTCAGTCCGAACTAACAGCGGTCGCTCCACATCATCCACAAGCCGAATCAGATTGTTGAGTGCGGTATCTTCTAAGCTCACGAGAGCTGACTTGGCGGCTTCGCGAGTGGGGCGATGATATAAACCCACCATCAGGTAACGGTAGAATTCTTCGGATCGAGTTGCCGCGATCGCTTCTAACGTTGCGGCTCTCACCTCAAACGATGGATCTTTGACCAACTTAGAGACATAAGGTTTGAGCCACAATCGTAAGCCTTGTAGATGTACGGCTCCTCCCAATGCCCGACAGCCAATCACGCGATCTTGAACTTGCTTGCTCGTCAACATCGAATGCAAGACATAGGTTGCTTCTGCCTTTTCGCTCATAGTCCCTTGGCGCAAAATCAGCGATGCTGCGGTCGCTCGCACAATAGAAGGATGATTTGGCTTGAGGTAATGCCGCAATTCACTGAATGAAGCAGATTCTTCGGTCAACCAGATATAGCGCAAAGCAACTGCCATTACTTCCGGAGCGGGACGTTGAGCGCAGAGTGATTTGACTGGATTTAAATATGCCGGATTCGGATGCTTGAGCATCACTTCGATGCTTTTGTACTGCAATTCTGGCGAAAGTCTAGAAAGCAGTGGAGCCAGAACTTCTCCTGAATTTCTGCCATCAATTTCACTTAAGAATTCGATACAGGCACGTTTATCTTCTTCGGTTCCGGGTTTTTCTAAAGTATCGATCGTCTTCTGTCGCAACGCTTTCAAATCGACCTCTGAGGTGCTCAACTGTCCACGCCCCGCATTCAGAACGAGCAGATTGAGATACTCTTTTTTTAATGCACCAATCGTCCAGAGCCACACAATCGCGGCTGCAATCATCAGACTGAAACTGAGCGTCTGTTCTGCAACGCCAATGCCATTCATACTGAGTTTGACTAATCCCATGAGAATTAATCCAGTCACAGCAGTAGAAATAGGCTCTGCAATACTCCGAACTTTTGCTTGTTCTTGGTTACGAATATGGTCAGGAACAGAATAAAAGAGAAATGGCACACTTCCACTTAGCAGCGTGTAATGCAGTAATTCATAGAGAAACCGCAGTGCTAAAACTCCATAAAACACAGGAATCATCCCGGTCATGGAGATGCCTGTGAGACTCATGACGACGATCGGCAGCAGCATAATCGAGGTGAAAACCCCCATGCGATCGAGAACACGGCTCGAAAACATCCACTGCATCGCCAATTCGCAAATCCCCAATGCCCCGTTAAACAGTCCGAGAAAGCCAGCAACTTCGCCACCTACAATCTGAGAAGCCAGCCCCGAATCTTTGCCTAATTGCGTCAGAAATTGAAACTCAACCAGCAAGAGAAAAACCTGTGCCAGCGAAAAGAAGATCTGCAACAACTGCATATAACTTTTCATCTGTCCCTGAAGTCGGGGCGGAGAATGTTCGGCATTGTTGTCTTCTCGACGACGACGAGCCGTAGGAAAAGCTTGCCGATTGGCAAGACTCAAGCCAAACAGGACGATCGCGCCGAAGACCATCAGCCCAAATGCCAGAAGCAGTACGCTTGGAACCGCTTGATCCCGTGGAAATTGCCGCAGGACCCAAGGTAACGAAAACCCACCAAACACATCTGCAACCAGAATGCCGCTACTGATTAACGGATAGGTACGCTTAATTTCTCGGATATTAAACAACTGATTAGCGGTAATCGAAGCGTTCAAATCATTGAGAACATGGCTTGCCTCTAGCCAGAGCTGCATGGCAAAGATCGTAATCTGCACAATATAAAAGCTGCCAATCTGTGCTTCCGCAGATTCGCTAAGACCCAATGAAAAGAAGGGAAGGGGTGCAGCAAGTAAGAGCGCAATCCAAATAATCACCGATCGCAGCGGCAAAAATGTTTGCAGCCACGAGTACAACATTCCTAAAAGAATCTTCAGACCAGCACTTGTGATGTAGATGACGGGAAGATTCGCTGCGCCAAATTCTGAGAGAAAGCGATCGACCGAACAGGCTTCAAGCCACATCAGACCGGATGAAGTTGCGCTATAAGCCGTAAACATCCAAAACGTGCGCTGTCCTTCGCCTTTTCGGAGATTAATCCAGCGCAGGAACCGATTTTCGCCTGATTTTTGGGGAGCCGAATTTGACGCAACCATGTGGGGGTGTTCTCGTTAAATCGATGCACATGATTCCTTGATGTATGTGAGGAATCCTCCCTAAGATGCCCAAGTTTCTACCGAAGCAAAAGGGACAGCAAGAATTGATCTCACTGTCCCTTAATTGGGTTGGGGGAATGGAGGAATAGGGGAATGGCGATATTACGCTTCACAAGGGAGTATATCGTCTGAATCTCCCCATCCCCCTAATTCCCTACTTCTTCGGTGCGAGCAGCATCATCATATTGCGCCCTTCTTTCTTCGGTGCTTGTTGCACTTCCGCAATTTCTTGGAGGTCAGTCGCCATCCGCTTCAGCAGAGTTTCTGCAAGATCACTGTGCTGAATTTCTCGTCCACGGAACATGATCGTGGCTTTGACTTTATCCCCTGCCTTCAGGAAGCGTTCAGCTTGATTGATTCGCACGTTATAGTCGTGCTCCTCAATTTTGTAGCGCATTTTTACTTCCTTGACGTCTACGGTATGCTGTTTCTTCTTAGCTTCTTTCGCCTTCTTTTCTTGCTCGAACTTATGCTTACCGTAGTCGATGATCTTGACGACAGGCGGATCAGCTTTATCGCTCACGAGAACGAGATCGAGTTCTTTCTCGTCTGCCATTGTTTGAGCTTCACGTGAGGTCATAATGCCAAGCTGAGAACCATCTGCATCAATGACACGAACTTTCGGAAACCGAATCCGTTCGTTGATTACGGGCATGTCTCGATTGGGTCTTTTTTCTATCACAGGCACCTGTTGAATTAAGTGGATAAGGGAGACAATGTGCGATCGATTTGTCTGTCGATCAGTAAACAATTGTCAATTCGCTGAGAAATCGTACTCGTCATTCTACTCAGTCTGACGAGTTTTCGGGGAATTTCTTAACTTTAATTCTAAAGGAGGGATCAAGAATTGGATATCGAACCTGATGATTAGAATAGATAAATGTTTACATGAGTCGAGTGCATGGTGGTAGACGCATTACCTTGGCGACAACGAATTGGCAGTCAACGCGATTGGATGTGGCGCGGTTGGCAAACTCGGTATACTTATTTGCGATCGCAAAAATCAGAAATTGCGCCGCCGCTGCTGTTCATTCATGGGTTCGGCGCTTCGATCGGGCATTGGCGACATAATCTGTCGGTGCTGAGCCAGCATCATACGGTGTATGCACTGGATTTGTTGGGATTTGGGGCTTCGGAGAAAGCGATCGCGCCTTATAACTTAAGACTCTGGCTCGAACAGGTGCATGATTTTTGGCTGACGTTTGTGCGTGAACCTGTCGTGCTGATTGGAAATTCGATTGGCTCTTCGGTCTGTCTGGCAGTGGCGAAGGCTTACCCAGACATGGTCAAAGGAGTCGTGATGCTGAATTTACCCGATTCTTCGGTGCTGGAGCAGCCAGAATGGTTCGACTCGGCAGTGAAGGTCGTTCGTCCAATTATGGTGGTAGGGAAAAGTATTTTTACGTTTCCATTGATTTTTAATCCGTTCTTTCGAGTGTTGAGAAGTTCGCGCTTGATTCGGCTCTGGGCAAAACAAGCTTATGCAAGTTCGGACGGGATTACAGACGAACTGATTGAAATTTTAGCGACTCCAGCGCGAGATACAGGTGCAGTCAAGGCGTTGCGATCGATGGTTAATACTCCAAAAGTAACGGAATACCGAGCGCGATCGATTTTGCCGACAGTGCGGGTTCCGATGTTGCTGTTTTGGGGGAAGCAAGATAAATTCGTGCCGCCGAGTTTGGCTGAGTATTGTGTCAAACTCAATCCAAAACTGGAATTAGTTGAGATTGAGAATGCAGGGCATTGTCCCCACGACGAACGCCCGGAGGAAGTGAATCGCAAGATTCTCGGTTGGATTAAGGAGTGTGTGTGATGACAGATGTTTTTCGGATCTCGCCTTTAATTCGACTTACGTTGCTCAGTTTGTACATCGCGTTAACGACTCCGCTGCCTTTTCTCGCGGAGGCGACAGATGCGCCTGTTCCGAGTCGTTGGCTTTGGGTAGGAATTGCGATCGGATTTCTTATCCTCTTCGCTGCATTAAGTGAACGAGTGATTGTCGATTCAGAAGGAATTCAAGTTGCTTATCCAGGGTGGGTTCCAAAGTTTTTCCGCCGGGGTTGGCAGCTTGCTTGGGCAGATGTGAAGGCATTGAAACCGCGATCGACCGGTCAGGGCGGATTAGTCTACTATTTTCTCAGCCAATCGGGTGAAGGCTATCTTTTGCCAATGCGTATCGTTGGATTTGCGCGATTCGTCGATCGCGTTCAGGCAGAGACCGGAATCGATACGACTGATGTCAAACCCTTGTCACAACCGTGGATGTATTTGATCTTGTTAGGCTTCACCTTCTTCCTGTTGCTGATTGATGCTTGGACAATTTCGACCGCTTTCACGTTAGGCAAGATTTGATGCAATTACAAGTAGAGAACGTGAGTTTTTCTCATTTCAGGCTGAGCAAAAGAGGCAATACTCTGGAAGATCATGCCCTGCTGCGCAATATCTCGTTTGGCGTGAACCAGGGAGAACGAATTGCGATCGTCGGTGCGTCCGGCTCAGGTAAAACGACGTTGCTCAGACTGCTCAACCGATTAGCTGAACCAACTCAGGGGTCAATCCAGTTTGAAGGCAAAAGCTTTCAGGAAATCTCAGTCACAAAATTGCGCCAGCAAATTCTGTTTGTTGCACAAGAACCCAAATTGTTTGGCATGACGGTTCGAGAAGCATTGAGCTATCCATTAAGTTTGCGAAATCTCAAAGATGTTGACCGATGCGTGGATGAATGTTTTGAGCGCATGAAGATTGCTCGGGATTGGTACGATCGCACAGAGCAAGAGCTTTCAACAGGAGAAAGACAGTGGATTGCGATCGCAAGAGGGTTAATCTGTCAGCCTGCGATATTGTTACTCGATGAACCAACCGCGAATTTAGATGCAAATCGGAGCGAGTTACTGTTGCGGATTTTAGCGCAGGTGGATTGTACGGTTTTAGCCGTAACGCATCAGTTTGACTGGGCAGAGCAGTTTAGCCAGCGGGTTTTGCAGTTAGAGCGGGGGCAATTAGTCGCTGATACCAATCGAGCGGATTGGCAAACCATCAGAACAGCGATCGCGCAAATTGAAATCGAAGAAGCTGAAGAATGGGATTAAGCGTTTGACGTCTTGGATGCAAGATTCTTCCTCAAGACGTGCCATACGTATAACCCGACTGAACCTGAGGCTCTATACCAAAAATCCCCCACCCAAAGGTGAGGGATTTCTTTCATTTACCTACTGCATTCAGTTCGATTAGCCGAACTTACCTGCTGTAGAAGCAATCACGAAGGCTGCATACGTCAGCACATAACCTGCCGTGAAGTGAACCAGACCAACCAACCGAGCTTGAACGATCGAGAGAGCAACCGGTTTGTCTTTCCAGCGAATCAAGTTCGCGAGCGGAGTGCGCTCATGCGCCCAAACCAGAGTTTCGATCAATTCTTGCCAGTAGCCTCTCCAGGAGATCAAGAACATGAAGCCGGTTGCCCAGACCAAGTGTCCCAAGAGGAACATCCAAGCCCAAACCGCCAAGTTATTCATGCCATACGGGTTGTAACCGTTGATCAATGGAGCAGAATATTGCCACAGGTAGTCACGCAGCCAACCCATCAAGTAGGTCGAACTTTCGTTGAACTGAGCCACGTTACCCGACCAGATCGCTAAATGCTTCCAGTGCCAGTAGAACGTTACCCAACCGATGGTATTCAACATCCAGAACATTGCCAGATAGAAGGAGTCCCATGCAGAGATATCGCAGGTACCGCCACGACCCGGACCATCGCAAGGGAATGCGTAGCCAAAGTCTTTCTTATCCGGCATCAGCTTCGATCCACGAGCATCCAACGCACCCTTGACCAAGATCAAAGTGGTGGTGTGCAGACCGAGCGCGATCGCGTGGTGAACCAAGAAGTCACCAGGACCAATCGTCAAGAACAGTGAGTTAACACCACTGTTAATCGCATCTAACCAACCCGGCAACCAAACGTTACCGTGGTTCGGCCAAGCCGTTGTTGCGATGCTGTCAGGGTTCGACAGTAGAGCATTGAAGCCATACAGTGCCTTACCGTGAGTCGACTGAATCCATTGAGCAAACACAGGCTCAATCAAGATTTGCTTTTCAGGAGTACCAAACGCAACGACAACATCGTTGTGAACGTACAGCCCGAGAGTGTGGAAGCCCAAGAACAGCGACACCCAGCTCAGGTGAGAGATAATCGCTTCCTTGTGACCCAAGATACGTGCAAGCACGTTGTTCTTGTTTTGGTCTGGATCGTAATCACGAACCCAGAAGATTGCGCCGTGTGCAAATGCGCCCACCATCAAGAAGCCAGCAATGTATTGGTGATGAGTATACAGAGCAGCTTGAGTCGTGAAGTCCTTCGCAATGAAGGCATAGGGCGGCATCGAGTACATGTGCTGCGCAACCAAGGACGTCACCGTTCCCAACGCAGCCAAAGCAAGACCAAGTTGGAAGTGCAAGGAGTTGTTGACAGTGTCATACAGTCCAGTGTGACCGTCACCCAAACCACCAGCCGGCGGTTTGTGAGCATTCAGGATGTCCTTGATGCTGTGACCAATCCCGAAGTTGGTGCGGTACATGTGACCTGCCACGATGAAGATCACCGCGATCGCTAAGTGGTGGTGAGCCATATCGGTCAGCCACAGCGATTCTGTTTGCGGGTGGAATCCACCGAGGAACGTCAAGATCGCAGAGCCAGAACCTTGAGCTGTACCAAAGATATGTTCAGCAGTATCTGGATTTTCTGCATACACACCCCAATTTCCAGTAAAGAAAGGTGCAAGACCTGCAGGGTGCGGCATGGTGGACAAGAAGTTGTCCCAACCCACATGCTGTCCGCGAGATTCAGGGATAGCAACGTGGATCAAGTGACCTGCCCAAGCCAAAGAGCTAACACCGAACAAACCAGACAAGTGGTGATTCAAACGCGATTCAGCGTTCTTAAACCAAGCCAAGCTCGGACGGAATTTAGGCTGAAGGTGTAACCAACCTGCGAACAGGAGGACAGCAGACAAGATCAACAAGAAGATCGAACCTTGGTACAGATCACCATTGGTTCTCATGCCGATCGTGTACCACCAGTGGTAAACACCTGAGTAGGAAATATCGACAGGATAGTTCGCACCACCTTGGGTAAACGCATCTACCGCAGGCTTACCGAACTGAGGATCCCAAATCGCATGAGCGATCGGGCGAATGTTGAGCGGATCTTTGATCCATTGCTCAAAGTTGCCTTGCCAAGCAACGTGGAATAGGCTACCAGATGCCCACAAGAAGATGATTGCCAAGTGACCGAAGTGAGTCGCGAAAAGCTTTTGATAGAGCTTCTCTTCCGTCATTCCGTCGTGGCTTTCAAAGTCGTGAGCGGTGGCAATCCCATACCAAATCCGACGAGTAGTAGGATCTTGGGCAAGGTCTTGACTAAATTTGGGGAACTTAGTTGCCATAGCTGTTTGTTAATCCTCGCTCATCCGATTGACAATGATCGAGCTAGGAAGAATGCCCACGTTGTGGCAATCCCGCCTAATAGGTAGTGAGCAACGCCCACAGCCCGTCCTTGAATAATGCTCAACGCACGAGGCTGAATTGCAGGTGCAACTTTGAGCTTGTTGTGTGCCCAAACGATCGATTCGATCAGTTCTTGCCAGTAACCGCGTCCGCTAAACAGGAACATCAAGCTGAATGCCCAAACAAAGTGAGCGCCCAAGAACATGAGTCCATAAGCTGACAACGCAGATCCGTAAGATCCAATCACCTGAGCCGCTTGTGCCCACAGGAAGTCGCGCAACCAACCATTGATTGTGATCGCACTTTGAGCGAAGTTACCGCCCGTAATATGGTCTACCGTTCCATCTGCTCCAACCGTGCCCCAAACATCAGACTGCATTTTCCAGCTGAAGTGGAAGATAACGATCGACAAGGAGTTGTACATCCAGAACAGACCGAGGAACACGTGATCCCATCCAGACACTTGGCAAGTACCGCCACGACCCGGACCATCGCACGGGAAGCGGAAACCAAGATTCGCTTTATCAGGAATCAAGCGTGAGCTACGCGCAAACAGCACACCCTTCAAGAGGATAAGAACTGTTACGTGAATCGTGAAAGCATGAATATGGTGAACCATGAAGTCCGCCGTACCCAACGCGATCGGCATCATGGCAACTTTGCCAGCGACAGCGACCGTTCCACCGCCAAATGCAAAGCTCGCAGGAGCCAGCGCATTCGGAGCAGTTGTGCCCGGTGCAAGCGTATGCAGGTTTTGTACCCACTGCGCAAACACAGGCTGCAATTGAATTGCGGTATCCGAGAACATATCTTGCGGACGACCCAAAGCACGCATCGTGTCGTTATGCACGTACAGACCGAAGCTGTGGAAGCCCAAGAAGATACAAACCCAGTTCAAGTGAGAAATGATGGCATCGCGATGGCGCAATACGCGATCGAGCAAGTTGTTTTGGTTCACAACTGGATCGTAGTCACGCACCATGAAGATCGCTCCGTGAGCGGCTCCACCGACGATAAAGAATCCACCCAACCACATGTGGTGAGTAAATAGCGACAACTGCGTTGCATAGTCAGTTGCCAAATACGGGTAAGGCGGCATTGCATACATGTGCTGAGCCACGATGATGCTCAAAGAACCAACCATTGCTAAGTTGATTGCCAGTTGAGCGTGCCAAGAAGTGGTCAGAACTTCGTATAAGCCTTTGTGACCTTCCCCAGTGAAAGGACCTTTATGTGCTTCCAGGATTTCCTTCATGCTGTGACCGATACCCCAGTTGGTGCGGTACATGTGTCCAGCGATGATGAACAACACAGCGATCGCCAAATGGTGATGTGCCGTGTCAGTCAGCCAGAGACCGCCCGTGACCGGGTTCAAACCACCTTTGAAGGTGAGGAAGTCAGAATATTCACCCCAGTTGAGGGTAAAGAAAGGAATAAGACCTTTTGCGAAGCTGGGATAGATATCCGCCATCAATTGGGTGTTCAAGATGAACTCATGAGGCAGAGGAATCTTATCCGCAGGTACGCCCCGATCGAGCAACTCGTTCACAGGTAGGGAGACGTGGATCTGGTGTCCCGCCCAACCCAACGAACCGAGTCCGAACAGACCGGCCAGGTGGTGATTCATCATGGACTCCGCATTCTGGAACCATTCCAGTTTGGGAGCGCGTTTGTGATAGTGGAACCAGCCTGCAAACAGCATCAAACCAGCCATGACGAGACCGCCGATTGCGGTGCAGTAAAGCTGAAATGTGTTCGTGAAGCCAGCACCCCGCCACATTTGGAATAAACCAGAGGTGATCTGAATTCCGTGGAAGCCGCCGCCGACATCCGCGTTAAGAATTTCTTGACCGAAGATGTCCCAAACCACTTGCGCGCTGGGTTTTACACCAGTCGGGTTTGCAAGCCATGCTTCATAATTTGAAAACTTAGCGCCGTGGAAGTACATTCCACTCAACCAAATGAACACAACGGCTAAATGACCGAAGTGCGCGCTAAAAATTTTACGAGAAACGTCTTCTAAGTCGCTTGTATGGCTATCGAAATCGTGAGCGTTAGCGTGAAGGTTCCAAATCCAAGTGGTGGTTTTGGGTCCCTTAGATAGGGTTCGATCGAAGTGTCCCGGCTGTCCCCATTTCTCGAAAGAAGTCGGGGTGGGATCTTTATCAACGACGACCCGCACCTTTGCCTCGCGCTCCGGTGGGCTAATTGTCATTGAGACTCTCCTCTCTCTAGACAAGGAACGAGGAATCCCGATCCGGCACTGGTTCTCAAACCCTTCTGTTAAGCAAACTCGCGACGGGATGACAAGGCATAAGACCTAGTTGCGGATTCCGCAGATGTCGCTGAGTAGCTTGGTCTGAGATTCCAGTTGGCTCCCAGGTATTGGGATCGCGCCTTCGTGGGTTCTCAATGGGTCATTATAGGGCTTTGATGAAAACGTTTCAGAAGCTTATTAACAATAATTCAAAGTTCGGATTTTCTTGACTCTGCTTGGATCTGAGGCATTAGCTGAAATCGAAAAGTCAAGAGGTTTGTGATTAACTTTACATTACTCAAGGATTGAGATTTTTGATTCATTCGCTTAAGCATAGTTGATAGTCTCTGAATCTTGTTGTTCATAAAAATTGTTGTACGTCCTGAGCTAGAAGCAGGATTGAGTCCGTGATCTCGACGTTTTCCGGCCGGAAGCGATGCTACGGCCTGGTTCAAGCTATGACAATCCTGCTAGGTTTCATAACCCAAGATTTTTCAACATGGAAGCTCAGGGAGATTTAGATAGCCCAATGAGCGTACGATCGCGTTCTTTAATCTTTCTTAACAGAGCAAATTAGTATCGCTCTGTAACAGCAAATTTCTCATTCTGTGAAAGATTGAAGCCGTATTGTGGGAAGTTCCTGTGGGATCTCACGAACTGACTGAGATGGCTTGCGCGAGAGCTTTTGGGGAAGATGAAGATTGTTAGAGAGTTCATGTGCAAATCACAATGAAGCGCTATCGATTTGCATCATGCAGAGAGACTAAAGCGATTCGCTGCAATCGCGTTTCCAATCCACCACGGACTGGAAACGCAAAGGTTGATCTCATTCAAACGGTTCTAACTCGCTGTCACTTGCTGAACCAGTTCCATGACTTCCGATCGACTGAGTTTTTCTGCCCCGTGCTGTATCGCTTCTAAAGTTGCATAAGCCAACGTTAGAATGACGCGGCAGAAATCCCGTGCCGGGCTGATTTCAGGCAGCGACTCGACATAAGCACTCGCAAGTTCAAGCTGGCGGCGGGAATAAGCTTGCATCTCATCGTCTGTCCACCCCTTCGGGTAGAACGCTACACCACGAGTAAAATCCTCGCCGTGATTTCGCAAAATATTCACCGACTGTAACCCCCGACCGAACCCCACTGCTTGAATACGATCGGTCTTCGTTCCGTCATACCAAGCCCAAAGATCCGATAGCAACAATCCAACCGAAGCTGCCACGCTAAACGTATATTGATCAAGTTCCGTTTCAGTATGAATTGCCCAATTACAGTCTGCCCAATGCGCCATGCGGTCAGACATGGTAGAAATCGCTTCCCAAATTCGAGGAGCAATTTCCGCAGGCGCATAAGAGAGCCATTCATCCAGTCGCAGTGTGACTTCTTCAAGATGCTCAAGTTCTGAGGCAAAAATTGGACGGAAATCTTCAGACGTAAAACCGCGATCGCCCGCTTGCAACACCAAACTGATTTGCCGAAGCATTCGAGACTTGGCTGCATTCTCTAAATCGGGATGGTCTTCGATTTGGTCGATCGCTCTCATGCACAAATATGCCGACGCTACCGCTTCTTTGAGTCCGGTCGGCAGGCGACTAATGGGAATGAAAAATGTCCGACTCGTCTCCTTCAAAACATCCAAGGCGGTTTTTTGTAAGTTCATATGATTTCACTCCTCTCTCGAAACTTTTATAACAGGTTGCGTTCTCGAAAAACTGTTTATTCACGTGTCACTCAATAATTTCTGCTTATTCGCAACCTTACAAGATGTTGGAACTCAGTGCGGTAGACTGCTGGGGAATTTTGGGAATCAGCATGAAATTGGAATTGAACATGAAATATTGGTTGATGAAATCAGAACCTGATGTCTATGGGATTACGGATCTCGAACGCGATCGCATCACTCTCTGGGACGGTGTTCGCAATTACCAAGCGCGGAATTATTTAAAGTCAATGGAGGTCGGAGACCTTGCGTTCTTCTACCATTCCAATGCCAAGCCACCTGGCATCGTCGGCTTGATGCACATTGTGGAAGCTCGTGTCGTCGATCCCACTCAATTTGATCCAGACAGTGATTATTACGACGCAAAATCTTCACCAGATGCTCCCCGATGGCATACCGTTCGAGCAGAGTTTGTTAAGAAATTCCCAATGATTTCGTTGGAGATTTTACGACAAACATTTACACCCGAAGAATTAGCAGTCGTCCGGCAAGGCAATCGCCTCTCTGTATTGCCTGTAGAAAAAGAAATCAGCGATCGAATTTTCAACTTAATTTCAGAACAAATTTCCAACCGAACCAGAAGCCGTTAGGATAGAATTGTTAAGCTCTTATTACGATTCTTTTCAACCCTTACGGTCTATCTATGACTCTTCCCATTCGCAACGTTGCTATCATCGCTCACGTTGACCACGGTAAAACTACACTGGTCGATGCTCTTCTTAAGCAGGCGGGAACGTTCCGCGAGGGAGAAGAGATCCCGGACTGCGTAATGGACTCGAACGATCTAGAGCGCGAACGCGGCATCACGATTTTGTCTAAAAATACCGCTGTTCGATACAAAGATACTCTAATTAATATTGTCGATACACCTGGACACGCCGACTTCGGTGGTGAAGTTGAGCGAGTTTTAGGCATGGTAGATGGCTGTCTACTCATTGTGGACGCAAACGAAGGTCCAATGCCTCAGACTCGCTTTGTGTTGAAGAAGGCATTAGAGAAAGGACTGCGCCCGATCGTATTTGTGAATAAAATCGATCGTCCTCGTGCCAATCCAATGATTGCCGTTGATAAAGTTCTGGATCTGTTCATTGAACTGGGTGCAGACGATGACCAGTGCGAATTCCCTTATCTCTTTGGTTCTGGTCTTTCCGCGTTTGCGAAGAACACGCTGGAAGAAGAATCAGATGATATGCAGCCGCTCTTTGATGCAATTTTGCGTCACGTTCCGCCGCCAGTTGGCGATGCGTCGAAACCCCTTCAATTGCAAGTGACAACACTAGATTATTCAGATTATCTCGGTCGGATTGTGATCGGAAAAATTCACAACGGCACGATTAGGGTTGGGCAGCAAGCTGCGATCGTTACCGAAACTGGAGAAGTCGTCAAATCTAAAATCTCGAAGCTAATGGGCTTTGAAGGTCTAAAGCGGATTGAAATTAGTGAAGCAACGGCTGGAAACTTAGTTGCAGTGGCAGGGTTTGCAGGTGCAAACATCGGTGAAACAATTACTGATCCGAATGATCCTCAAGCATTGCCTCTGATTAAAGTCGATGAGCCGACATTGCAAATGACATTCTCTGTGAACGATTCGCCGTTTGCTGGGCAAGAAGGGACGTTTGTAACCTCACGGCAACTCCGCGATCGACTGTTCCGCGAACTCGAAACAAATGTGGCGTTGCGAATTGAAGAAACCGATTCACCAGACAAATTAGCCGTGTCTGGACGGGGTGAACTGCACCTTGGGATCTTAATCGAAACAATGCGTCGGGAAGGTTACGAGTTCCAAGTCTCTCAGCCACAAGTGATTTTCCGTGAAGTAAACGGGCAACCTTGCGAACCCTTTGAAACTCTAGTCTTAGATGTTCCCGAAGAAGCAGTCGGAGGCTGTATCGAACGTCTCGGACAGCGCAAAGGCGAAATGCAAGATATGCAGGTTGGAACCAATGGACGCACGAATTTGGAATTTGTGATTCCAGCTCGCGGTTTGATTGGATTCCGGGGTGAATTCATGCGTCTGACTCGTGGGGAAGGCATCATGAACCACAGCTTCTTGGAATATCGCAAGATGAGTGGGGACATTGAAGCCCGTCGGAATGGGGTGCTGATTTCATTTGAAGAAGGAACCGCGACATTCTATGCCATGCAGAACGCTGAAGATCGTGGAGTCTTCTTTATCAAGCCTGGAACGAAAGTCTACAAAGGCATGATTCTGGGTGAGCACAATCGCCCACAAGATCTCGAACTCAACGTCTGCAAAGCGAAGCAGCTAACAAACCACCGTGCATCAGGTGGTGAAGAACTGGTTCAATTGAAAGAGCCAGTTGATATGAGTTTGGAACGGGCACTTGAGTATATCGGCCCTGACGAACTGCTAGAAGTCACCCCCGAATCGATTCGATTACGGAAAGTGGCAAAAGCGAAGAGATTAGCGAAGAAATAGGTTGAGCAGCGGGAGGT
Organism: Leptolyngbya sp. GGD; assembly: GCF_026735145.1. NCBI lineage: Bacteria > Bacillati > Cyanobacteriota > Cyanophyceae > Leptolyngbyales > Leptolyngbyaceae > Leptolyngbya > Leptolyngbya sp. GGD. The sequence goes on from NZ_JAPQKE010000006.1 coordinate 188,446, forward strand.
TAATCACTTCCCGCTTTTTATTTGGAGAGCGATCGCACTCTTCTCAGTCGATTCGTTAGAATCAACCCTCCCATGCGTATCAGATCCCTACGACAGTACTCAAGCCCAGCATTCGACCCGCAAATTCAGACTTCGACGGATTGAGCGCCGTTGAGCCTGAACTTTTGGTGCGAATTTCATGAACTTCTTCTTAACTTGGAGTGAATCCAGTTAAGAACTGAATAGACTTTTCTTTATGAAGATTTAGTAAAGAACTGATGGTGTTCCTGATCACAACTCTCTTGATAAGCAGCCTGAAACGTTGATTTCGCTGATAATTTGAAATTTCAAGCAGTTTGGAATCTGAATTGTACTAGGCTATACTGTTACGGAATGTTGTAATTTTGCCATCAAGGCGAAGTTGCAATGTTTTCAATCTGATGGTGTGAATACGGAAGTGACCATGTCTAATAATTTGTGGAAATCGCTGCTGGTTAATCCAGTGCTTTTGAGTGCGACCCTGACTGTCTCCGCGACGATCGGCATTGCGACCGCCGCTAATGCATCTGAAATTAAAGCTGATACGACCGCTCCGAGTACTTCGCTTGACCAATTGAATGCATATAGCAACGAAGGAGTTGTATCGGCGAATGACGCTGGACAAGTCACTTCAGTCTCACAATTGTCGGATGTCAGACCCACCGACTGGGCATTCCAAGCGCTGCAATCCTTGGTTGAGCGCTATGGTTGTATCGCAGGTTATCCCGATCGTACCTACCGTGGGAACCGAGCGCTGACTCGTTACGAATTCGCCGCTGGTTTGAATGCTTGTCTCGATCGCGTCAACGAATTGATCGCAGCATCCACGGCTGACCTCGTTAAGAAAGAAGATTTGGCAACCCTGCAAACACTGCAAGAACAATTTGCAGCAGAACTCGCAACTTTACGCGGTCGTGTGGATTCACTGGAAGCTCGCACCACCACTTTAGAGAAGCAGCAATTCTCCACCACTACCAAACTGCAAGGGGAAGCAATTTTCTCAATTTCTGGCGCACAAGGCGACAGCAAAGCAGTTAGCTCCTTGTTGGAGAGAAGAGCAGCAGAAACGGGCGCAGCCGTTGCAAGACCTGACGTTGACGACAATACCACCTTCAGCAACCGAGTTCGTTTGAGCTTGAGAACGAGCTTCACCGGACAAGACACATTGTTGACCCGGATTCAAGCACGAAACATCACCGACTTCGCGGGTGCAGCAGGCACAAACATGGCTGACCTCTCCTATGAAGGCGGTCGGACGGCAGACAACTCGGCATTCGTCGATAAATTGTTCTATCGTTTCCCGATCGGGCAAGGTGGAGCCGTTACCATTGATGCGATCAACGGTGAGTTCTACAACAACGTCAACAACTTCAACCCACTGCTAGCAAGTGATAGCCAAGGCTCGATCTCGCGCTTTGGTCGTTTCAACCCAATCTACCGTCAAGGTGCAAGTGGTTCAGGAAGCGGTGCGGGTGTAACTCTAAACTATCCATTAAGCCAAGCATTCACGGTATCGCTCGGCTATTTGGCTGATAATGGCAACGATCCGACCGACAAGAATGGATTGTTCAATGGCTCAAATGCAGCATTGGCTCAGCTTGCTTTCAAACCCTCTTCAAATATTGACTTGGGTTTCACTTATGTCCGCTCTTATGACCGTTTGACAGGTGCGAGTGTTTCCAGTGGAACAGGCAGCGCCTTGTCGAACAACCCATTCGGTAATTTCATTAATGCAGGTGGAGTTCGGGGTTCGGCAGTTTCAGCAGACCACTTTGGTGTTCAAGGGTCGTTCAAAGTAACGCCGGGCCTCGTCTTATCAGGTTGGGGCGGTTTGACCAAAGCCCATGCTGAAAACAGAGCAACCAACGCAGATGCAACAATTCTGAACTGGGCTGTGGGTCTTGCATTCCCTGACTTGGGTGGAAAGGGCAACATGGCGGGTCTGATCTTCGGGATGCCGCCGAAAGTGACCGATAGTGATTTGGTCGTGAACGGTATTCGTCAGGAAGACGAGGATACTTCGTTCCACTTGGAAGGTCTTTACCGTCTGCGATTGAACGACAAGATCTCGATCACGCCGGGCATCATTGTATTGTTCAATCCTGAGCACAACAATGCAAACGATACGGTTTATGTCGGGACAATTCGGACGACTTTCTCGTTCTAGTCTAAATTGATGCCTTGCTAAAACTTGAAAGCCTCGCGATTTGCGAGGCTTTTTTTATATCAAAAAATTGGAAACCTACAAAACCCTAGTGGATAACCGGAGTATACTAGGAGAAAGAGCCTTCAACTCGATCTGAAATCATCTGTTTACCTGAGTGTGCCCGTGGAGATTTCCTGTAAAAGCGAATATGCCCTGCTTGCGCTGATTGAACTCGCGATCGCTTACGAGAGCAAAGAGCCGCTCCAAATTCGGCAAATTTCTGTTCAACAAAATATTCCCGATCGCTATTTAGAGCAACTGTTGGCGATGTTGCGGCGGGGTGGGATTGTGCGATCGCAGCGGGGTGCGAAAGGGGGTTATCTGTTAGCAAGAGAGCCGTGGAAAATTACGCTGTTTGAGATCTTGGCATGTTTAGAAGGATTTGATACGCAGCCGATCGATCAAGAGACGGCGCTAAAATCTGGTAAAACGCTCGAAGGAGCAGTCATTTGTGAAATTTGGCACGAAGCTCAAGAAGCCGCAAATGCTGTCTTTCAGAAATATACGCTGAAAGATTTGTGTGAACGGCGAGATGCGCGTCGTCAATTGGACTTCATGTATTACATTTAATTTTTGCCCAGACGTAAGAGATTGCGTCATTTACCCATATTTTTCTCTATGCGGATTGCTCAGAATGTTACAGCTTTGATTGGACACACTCCTCTTGTCCAACTGAATCGCATTCCTCAAGCCGAAGGATGTGTCGCGCGAATCGTTGCCAAGCTCGAGGGCATGAATCCTTCGGCTTCAGTCAAAGATCGAATCGGAATTAATATGATTTTGGCGGCGGAACGAGAAGGATTGATTTCTCCTGGCAAAACAGTTTTAGTCGAGCCGACTTCGGGAAATACAGGAATTGCGTTGGCGATGGCTGCGGCTGCAAAAGGCTACCGACTGATTTTGACGATGCCGGAAACGATGAGTTCGGAGCGGCGAGCCATGCTGAGAGCTTATGGTGCGGAGTTGGAGTTGACTCCGGGAATCGAAGGGATGGCAGGTTGTATCCAACGCGCGCAGCAGATTGTCGATACGACGCCTCATGCTTATATGTTGCAGCAGTTTCGCAACCCTGCGAATCCTCAAATCCACCGTGAGACGACGGCTTCGGAGATTTGGGAAGACACAGAAGGCGAGGTTGATTTTGTTGTAGCGGGAATTGGAACAGGCGGAACGATCACAGGAGTTGCTGAGGTGATTAAGCAACGCAAGCCAAGTTTTAAAGCGATCGCAGTTGAACCTTCTAATAGTCCTGTACTCTCCGGTGGTCGTCCAGGGCCGCATAAAATTCAAGGAATTGGGGCAGGGTTTATTCCACCTGTACTGAATGTGAATCTGATTGATGAAGTGATTTCAGTGTCAGATGAAGATGCGATCGCGTATAGTCGGCGGTTGGCAAGAGAAGAAGGATTACTGTCAGGAATTTCCAGTGGAGCCGCTTTAAAAGCAGCGATCGAGATCGGGAAGCGCCCGGAGAATGATGGCAAGCTGATCGTGATGATTCAGCCGAGTTTTGGAGAGCGATATTTAAGTACAGCGCTGTTCCAAGATCCAGAGTTGACGATGCCGTCCATGTTGAATGGATAAGGGTTTTCGGCTCGACCCAATCGTAGCCGATGCAAGAGATTTACCAATGGTCGCAACATGCATAGAGACGTAATTGATTGCGTTCTACACATGTTGCGACCATCTACTTTGCTGGAAGGAAATATCTTGTACTACTAGCGATCAGAAGAGATGCGATCGTATCTCTTGTTAAGCTGGATTAGTACTGCTATTCTGTTGCAGTTGCAGCGCTTCGGCGTTTGGGGCATTTTGGCAATCCTGTTCTCTCTTCTCAAAGTCATGTCTACGTCTTTATCGATTTCGCTCGATTCGCCTTCGTTAGAAGAGGCGCTAAAACATTACTTTGGGTATGACAGTTTTCGTCCGGGTCAGCGCGAGATCATTGAACATGTTTTGGCAAATCGAGATCAGTTGGTGATTATGCCAACAGGCGGCGGGAAGTCGATTTGTTTTCAACTGCCAGCCTTGCTCAAACCAGGATTGATGATTGTTGTTTCGCCGCTGATTGCATTGATGCAGGATCAAGTTGAACTCTTACGAGACAATGGGATTTCAGCAACATTTCTGAATAGTAGTTTGTCAGCAGAGGAGCGGCGATCGCGAGGTCGAGCGGTGATGGAAGGCAGAATTAAACTGCTTTATGTTGCACCAGAGCGGTTGCTGAGTGAGGATTTTCTTCAAGGAGTGATGCCGCACATCGTAGAGCGAGTGGGGATTTCAGCCTTTGCGATCGATGAAGCGCACTGTGTTTCAGAGTGGGGGCATGACTTTCGCCCTGAGTATCGGCAACTGAGTACTTTACGATCGCGCTATCCGAACATTCCCATCATTGCTTTAACTGCGACTGCAACGCATCGAGTCCGAGATGACATTGTGCAGCAGTTGAACTTACATCAGCCGCGAGTGAATGTTTCGAGCTTTAATCGTAGTAACTTGTACTATGAAGTTCGCCCAAAGACGAAAACGGCTTATGCCGAGGTTGTTCAGCAGATCAAAGAAACGCCCGGAGCCGGAATTATTTATTGTTTAAGTCGGAAACGAGTCGAAGAGATTGCAGCTCGGTTAAAGCAAGATGGCATTGCAGCACTGCCTTATCATGCTGGACTCAATGCGGAAACGCGCCAAGATAATCAAACTCGTTTCATTCGAGATGATGTGAGAGTGATGGTCGCGACGATCGCATTTGGGATGGGCATTAATAAGCCGGATGTGCGATTTGTAATTCACTACGACATTCCCAAAAACATTGAAGGTTACTATCAAGAATCAGGACGAGCCGGACGAGATGGAGAACCTTCGACTTGCACCTTGTTTTATAGCTATGCCGATGTAAAAACGATCGAATACATCATTTCTCAGAAAGTAGACCCCAACACGGGTGAAGCTCTCGAAGATGAACAACGCATTGCGACTCAACAATTGCGGCGCGTCATTAACTATGCAGAAGCAACCGATTGTCGTCGCACGATTCAGCTTTCTTACTTTGGTGAAGACTTTGCAGGTCAGTGCGATAACTGTGATAACTGTAAGTTCCCGAAACCTGTTGAAGATTGGACGGTTGAAGCGCAGAAATTTCTTTCTTGTATCGCACGATTTGCTCAACGAGGGCGCACGTTTGGCATGGTGCATACGATTGATGTACTACGCGGGTCTAAAAGTAAACGCGTTCTTGACAATAAGCACGATACGCTGAGCACTTACGGGATTGGGAAAGATATCAGTGCCGATGATTGGAAGATGCTAGGTCGATCGCTGATTCATCAACGTCTAGTAGACGAATCAACGGATGGTTACTCTGTGCTAAAACTCAATGATTTAAGTTGGGAAGTGTTGCGATCAGAGAGAAAGGTTCACATCGCGATCGATAAAGCTAAACCTGCGCTGACGATTGCTCAAACTGTTGCAGTTGATACGCCTGAATCCGAAGAACTCTTTGAGCGCTTGCAAAAACTCCGCAAACGTCTAGCAGACGAACAATCTGTGCCGCCGTATGTGGTTTTCTCGAATGCAAGTTTGCGGCTCATGGCACAGCAACAACCGCAGACGCGCCAGCATTTTCTCAATATTTCTGGGGTGGGAACGCGCAAGCTGGCACAGTATGGAGATGTCTTTTTAGCAGAGATTCGAGAGTTTCGAGTAGATAATGGGTTGCCGATCGAGATCGAGCCGACTTCAGAAGCCAAGATTACAAAATTAGAGAACCATGTGACAAAGCTCGATTCTGCTCCAGTTCCGCCTGCTGCGAATGAAGCAACTTATACGCAGCTTTATACGCTGGAACTCTTCCAGCAGGGCATGAAGCCTTCAGAGATTGCAGAGGAGCGCAAAATTCGTTTAAGTACCGTGATGACGCATTTGGCAGATTTGATTGAGATGAAATATCCAGTGGATCTCGATCGCTTAGTTGCGCGCGATCGCCAAGCAAAAATTCTCGAAGCGATTCAGCAAGCAGATGATTTCTCGCTGTCTAAACTGCGCGATCGCTTAGGTGATACTTACGGTTGGGATGAAATTCGGTTAATGCGATCGTGGTGGAATATTCAGAATCACTAAAGTTCTTTGAATTCGTAGAGGACAATTCCTGTTTCTGGATCATTGCCGATTTCAAGATAACCACTGTTTAGCATTTCTTTCAGTAAGGTTTCAACCTGCTGAAAACTCAGTCCGGTTGCCATTACGCCTTGAGTCACAGACAGCTTTCCACCTCTCGATTCTGCTGCTTTTAAAAGCTCGATCGTCGCTTGCTGCCGAGACATCGATTCCATCGAATCAAAGAGCTTTGGCGATCGCATCGCTGCAAATTTGGAAGATTGCAATGTGATCTGCTCGATTTTCAGTGCGATCGGGTTTTGCTCTATTAGCGGTCTGTACTGTTCTCCAAGACGAGCATTGTGAACTTCGACCATTTTGGGAATGAGAAGCAGATCAAATAATTGCCCAAAGCCGAACAGCCCAAATGTGCCAAGCCAAAGAAATCCTGTTGCAGTCTGACCATTGTAAAGGCGGTGCAGTCCAGATAGACCCACTAATCCGCCTAACCATAGAACATAGGCTGTTCCGACTTTGTTCATAGCGTTGATCGCACTTCACTGCCGCTATGATAGCGAGAATTTCAGGTCTGTTCGATGCCGTGGTCGCTTTCCCCACTACTTGAACCGATCTCACTTTTAAGCATTGGTGTAAACTCTAAGAACAATCAGCCTTTATGCGGTTAAGCGATTCAATCCTTGATCCAATTTCAACTTCCATGCAAATTACGATCGACCTTCCTGAAGCGCTGCTAACGCGCCTCAATGCTCAAGAGCAAAGCTTGCCTCAAGTTCTAGAAGTGGGACTCGATGAACTGACTGCCAGACCGCAAGCTGGATTTACAGGCTTTGCAGAAGTTCTAGAATTTCTCGCGAATCTTCCAACTCCCGAAGAGATTCTTGCATTGCGCCCCTCAGAAACGCTGCAAGCTCAAATCGATCAACTTTCTGAAAAACATAGAGCCGAATCGCTAACTCCCCAAGAAAAGCAACTCTGGCAACAATACGAATATCTAGAGCATGTCATCAGCATGGCGAAAGCAAAAGCTTATCTCAAACTGAATTCCCAAGCGATCGCATGAGCAAAACTTACGTTCCTGCTGAATTGCGACGTAGAGTAACAGAACGGAGCAGAGGATGTTGTGAATACTGTTTGCGTCCAGAACTTTTCTCCCTTAGTGTCCATGAAATCGATCATGTGATTGCAGAAAAGCATGGCGGCAAAACGACAGAAGATAATCTCGCGATCGCGTGCAAGATTTGCAACACGATTAAAGGCAGCGATATTGCTTCTATCGATCCAGAAACCGACGAAGTGACTGCACTTTACAATCCAAGGCGCGATCGCTGGCGAGAGCATTTTCGACTAGAAGGATCTGAACTCTTGCCTTTAAGCGATCGCGCACGAACAACAATTCGTCTACTTCAACTCAATCGCAGCGCCATTCTAAAGGAGCGCCCATTATGGCTTGCCACTGGAGTGGTTTATACTCCAACCTAAAGCAATTTTTACTTTACCCCTGGATGAGTTGAACTAGATCCGCTTCCGAAAGGATTGAGACTCCTAACGTTTGCGCCTTTTCCAGTTTCGAGCCTGCCTTCTCTCCAGCAACTAAGTAATCTGTCTTCTTACTCACAGAATCCGTTACTTTACCGCCTGCTTTCTGAATCAAGGCTTGTGCTTCATCCCGCTTCAGGGTCGGCAAAGTTCCAGTAATCACAAAGGTTTTTCCTGAAATTGCTGTCTCAACTTGAGCAACTGGTACAACTTCGCCTTTGAGTTGAATTTCGGCTTGTCGTAAGCGATCGATGAGTTCCTGATTACCATGATTCTGAAACCACTGCGAGACCGATTGGGCAATCTCAGATCCAAATCCTGGCACGGCTGAAATCTGCTCAGGTGTTGCTGCTGCTAACTCTTCCACACTCGGAAACGACTGGGTCAAAGTTTGAGCGTTCACACTGCCAACATGCCGAATGCCTAACCCGTACAACACTCGTGACCAGGGCTGAGATTTGGAGTCTTGGATTGCTTTGACAATCTTCTCGGCGGATTTTTTGCCCATGCGTTCTAGCGTCAGGAGTTTCTCGATCGTTAAATCGTACAGTCCAGCAACCGAATTCACGAGATTTTGATCCACGAGTTGAGCTACTAATTTCTCGCCTACGCCGTTGATATCTAATGCGTCACGGCTTGCCCAGTGCGTTAATGCACCGCGTAAGATCGCAGGACAAGACGCATTAATACATCGCGTTACCGCCTCATTTTCGGGTTTCACAACAGGCTCATGGCACTCCGGGCAATGAGTTGGCATTTCAAACAGTCGGGCATTCTCAGGACGCAATTCGGTCAGCACTCGCACGACTTCAGGAATAATTTCTCCTGCTTTGCGAACAATCACAGTATCGCCAATGCGACAATCGAGTTCGGCAATGCGATCGCGATTATGCAAGGTTGCTCGCGATACTGTTGTGCCTGCTAATTGCACAGGTTTTAGTTCGGCAACGGGTGTAATCGCGCCTGTTCGTCCAACATTGACACTAATATTTTCTAAAATTGTCGGAGCTTCTTCTGCCGGATATTTCAGCGCGATCGCCCAACGTGGAAATTTCTGGGTAAATCCAAGTCGAGTTTGCAGGGCAAACGAATTGAGTTTGATCACAACTCCATCTGTCATATAGCGGAGTTGAGTACGATCGATTGACCAGCGATCGCAATAGTCCTGAACAGCTTGTAAATCAGCACACTTTTCTCGTTCTGGATTGACTCGGAATCCCATTTCTCGTAAGAGTTCTAAAGCCTGCCATTGCGTTTCTAGTTCACCTGGAACATGCAGCGTGTAAGCAAAGAAATCGAGCCGACGCTGGGCGACGATTTTAGAATCAAGCTGGCGTAAGGTTCCGGCAGCCGCATTGCGGGGATTGGCGAAAAGTGATTCTCCGGCTTTTTCGCGATCGCAGTTAATCTGCTCGAACGAGTCGAGAGAAAGAAATGCCTCGCCTCGAACTTCGACCACAGGCGGCGGATTTTCTAAATTCAGGCGCAGCGGCACAGACCGAATCGCCCGCACATTCTGAGTAATTTCTTCTCCGGTCGTCCCATCTCCACGGGTCGCACCCCGCACGAGCAGCCCATTTTCATACGTCAGCGCCAAGGCATTGCCATCAATTTTCAGTTCGCAGACATACTCAAATTCAGTCACATCGGGCGCAACTTTCCGCCAACGCTGTTCCCAGGTAGCTAAGTCGGCATTTCCGAAGGCATTTTCTAAGCTATAGAGTGGAATATTGTGCTTGACCGAAGTGAAGTGGCTAGCAGGACGTTCTCCGACTCGTTGCGTCGGACTGTCTGGGGTAATCAGTTCTGGGTAGTGCGACTCGATCGTTTGTAGTTCGCGGTAAAGCTGATCGTAGACCGAATCTTCGATCGTCGGCGCATCTAGCACGTAATAGTCATAACTTGCCTGCTGTAACAAGCGTCTAAGTTCTTGGACACGCTGCTGAGTTTCCGGGGTCAACTGTGCGACTGAATCCATGCCTTTTCCTCTGCCAATCTCAATCAGAGCATAGTTTACTTGCTAAAATCACTCCTCTACCAGGAAAATGATGTCAAAAGCTTCAGTATTTTAGTACTATTTTCGTTGATTAAGCTCAAGCAAGCTGAAAATTTGAGGATGAAAAAATAAGACTGAGACAGGATTGACGCATGTACTCTGTCTCAGTACGATTACAGAAGGGTGATACCAGATTGAGCAAAGAACGTTGTTAAGGTCCCGATTCGTTCTGGAAAATGTGTATGAACCCCCCATCCGAAATTCCACGCGCCCCCAAACCTGAATCCGAAGAAACCCCTATTTCAGAAGCTGGTGGCATGTTTGATGCATTTGTGAGTTTAGAAGAGATTGCTCCTGACGTAACGTGGTCAGATGCGATCGCAGATCAGTGGGGAATCCCAAACACCCCTAATCAAGCAGCGCCCAAAGTTCTGGAGCAGTAAAGTCCTGAATCGCCAGCGTGGTTCCCATGTGTTTTAAATCCTTTGGGGTTTGAGTCGATGCGATACCAACGGTCAAAATTCCGGCAGCGATCGCAGATTGGATCCCCAGAGGTGAATCCTCAAACGCGATCGCTTGATCGGGTTCGAGTCCAAATTGTTTCAATGCATAAGTGTACGGTGCGGGATCAGGCTTGCCGATGCCGACTTCTTCCGCCAGAATGACGCGATCGAACACATCATCTAATTGCAAAGCCTTCAGCATAAACTCAGCATTCTTACCGGGTGCATTCGTCACCACTGCTTGCTGGATATGCCGCTGTTTTGCCCAGTCGATCAGATCCATCAAGCCGGGAGTGAGCGGTAATTGCTGCGCAAGCGCACGAAACCGGGCTTCTTTTTGTTCTGAAAGGGCTTCACCCTCAGCAGCACTTAACTGAGGTAAGAATTTGGCGATCAGGCGCGGGTTCGTACTGCCGCTCATTTCCTGCTTATAGAAGGTTTCGGTGATCTCAATGCCGAATTCTTTGAGACAGTCCTGCCAGGCAATAAAATGAATCGGGTCAGTATCTGCGATCGTTCCATCTAAGTCGTAGAGAATAGCCTTTAGCGATTGCACGATCGTACCTTCACAAAACTTCACGGCTAAGGATAGCGTGAATCGGCACAACTAGCCATCTATTCAGCGGATATTTTTTGGCTTAGCACTGAGCGATCGAGCGCGTTGAAGGGACACCGAAAATTGGAGTGGCATCTAAGCCAGTAACTTGTTGAAATTCAGTTGGCGTAAACGAAATCGCGATCTGATTCGCCTGCCAATGGTGCAATAACGCTTGAACTTGCTGAAAAAACTCAATTCCTCGGGTCATGGGAACTTTCACCCAGTTTTGCACCAGAATTTCGACCAGTGCCAGTTCGATCAAGGCAGGCGGATACAGTTGTAACAATTCGGTCAAACAGTCTTGGCACAGCTCAATGTTTTCGCTATCTAACTGATAGCTACTGATGATGTGTTTTACTCGCTGTTGTTGAATTTGTTCCTGAAGGCTCATCGGAAATGAAATTGCGCTACAAACAAGCTTAGCTTAAGTTGATCAATTCGATTCACTTTCAATGATTGGACAAATGGTTGCAGCAGAATTTGTGGCTTGCTGTGCGAGTAATTCTTCTAATTCCTGCTTGAGTATTTGGAGTTGCTGAATTTGGCGATCGATGTCACTCAATTTACCTTTGAGCGCCTGCTGAACCCGCTCACATGGCAGATCTCCTTGATCGTGTACTTCTAAAAACTCATGAATCTCCGATAGACTCATGCCCAAATGTTGCGCCCGCTTGATGAAATTTAGACGAGTGAATACATCCGCGCTAAATAATCGAAATCCGCCTTCTGTTCTGCCTACAGTTTTGAGTAAGCCTAGCTCCTCGTAGTAGCGGATTGTTTTAATCGGAATTCCGCTTTCTCTTGCAACTGTACCAATCAGTTTTGCGTCCTCTTGAACCAACATTAGTTCTCTCCTGTTTGAATTTCGCTTTGAGGCGAACCCTTGCGACGTTTAGGTTTGCTCGATAGGAACCACCACAGTTCTAGACTGATTAATCCTATCCCGCCTAAAGTGACGATCGCTTTATTCTCAAGCGGCTGTTCGATGCGATGGAACTGTCCAGTTTGAGCAGGCTGCATTTCCATGTTGTGAGGAGTTTGAGCCACTGCACGATTCATCAAAAGTAATCCTAAAATAGCAATGAGTGTGTTTTTCATCTTCCAAAGGGCTTGGGTTGAAAATTGCGAAGTCGGAGCGCGTTCGTAACCACGGAAACAGAGCTAAATGCCATCGCTGCTCCTGCAATAATTGGGCTGAGCAACCAACCGAAGAACGGATAGAGAATGCCTGCTGCGATCGGAATGCCTGCCACGTTATAGATAAACGCGAAGAACAGATTCTGCCGAATGTTGCGAATCGTGGCACGACTGAGTTGAATGGCAGTCACAATGCCTTGTAAGTCCCCAGAAATTAGAGTGATATCACTCGCCGCGATCGCAACATCGGTTCCGGTTCCGATCGCGATTCCCACATCTGCTTGTGCAAGAGCAGGCGCATCATTGATGCCATCACCCACCATCGCAACAATTTTGCCTTCAGATTGCAAAGTTTCAACAGTTGCAGCTTTTTCATCAGGGCGGACTTCTGCAAACACCCGCTGAATATTCACCTCGCGTGCAATCACATCAGCAGTCCGGCGATTGTCTCCCGTCAGCATGACGACTTCTAAGCCGAGCTTTTGTAAAGCACGAATTGCAGAAATCGACGAAGGTTTTACCGCATCTGCGATCCCCATAATTGCTTCAACTTGGCGATCGACCGCAATCCAGACAACCGTTTTGCCCAGTGATTCGAGTCGATCCCACTGCGATCGCAAAATGCTCGTCTCAATGTCTAATTCTGTCATCCAGCGATGTGTGCCAATCTGAATCAGTTGATCCGCGACATAACCTTGAACTCCACTTCCCGCGATCGCTTCAAAGTCTTGAGCGCTCATGAGTTCGACAGTTTGAGCTTGTGCATAGTGCACGACTGCTTCTGCTAAGGGATGTTCTGAGTTTTGCTCGATCGCAGCAGCTAAACGGAGCAGATTTAATTCATTACGATTCGCAGTCCCTCGAACCGTAACAAAATCCGTGACCGTTGGTTTCCCTTGGGTAATTGTTCCAGTTTTGTCGAGAACGATTGTTTGTAGTTTATGCGCCAGTTCTAAACTCTCTGCTCCTTTGATTAAGATGCCATTCTCTGCACCTTTACCCGTACCGACCATAATCGAGGTCGGAGTTGCTAAACCTAATGCACAGGGACAGGCAATAATAAGCACGCCAACTGTCGGAATCAACGCCATCGTCACATTGCCCATGACGTTGTACCAGAGAATAAACGTTGCGATCGCAATGGCTATCACCACCGGAACGAACCATCCGGTCACTTGGTCTGCCAAGCGTTGAATCGGAGCTTTTGAGCCTTGTGCTTGTTGCACCAGTTTCACAATCTGAGCGAGAAAAGTATCTTTGCCCACTCGTGTTGCACTGAAGATAAAGCGACCTGTTTTATTTAAAGTCGCTCCAATCACCTCATCGCCAACTTGTTTACTCACAGGCACACTTTCACCTGTAACCATCGATTCCTCGATCGTCGATCGACCTTCAATAATCTCCCCATCGACCGGAATCTTTTCACCAGGACGCACAATCACGAGATCTCCGACCGTCACTTCCGCGATCGGGACATCCATCTCCTGTCCTTGGCGAATCACGCGCGCTGTTCTTGCCTGCAACCCAATCAGTTTACGAATCGCCTCAGAAGTGCGTCCTTTAGCACGATGTTCTAACAACCGACCTAGTAAAAGCAGCGCAATAATCACACATGCCGCTTCAAAGTAAACATCTGGAGCAAGCCCTTGAGCGATAAACCACTGTGGAAAAAACGTTGGAAATAGAGAATATAGGTAAGCAGAACCCGTCCCGATCGCAACCAAGGTATCCATCGTCGCAGTGTGTCGCTTCAGAGCTTTCCAGGCATGGATAAAAAAAGACGCACCACACCAAAACAGCACAGGCGTTGTCAATATCAACTGAGTCAGTGGATCATGCAACTCCATCGGAATCCAGGGAATCGGCAGTCCGAGCATGGCAGGAAGCGACCCGATCACCAACACAGCGCTGATGATGCAAGCGACCCAGACTTTGCGGCGCAACTTGCGATTTTGAACTTGTCGTTCTCGCTGGTCTGCATCCTCTTCATCCGCTAGCACATTCTCTTGCATCGGCTGAGCAGAATAACCTGCGTCATCAACAGCTTGCTGAATCTCAGCTAGATTGGTTTTGCGAGAATCGTAAGCGATCGTGGCTTGCTCTGCGCCAAAATTGACGCTGCACTCATTGACACCCTCGACTGAGCGAATCGCATCTTCAATATTCTTCGCGCAGGCGGCACAACTCATGCCTTGAAGTTTAAGCGTGGTGGTTTCCATAAGACAAATTAGGAAAAGAACTAAGCAACCGTGTAACCTGCATCCGTAATCGCTTGTTTTACAGCAGTTTCTGAAGCCTGCGTCTCGATTTGGACAAGTTTAGTTTTGGGATCAGCGGTCACGATCGCAGTTGGATCGATCGATTTGATCGCGCTGGTAATCGTATCGCTACAAGCAGAACACGCCATATTCGGAACCGTAAGTTGTAAGGACATGAATCAAACTCCTGAACTGAAATTTGGAATCTTTATATGATCATTCTGAAATCTCTAGTGGGCTGGAGAGTCAAGTTATTTTTTTAGATTCTGTCTGAAGCATGAGAAAGAAGGCTGCCATTCTGGAATTCAGAACAACAGCCTTCTTTTCAATTTGATGCACTACTTTCTAACCCTAGGGCTTTGCAGCCGTTTGACAAGCCGAATCTGTTTGTACAGGCGGCATCAATGCCACAATATGAGGGACTGGGCGGGGCGTATAGCTCATCATCGACTCCCCTTTGAATGCCAGCGCGGCACTGGCTCCCGAATCGAGCATCACGGCTTCTCGCAATCCTGCTTTTGCCAGCGCTTCACCGAGATTCACGGAGTTAACATAATCACCCGAAACTCCGACAACCGGACGATCAGCTTGATCAATTCCCCAGAACGCGCGATCGCGCTCTGCATCAAAGCCAAACAATCCTCTGAATGTCTCTGCCGACTGAGGTTTGCCATCTTTGACTAACCAAGCTCCTGCTACAAATGCATCTTTCACCCCAAGCAATTCTGCCTCGACTCCCTCACGCGTGTTGTGTTTCAACGGATTAAACGGGATATATCGAATCGTTTGATCGTTAATTAACACGAGCGGTCGCCCTTCTAATTTGGAGAGTGATCCTTGAGGAGCCGCAACGAATTCGCCAGTTGCAGAACTCATCACAGGTCCAATCATCTTATTAGAATCGAGAAATTCCAGCGAGAAAAAGCCCCCATCAACTGCCGCGATCGCAGGCGTTCCCTGCTTAATTTCTACGACCTGCGCCCGAGTTTTCGCATGAATCGTCGTCGGTTTTCCACCGGCTGCCAAAATCAAGGGCACTTTATTCACGGTGGTCTTAGTCAACTCCACAGGTGCGCTGAAATTCAGACCATTTTTGAAGAAAGTCATGGCAGGTCCGCCGTTGGCTTCGGCGATCACTTTCTCAGTTTGGGACTGTCCAATCCGTGAAATATTGAATAAGTTCTCAGACTCCGCTGCAAACAAGTTTGCCTCGTCGCTCATTGTCCAAGCCGCTTGATACCCCGCCGCGATCGCAGCTTGTTGAACTCGCTCGTCGTTCTTGCCTTCTGGATAGACAAAATATCGAATCGGAATCCCTAGCTTGGCTTCGAGCATCCGTTTCGATTCGGTCATCTCAAACGCTAACTTTGCATCATCCTTAATCTCGCGTAAATCCGCTGGATGATTGACACTGTGCGATGCGATCGTGATTAACGGATCAGCCGCCATCTCCTGAATCTGCGCCCAATTCATCCCCGGACGACCTCTAGGTTTGTCAATTTTGGCAGGATAAATCGAAAACGCACCCGGATACCCGTACTTCTTCAATAAAGGATAGACATATTTATAATGTCCTAAGTAACCATCATCAAAGGTGAGAACGACTGGCTTAGCAGGCAAAGGAATCCCAGTTTTCAAATGTTCGACGAGTTGAACCAAGCTAATCGGAGTCAACCCATTTTGTTGAATCAATTTTAGATGTGCCTCAAACTCTTGAGGAGTCACATCAAAAAAAACTTCTTTCTCCGCCACAATGTCGTGATACATCAGGATCGGAACTTTCGCCAATCGCGCTCTTGGATTGATTTGCGGAAACGGTGCTTCTGCGAGTTTTGCTTGCCAATCTTTCGCAAATTCAGATGATTTGGCTCTGAATGTCGTTGGTTTGAAATCAGTGGGAATTGATGTGGATGCTTGATATCCCAATTGCGTCCCCTGGGCACAAACGGGAGCAATGGCGACACTCAAACTAGAGTTGAGTTGCGGCGGCTCGTTGGCTAAGAACGTGGGAGTCAGCGATGAAATCTGGGGAGCCACTTCAGTTGGCAACCAGCGATTTCCTGAAGCAACGATCGCACCTGCCCCAACCAGAAGCGGTAAACTCCCAACGGCTAGAAATTGCCAGCCAGCTTTAGGAGCGATCTGTTTCGAGAAGCCCAACAAACGAGTCCAAGGGGATTTTTTCATGGTGAGGTCAGGGGAAGGTCACTTGAACTATATACTCGATTTGACTTGCATCCCTAAGTCATGCAAATTACACAACGAGAGGGATGCTTGTCAATCATTTCCCTGCTAGTCTCTCCCAATCCGGTGAAAAATCTCTGCCTTGAACAACTTGTATAGAATTCACTGAGACACAAACGCAAATATTTTCAGCACTCAAATGTTTTCAGCGCTCAAATATTTTCAGTACTCAAATATTTTCAGTACTCAAACGCTCTAGCGCGACACGAGCCGCTGCTGCCACATTCGGATTACCGTCTTTTTCCAAATATTTCAAAGCAGACAGACTCTTCTCGCTGGGCATATTTCCCAATGCCTCTGCCAATCGTTGACGAATCAACCAATCTTCAGATTGAGCGAAGCGCAAAATTGCGTTGACCGCATCGACGGCTTTAATCTCTCCCAAAGCCGCGATCGCAGCTTGCTGTACGACAATTTCTTCGCTGTCTAATGCCTCCATCAGCACTTGTTTCGCCCGTGCATCTTTCAAATTCCCCAAGGCAACGGCTGCACTAAATCTCACAAGCCAGTCGGTATCTTCATAAAACAGTCGCACCAATGGCTCAAAGGCTCTGATGTCTTCTAAATAGCCCAATGCTCCAGCCGCATCTGCGCGAATCCCGTAGTCCGATTCGGTTTCGAGAATATTGAGGAGGATCGGAAAACTTTCATCGGTTTGCTTAATTCCTAACGCAAACACAGCCATCGATCGAATTTGTAAACTCTGATCATTCAAGACTTTTTTAATCAAGGGCACAGCGTCCTCAGCCGGAATGTCTCGCAGATTGGCAAGCGCTACCATGCGATCGCGGGTACTGTCACTGTCGAGTTGCTGAGCGATTTGGTTGAGGCTGAGACTCATATTTTTTACAAAACTTAAAAATTGCATTTTCATTGTGACAGAATTCCGAGTTCTGTGCCGCCTCTATGAAGGGAGGCTTCCCGAACAAATCTATAATGGGATTTGCTTTACGTTTTGGATTGCCACTATGCAGACTAGCGATCGACCCTCCCTTTCTTCGACGTTTTCGGTTGCCCGGATTGCTTCTGTCTCTCGTAAGACGGGTGAAACTGATGTGCAAGTGACCGTCAATCTCGATGGCACCGGAAAATGCGTTGCCAAAACAGGGATTCCGTTTCTCGATCATATGCTGCACCAAATCTCATCGCATGGATTGATTGATCTCGATGTGCAAGCAACGGGCGATATCGAAATCGATGATCACCATACAAATGAGGATGTCGGGATTACGTTGGGGATGGCGATCGCGAAAGCGTTAGGCGACCGTAAAGGCATTGTTCGGTTTGGGCATTTCGTTGCGCCTTTGGACGAAGCACTGATCCAAGTTGCACTTGATTTTTCAGGTCGTCCGCATCTGAGCTATGGCTTAGAGATTCCAACGCAACGGGTGGGAACCTATGATACGCAGCTTGTGCGAGAGTTTTTTGTGGCAGTGATCAATCATGCTCAAATGACGCTGCACCTTCGCCAACTTGATGGAATCAATTCGCATCACATTATTGAAGCGACGTTTAAGGCATTTGCGCGATCGCTGCGAATGGCAGTAGAAATCGATCCACGACGGGCACATGAAATTCCCAGTTCAAAGGGTGTGCTGTGATGCGAGGCTGGCAAGTAGGAGTGGGATTGGCGCTGGTGTTGGGATCGCCTATCGTCGAAATGCGATCGGTCAGCGCTCAAGAGAGCATCTGGAAACGATTCACATCCAAGAGTCATGGCTTTTCTATTGTCATGCCCGGTACACCGACTGAGCGCAAACAAAGTGGACTGACCCAATTTGAACTGATTCGAGATGCAGAATCGGTACGGTATGCCGTAGGAGTTCTCAATTTACCTGCTGCTCCCGGAGAGGACAAAAAGCTGCAAAACGAAGTCTATGAAGGGATTCGTCGAGGAGCAGCGCGTGGACAAGCCGAACTCCTATCATTTCGCACGATTAAACTGGGTGAGTTCCCAGGACGGGAAATGAACTTTAAGCTGCCAGATAATATGGTGGCAAAATGGCGGGTTTATCTCGTCGATCGTCGTGCTTACTTTATCAATGTCACCACGACACAGGAAAATCAGCAGCGAGGACTGGCGACAAGCATTAATGTCTTTCTCAATTCGTTTCAACTGATCGGAACCCCGCCAAAGCAGCCGAATTAGGATTTCAATCTCTCTTGCTCAGGATTGTTCTTTAGTAATCTTTGTCACTGTTCTTAAAGGTTCGCCGCATCGCCCATTGTAAAAAGCCTGGGAACAAGCGGCTTGAGAGCAGTGACATATTTGCAGAACCGACCATGACATCCGTTTTCCGATGTTTGACCGCTGTCCAAATCGCCTTTGCTACGTCTTCTGGCTTCTCAACCACAGGAACACTCAAAACCTGCTCTAACTGCTTACGGCGTGCGATCGCATCTTCCTCATCCTTGCCGCGAAAAATCGCTCGCTCCATCAGATCACTTTTGATCAGACTCGGATAAATGCCACAGACAGTAATCCCTTTCGGCGAAAGCTCAGACTGTAAACTCTGAGTCAGCCCAGTCACGGCAAATTTACTCGTCGAATAAGGCACAAGATAGGGAATAGGAACCTTCCCACCCACGGATGCAACATTCACAATCATGCCGCGACCTTGAGCCAGCATGTGCGGGAGTAGAGCTTGAATTGTGTGAATATACCCCCAAAGATTTGTATCAATCACTGTATGCCAATCTTCTAGTGAGAAACTATCGGCTGGACCTGAACTATACACACCCGCATTGTTGACGAGGACATCGATCGTGCCGTACTGCGCGATCGACTGATCAATGAGCTTCTGAACTTGTTCTGGATTGCGAGTATCAGTTGGAATCGCAGTAACGCTCTGACCAATCGCCTTGACTTCTTCAGCCGCTGCGTTTAAGCGATCGATATTTCGAGCAGCCATAATTACGCTGTAGCCATTTCGAGCAAACTGAAGGGCAGTTGCTTTACCAATGCCTTGAGATGCGCCAGTAATCAGAACAGTAGAAGCCATAAACCTTAAACATGAGAACTATTTTTAGTGTGATGGGAATGGGTACAAATACGTCCCACTTTTGTCAGATCTGAGGATTTTGCAATCAATATTACCGTCTTTACGACAGAGACAAGGTTCGCCCCATAGGGAGATAGCGTTATCCAAGGCAATTTATAAACTCGACTCAGAAATTGAGAAGCAGAAAGCGTTTTCGATCGCGTTCCTCAATCTCAATAATGAATGTTAAAGTTTGTAAAGATGGTTTTTCAACCTCGATCTTTCCTGGAGTTTTCTTGTGGTTTCCTTCCGTTCAGCGCCAACTCAATTGGGTCAAGATTCTAAAATTCAAATCGATCGAGGTGTATGGGTTGCACTCACGATTTTAGGAATTTGGGCAGTGAGCTTGTTCACACTGCTCAGTATTGATATTACACAATTATCAATCCCATTTAGAATTGCAGGGCTTTTACTACAAACATTTCTATACACTGGGCTATTTATTACCGCACACGATGCGATGCATGGCGCTGTTTCGCCGAGTAATCGTAAACTCAATGACTTGATTGGCTCAATTGCATTGCGCGCCTATGCTTTATTTTCATTGAAATCAATGATCAAAACGCATTGGGAGCATCATGCACATCCAGCTTCTGATCTCGATCCAGACTTTCACAACGGCAAGAATAAAAGCCTTTTAGGATGGTATTCCTACTTCATGGTGCGCTATTGGAGTTGGACGCGAATTATCTCTTTGATTGCCATCTTTCACATTGTGCATCGACTCTTTCACGTTCCTGAAGCGAATTTAACTTGGTTTTGGGTCGTGCCTTCGATTCTCAGCTCCGTTCAATTGTTCTTCTTTGGGACATTTCTACCGCATCGTGAGCCAGCAGGCGGCTATCAAAACGAAAATCGTGCGACCAGTACTCGCTGGTCACCCTTCTGGTCATTTATTAGCTGCTACCACTTTGGCTATCATTTAGAACATCATGAACGCCCTGATCTCGCTTGGTGGCAACTTCCTGAATTACATCAACGCAAACTTCAAGAAGAAGGCTAAGCTTGAGAATGACGATCGCGGAATGATGTTATGGCAGATTGGGTCACGCTTCTCAATGAGTATTCAAACAAGGATTTAGAACAGCGGAAGATTTGGTATTCTCCGGTTGTGGAAGCCTACGATCGCGGAAGACCGAGCTATCCTGAAATGCTCATTCAGCGATCGATTGAACTTGCCAATCTTGCCCCCGACTCGAAAATTCTTGAAGTGGGCTGTGGTTCGGGGACGGCAACGGTTGATTTTGCCAAGTTAGGCTATGCGATCGATGCGGTTGAACCCAATCCAGAATTCTGCCGAGTGGCTCAGCGAAATTTTGCCGAGTTTCCGCAGGTCAAGCTTTACCCCCAATCTTTTGAGGAGTGGCAAGTTCAGCCGGAAACCTATCAGATTGTGCTGGCTGCGAATGCGTGGCACTGGATTGCCTCAGATATTAAGTATGTGAAAGCAGCAAAAACATTGCGGACTGGAGGTGCTCTAGTGCTGATTTGGAATATGTCGCTTGAACCGAGCTATGAAATTTATCAAATCCTGAATGAGGTCTATCAGGCTCATGCACCTGCGATCGCACCTGCGTATGAAGGGCGAGATAAGCAAGTTGAAATCTTGAGCGGATTAGGGAAACTCGTGAGTGATTCCGGATTATTTGAGGCTCCCGTCACAGAATTGATGCCTTGCGAAAGAACCTATGAGGTCGATCGCTATCTCGATCTTTTGAGTAGCTATTCACCCTATGTTTCTCTAGATCCACAGGTCAAAGAAGCTTTATTGTCAGGATTGAGAACGACGATCGAGGAAAAACTAAACGGTGAAATTCAACTGTCTAACTTAGCAGCAGTTCAAGTTGCGCGGAAAATTGAGGGTTAGTACTTTCTCTCACTCTCGTTTGTATCATCTCGGAAGCGTCCATGAGAAGAATAGGGTCACTCCAGCAATATTGAAAAGTAAAGTGAGTACTGCCCCAATGATGATGCCTTTAATTGTTGCGTAGCGTCGATCGAGCAGCAAAACAAAAATGACTGGAATCACATAAAACATCTGGGAAATCCCAATCCCAATCACCATAAAGGCAAGCGATGTATACCCATTCAGCAAGATAAACAGCGCTTGAGTGTCTGAGCGACTTGGCACGATCGTGATGAGAGCATAAATCAATAAGCCGATCGCAACTGCGATGACGAAGGCAATCCCATGCAATGCAATCAGTAACAGAATCCCTCGCAAGATTTTCTGCCATTCATTCGATCCACTCATATTGGTCTACCTAGACTACTCTCTACTCTCTGTCTCAATCCACACAAAACAACCCGCCTTAAGGCAAGCTGTCAACCACTGTAGCAAACTGTACCAAGCATCACCCCTCGGCAGCAGTCTTGATACAAGCTGCATCTAGAAGCATAAGTTTAGGCGTATTAAAAACCGAGCAATGGGCGAGCTTTGCAAGTGCCGGGATTTTTCCTTGCTGGAGGCTCGTTAATGCGATCGTAAACTCAGGCTCGAAACTGCTCAACCAAGCCGAATTCGTGAGATACAAAGGCGTAAATGCGGGTTGATCCAGCAACCAAAGTTTAATCTGATATTTGTCGATCGTTTGTTTTGCAGCTCTAAGATCTGAACTATACTGCGCTTGCATCACGTCTAAAATGCGTTGGCGAATTGGGCGATAGTATCCTAAATGAAACGGAAGCGAGTGTTCTTTACTAAATAAAACAGAGCGTTGAGCAAGAGTCGAAATATTATTGGCTTCATCAGATAGTGTTGCGACTAAAGTATCTTTCGGCTGAGTCTTTAAGAATTGATAGAGGGATGGATCTTTTATCACCCGAACATTGATCCTGGGAAAATCCTGTGAAACTTGTGGATAAGTGAAGAATACGAGCATTGTCATGGTCATCAATGTCAGCCTCGTTCCTAAAGTTATCCAGCGGCGTTGTGCTACGAGAGTTTTGCAGCCTCGCAGTAGAGTATCCAGCAGAATCGTGAGTACAATTCCAGCCGCGATCGCTAAGACAATCCGGAACGTGTGAGTCGTATATCGCGTTGGGAAGAACAGTCTTAGTAACAATAAATGAGCCGCAGCAAATAAGCCTAAAGAAACCCAAATCATTTTCGGGAGAATTGCGATTCGGTGATTGATCTGCTGGACTAGCGGAAATCGTACTGGATATCGCATCAAAATCGGCAGCAACACACCAAGCCAAATCAAGGGTGGCATCAACGGTGGAATGATTCCACTATGTTCACCAATCAGCCAGAATGCCCAGGGATTCGGATTAAAAAAGGGATGTCTTCCACCAGGATGGAGTTCTGGCATTGTCCAAGCTTGATCACGCGTGATCACAGGAGCGAATTGGCTCGAAGCGAGTCCATATGGAAGCAGCGCGATCGCGGTAAAACCAACACAGATGCCAACAAATTTTAATTGATTGAAATTTAGTCTTCTTGTATTCCCATCCCAAAGCGTGCAGCATAAAAGCGCGATCGTGATAAACACTAAAGGCGGATAAATCAATGCTTGTAGCACTAAAACGATCAGAATACCAAGCCGCTGATGACGAAGTAGATAGTATAGAAAGGCTAGAAATAACGGCGTTACGAAAGCTCTAGGAGTAGCAGAACCTAAATCATCTCTAGACCATACGCTTTGATTGAGCAGTAGCGTTGTAATAAATCCGGTGATCGGAAACGGAAACAGCCTTAAGCAGAGTGCAAAGCTATAAAAAGTTGTGATCAGTCCTAGACCGACAGGCAGAACTTTGCTGACCCAAAGCGGATGCACTCCGAGGATTGCCATTCCATGATAGAAAGCAGCATATCCTGGCGGAGTAATCGATTTGAAATATTGTGCAATCAAATCATTGGGTAAAAGAGTGGGGTCGAGAAATCGCTGCATCCAGAACACATATTCTCTAGCATCGTCTTGCACCACATATTCAGCTTGAAATGATTTCTGAAGTGCGAGACTACCATAGTAAAGAGCAAAGCCAAGACTTAACCCGAACCAAAGCCTGCTTGAAGTTCGATCGCTTGCTGTTGTTGGCTTAGCCATCAGAAATTGATGTGTTCTAGAGATTAGCGTTTTTATCACAACCTTGTTAGCCCTCGTCTAAGATCTCAACAATTCCGAGCTGTCCGTCAATCCGAACTTTTTGCCCATCTCGCAAAATTTCAGTGGCATGTTGAACGTCCATGACGGCTGGAATTCGATATTCTCGTGCCACGATCGCGCCATGAGAGAGCCGTCCTCCGACTTCTGCAATCAGTCCTCCGACTCGTGCCAAAACAGGCATCCAGCCGGAATCTGTGTAAGGAACGACGAGAATGGTGTCGCGATCGACGGTGCCTAATCCATTGAGCGATCGCATGACTCGAATTGTTCCCGCCACCTGTCCCGCGCTTGCTCCGATGCCTTGCAGCCGATTAGAAGCTTGCCAAGTGGGAAGAGCAGGAGTTGGGGGATCGTCTCCGTAGACTAATTGCGGAATCGGAGAAAGTTGGCGATCGTGATCAAACTGGGCGCGACGATGTTGAATAAGTTCTGAAAACTGTGAGGTTTTACCCTGCCGAATCTCCGCATACGTGAGAAAAAAGATATCGCCCGGCTGATGGAGAATGCCGGAAGCAAGCCACTGTTGTTCGATCGCAAGAAATCGCCAGCGGAGTTCAGCGAGAAATCGACTATAAATTTCGGTGACTTTCCCTTTCAAAGCAATCCGACGCTGTACGCCTTGATGTTTAATCTTTGGCGAAGTCGGTTCGGGAGTTGGATTTAAGCAGAATTGCCGAAATAAATCTCGAATCGGTTCAGGTTGCTCTCGCCACGTCGGAATCGCAATGTCTGTCCCAACTTCGCTGAGATAGCCGTAGCGATCGAGAATCTGATCAAACTGATGCAAAATCGCTTGCCCTTGAGCCGTTTTTTCAAGTTGAGTAAAGACATCTTCGGAGTTTTCTAACAGCGATCGAGCAGAGCTAGCAAGATTCGACAAGGCTCTCATCGCAGCAACTTCTGGAGTGTCTCGATTATCTACCTCGTCATCTTGGACTCGAAACATTGCTTTTCTCAAAGCAGCACTTAAGGGAGCCAGAATACTGTAGTAAGTTGCACGTTCTAGTAACTCAAGAATTTGCTGAATTTGCTCTGTTAGTTCCTCGATCGACAATTCAGACAGTTCTGAAGATCTCGGCTCCAAAGCTGCTAGAAAGCGCGGCTCATCTCTCGCGAAATCCTGCTCTAATCTCATTTCTCGCTTGAGTAATCGCATGAGTCCAGGCGAATTTGCCATCGTCGATTGTAAAGGAGGACGACTAAACTTCGCGCCTCTAGTCAGAAATTCCAAGCTCTCAGCAGGCAGCCCCATGCGTCTAAAAATCTGCCCGAGTAATGTCGCATTAAAATAAGCATGAGAATAATGCAGCGTAGCCGTTTCCTCAAAGTTCAGACCTTGAGCGCGTGTTCCCAGTACGATCGTAAAGATCTTTCCCCAAACTCCACAAGTCAACGGTCGATTAATTGACCAAGTTAGCGGTCGAATCGCTCCTGGAATCACTTCTGCGGCAATCTTTCTCGTCCAAATTGGAGCTAATGTTGTAATCGATCGAGCTTGGAGTAACCAGAGCTTTTCTCCGTCATAGCTCCACTCGATATCTTGCGGCACGCCATGAAAATATTCTTCTAAATGTCGAGCTAAGTAAGCAACTTGCTGAATCAATCTGTTCGGAACTGTCCCTTGTCCCGACACTTCTAGCATCTGCTCTTTTGGTAAAGCCCAATCTTGACCCACTTCGCGAACATTCACAATGTAGCTCTCTGGAGTCACCTGCCCTGACACAACTTGATCAGCATTTCCAGGCAAAGCTTCAATCAAAACTGCATCGCCTTGCCTCGAAATCGGATCGCGACTAAACGCTACTCCCGAAAACACACCTCGAATCTGATTCTGAACGAGCACAATCATCGAAGCATCTGGAATGGCGCGATCGCGTCGATACTGAACTGCTGATTCTTGCTCATACGAGTCTAAACAGCGCATAATCGCAGGCAACAGTAACTCTCGATGGGTCACATTTGCAATCGATTCGTACTGCCCCGCTGCCGACGCTGATTCTGAATCTTCTCCGATCGCAGAGGATCGAACAATCAAGGGCTGCTCTCGACTCGGCCGCATCGCCTGAATCAACGGCTGCGGATCATCTCCTGGCAAAAGCACCCAACCCTCCGGCACAGGATAACCCGATCGCTTTAACTCGGAGAGCGTTGCTGCCTTTTGTCCAACCTTGTCTGCTTTTAACGCTTGATCGAGCGAAATCAGCGATCGATCTTCGCGAAGAAATTGAAACATTGCTTTTGATCCTCTCTGTGCCGTATCAGATCTGAGATCCAAGTCATCTGGAATCTGGTTATAGATCCACCACAAAAACGCTGCCAGTCCCACTGATCCCACAATCAGCGGTGTTTCCTGTGGATGTCTCAATGCGGTAATCAGCGGAAACAAAATCAAAACCCCAAATTTTCCCGCTTGCCGCTCCCGCAAAATCGTAAATCCAATTCCCCCAATCAGAAACACCAGAAACGAGGTGAGTGGATCGTGAACGACATAGCCCCAAACTACATTGGTCGTCCCCGCTCCTTTTCCAATGAAGTATCGCCCATAAACCAGCGCAATCAGGGAAAAAATTTCCCACTCTGGACGATCCGGAAAGAACGATCGCGCGAGTAAAACCGCCGCAATGCCCTTCAATGCCTCCGAGAGCACCGCCAGCACCCCAACCCATTTACCCCCGTGATAAAACGCCGCCGAGACGCTCACATTCCCCGTTCCAAGCTGCTGCAACCGCTTCCCGGTCAGACGGGTCGTTATCCACCGAATCAATGGCAATCCGCCCAGAATCGGACAGAGTCCGAAAATCAGCAGAGCGCCCCAAACATGCATCAAGGTCATAGCGCGATCGAACCAGAACTTCTCTCTGAAAGTCTACCGAATTCACTCTGCACCGAGAAAGTAAGTGCGTTTTTATACAAGATATTGGGTATAAGGGGGGAGCCGCACTCAGATTCAACCCCCGATGTCTGAACTCGATACGATCGCTCATCCCCCGAAAACGCCACCGTCTTTTGTGGTGGCGCGCAAAACCCTTCAAAAGGCTCAATCTGCTGGTTTGCCAGCAAAAGCAAAAGTTGCTCCTCCAGAAGTAATTCGATCGCCAGAGTTTAGCGAACTCCCTAGCTCAGACAGTAGTGAACTCCCTAGCTCAGACAGCATGGAGCAAGTTACTTCTGTCTCACAGCTCTCCGATGTGCGTCCAAGCGATTGGGCATTTCAGGCACTTCAAACTCTCGTCGAGCGCTACGGTTGTATTGCAGGCTATCCGGATCAAACCTTTCGCGGCGATCGTGCTTTAACTCGATCTGAATTTGCAGCCGGACTGAATGCTTGTCTCGATCGCATTCAAGACCTAATTGCTTCCCAAACGACTAACATCATCACCCGTCAAGACTTAGAAATTGCTCAAAAGCTGCAAATAGAATTCGCAACAGACTTAGCTGCACTCAAAGGTCGCATCGATCGCTTAGAAGCTCGAACTACAACGATCGAGAAACAACAATTTTCCACGACAACACGATTGTTCGGACAAGCGATCGCTTCAGTTCAAACGAGCAATCGAGCCGATGTTGATCTCTTTCCCAGAGAGGGTATTCCAGAACGCCAAGGCAAGCTTCAAACGACACTTGCTAGCAATCTTCAACTCTCACTCGCAACCTCATTCACTGGCAGAGATTTACTACTAACGACCTTACAAACCGGAAACTTGCGATCGTCTGCCCCAAATTTATTAACGAATATGGGACGCTTATCCTATGAGTCTGAGCAAGACAATCAACTTGTAGTCAGCGATCTCTCTTACCGTTTCCCAGTGAGTAAAAACTTCGGGGTTTTAGTCGGCGCATCTGGGGTCACTCCCTCGAATACGTTTCGCGGGATCAATCCACTCGAAGGCTCTGGAGAAGGAGCACTTTCTCTGCTTGGACAGCGCAATCCGATTTTAGCGATCGGCAATGGCACAGGCGGCATCGGCTTCGATTGGCAAATTAATCGGCGCGTGAGTTTGCAAGGCGTTTACAGCGCGGAAATTCCTGGATTTCCTGGAAATGCGGATGTCGGTGGATTGATTGGCGGTCGATATGCAGCAGGGGCACAATTGACGATCGCGCCGACTCGCAACATCGATCTCGGCATTCATTACCTATTTTCTCGCAGCCCAGATGGCTTTTTGGGCACAGGAATCGGGGATTCTCAACTCCTTTCACCGTTTGCCCCAACCCACACAGCTTTTACGACTCATGCCGTCGGCGCGACTTTAGCCTGGCGGGTGAATCGGAAATTCACGATCGGCGGTTGGGGCGGTTGGACATCTTCTAGAGCGCTCAGCGTTGTGGGTTCAGTACAGACGACAAATTGGATGGTCTTTTCTGCCTTGCCGGATCTGTTTGTGCCGGGAAATCTCGGTGGCATCCTCTTCGGACAACCGCCTAAAATTACGAGCAGCAATCTACCCGAAGAGTACAACTTTCCTCGATTTAGCGATACAGGGAGCAAAGGCGGTCAGCCAGACACAGCCTTACATTTAGAACTGTTCTACCGAGCTAGAGTCAATCCAGCCTTGGAGGTGACACCTGGCGTAATTGTTATTTTCAACCCCAATCACAACAAAGCAAATGATCCAGTTGTCATCGGGGCAGTTCGGGCAACTTTTAGATTCTAGGAACAATGACCATGCTCTCGAAATTCTGGGTTACTTTTTCACTTGCGATCGCGGCTCTTAGCTGTCATAGTACGATTGCGTCTGCTCAAATCACCATCCGCAGTACTGGCGTAGTGACTGGAACAGTCGTGCCTCCGAGTCAAAATCCAAATTTCAACCAAGGCACAACCAGAGTCACGACAGATAGCCAAGGTCGCTATTTCCGAAATGGACAATTGGTATATTCTGCACAGGACTTTGATCCAAATTTAGTCCAAGTCGATAGTCAAGGACGCTACTTTGTAGACTTCCGAGGAATTCCAATCGTTTCAACCGATGGCACACTCACTTCTCCGGTGCTTTCAAACGGTCAACTCCAACCCATTCGCCGTAATCACAATGCCCCAACTCGCTTCCACGGCACAATTCAAGACGAATTAGTCGTACGAGGAAGATACGAAGGTATTGCCACCGATCCGAATACGGGATTGCAATATCAAGGAGTCTTCGATATCACTGGACAAGGACCGCGTTACAGCGATCGCAATGGCGGCACAAGCCCGACCGTTTTCGATTTTCGATCGCACTACAATTTTTCCGCTAATCCACAAATTCCTCCACGTCCGACTGTTTCATCTTTCCAAATCACTGCGATGCCAGTTCAACTGCGCGTCATCATTCCCGCAGGCTTAGCTCCACTCAGCACAACTCCCACTCCAATTACAAATCCAACGAGCAATCCGATTAGCAATCCGACTAGCAATCCGATTTCAACGCCGAGTGCATCCTCTACGATCGACAGTGCCCCGAGCTTTGGAGGTATGCTTAGCAATAACCCATTGCAAGACGTTAGCCGCGTTATCCTCGAAGGTTCAAAAAGTTCTGATGCGCAGATTGGTCCAAGAAGCCGGATTTTACTTCGCTGATTTTTCGTAAGTTTTAGAGGGTGTTTTAAGCCACGGAATGGACGATCGTGAACTTACTTTTGGCAACATAGAGATTAAACTCTAAGAGTTGACATTTACCATCCCTAGCAGCATGTCCAGTTCCCTCCCTTTGCCTCCCGGTTCTTCAGGATTACCCGTTATCGGTGAAACATTCGGTTTTCTGAACGATCCTGACTTTTCTACTAAACGACACAAACAGTTTGGCAACGTTTTTAGAACCAATCTCTTTGGTCGATCGACGATTGTTCTATCAGGAGTCGATGCAGTTCGCTTTGTGCTGCTCAACGAGAATCAATACTTTGTTATCAGTTGGCCCCCCAGCGTAAAGACATTACTAGGATCTGCCTCAGTCCCGGTTCAGCAAGGGAGCCTTCATCAACAGCGCCGTAAGCTATTAGTTCAAGCGTTTCAGCCAAGAGCACTAGCTAGCTATATTCCGACAATGACGAGCATCACCCAAAACTATCTCGATCGTTGGGCGCAGAAAGAGACGATCCGTTGGTATCCAGAACTGCGGAATTACACACTCGACATTGCCTGTCAGCTCATTGTGGGTATTTCATCTGGTTCGCAAACTCGGTTTGGAGAATTGTTTGAGATCTGGGTAAAAGGGTTATTTTCTGTGCCTCTGAAGTTGCCAGGAACTAAGTTTAGTCAAGCCTTAAAAAGCCGTCAGTTGTTGCTAGATGAGATTGAACGCGTTGTCAAAGCTCGCCAATCGCAAGAAAACATAGAATCAGATTCGCTCAGTCTTTTACTCAATGCGAAAGACGAAGAGGGAAATCGCTTGAGTATTGATGAACTCAAAGATCAAGTATTGACCTTATTGTTTGCGGGACATGAAACCTTGACTTCAGCGATCGCGTCTTTCTGTCTCTTGACGGCGCAACATCCAGCGATCTTAGAGCGGCTTCGAGCCGAACAATCGCAGTTTAAGAACGACGACTTACTCACACTCGAAGACTTAAAGCAGATGGACTTTCTCGATCAAGTCTTGAAAGAAGTGCTGCGAGTCGTATCTCCTGTAGGTGGAGGATTTCGAGAAGTCATTCAAGAGTGTGAGTTTGACGGCTATAAGATTCCTAAAGGCTCACAAGTCCTATACGAGATTGGTCAAACCCATCAAGATAGTACCCTTTATCCGAATCCGAAACAGTTTGATCCAGAGCGCTTCAATCCAGAGCAAAAGCTTGAGCCTTTTAGTCACGTGCCCTTTGGTGGTGGAATCCGCGAGTGTTTGGGGAAAGAGTTTGCCCGATTAGAGATGAGAATTTTTGCGGCACTACTCGTTCGCAATTATGAATGGGAGTTAGTTCCTGGACAGAATCTTGACTTGCAAATGATTCCAACACCGCAACCGAAAGATGGACTCCAAGTGAAGTTCCGACGAAAAGCTAGCTAGTTTGCTGCCTGCACCCTAGGAGAAGCAATTTGAAGAGAGCCAGAATTTAATCTGTTCATCGACAAATACGACATGAAAAAGCTCGATCATCGAAACGATCGAGCTATGGAGCTACTCTCTCTTAAACCTGAAAAAACTTTTTGATGTCACCTTGAGGAATCGACTTACAGATCTCCACCCCGGAGCGCTAGCAAGAAGATCACCACTGGCCCAGCCAGCATAATCATGGCAATCAATGCCAATTGAACGATTCCTGTAAGGTTAATATCGTTCAGAAAGCTCAAAAACTCCATCTGTCCCCCCAACAAGCCTTTAATATAGGAAAGTCACAAAGCTGCAATACGAGCTATTTTATCGGTACGCGCTCCCCAATCTTAAAGAACTTTACAAAACTCAATAAAAATCCGAAGGCAGCATCACGAAAATTCATTGCTAAACTCAAGGCAAGTCTTTTCGTCCCTTTTTTGCCCGGTTGATATGGAAATTCTGATTGTCGAAGACGAAGCTGAAATTGCTCAACTGATCCAACTTTATTTGGAAAAAGAGGGGTTTTCCTGTCGCACCTGCCGCGACGGACTCAGCGCGTTACAAATCTTCCAAGAACAAAAACCTGATCTGATCATCCTAGATTTGATGATCCCTGGATTAGATGGATTGGAGGTCTGTGCGCGGGTTCGTCAGAAACCGGGTACAAAAGATCCCTTTATCCTAATGTTGACCGCAAAGGGTGAAGAAATCGATCGCATTATCGGACTGTCCACAGGCGCAGACGATTACATGGTCAAACCCTTTAGTCCGAAAGAACTGGTCGCGCGAGTGCGGGCATTATTGCGGCGAACCATGCGCCAAGGTGGACAATCTCAGGTCTATCGCACCCAAAATTTTGTTTTAGATGTGGATCAGCGATCGGCATCTCGTCAGATCAATGATCAAGCCGAACCGCTTGATCTAACAACGCTCGAATTTGATTTACTCTCTACGTTTATGAGCTATCCCGGTCGAGTCTGGAACCGGACGCAACTGATCGACAAGCTTTGGGGCAGTAACTTCTTCGGAGATGAACGCGTCGTCGATACCCATGTCGCAAGATTGAGAAAGAAAATCGAACCGGACCCTGCAAATCCGACCTTTGTCAAAACGGTGATCGGAGTCGGCTACAAGTTTGAGGACACTACCCCATGACAAAGCCCAATCTCCGCACCCGTCTATTTTTGTCGCACATGATCGTCATGGTTGTGGGACTGAGTACCTTAATAACCGTGGGTAAAGTTTACACGCCCCGATTGTTTGTGCTGCATTTAGAACAATTGCAGGGCAGTGGCTTTAACGTGATTCGCGTCAAGCGACAACTGGTCGATGGATTCGAGTCGGCTTGGAGTCGAGGCGCATTTTGGTCAGTGGTGGTTGGGGGAACAACAGCGATCGGATTAAGTTACTGGGTGTCAAAGCGCATTATGCAGCCTTTGATTCAAATGGAACAGATTACCCAACGCTTTGCCGCAGGACATTTACAAGAACGAGTTCCAGAGAATGAAATTCCAGAACTGAACCGACTGGCAGATAGCTTCAATCGGATGGCACACGATCTTGAAGGCGTTGAACAACGCAGACGAGATTTAGTCGGGGACTTGACGCATGAGTTACGGACACCCTTAACCGTCATTGAAGGCTATTTAGAAGGATTGGCAGATGGCACGATCGAGCCTTCTTCGGATATCTATCAACGTCTTGCCAAAGAAACAGTACGATTACGGCGATTAGTCAATGATCTGCAAGAACTGTCCAAAGCAGAAGCAGGCTATTTACCAATTCAGCTTCAACCTGTGCAAATTCGACCGCTCTTAGTGGCGATCGTGCAAAAATTTTCTGACCAACTGCTCGAAGAGAGTCCAACGTTAAAAGTAGACTGTCCAGACACGCTTCCTCAAGCTTTAGCTGATCCCGAACGGGTCGAACAAGTGCTGATCAATTTGGTCGGAAATGCGCTCCGCTACACGCCCGAAGGCAGCATTACGCTACGCGCCTGGGCAGAACAAGAGCGAGTCTGGATTGCAGTGGAAGATACAGGCAAAGGCATTGCTGCGGAAGATTTGCCCCATGTATTTGAGCGATTTTGGCGATCGGATCGCTCGCGCGATCGCCATTCAGGCGGAACAGGAATTGGACTTGCGATTTCTCGACGACTGGTCGAATTACAAAAAGGCACGATCGAGGCTGAAAGCGAAGTCGGTCAAGGCAGTACGTTCCGATTCTCGTTACCGATTTTAGTGGAGAGACCCAAACTTTTGTCTTCGTTGCGCGATCGCGAATCTCCCGAATCGGCTTATCCCAAATCCAAACTCTAAGATTCAAAATTCGCTGTCATGTCTTCGACATGAACTTGTCAAACTGGATAACTACAATGACAAGGTTATCAATTCCGCATCGTTTTGTTATGCTTCCTGTAGCTCTTGTCGTGTTGATCATTGGAGCAATCACCTTAGGTGGGCTTGCCTCAATGCGTTATTTGTTCCCTCAGAGCCATCGCTCCTACTCGAATCGCAAACCTTAATGGCTACACCTGCTAGTTTAGATGGCACTCTCATTCGCTTCAATAAAGTAGCGCTGAAAGTCGCTCATTCACCTGGCAAATCTCCTGCGATCGTGTTTATTCACGGAGGCTTAGGCAGTCGGACAAATTGGTGTTTACAGTGGGATTATTTTCAAGCGCTAGGGCAAGAACTGCTTGCTTATGATCTCGCTGGACATGGTGAGTCTGGACGCTATCGACGCTACTCAGTGGGGAGACACCAGCGGGATCTCAATCGTTTGCTGCATCACTTCAAAATTCATCAGCCGATTCTATGCTGCCATAGTTATGGGGTTCCCATTGGTTTAGAGTGGGCAAAGCGGCATCATGCTAGAGCGCTGATCGCCATCGGCGGCGGAACGCATAATCTTACGCCTTGGTGGGAAATTCCGGTGATTAAATTTTTTGCGCTGGGCGGACATCATCTCTATCGCTGGCAGTTTGTCCAAACCTTATTGCAATCGATTTCAAATGAGCAGCTCGCAGAGTTTTACAGCCGCAATTCGATTCCGACGGATGCTCATCCTTTTGAAGCGATCGAGGGCTTTTGGGGCTATGACGCTCAGCACCATCCGATTTCTTGCCCAGTTACCGTGATTACAGGTGGCGATGATCCCATGTTTCCGCCCGCGATGGGTCATGAATGGTTAGCGAATCTTTTACATGTTCAATCTGAGCACAGCTCTCATATTACCGTTCCCAACGTTGGACATTTGGTGATGGCAGAAGCTCCAGAGGTAGTCCAGAATGCTATTACCAAATGGCTCTAACTTTAGCTCTAACTTTCTGCAACAAATACGACACAAAGATTA
The DNA here is from genome assembly GCF_026735145.1 of Leptolyngbya sp. GGD. Taxonomy (NCBI): domain Bacteria; kingdom Bacillati; phylum Cyanobacteriota; class Cyanophyceae; order Leptolyngbyales; family Leptolyngbyaceae; genus Leptolyngbya; species Leptolyngbya sp. GGD. Next base: position 222,569 of record NZ_JAPQKE010000006.1, read on the forward strand.
ATCGATCTCCGCCTGAGTCTCTTTTAATGTTGAGATAGGAACTTAGGGGTTGAGACTATGGCAACGCAACGACGATCGCAAAAAAACATCACCTCAAATCACAAAACCCTCACCATTGAAGCAGAAACTGTACAGCCCGAAAATCAAGACTCAGAGAAGACTGAGGTTCATGAATTAAAGGCTGCTTTAGAACAAGCCCAGCAAACCGAAAAATCATTACAAGAGTCGATCACCCAATTAAAAGCGCAAGTCGAAGATCATGATGCGATCGTCAAACAGTTAGAACAAACCCAGCAAACCGAAAAATCATTACAAGAGTCGATCACCCAATTAAAAGCGCAAGTTGAAGATCACGATGCGATCGTCAAACATCTCCAAGCAAATGTCGAAGAAGCTCAACATACTGCTTTGAAGCTTGCAGAATCGAATCAAACTTTGATTGAAGAGAACAAGCAACTGAGAACCAGTGCTGGGAAAATCGATCATCTGCAATCTGAACTCGAAAAAGCGCAACAAGCAGCTTTGAAGCTTGCAGAATCGAATCAAGCTCTAATTGCTGAAAACAAAACCTTGCAAGAAAATCAAGCCACTGAGCAAAAATCTGCATTAGCAACTGCTCAAGCTGAGGCGGATCTGAGAAGCCATCAGGACATTTTGAAAAAACGCCAAGCTGTAACGCTTGCCCATCCAGTTTTCCCAAATAATTTTGCACCCGTGAAGAGTTCAGATCCTGATGTCGGTTGGTTTGATTAAATCATTTCGACAAGTCCACTCACTCAGTCCACTCACTCTGATTCTGCCCCACCCCGAATTCCATTTCGGGGCGGGTGCATAACACAGCGAGTCGATAATATCGAACTTAGAGAGCAATACTGTTTTCTAACTGAATCGATCGCGATCGTGCTTTTCACCAAAATCGATCTGCGGTCCGATCGGAACAATCCGAGTCGGATTAATCTGAGGGTGACTCATGTAGTAATGGCGTTTAATGTGGTCTAGATTGCAAGTCGGCTGAATCTGTGGATGTTGGTACAGTTCTTTGAGATAGTTCCACAGATTTGGATAGTCCAAAATTCGACGCAAATTACACTTAAAATGACCGTGATAAACCGAATCAAACCGCAACAATGTGGAGAACATGCAGATATCTGCTTCTGTTAAGCGATCGCCACACAGATATCTTTGCTTTGCTAATACAGCCTCCCAGTAGTCCAAATTCTGGAAAAGCTCGGTCACTGCTTCTTCATACGCTTCTTGCGTGGTGGCAAATCCCGCTCGATATACACCATTGTTAACTGGCATGTAGATTTTATCGATCGTGTCATCGATCTGCTGTTGGAGATCCTGTGGATAAAGATCATTCGTTCGCGTTGCAAATTCTGCAAATTCTGTATCGAACATGCGAATAATTTCGCGAGATTCATTATTGACGATCGTACTTTTCTCTTTATCCCACAGCACCGGAACTGTAACTCGCCCCGTATACTTTGCATCCGCTTTGACATAGATCTCTTGCAGATATTCAGCCTGATTGACCGAATCCGGAATCGCCCCCGGATTTTCAGAGAAATACCAGCCTTTCTCACTTAACACTGCATCAACAATTGAAAGCCCAATGACTGCCTCTAATCCTTTGAGCGATCGCATCATTAACGTGCGATGTGCCCAAGGACAAGCTAGCGACACATAAAGATGATAGCGCCCTGAGGCGGCTGGAAATCCGCTAGAACCATCAGCCGTAATGCGATCGCGAAACGTCGTAGGCTTTCGGTTAAATTTTCCGCTTTGATCCTGCTGATTCCACTCGGTTGTCCACTTTCCATCAACCATCATCCCCAATGCCATACTTAACCCCTACTGTTTTTCAACAAGTACTGTTTCCTTATCATTAGAATGTATGACAGTTTCTAAGTCCGGCATCTCTTGCCAACAATGTGTACAGAACCAATACACCTTGCCTTGACGAACATGACGAAGAAGCTTTTCTGAGCAGCAAGGACATAGAGGCATAGCGTTAACCTTATTTTTGAATAGAGACAAATTAAATTACGAGGCTAATGTCTCCCCACTATCAGTCATAACAATAAAGGTTTCATTCAACATCTGCCATAGGGAACTTACCCGTTGAGTAAGGAGATCTCCGGTTTTTCTTGTTAATTTTATTGATCATTTGGTTGAGAAGCAGACTCAATTTGTAGCGTATTTAACCAAGCAATTCTTGTTAGAAGAACACTAAAGTTTTAATGACTCCGTGATTAATTCCATCGAGAACTGTAGCCAGTTTTGAGAGACTTCATCCTGACATTGTGCTTTTGCTGGCAAACTGAGCCAGGTTGCAAACAAAATCTGACTCATTGCGATCGCAATCCATATCCAAAATCGATTCTGCTTAGTGACCTGAGTTGCAGCAAAATTTGGTGACGATCGCACTTTCCGCCGCTGCTTCGACCACCTCGAAAACCAGAGCATACTCGTAATTCTGATTCCTGTTTGATCCACACCTCGCCGACTGAGATAGTCATCTGATGAAATCCGCTCCATAATCCCCTTGATCCTCCAGGTACACACTAAACCTCAGAACGATCACTCCTCTCCACACAGGACAGTTCAAAACTTCGTTGAAAAGTTTGAGCACAATCTACGCCAGTTTGAAGAAGAGGAATCACCGTCCTGAGTTTTTCAATGGGGATAGGAACATCTCAGTTTTAAGGAATGACGATTTCTTTGACAACGCGATCGTCTTCGACCACACCCAAACTCCGACCTTTCTTCTTCTCTTCGCGTGCAATCCCGTACAATGCCAATCCTGTTCTGAGTACCTCCGCCATGTTCTTGCCTGACTCATCCGAAAGCGATTGCAATAAGTCGTAAGCTTCCGGAGACAAATCTAGATTTAATCTCTTTCTGAGTTTGGTGGTGGCAGATTTTTTTGAAGTTGAATCTGTCACAGGAGAATTCTCCACCATTGTTATCTAATCCTCTACGAGCAACTACGCGATTCCGCAAGCCATTTCATCATAAGTATTGAAGCAAAAGCTGCACCCCGATGGAATCTGCTTTGAATACACTTTTGCTCACTCATACTATCTCCATTATCCACACCTTTCTGGTTTTGAACATGGGTCTTGTTATGAACAATTGATATGTAATTATTCTGTGAATTTTATACTTAACCTTGCCCACGATCGACTTCTCGTAGGCAGGGTTCTTCTACGCAGCGATTTCTCCTCGTTTCTTAGGTCGCAATGCACGGACTTGCGGAGTAGCGAGCGGTTCAACGACTAAGATCAGTTCCACCCGATCGACAACACGAACGCTAGCTCCGGGTAGCAATACAACGTTGTCTAGACACAAAGCTGTCCACCAACTGCCCCGAAATTCGACCTGCCCAAGTTGTCCAGGTCGTAATTTCTCACAGACTTGGGCAATTTGTCCTAATTCATAAACTTTCTCTGCAATCTCGAGATCAGGTTGATGATAGGCATCCGCGATCGAAAAGAAAGATTTCCAGAATTGCAACCCGCTTACACATTTCATGACTGCCTCCAGTTGTGGATTTGAGGTTAGATTCAATAACACTCACTCACTTCGCAGAGAATAATCTTTCGCTGCACCACGCTGAATCTAAGTAAAATTTAAGTAAATAAGCCACTTGAATTCAGCTTTTATTGGATTATATATTGTGTATTTTTTGTGTGTCAAGGCTTCAAAAAAAACGCCCGGCTGATCCGAGCGTCATCATATGAGGTTAATTTGAGGCTGAAATTATTTGACCGTGTCCTTTGCTGCGTCGATGGCATCTTGAGCCTTATCGCTCAGAGTTTTCGTGGTTCGCTTTGACTGATAAGCAGCATCATCTGCGGCATCTTTCACATTGTCTTTGATGTTTTGAGTTCCTCGACCGACTGCATTTTTCGCAGTTTCTGTAACGCGATTGACCCGTTCTCCCATCGTGTCACCCAATTCGTCAGAGGTCTTCTCTAGTGCGTTGCCATAACGCGCATCCACATTGCGCTTTGCATTATCTACCAAGGACTTCGCTTTTTCTGAAGGAATTTGTCCTGGTGGCGTGTCATCGTAATTGTTCATGCCGCCTTTGTAAGGCTGGGTTTGATTCACAGGATGCGGATCATTGTCTAAAGAAGTCGATGTCGATAAAGAAGGCATTTTAGCTTGAGCCGCACCACTACAAGCGGTGTTCAGTAACAACATGACTCCAGCAAGGAATGCGATCGTGATTTCTTTTAATCGAAGTGCTTTGACAACCGATGCGATTTTGCTCATAAAAATCTCCATTGAATTTAGAAATTGTGCATATCGAGACACCTAGACGATATAGAACCGCATGATTTCGTGCCCTCTAGCGCAAGTTGCATCTCAGGTTTCAAATTTCAGCATTTCTTTCTGTCCCTAGAACGATTACGCTGAGTAAGCGTTGCTGAGGCTTTGGATTGTGAATCGCAAGCAGTTAAAACCTTTTTTGCGCGGGCTGATTTTGGCTGCCGTGCTGTTTTTCCTGCTGAAAACGTTGGCAAATCATTGGCGCGAGGTTGCTCAAATCCGAATTGATGCGGCTGGAATTGCTTGTTTAACGATCGCACTCGGAATCACCCTTTTCGCTCATATCTTTGCAGGCTACGTCTGGGCATGGATTCTGAAACTTCTGTCTTATCGCGTTTCTGGCGCTTGGGGTGCAAAGACCTACCTGACAACGAATCTAGCGAAATACCTGCCTGGAAATATTTGGCACTTCTATGGGCGCATTTCTGCCGCTACAAAACTGAAAATTCCTGTGGAAGCGGCAACTTTAAGCATTCTCTTAGAACCGCTCTTGATGGTAATTGCAGGCTGTTTGTTTGTTCTGATTGGATCAGGGTCAATCGCTTGGCTGCAAATTGGCATCGCGATCGCGATCCTGATTGCAATTCACCCGATCTTTCTCAACCCGATTCTTCGACAAGTCAGCAAGCTCAAGCCATCAACTTCAATACTGCGACTTGAAAAATATCCGCTTTTGCCATTACTCGGAGAGCTCGGCTTTTTGGGATTGCGATCCATCGGCTTTGTCTTTGCCGTTTTAGCACTGCGTACGGTGAATTGGGGAGATCTACCGCTTCTCGTCACCGCATTTTCATGGGCATGGCTCCTCGGACTGATCACGCCAGGACTCCCAGGAGGCATTGGTGTATTTGAAGCGGTCGCAATTGCATTCCTAAGCCGATCGTTTCCAAGTGGTGAAATTTTAGCGATCGTGGCTCTGTATCGCTTGGTCAATACCCTGGCTGAAACTTTAGGAGCAGGATTGGCATGGATTGACGATCGGCTCTTTCCTCAAGATTGAGAGACTTCTGGAGGTTGAGGGCGAATGATTGGCTTCATCTGCGAGAAAATCCGATAGTGATCCAGCGTCGTCTGAGTTGGAGGAGTTTCTTGCATTTTGACAAGATTGTATTGGACGTTTTCGGCATGAATTGCAAAAGTAACGTTAAAGAATTCCAAGAAGTTGACAACCCAATGGCACTCTTGCTCGGGTAACTGTTCGTAATAGCGAATGAGGGCAGCGATTTGAGCCTCAAGATGCGATCGCGAAGCATTACAAATCAGCACCAGTTTGAGCAAGACAATCACCAAAGTCATGGGGTTACCCTGTGCCAGAAGTAGCACAAACAGCGGCGATGGATCTTTGCGATTTTCAGTCGTCAACGCTTCAATCAGGCGATTACAGGTTCTCAACACCAAAGCATCACTCAGCGCCCTCTGTTCATAATCTGGATAGAGTGCTTCTAATTTCTCAACCAGTCTCGCCTCAAATTCGGCTGCGAACTGACTGTGATGATCGACCGAGAAAATCAGATACTTTTGCAGACTTTGCTTGAATTGTTGATAGTTCAAAGTCTGAATTTGATTAATAAAAATATGCGCTAAATTAGCATAGCTATATTGTCCACGCCTTGCCACGATCGCTTTAATTAACATCAAAACGTTATCGCCTAAAGCAGTCGGATTCTTTGGCATTTTTTCAGCGGATGTTGCAGACTGCGATTTTGCAATATACATCGCTAGATCAAACTTAAATCGGTCTTTGAGCTGGCGAGACAGTGCCCGTGCTGCTTCTCGTTGCTCAATCGGATTCTTGGTATCGACATATTGGGGAACCAGTAAATAAGAAGTATATCGACTCACCCATTTCTCTTTGGGCTGTTCCTCGTAGCGTGCAGTAAAAAGTTTTAAATCAGTATAATCTTGACTATTTCTGAAATCTTCAATCCAAGCTTTGAGACGGTTTGCAGAAGGAGAAATAGATGGGGCTGCGATCGCAATTTCTTGAAACGATCGCACTAATTCTTGAATTGATTTGTACTGTCTGGCTGCATCCCAATTATTAACAAGAATATAGCAAGCCCGTTTCAGCGTATTTTTAAATGCAACTTGATTATTACTGATGACAAGCTGATGCACAGCCTGAGCCGCGCCAGAAGTTGCTGTATCCCCTAGATAGAAAAACAAACGCTTAAATTCCAGCAGCACCTCTTCGGGCGGCCATTGTTTCACAACTTCGAGGAGAAACCGATACAGGGTTTCTTGAGCTTGGTGAATCGATGGCTCAACCCATTCAGTACGCGACGGCTCCAAAGCAGCAACATCGACTTCATCGACGGCAATCTGGGCTTCAGTTTCTGAAGCATTTGATCGCAGATCTTGCGGCTGTTGGTCTGACGTTGTACTCATAATTCATTCCCAGAGAACAAACGAGGGAGTTGACCTAAACCTCATGAAACGAGTTCAGTAATCTTACGGACACTACCACTCTGATTCAGTGTGCCCACTCGCGACTCTCAAACGAACAAGTTAACGTCCTAACCATTCTGTAACGAGTTCAGGCTGGCTCTTTTGAGCAAACACACGGACTGCATGATAATTCACTTTCTCACGCAGTCGATACACCTGCTTGATTGGCATATCTAACATCTGCGCGATCGCTTCTTGCGTTTTACCTTGTAAATAAAACCGTAACCACTGGGCGGCATCTTCTCCAACCTTCTCGGTCAGATAGTCTTCAAACTGCCGCGCGATCGCGCCTCGCAGTTCTTGCTGCTGTTGTTGCGCTTCTGCTTCTTGGAATTGCGCGATCGCTTCTCCATCTAGCAAACTGACTGTGCCTTCTGCATCATCCGAGGTAATCTCTTCAGAGACGAGCCGAATAAAATCAGCCGCGGGCACTTGAGTCATGCCGCCCCGCTGAGTGCGCTTTTGAAAATTGACGAATCGATAAACTAGCAAAGGCTGGTTGCGAATCGGGCGGAGACAGTACTCTTCGGTTGCGGTTAGCACGATGGCATTGCGTAATCGGGGATCACTGGTGCATTCAGCGATCCACTTCACTTGTTGCTGCATATAGTTGTCATTTTGCAGCAAGTCCTGGATCACTTCTTGTAAGACATCGACAACCGTCGTTTGCCGATCGCGTGACAGCGCAATCCAGGTGTTAATTTTGTTACGAATGACAAACATACTTCCCAAACGCTGCATCAGATTCTTGTAAGCGCGTTGGGGAGGAGTCTCAAAATACCGTTGAACCAGAATGCGATAGCGGTAATCCATCGCTTGGACTTCGATGTCGAGCCGTTCTGCGGTGTAGGTTTCAAAGCGATCGAGATCGTCTCCTAATAACCATTGAACGATACTTTCTCTCGTGGTCTCGCTGCTACGGGGAAGTTCAGTTTTAAGCCGCGATCGCCAGTCCTCGGCGATCTGTTCTACATATGTCATGGTTGCCGTCCTCAATGCCCTGATATAGAGTGTGCCGCAGAGTCGCTCACAAAATCACTTACCCGAATGGGTAAGACTAGTAAACACCGCACTCACTTATATCCGAGGCTTCAGTATAAATCGTTTCTCAAAAGTCGCTCGATGACTCTTAAAATCTTCTAGCTCTTGGAGTCGAGTGACGTGGCAATCCGATCTAGAGTTTCAGTGAGATGAACAATATGATTGACCAACGTCGATTGATTTTCGGTCAAGGTCTGTAAAGCGTTCGTTAAGGCGGAGAGTTGCTTGCCTTGCTGATCGACTTGTGTCGTAATCGTGTCGAGTCGATCAGAGAGTTGCTCGATCGTTTCAGCCGCCGCGATCGTCGTCTCGGCAAGATCGTGCACGATCGCCGCAAGTTGTTGTGATTCCAAAATTCAATTTCCTCCTCATCAGCTGAAATTTGATAGGGCAACGGCTGAACCCTATTTTAATCGAGCTTTCTCATTCCCTGCGCTGTAATTAATTGCGTCAAGCGTAAAACTACTCAGGTTACTCTTCACGGAATCTTCATAAAAGCCAAAAATGCGGACAAGAGTAAAAAGTTTTGAGGAAATATCTGAGTGAGGGCTATTAGTAAATTTGGGCTTTCGTTAGGCTTTACATGAAAGTATGAGACCTGACTTCAGTGATACCACGGTTTCAAGCATTTGCCCGAACTATGTTTAATCCTACTCTTGCCTCGTCATTCACCGATTCTCAGATTGCATCAACCAATTTTCAAGTGCCCCATCGATCTACTACTTCTTTCTTGAAGCGCGCCATCGACATTGTTGGTAGCGTAGCCGGACTCTTGATCGTAGCGATATTATTCGTCCCTTTGGCGATCGCGATTCGGTTAGATAGCCCAGGGCCAATTTTCTATGGGCAAGAACGGCATGGTTTGTTAGGCAAACCGTTTCGGATGTACAAGTTCCGATCCATGGTCGATGGAGCTGAGCATCTAAAATCCCAGGTTGAGAATGAAGCAGAAGGCTTAATTTTCAAAAATCAACAAGATCCGCGCATTACTCGGGTTGGGCGTTTTCTTCGGAAAACGAGCCTCGATGAGTTGCCCCAGTTTTGGAACGTATTGCGGGGCGAAATGAGTCTCGTTGGGACTCGTCCACCGACTCCCGATGAGGTCGCTCAGTATAGCGAACATCACTGGCAGCGCTTAAATGTAAAGCCTGGTATTACAGGCGAATGGCAGGTGAATGGACGATCGATGGTGAAGGATTTTGAAGAAATCGTTCAGTTAGATCTGCGGTATCAAGCGCTGTGGACACCGTTTTATGACATTGTTCTGATTGTGAGAACGATTTATGTCATCTTTGCCAGGGTTGGAGCGTTTTAGATCACTCGAATCATTGTAAACAAAAGCTCTGAGTTCTCAAAACTCAGAGCTTTTGGCATGAATTGGGGATTGTGTCATTTTGCATGAGGCAAGAAGGTGGAGTTTTACAAGACTCCGCCTTCCGAAAATTTTTGTCTAAGCGTGGCGTTTCTGATGCCATTGCCAAGCGTGGCTAAGAATCTGCTCTAAATCCGCATATTGCGGATTCCAACCGAGCAGGGATCGCGCTTTTTCTGCACTGCCAACCAGCGCAGGCGGATCGCCCGGTCGACGATCGCACTCGATCGCGTTAATCGATCGACCCGTCACCTTACGCGCCATCTCGATCACTTCTCTAACCGAGAATCCGTTGCCATTGCCCAAGTTAAATCGCTGAGAATTACCCCCTTGCAGCAAGTAATTCAGCCCAAGCACATGCGCGTCAGCCAGATCGCTGACGTGAATATAATCCCGAATACAGGTTCCGTCAGGAGTTGGATAATCTGTTCCGAGAATTGAGATGGCATCTCGCTTCCCTAGAGCCGCCATCAACACTAACGGAATTAAGTGAGTTTCAGGCTGGTGATCTTCACCGAGCCGTCCCTGGGGATCAGCTCCCGCAGCATTAAAGTAACGAAACGCCACAGATTTGAAATCGTAGGCTTGATCGAAATCGGCTAAGATGCGCTCAACCATCAGCTTCGTCGCACCATACGGGTTGATCGGATCTTGAGGATGATCTTCAGGAATGGGGACTATTTTCGGAACGCCATACGTCGCGCAAGTCGAGGAGAAGACAAAAGATTTAATCCCAGCCGCGACCATTGCTTCTAACAAAGTCAACGTTCCAATCACATTATTGCGGTAGTACTTATCTGGGTAGGCGACTGATTCACCGACATAGGCATAAGCAGCAAAGTGCATCACCGCGCTAAAGGGACGAGCAGCAAACACACGATCGAGCAATTCGCGATCGTTCGTATCTCCTTCGATTAACTCGACCTTCAGCACATTCTCAACAATATCGCGGTGTCCGTAAACGAGATTGTCAAAGACCACCACTTCATAGCCCGCATTTTGCAAAGCAAGCACCGCGTGAGAACCGATATATCCGGCTCCACCTGTCACTAATACGATCGGCTTTTCAGATGACACAATAAATCCTCACCCAAGTTCTAGGACTATTCCCACTTCAGGAACGCGCTTTCACATTCAGGAGAAAGCGGCGAACTTATTTAAGTTTTCATGACGCGGGAGTTACTTGAAAATATCGCGCGTTAACAAGAATAAGATCACTGCAAATACGATACCCGCTAAAATCAGTTCCACTGAATTTTCCTCCTGTACACCCTTAGTCTGTTTGCCACTTTTGCAAAATTGATTGGAAGATTCAAGCCATCAATCTTGAATTTTGCCTGATTTTTGATCCGTTCTGACACTCAAAATCCGTAGATTTTCCAAAAAAGTGTTTCCGCTACGATGTTTTTGAAAAAAATCTGCAATTCGGTTCAAGAAACGCCCTACGAACTAAGAAATTTCGGTACAATCCTAGTCTTGAAACCGTTTATTTTTTAGTGCAAGTCTAAATTAATGGAGTTCGATCGTCATCATTAGGTGATTCATTTTTTACGAACGAGTTACGTTTGCAAATTGGATACCTACGGGTAATCTTGAAGCGATGAAGTTTTATCTTCAATTTAATCGTTGAAGGAGTGCTTTCGGTGGTGAGGAACATTTCAACAATGCAAGGGATTGTTAGATGGTTTTATTAGTAACTGATGTATTTGTGCTATTGACTCAGGTGTTGCTCTGGGTGGTAGTGGGTCTGTTTGCCTGGTATGTCTTGCTGCGCGCACTTCCGAGAGCATTCCTGGGTGGATTAGTTCTTTTACTACTATTAGGGGTAGCTGCATTTACGTTCTATCGCGGATCGCCTCAAGAAGGGCTGATCGGTGATCTGTTCCGAGTAATTGCGATTCCATTTACCCCGCTTGGGATTATCTTGGTCTTGCTGCTGATTGCCTTTACTGAGTTGGTTCGGGGCGGGAAGTTGTCCAAGACTGGATTACTGCTGCTCCGAATTGCGATTCCGGCGTTACTGATTCTCAGTATTCCTGCGGTATCGTACTTCTTAGCACAGCGAGCAGAGGCGGAAGCGATCTCGATTACTCGTCCGATCGCGACCGAAGCGCTTCCGGCGGGGGCAAGGCGAGTGATTGTGGCTTTGGCACAGGATACGACTCAATTACAGTTAAGACCGCTCACGCAACCGATTCCTGCGCCCCCTGCGCCTCCGACCAATCAACTCATTCAGCCGCCGGCTCCGATTCCGCCTGGAGCATTTACAGTGTTAGCAGAGCAACCGATTCAGCTAACAGAGCGAGGAGATATTCTCACCTATACCAATCAGCTTTATCAGGACGAACGAGCACGGGGAACGGCTCCCCTGGTATTGGTAAGTGCAGGCACTCGACCTGAGCGGAATCGCAAGCAGGGAGAAACTCGGGATGAGGTGTCTGAAGCCGCAGATGCGCGGAGATTTTTACAGCGATTAGGAATTCCAGCAGAGGATATTATCGGCGATTCTAATAGTCCGACGATCATTGATAGCGCAAGAAATGCTCGTGAAGAGTTACGACGACGTGGCGTGAATTTTGGCAATCAGTTGATTTTGGTCGCTTCTGCGATCGAGATGAATCGGGCGACGCTCACGTTCACTCGCGAGTTTAATCTGAATAATGTTCCGCTGAGCGTAATTTCGCGTCCGACGAACTTTTACACGTTGCCGCCCAGAGAGTCACTGCGAGGCAGGGCACAAGGACGAGATGTGGTGGAGCGCAATTTTCAACTCTCGGATCTCCTGCCTAGTATTGATGCGCTGTCTCTGAGTTCTAAAGTGCTTAATGAATACATCGCTTCGATCTATTACTTCTTACGAGGATGGATTCGACCGATTCGGACGCTCTAGAACGCATTTGCATTGAGTTTGTATTGAATAAAGGGTAGAGATGGTCCGTCTCTACCCTTTTTCTTCGGACAGCCCCGCGGGATTAGGGAATATGAGGGAGTTGATTCAACGCTGCTGCAATCTGTTTGCCAATGACGGGTTCTGCCATTTGCGTTTCCCACCATGCCAGAGTTTGCTCGTGAATTTCCCGCATTTGCCGTTGATCGCTCAGTAGTGCTGCAAGAACAGGTTCAAGATTTTTCCAGTTTTTCACACGCACGACTGGAGCATTTCGATAAAACTCACGGTTTGGTAAATCTTCAACGACAATCACGCAGCCATAGCGCATGGCTTCACAAATCCGAAAAGACTCAAGGGTGGTTCCTCGGGGCACTAAACACACTTTGGCGTTCATTAAGTTCTCGCTGTAACTCCATGCCGATTCTTCGCTGACGACTCCAAACGCCTGTTGAATGGCTAATTGCACCCGATATTGAGGATGGTTTTGGTGAAAGCGATCGAGATTTTCCAGCATCTGCGATCGCGCCACAATCTTTGGTGTTTTGAGCCAGTTTTTAGTTGACCACTTGGAATAGATATTGTTCTGAACACTGCCATCGAAGAACACATCATAGGTACGATCTTCTATTGCTTTAATAGGCAAGTTTTCAGAATTGTAATATCCGCCGGGTATATCAAAGATAGGCGCAACTCTTACGTTTTTTAAGATAAGCGATCTGAGCTTTTGAAATTCGTAGTTAATTAGTAACGGTAGCCGTAACGATAGATTGCTAAAATACTGAATTAGCGTAATGAAATCTCGATAGGAAGGCTTCAAGAAATTCTTCCATTGCATTTCCTGAGTAATGCCATAGGACTTAAAGACTGCCCCAACTTTGTGAATGTATTGAGGAATTCGATAGTGTTCATCGCCGATGATTAAGACGATGACATTGTCACCATAAGAGGGCAACGTCCGCATATCACTCAGCGTGACATAGAAAACCAGCCCGCTTCTTCCTAGATTTTCCTCAACCTTTTGCAAGACCTGACCAAAGTAGGCAACAAACCCGCGGTTCTGAGGATTTGGGTCGTAGATATCCCAAGGTTCCGGGGGAAGGGTTGGATCGACATAGATATAGTACTGGTTTGCCAGCCTCTGCGTGGTTTGCATCGTTAGAAGCGCCAGATAAATTTGATACTTTCTATTGTCCAACAAGTCGCTTATCGATTCCGTAAATCCCCTTAGTGATCTTGTGAACTTTGCGTGAAAAGTTGGTTAAGTTGCATCCGTATTTCTCTTTATTTAATTGAAATTTGCTTTTTCAAGCACGCTACTATAGGAAAGTTTCGATAGTAGGCAGAGTTATGGCGCGATCGCAGGGACAACTTCAAAAGCTGGGAACTTATCTTCGTCCGCATTGGCGAGATGCAACTCTCGGGGTTTCGGCGTTGTTAGTGGTGAATGCGATCGGCATTTATATTCCGCTGCAAATCCGCAATGCGGTTGATACGCTGAGTGTGACATTTAGTGTCCAACAAATTTTCTCTTATGCGCTGTTAATTTTGGCACTTGCATCTGTGATGCTAGTTGTGAGAATGACTTCGCGAATTTTGCTGTTTGGGGTAGGGCGGCAGGTTGAATTTGATTTAAAACAGAAAATTTTCAATCACTTGCTGACCTTAGAGCCTGCTTATTTTGCTGCGAATACGGTCGGAGATTTGATCAATCGGGCGACGAGTGATGTGGATAATATTCGTCGCCTCTTGGGATTTGCAGTCTTGAGTTTAGCGAATACTCTGTTTGCTTATGCGTTGACGTTGCCTGCGATGATTGCGATCGATGCGAGGCTGAGCCTGCTCGCGCTTTCGGTTTATCCATTTATGCTGATTTTGGTCAGTTTGTTCAGTAATAAACTGCGATCGCAACAGTTAACCGTTCAAGAAGAACTCTCAACGTTGAGTGAACTGGTTCAAGAAGATATGAGCGGCATTGCGCTGATCAAGATCTATGCGCAAGAGCAAAATGAGCGGAATGCGTTTCGAGGTCTGAACCGATCGCTACTAAATGCTAATCTCAAGCTCGCCTTGACCCGAAATATTCTGTTTCCGATTTTGCAGGGTGTCGCTTACGGAAGTGCATTGATTTTGCTGTGGTTTGGAGGTGGATCGATCGCGCGGGGAGAAATTACAGTCGGTGACTTTATCGCGCTGCTGATTTTCGTCGAACGATTAGCATTTCCGACGGCATTACTTGGATTCACGATTACGGCTTATCAACGCGGTGAGGTGAGTATCGATCGCATTGAATCGATTCTGACCGTCGAGCCGAAAATTCAAGATACGCCTGACTCGATTCCGCTGCCGTTAGCGCAAGTTAGAGGCAAGCTGAGTGCTCAGAATTTGACATTTCGCTATCCCGGTGCAACTGAGCCTGCATTGAATCAGATTGATTTTGTGATCGATCCGGGTGAAACAGTTGCGATCGTCGGTGCAATTGGATCGGGAAAATCGACGTTGGCAAATGCTTTGCCGCGATTGCTCGATATCTCACCGAATCAGCTCTTTGTGGATGGGTATGACATTACAGATTTGCGATTAACCGATTTGCGAGGTGCGATCGCTTATGTGCCTCAAGAAAGTTTCTTATTTAGTACAACAATTCGCAATAATATTCGCTATGGCAACCCCATGGCGGATCAATCTGACGTGGAACTGGCTGCAAAAATTGCTCAGATTCATGGCGAGGTGCTGAATTTCCCGCAGCATTACGACACGATCGTTGGAGAGCGAGGCATTACCTTATCCGGTGGACAACGGCAACGGACTGCATTAGCCCGAGCTTTGTTAGTCGATAGCCCGATTTTGATTCTAGATGATGCGTTGTCGAGTGTAGACAATCAAACAGCAACTCGGATTTTGAAGAATTTGTCAGAAGGCACGGTTCGGAAAACGGTTGTGTTTATTTCGCACCAACTTTCTGCGGCAGCCTTAGCAGATCGAATTTTTGTCATGGATCAGGGGCGAATTGTACAGATGGGCACTCACGGTGATTTGATTGAGCAACCAGGGCTTTATCGATCGCTCTGGGAGCAAAACCAGTTAGAAGAGGCTTTGAAGTAAGTGTAGTTCGCAGCCAAAACGCCTACGGTTTGCAATTTGATGGTGGCGAAAATCACCTTGGAAGATGCTGTTTAATTTCGCGAACTTGAGTTAACCATTTGCGTAACTCTGTCTCACTCAAGCGCCGATTCGCAAAAAGCGGCTCCAATTCTGAAGCAGTCCGACCCGTTTGTTCGACCCAGGCGCTCATCAGCGCTTCTCGATCGAGCAACGCTCCCCCAATGCCTAACGATCGCTGAATCTGCAACCGCTCCTCTCGCCCGACAACATCCACCACAAACTCGCTCCGTCTCGCTTTGTACAGCACGCCTGCTAGCGCCTGCGTATACGCCTGACTATCATTTGTCTTAGGACTTTCCAACGGTTGCGGTTGCCCAAATCGGCGATTCTTTGCCCAAATTAATACCAAGATCACTACACCTGTCTGGAGCAACACCACAGCGAGTGGCGTTCTCATCAAATAATCGCCCCAGTTCCGTGCTTGGTCTGCTCCTGATTCTTCGGATTTGTCCTGATAGCCATGAAGATACTCATCAACCCAAATCTTCTGCCCGTATCGAGTAGCAAGCTGAGCGAAAAATGGAAAATTTCCAGGCTCATCTTGATATGCATTGGCTGCAATGAAAGGCGTTACCACGAAAATGACGCGTCCTTTTCCTTTCTTGACTTCCCACACGATCGAGCCGAATCGATCGCCTAAAATCTCCATTGCACCAGATTTCAGCAATCGCCGAGATGTTTCAATTTTTACTGTCCCCTGATCGCTCTGATGCTGTGTCGAAAATCCTGCCTCGGTTGCGGGTAACTCTCGTCCCAGAATGATCCAAGTATTTCCACGTTCTACCCAGTTTTCTACGTCGGTTGCTCTCGATTGCGTCGGATCGATCTGAATCATCGTATTGCCCGTTCCAGTGATCGAGCGATCGACTTCCGAAGTACTCTTGCGCCAGCGTTGCACAGGGGTGCCTTGACGCTGCATATAAGCGTACCAAGCCCCGTAGCCATCCGGCGAACGGCTAAACGTCGAACCGCTCATCAAGCGATTGCTTCTGGGCGCAACAAATAACGTGAGGACAATCAGCACCGCGACTGCAATCAGCCCAAATACCCAACGTCGATCGAGTTTTTTCATCACGCCATTTTTGCCATATCGAGGGTCGCGCGTTCAATGTTGCCATAAGCTCGCTGAACCCGCTCAAACATTTCGGCAGAAATCGGCGCATTACTGAAACAAAGCAGCTCATGCGTCTCTAACACCATCTGATAGGACTCAGAGTCTGGTAGAAGCTGAACCAAGCGCAAATATTCTCGATCTGTGCGGCTTTGATCCGTTGGAATCAATTTTGTCTCACTTAACCGCTGCAACATTGCCATATAGAGCGCACGCGAAGCCTCTCGGTAATTTCCCTGCTGTTGAAATTCCTGAGCCGATCTGACCCAAGCCGCGATCGAGCGTTCTTTTTCGGGTTGCGTGGATCTGCGATCGAGAAATTTGCCGAACTGCGATTGATTAGCTTCTAGCAGCGGACGCAGCCACAGATAAATTTGCCACAACAGCCAGCCCCCCGCGCCAACAATGATCAGCCAAAATGCTGCTTCCCACCACCAAGCCGGAAACGACCAATTCGGCATATCGGGAACCCCAGGCGGTTGCAATCCAGCGAACCTCAACTCAAGCCATTCACCCGCCTGCCGGAAAAATTGCTGAATTTGCCAACTAATATCACTTTTCTGAAATTGATCCGCCGCCATCTGGATTTATTTGGTAAAGCTACTGACCAACCATAAAACCAGAAAAGTCACCAAACTGATCAAAACTTCATTCGTCAGCACCAACGTACCCAAATAAGGTGCTAAAAATGTGTAAGCCACGCCCCCGATCGCAAATCCCAACAGCAACCCAACTATGCCTAATAAAACTGAGCGACCTAATTTTCGCTCCTTACGGTAAAGAAAATACAACGTGCTGCCTGTTGCGAGCGCCATCGCCATCTGAAGGACAGCATTCGTTGGAGAGAAATACACTAACGTCCCTAGCGCTGCCATTGTCATTCCTGGAATGACAATATCTCTGGCACTCGGCTGATCGATCAAACTTTTCAACCATTGAGCCGACTGATTTGCAGGTGCAGGCGTTTCGACAGGAGCCGGGGTCGCCAACTTTTCAGGGAAGCGAATTCGATCGGGCACTTTAATCTTGCCTTCTTGCCGCAACCGTAGCCGTTCCATCAGCACAGAATCATATGCTGCCTCAATTTCCGAAATTTTTCGCTGATCACCAGCTAATTCTTCAACCAAACGAGTTCGTGCCGTTTGAATCTCTTCAAACGTCGCACCTTCGGAAACGCCTAACTTTTCATAGGGACTTTGCGCGCTCATGGGCTTGTTACTCCACCTTCACCTACTAAAGTAACCTAGCGATGGTCGGGATTACAACTAGAGTGTAGACGATAGAATACAGACTTGAGATATTTTGCCTTCAGCAAATTTACGCCCTGCGATATCCGTATACTGCGAGAACTTCGTGACTTGGAGTGTTCGCAATTTCCACATCGAATAGAACGGCGACCGTGATTTTGCGGAAACTCGGACAAATCGGGATATTCTATTCAAAAGCTGAGGCATACTAATGCTGATGACAAGATTCTTCTGTGTAAGCAGAATCAGGGATTTTTCTGTTGGCTCCGATCTCAATTTGCTCTAGGTACTGTCATCTGCCCTTCTCAATTTATTTTTTAGCGCAAGGTTATGGTCATGGCTCCAGCCAAGATACTCGTCGTTGATGATGATCCAGCGATTCGCAATTTGGTTCATCGTTTCTTGACTAAGCAAAATTATCAAATGGAATCTGCTGAAGATGGAAAGTCTGCGATGCAGGTGTTTGAGCAGTTTAATCCTGATTTGGTGATTTTAGATGTGAATTTACCGGATGCAAATGGCTACTCGCTGTGCCAAGAAATGCAGAGCCGGACAAATGTATTTGTCTTGATGCTGACAAGCCGCACGGATGAGGCGGACAAAGTTCGGGGCTTTGCTCAAGGTGCAGATGATTACATTACGAAGCCCTTCAGTTTGGTGGAATTAGGTGGACGAGTGGGGGCAATTCTCAAACGTCAGCGAATTGTGACCACCGCAGAACAGCAGTGTCTCACGTTTGGTGGATTAATGATTGATCCGGTTCGGCGTGAGGTCAAGTTGAATGAGGAAATTGTGCCGTTGACGGCATTAGAGTTTGATTTGTTGCATTTCCTCGCAGCACATCCCGGGCGAGTTTGGCGACGGGCTGAGTTGATTCAAGAAGTTTGGGATTATGAATATGTCGGTGACCAACGTGTGGTGGACGTGCATATCGGACAAATCCGCAAAAAGATTGAAATCGATACGAGTCAGCCTGCTTTGATTCAGACGGTGCGGGGCGTAGGTTATAAGTTTGAATCGCCTGCGGTGGTCAGTTAGAGCAGCATTTGAGTCTAAGTGTGCCGGGATGAAATTCGTCCCGGCTTTGTTGTATTTGGGCGCGATCGCGAGTTTCATCATCATTTTTAATTGCAAGTCCGACTTCCGACTGCATCTTGTTTTAAGCTGGAACTAGCTTCTGTGTGAATTCCTATGGCAAGATCTGACTCTTCTCCGACCTTGAGAGAAATTGCAAACACATTTCGATTCGCGGGATGGTTTAGCTTTTGGTTTCAGTTAGTTTTAACTGTGATCTCTGGCGCAATTTTGTTATTTGCCGCCGTTTCAAATCGCAATCCTCAAGGAACGAATCCAACCACAGGGATTGGAGTTGTGCTGACCGTCTGTGGAATCTTGGTGCTGGGATTCAATATGTATTGGTCGTTAATGAAATATGTTCCCATTGGGCGGCAGCTGAGATCAGAGAATCCAGCAGCACGTCCGAAAAAGGCAGAGGCGATTCAGACGATTCGGATCGGACTGATGGCAAGTTTGGTGGGGACGTTGCTGGCGCTATTGGGGGCAGAAGCGATCGTCGGATTACTGTTTGGAAAAGCTGTGAATCAAGGATTTGCAGGGTTCGTGAACGTTGATCCAGCGAAGTTTATTCAACCGATCGATATTTTGGTGGTGCAAGCTAGTATTAACGTGATTTTGGCTCAGTTTGCTGCGATTTCGACATCGCTGTGGCTACTCAACAAAATGAGCAAGCAATAACTCAAGCAAGTACTAGCGAGCCATCCAATCAAAAATCTGATTCAACTGATCAATTGAGACAAATCCGTAGCGCCAAAGCACCATTGGCAACGTGCCTCGTTCTTGTTGGCAGTGACGCAGAGCAAGGTCGATCGAGTCGTCTGAAACTGCCAATTCGTCTTTTAGATAGTCAATGAGTTCAATCTCTGTGGATTCAGCAGGTGCTACCCAATCGATCTGTTGGAGTGCAACCTCTGAACTTTGTTGAATGGTGTCGGGGGGTAGAACCGCCATCGAAATCCTCGTCATATTGAAGTAGATGTTTTTTTAGGCTGTCGGAGCGCAGGGACATCATCCTATCACTAAAAATTCGTCCTTGTGCTGCTTTAACTGTGACTTCAGGGGGAGAATCTGAAATTTAGAATTGCCGTACCAGATGTTATACGACTAAGTTGAGGAAATTATGTCGATCGAAAGTCTGAACTTGGTAAGGGTGCTCGTTAAATATGAGACACGCTACTAGTAGCAAAAATCAATCAAACTCATCTGTCACACTCTATCCAAAGTGCCCGGAGTTGCAAATTAGACTTCAAGCTAATGATCAAAATTTCAGCTTGGCTTAATTTTTGTTTAGAAGGAATTCTTTTTATTTCTTTGGAAGTTGCCGCTTTTTCTGTAGGTGCGTCAAAATGAGCCAGTCTAGGTTCAGGTCGTTAGGATTCCGTCCGAAGATATGCAACAGTCGAAAGTCGCCAAATTTTTCTTCTCCGCGATCGCAGGACTGATTTCTGTTCTCGCTATCAGTCTCCCAGTCCGGAGTGCTGAGCGGATTTTTCTGTCGTATGGCATTTTAGAGCGATCGGTTTCTGTTTCTGCCCTGGAAGCTTATGCGCGTCAGGGCGTGCTCGATAGCGACCTTTATGTGTATTCGCAATATGTCGATGCAACGCAATTGGCGATATTGCGCAAGGCGTTGCTTGCCAAGGCAGACCTTAGTCCGGTTGCGGTTTCGCAATTCTTGTATACGCAGCAAGGTGAGATTTTGTTACGCCGTCTGGGAGAAGTGATTCAGCCGGAATCTCGCGATACAGGATTTTTTGCGATTCGAGCGGCATTGATTTTGGCATCGGCTGAGCCAGAAGGGTTAACGTTGCTGAATGTCTTTCGGAAGTTTCCAACGCGGGGGATTCGGATTGATTTGCAGCGCAGCCTCCAGATTGTGGATGATTTTGGAGATTTGATTGGACGCACGAAGCAAGCGACTGATTTAATCGCTCAACTTGCAAATCAAGAGTCTACGCCGCTACCGGGGGATATCCCTGATTTAACGGCGCGTGGGGCATATGGATTTCGGCGAGATTCGTGGAGATTAATCGATCGATCGCGCGGATTTGTTCGAGCGTTGGGACGAGAGCGTGTCTTTCCGGTCGATGTCTATTTACCGATCGCGCGTCGTCAGGCTTTGCCAAAATCGATTCCAGTGATTGTAATTTCGCATGGGCTGGGTTCCGATCGCGGAACGTTTCGATATTTAGCAGAACACCTCGCGTCTCATGGATTTGCGGTTGCCGTTCCAGAACATCCCGGCAGTAATGCTAAACAGCTACAAGCTTTAGTCGATGGCATCGCCAATGAGGTCACGAGTCCGAGTGAGTTTGTCGATCGACCGCTCGATATTAAGTATGTGCTAGATGAACTGGAGCGTAGAGCCAAGTCTGATCCTCAATACAGTCGCTTGAATGTCAAGCAAGTTGGACTGTTGGGGCAATCTTTTGGCGGTTATACAGTGATGGCATTAGCGGGTGCGCCGATTAATTTTGCACAGCTTCAGCAATCCTGTCGTCCAGAGGAGATCGATCGCACCCTGAATCTTTCTCTCTTGCTGCAATGCCGTGCGGCTGCTTTACCACCGATTAACTACAATTTGAGCGATCCACGGGTCAAAGCGATCGTTGCGATTAATCCGATCACCAGTAGTGTTTTCGGACAGGCATCCGTGAGTCAGATTAAAACCCCGATGCTGATGGTAGGAAGCAATGCAGATACGATCGCGCCTGCTTTGCCCGAACAGATTCAGCCATTTACGTGGTTACAAACGAATGACCGATATTTGGCGGTGATTGATCAAGGAACGCATTTCTCAACTTTGGGACAGGCAAATGATGAAGGGGTTCCGGTTCCGCCGGAAGTGATTGGAGCGAATCCCGCGATCGCGCGGCGCTATATGAATGCGCTGAGTTTGGCATTTTTTCAGACTTACATTAACAATCAATCGAGCTTCCGACCCTATATTTCTGCAACCTATGCCCGTGCAATCTCCCAAGATCCGTTACGGTTAAGTCTGGTGCAATCGTTAACGCTCTCGCAGTTGGGTAGGTGATTTGCTTGTGGATGGGTTTTTGAATCTCAATAAGCCGTTTGGATTTACGTCACATGATTGTGTGGCAAAGGTGCGGAGGATTCTGGGGACGAAGAAAGTGGGACATGCGGGAACGCTTGATCCGGCAGCGACGGGCGTTTTACCGATCGCGATCGGTCGGGCGACTCGATTGCTGCAATATCTGCATCACGATAAGGCTTATCAGGCGACGATTCGATTTGGGGTAACGACCACAACCGATGATTTAGAAGGCGAAATTCTGACGCAAGAAGCGGTTGCGAATCTGAGCTTAGAGAATGTGCAAGAGAAGCTCTCTTTGTTTCAAGGAGTGATTGAGCAGATTCCGCCAAATTACAGTGCGATTCAAATCGATGGCAAGCGATTGTATGACTTGGCTCGGGCAGGCAAAACGATCGAGGTTCCGGCTCGAACTGTAGAAATTTACAGCCTAAAGGTGCTGGATTGGAGAGCGGGCGAGTTTCCAGAGTTGGATCTGGAAATTGCTTGTGGAAGTGGGACTTATATTCGATCGATTGCTCGCGATTTAGGAGCGGAACTTGGCACAGGTGCGACTTTGGCGAGGTTGCTCAGAACCGAGAGTAATGGTTTTTTGCTCGCAGATAGTTTGAGGCTTGAAGACTTGCCTGCGCCTTTGATGGATTCTGAACATGCAGTTTTGCATTTGCCAGAGGTGGAGGTGGACGAAATCATTGCGCGGCGCTGGTGTCAGGGACAGAAAATTGCCTTGGGACTTGCGGCAGGAATTGTGCGGGTGAAGTGCGATCGCTTTTTAGGAATTGGGGAGATTCGAGAAGATGGGGTTCTGGTTCCGAAGATGGTGTATGAACCGATTGCTTAGAATGAGAAAACATTGATTTGCTGCGTTCTTCTATGATTTCATCGACTCCGCCAAAGCCCGTTCCCACGCATCCCGGCGATCGTTTCACGATTACGATCGCGCCGCTTTCGATCGAAGAAGTCTACAGCCAAGCAGATGACGCAGCCAATGGCGCGATCGTGCTGATGAGCGGTATGGTTCGGAACAATACTGATGGATTTTCAGTGCTGCATCTGGAGTATCAAGCATATGAACCGATGGCGATCGCGGTTTTCAAAGAAATTGCATCTGAGATTCGACAAACTTGGAAGGATGTCACTCATGTCGTGATTCATCACCGCGTTGGACGATTAGAGATTGGGGAAATCAGTGTATTAATTGCCGTTGGATGCCCGCATCGTACGGAAGCATTTGAGGCTTGTAAATACGCGATCGATACGCTGAAACATCGCGCCCCGATTTGGAAAAAAGAGTTTTACTACGGTGAAGATGGCGCGATTCGCTCTAGCTGGGTGAACTGTTGCTAGGTGATTAGGATCACCAGTGTTATAAAGATTTGACGAATTGAAGCGGGAACTCTGGGAAGGTCGTTCCTGCCTTAATTCGTCACTATGTCTTTCGACAAGCCTGCTTGGAGTGCGATCGCCAATCCCAGTGATCTGATTGCTACGAACTCCAATGAATTGTCTTGGTTCTCGATCGCTGAAAATCGCGCGGTCAATCGGGCTTCTTATATTCTCGATCGCAATACGCAAGTCATTGATATCTATGACTACGATCGCGATGGCAAGACTGATTTACTCTGGCGCGATCGTCAAAGCTACTCCTTCCTAACGAATGGACAGCGCGTCGAGCTTTACACCGTTAGTGATCTGAACTGGCAGATTGAGCGAATTGGAGACTTTGATGGCGACCGCGATCGCGATATTCTTTGGCGTAATCAACGTTCTGGAGAAGTCGCATTCTGGCGATTGAATGGCATGTCCCTCGAATCGAGCCAAATTACGACAACAATCAGTGATTTAGCATGGCAGATTGCAGATGTTCAGGACTATGACAATGATGGCGATTTAGATCTGTTTTGGCGCAACGATCGAACTCATGAAAACGCGTTCTGGCAGATGAATGGCACAACCTTAGAACGCAGTATCTACATCGACTCTGTTGCAGGTTGGACATTGGAAGGCAGCGGTGACTTTAATGGAGATCGACAATTCGATCTGCTTTGGCGCAATGGGCAATCGGGACAAGTTCAGATCTGGCAAATTAATGGCATGAGCGTCAGCAAAAAGTCTAACTTGTCGATCGCGCCTGATTTTTCTTGGGATATCAAAGGCTTAAGTGACTACAACCAAGATGGAACAACGGATATTTTATGGCAGCAATCAACGACAGGTGCAGCCGGCTACTGGGGCATCAATCAGCTTCAATTCCAGACAGTCACACTTCTAGACTTCGGAAATCTCCGCATTCAATCCTTTGAGCAAAGTTATGCTCCAAGCCCAAGCTATAGTGCAAGTTTTGGTTATGGGCTTGTGAATGCCGCGATCGCAGTTGCTACTGCTGTGAAACAAGCTCCTATGACTTCAGTTCCAGCAACGTCTTGGAGCATAGATATGCTGAATATTCCAGAAGTTTGGGCGCGAGGCTATACCGGGCAGGGAGTTACGATCGCTGTGATTGATTCTGGTATTGATATCACTCATTCTGATCTCAAGTCTAATATCTGGACGAATCCAGGTGAAATTCCTAACAATGGCATTGATGACGATCGCAATGGCTTTATTGATGACGTAAATGGCTGGAACTTTAGCTTAAACAACAACGATATTTCACCTTCGAGTGCTCATGGAACTGCGGTAAGTGGAGTGATTGCTGCGGCTCAAAACAATGTTGGTATCACAGGAGTTGCTTACAGTGCTAAGTTAATGCCACTGCGGGTGACGAACGCTCAAGATAACTGGAATGGGAACTTAGCAAGAGCGATTCGCTATGCCGTGGATAATGGGGCACGTGTGATTAATATGTCGCTGTGGTGGACAGATTCCGCAGAACTCAGAGAGGCAATTGCCTATGCTGCTAGCCGCAATGTGATAACTGTGACTGCGGCATTAAATGAAGGAGCCTCTCAACCGAGCAATCCAGCGAGCTATGCAACACAGTTTGGGATTGCTGTGGGAGCTGTGAATCGAGATCGACAACTCACTGCCTTTTCAAATCGATCGGGGTCGAATCCAAAGATGAATTATGTGCTTGCACCTGGACAAGACATTGAAACAACAGTGCCAGGAAATAGCTATCAATCGGGCTGGTGGGGCACATCTCTGGCAGCACCTTATGTGTCGGGTGTGGTTGCATTGATGTTAAGCGCAAATCCAAATTTAACGCATGATCAGGTGCGTCAGATTTTGATGGAATCAGGAAATGCGATCGGGTAAAAGGAAGATGGATGCCCAATTGATTGACTCAAGCGATCAAGGTTGACGCAGGCGGTTTAGGGCAGCGAGAATTTGTCTGCGATTTCACAAACTGTAACTTGCAACTGTCTTCTGCGATCTAGAATGAGATCAAGTCGCGTTTGGCAAAGTTTAGTTATCGAAACCGTCTACGGAAACCTCCAAGGTCTAAAGAGCAGTCAACTCAAGCAGCTTCAACGGCTGTATCATCAGCGCTTACCGGGCGATCGCATCACTACAGCCGAGTTTGCTCAACGGATCGCAGCCATTAGTTCTGAAATCAATCAGCCCGTTTGTACGTATGTGAATCGTCGCGGTCAAGTGATTCGGGTTGGGGTTGGAACTTTACGCCAAACTCAGATTCCAATGCTGGAACTGCCGCGTTATGGTGCAGAGCGACTCTGTGGCATTCGTTGTATTGCGACTCAACTCAAGTCAGATCCACCGGGAGACGCAATGCTGACGGTGATGGCATTGCAACGACTAGATACCTATGTAGCATTAACGCTGACGGGAGGCGGATTTGAGCGGCGAGGTGGTGGTGCAACCGGATATGTGAAGGCGGCTTACTTAGCGCATTTAGTGCCGCATCCAGAGGTGAGTTGGACAGTCTCGCCGCCGCTAGGGTTAGACGTGGTTTCAGAGCAAGATTTTCTGGCGTTGGTTGAAGGGCTAGAAGAAGAATTTCGCCGTGAGTATATTGCTCAGCAAGTCGATCGCGATCATGATCAGGTCTTAATTGTCGGATTACAAACGGATAATAAGTCAGCGCAACGGTTTCAGACCGAGTTAGAGGAACTGGCAAGACTGGTCGAAACCGCAGGCGGCGAAGTCCTGCAAACGGTGAAGCAGAAACGCCCGCGTCCGCATCCTCAAACCGTAGTCGGAGAAGGAAAAGTCCAAGAAATTACTTTGGCAGCGCAA
The DNA here is from genome assembly GCF_026735145.1 of Leptolyngbya sp. GGD. Classification (NCBI taxonomy): domain Bacteria; kingdom Bacillati; phylum Cyanobacteriota; class Cyanophyceae; order Leptolyngbyales; family Leptolyngbyaceae; genus Leptolyngbya; species Leptolyngbya sp. GGD. Next base: position 248,513 of record NZ_JAPQKE010000006.1, read on the forward strand.
ACGGTCGGGGCAAGTTTGATTGTGTTCGATCGTGATCTTTCCCCGGCTCAGGTTCGTAATTTAGAGATGCAGATTGGCATCCGAATTGTCGATCGTACCGAAGTCATCTTGGATATTTTCGCGCAACGAGCACAGTCTGGAGCCGGAAAACTTCAAGTGGAACTGGCTCAGCTTGAATATATGCTGCCGAGATTGTCAGGACGCGGACAAGCGATGTCTCGATTAGGAGGCGGGATCGGCACAAGAGGACCTGGAGAAACGAAGCTAGAAACCGAACGCCGAGCGATTCAGCGGCGAATTTCGCGACTTCAGCAAGAGGTGAATCAGCTTCAAGCGCATCGAGCGCGCTTGAGACAGCGCCGACAGCACGAAGAAATTCCCTCGATCGCAGTGGTCGGCTATACCAATGCAGGAAAATCGACATTGCTCAATGCTTTAACGAATGCCGAAGTCTATACAGCTGATCAGCTTTTTGCAACACTCGATCCAACAACTCGACGATTAAATTTCACCGATTCGGAAACACATGAAGCAACGCAACTGTTGTTAACGGATACCGTTGGATTTATTCATGAATTGCCGCCTTCTTTGATGGATGCGTTTCGTGCCACCTTAGAAGAAGTGACAGAGGCGGACGCTTTGCTGCATGTGGTGGATCTGTCGCATCCGGCTTGGCAAAGTCAGATTCGATCAGTGATGCACATTCTAGGTGAGATGCCCATTACACCGGGACCTGCACTCTTAGCGTTTAATAAAATCGATCAAGTCGATGCAGAACAATTAGCGATCGCGCGCGAAGAGTTTCCCCAAGCCGCATTTATCTCAGCCCATGAGCGACTAGGACTGGAAACACTCAGACAGCGATTATGTCAGCTAGTTCGATATGCAATGTCAAGCTAATGTTGTAAGGTATGCAAAGCGCAAAAGTAAAACTTGTCAAGCTAGTAGACTCGGCTAAGCTACCCCGATACGAACATGAGGATGATTCAGGTTTGGATCTGTTTGCGCTGGCAGAGCAAGACATTCCTCCTGGAAAGACAGCGCTGATTGGAACAGGAATCGCGATCGAGCTACCGCTCGGAACCGAAGCCCAAATTCGTCCGAGAAGTGGGTTAGCACTGAAGCATTCGATTACAGTTCTCAATACTCCAGGCACAGTTGATGCAGGCTATCGAGGTGAAATTGGAGTGATTTTGATCAATCATGGGCAAGAATCCTTTAAAGTGCTGAAGCACATGAAAATTGCCCAAATGGTCATTGTGCCTGTGATTCGTGCAGAGCTTGAAGAAGTCGATCTCTTATCCGACACTGTTCGCGGAGCAGGTGGATTTGGTTCGACCGGAATGTAAGTAGATTGCACTTTGACTCAGAAGCGGTTGCCTGTAAAAGCAGGTTGGCATGAATGGGACTGCATCCCGAAAAGTGCGTCTCGATTGTGCTTGAGTATAGTGCTCAAGTAGATTGAATCTTGTTCTGCGATCGATGATTGGTAGATGCACCTGCACAGTACTACTGAAAATGCTGCATCCAAGTTTGAATCCACTGTTGAGCTTCGGCTGTATTTTCTAAAGGAAAAGTTTGCAGAAAATCCTTATCTTCGATCGGCATGTAAGGTCCTTCTTTTAACTCAAACATGACGGTATCTGGCTCAAGCGCGATCAAAGTGTGAAACATGCCTTCTCCAAGTTCTACTCCTCTAGTCGTTCCAGTTGCGCTAATTTTCTCGGTATGAATGACTTCTCCGGATTCATCTAAAATCAGAATACCGATCGCGCCTTGCAACACTAGAAAGAATTCAAAGCCACTCTTACCTTCGGGGCGCACATGACGGTGCGGACGAACATAAGTCCCAGGCTGCAAGACATTGAGAAAGCGCTGAACAATGTCGCTATGCTCATGAAAATTGTAGTTCTTGCGATGGCGAGGACTCGTGCGGGCTTGTTCAGCGATCGCATCCATCAAGGGTTGAGTCAGGCATTTAATGGGTAGGGTCATGATCGAAACCTATAAATCGCAATTCCAAATCAGTTGGGGAGTGGGGAGTAGTTCTCTGGATTAGCTCCCTACTCCCTACTCTTCTTAGCCTCTACACCTCAAACCGGATTGCTATAGAACAATCAAAATGACGCCCGATCGTTGCTCCACAGATGGTAAACGTGAAGCTTAGCTAAACTGCTGTGCATAGAATCGTGCATATCGTCCGCCTTCTGCGAGCAATTCTGTATGAGTTCCAGACTCTACAACTCGTCCTTTCTCCATGACCAGAATGCGATCGACGCGTCTCACCGTCGCTAAACGATGCGCGATGATAAACACAGTTCGACCTTGCATAATGCGTTCTAAAGCTTCTTGAACCAAAGCTTCGGATTCTGAATCCAACGCTGAAGTTGCTTCGTCGAGAATCAAGATCCGAGGATTGAGCAGCACCGCCCGCGCGATCGCTAACCGCTGCCGCTGTCCTCCCGATAAATTTACTCCTCGCTCACCGACCCAAGTTTCATAGCCATCGGGGAATTGACTAATAAACTGATGAGCATTGGCAATCTTGGCAGCTTCTCGAACTGCATTCATATCAAAATCGAGTTGTCCAAAGGCGATATTTTGCGCGATCGTTCCCGTAAACAAAATCGTTTCCTGCGGCACAATCCCGATTTGATGCCGCAAACTTTTCAGCGAGACATCGCGAATGTTCGTACCATCAATCCAGATTTCTCCTGCTTGAGGATCATAAAATCGTGGAATTAAATTCACGAGCGTCGTTTTACCCGCACCCGATGCCCCCACTAAAGCCACCATTTCGCCCGGATAGACTCGCAGACTCAAATCTTGCAGAACAGGACGATCCGGACGATAGGCAAAAGAGACATTCTCAAATTCAATTCTCCCGGTCACAGAAGGCAGAACTTTGGCATCGGGTTGTTCCACGATCGACGGGTTAATCTGCAACAGTTCAAACACACGATCGACCGAAGCCTCTCCCTGCTTAAACTCGTTGTAGTTCAATGTCACTGTGCTAATCGGCTCAAACAACATCGCGACCGCGACCACGAACGCAATGAATTCACTGCCCGTCAAGTTTCCTTGAGAGATTTGCCAACTGCCCACTAACAAGAGCGCGAGAATACCCAGTGCATCTAAGAATCCTTGAACTGGGTATTGAATCGCTCTCAAACGTTCTGTCGCGTATCTGGCTTGACGATTGCGTTCTGAACCTCGGCGGAATTGTTCGATCGCATAATCCTCCGCTGCAAAGGCGCGCACTAATCTCACGCCACTTAACATCTCTGTCAGCAACGCCGACAAGTCTGAAATCCGGCTCTGGCTCCGATACGACAACTTCCGCATCTTCTCGCCAAACCAAGCCGTTAATCCAGCCAGCAACGGAGCCACGATCAGCGTTGAAAGCGTCAACTGCCAATTGAAATACAGCATCGTAATCAGCGTCACAACGAGCTTCATCGCATTCGGCACAAACTGGCTAAAGAGCTTCTGAATTACCTCACCAATGCGATCGACATCTTCTGTCAATCGATAGGTCAGATCTCCAGTCTGCACCGTTTCAAAATAAGCGAGACTCAAGCGTTGAATATGAGAAAACGTGCGATTTCTCAACTCCATCGCAATACTCAACGAAGCTTTGGCAATCAGCGTTTCTTGACCGTATTGTGCAAGTTTTTGGCTTCCCCAAATCAAAATCACATAGCCAGCGGTTTCCGCAATTGCAGCAATTCGCCCCTCGCTGATAAACCGAGACATTTTTTCTGACAAAAATGCCATGGCGGGCCAAGTCACCGCAAAAATGACCGCACACATCAAGGCATAAACGATCGTGCGCCATTGGGGGCGAAGATAAGCGAGAAGCTGCCAGTAGTTAGAACGTTTTTTCAAGATCGATTTGACTTGTGTTCCTGGTAGATGTGAATGTGAGAGAGCAAAAGTGAACTTGCAATCATAACGATTAATAATTAGAAGGATCGGCACCGGCGATTGATCTACATCCGGAGTGACTTTTCCGAGCGAGTATCCTATCACCGTCCGTCTAAATGTCCAATCCCCTTATCAGATTAAACGAAATAAAGGGACAATCGCGCATTGCTCCTATCCTCGCAACGATTGAAGTCAAGGTTCGCACAATAAGTCGAAATCGCGTTGGCACGATCGCTTGATGCCTGGGCTTGTGATCTAAACGGCTGTGCTGAGACAATCTGCTCAAAAGCTAGGAGCCTTATTTCTGGAAGAGTTTACGCCTGAATCTGTTCCCCGTCTCATCTCAAAATTGCGGCACAATTCTAGAGATACCCATGCCTTATTGGGAAGCCTTTCGATGTCGAATTAACCAAACCACAAAGGCGATGACTAAAATGCCGAGAACAATCTTAGAAACAGGCGCAAGATATTCATCCACCAATTCATACTGGTCGCCCAAAACATACCCAACATACGTTAAAGCAGCAGTCCAAATCGTTGTCCCGATCGTGGAATACACCAAAAACGGCATGAGTCGCATTCCACTTAACCCCGCAGGGAGCGAGATCAACGTGCGAATGCCGGGAACGAGTCGCCCAAATAAAACGGCTTTGGTTCCATGTTTATAAAACCAACGATTGACTTTATCAATGTCTTGACCGGTTACGCCGATCCATTTGCCATAGCGATCTGCCAGTTCTCGAATTCGCTTCTCGCCGATCAAAAGTCCACCATAGTACCAGAGCAGCGTTCCTAAGATTGTCCCCACCACACCAGCCAGCACGGCATACTGAAAGTTCATATCTCCTTTCGAGACAGTGAATCCAGCTAGCGGCATGATCAGCTCGGACGGAATGGGCGGGAATAGATTTTCCATGAACATGAGAAATCCAATTCCGATGTATCCCAGCGACTGCATTGTACTGGTAATCCATACAGCTAAAGCTGAACTCATTTAAGGTGACTCCTCTGTCTCGTAGGTTTCCGTGCGCGGACGATCGCACAGGTTCATGATATGAACTTTTATGAAACTTTTACGAACAAGTTCGAGCCAATCCGCACAGGTTAGATAGAACTTCTCCAGTCCTTTAAATTCAAAAAACCGACGCTAAACTCAGCCAACGCGTAATATTTTCAGGCAGTTCAGTATTCAACCGCATGGGTAACTCTGGCTTCGATAGCGATCGCGCATAATCCGGGGTTAAGAACGGCTGATAGGTTTTGGCAGCAGGAGTCGCTTGTTGCACAAATGCCAAAGTGACCCCTTGCAACAATCGCCGCAATGGTTCAACTTCCTTGCCCCTGCGCTCTTTGACTAACGTTCCTTGCGCCACGGCTCCACTGAAATTGCCGGGATCGCTCACACTGAGATGGGTTGTCCCAATTGCCGTTAATAAATACTTCGGAGTCGGTAATTGCAAAAAGGGTTGAAGCTGCTGCGTAAATGCTGGAGCTAACCGATCGTCGGTACTGGTCAAGATCATCGTTGGCGTAGCCACAGATTTTAGACCTTCCTTACCAAAAATTTGCCCGATCGCCGGGTTGAGCGCGATCGCTTGCACAATTCTTGGATCTCGAACACTAATTCGGTTTTGGGGAAGTTCAGCCGCTGCACATTGCAGCCAATCCGCTGGAACCCGCTCTAATAGACCACTTTCTCGACAGAAATCGCGTAATTCATCAATCCGCAACTCAGCCCCAGCCAGCGCCAACGCTTCATACCCCCCCAACGAATGCCCAATCATTGAAACTTTTTGAGTATTGAGTTTCCCTTGTAGTTCGCCCGGTTGTTGATTCAATTCCGCAAAGCGATCGAGCAAAAAACTCACGTCTTTGGGGCGATCAATAAACTCAGTTCCAGGCACTAAGCGATCAGGATTCAAAGCGGGCAGTGCTCCACCACGCGTGACAAACGGATGCTCGATCGCGGCGACTGTAAATCCATGCGATGCCAAATGTCGAGCCAGATATGTTAAAAACTTCCGATTTGCCTCAAACCCTGGCGCAAGCACAATCAAAGGCGCTTGAGGATTGGTCGAACTCCAATACAAATCCACGGGCAATTGGCGATTCCGTTGATCATCGAAGAATGAAAAAAACTGTTCTCGAACCGGCTGATTTCCAGGCGCAGATGGATCAAGTTCAGCGCGAAATCCTGGATTGCCCGCTGGCAAACTATTCGTTAATAGCGATTGAATCCCTTGAGTTTTCCAGTAGGAAAAATTCAACTGAGACGCGATGCCTAGCGCTTGGGTGACATCGATCGTCACTGTATCTTGTGGAATCGCTTTGATCACCCCAATTGCATCGAGTTGATTTGCCTGCCGAGCTGCTAACCAAAACCCCGCTTGCAGCGTTTCTAAACTTAATTCTGGAGCAGCTTGTCGGATCGAATTTAAAACCTGCTGCCCCGATGGAGACTTTAACAAGTCTTCAACAATCCGCGTGCCCAAGTTGGGATCAAGCTCTAATCGACTCGTCAAAGCTTTGCGAAACTCAGGAGTCAGAATTGCAGTATAAAGCTGAAGCGATGTAGAGACTTTTCCACTTTGAGCAAACTGTTCTAAATCCGCAACCTCGATCGATTGCTCAAACGGTCCAAATCGCAAATTTAAACGTTCAGCGGCGAAACTAGGAGCAACGGCTGACAGGGCTAGGGCTGCACCCCACATAAAACTATGACCGAGTGTTTTCAGGGAGACGAATCGCTTCACGGTAAGACTTCCTATACCAGCTTGTGTGCGCTATGTTCGACTTTAACCCCGACTTAAATCCTCTGCCAAAGTTCCTAATTATTTACGCTTCACGAGTCACTACTCTGAAGCCGAGCGCACATCCCGCTCTGTGCGCACCCAAGTTTTCTGCGGACGCACTAAAAACTTCAGATACACCGGAATCTTCCACAATATGTACATTGGAACCGTGATCAGGTCGCGCAGCGATAAATCGTCGCGCCCAAACTTCGCCCAAGCTCCAAAAACTGTCCCTGCAAGACAAGCTCCAGCCGCGATCGCAATCATTCCAGGGAACCAATGCCCACTTATCCAACCCCAAAACAGCGTAATGGCACTGATTGCCAACCAGCTCATGACATACAGCGATAAGGGCGGGACACTCAGCTCTAGAGCAACTCCTAGCGCATCCAAATTTCTTCGCTGAATTGCACTCTTGATTAAGACTGGAACAAAGGTGGTGATCGCTTGCAAATGTCCATGCTCCCATCGGGTGCGTTGACTTTCACCCGCACGGCTATTCTGCGGCAGCACCCCCGTTACTCGTGCCTCTGGACAATAAAGGGGGGCAAATCCAGCGATCGTTAAATCCACACTGATCTTCATATCTTCAACGATATGACCGCTCGCTAAACTCACGGCTTGAATCGCTGCCCAAGGAAACGCCATCCCTGTCCCCGTTAATAAACACGGCAGCCCAAGATGAGTTAATCCGAGCGGTCGCACCAGATTTTTGAGCGTGAAAGCAAATGCGGCAACAGAGTGTTTAGCCGTCGCTTGAGGCGGTTTCTGGAGTAAATAGGTCGCCTGAACCGGTCTGCCCGTTGCCATCACTGTATCGACTAATTGTTCGATCGTGCCTGGCTGCACCTGACAGTCTGCATCCACTACAATCACGACATCAGGTGGATCTGCAGCTAGATGCGTTGTGCCATAGTCCAAAGCATATCCTTTGCCACGCCGGAGTGTGTCATGGCGCTCTAGTACAGTCACACCCATCGATCGAGCAATTTCGGCAGTTCGATCCGTGCAGTTATCTGCAATAACAATCAGCTGATCTTGAGGTCGCTTTTGTGCTGTTAAGGTTTGCAGCGTCTCTGCAATTTCAATTTCTTCGTTGTGAGCAGGGACTAAGATCGCCACCCGCGCAGATGAAGACGACGGATAAGCTGGCTCGATTCGCCGTGCGAACACAGCAGCCAGAGTTTCTAACAATGTCCAGCAGCTCAGCCCCAAGAAAAGAGCTGCAACTCCCAAAAAACAGGCACTCAGCATAAATACAAAATCAAGAAGATCGGTGTGGTTACGGTCAGATGATTTGCCGCAACCCTTTCACATCTACAGAGAATCTGAGACTATTTTGTCAGTAACGAACGGACTGAACGAGCACCTTCTCCCCGTTCCGAAACCTGCTCACGCGGGCTGGTGTAGTAGAAGTAGCTGTCCGGCTCATAACGCACGTTGACTCCATTCGCAACCAGGCCTAGAATATTTGGCTCAGAGCGATCGAGTAAAGATTTAGCAGCAGAGATGCTGCCAGCATCAGCTACGCCCGGACGAACTGTGATCAAGACGCCATCCGCCATTTTGCCTAGGACAGCTGCATCTGCAGTTCCCGCTAGGGGTGGCGTATCAAACAGGACGTAATCATAATCCTTAGCAATCGTTTCTAACAAGGTCGTCATTGCTTCGGAATCCAAAATTGCCAGGGGATTCGGTGGCATGACACCCGCAGTCAGAATCGAAAGATTGTTCGTAATCGGCTTGACTGCTTGGCGCAGTTCGCTCTGATCGACAACCACGTTACTCAACCCAACCGAGTTGACAATGCCCCACAAGTGATGCTGCGAGGGATTTCGCATATCGGCATCGACGAGCAAGACTTTGCGACCCGACTGTGCCATCGTAGCGGCTAAGTTCGCTGCTACTTCAGACTTACCTTCACGGGGTACCGCACTGCTGATTACGATCGTCTTCACTTTCTTGTCGAGACTCATAAACTTCAGATTGGCTTGCAGCATCTGATAAGCTTCATGAATCATCGATCGCGGTGAAGTCATTGCAATCACCCGTGGCGAAATGTCATCGGCACTCGGCGAAACGATCGTTGGCGTATCACTGGTTTCAAACTTCGGAACTAACCCCAACATTGTGTAGCCGTATTGCGCTTCGGCTTCTTTGACCGTCTTCAGCGACTTGTCCATCATGTCTCTAAAGAATGCTGCCGCAACTCCCAAGAGCAAGCCGATCATTGTGCCTGCGGCTAAGAGAATCAACCGCATCCGTCCGGTTGGCTGTGTCGGAACAAGAGCGTTTTGTAGCACACGGGCGTTGCCAACTTGCTGATTTCTTGCAACTTGAATTTCTTGCAAGCGGCTTGTGAGATTCTCATAAGCCTTCTGTGCTAGGTCTTGCTTACGCTCTAATTCGCTTTGCTGTTTCACTAATGTTGGGGTTGCTGCCATGCGGCTGCGGAAGCTTGACTGCAATCCAGCAAGCGTTCCTACACGGCCCTCTAACCCTAATTTTTGCGACTGCAGAGTGGCTAGGCTCTCTGCTAATTTCCGCTTGATATCGCCGACTTGTAGCGCACCAGGAGCAACTTGCACACTTGCTCCGACTGCTTCGCTCACCCGAGATTGCAGTAGTGCATTCAAGTCTTGCTCTTGTTGCTGCAAGGTCTGAATTTGCGGAGTGGTGCTCTTGAAGCGAGCTTGCTCAGTGACCAAACGAGTTTGGACTTGTTGCAATTGGCTCAAGGCTTCTTGAACTCCAGGCGACTGGCTGAGTGAAGCGAGATCGATTGCTTGCCCTGTCTCTAACCCTAACTGATCGCGCACGACTTGCTCTTGACGGGCGACGTCTGCTAACTGCGATCGCGCTTGGTTGAGCTGATCTTGTAGGAGCGAGAGCGAATTAATATTTGCAGCGGATTCGCGTTCTAAATCTACAATCTGATTTTGAGTTCTAAATAGGCGTAACTCTTCAGAGGCTTTTTGCAACTCTGCTTCCGCTCGCGGCAGTTGGCTTTCAATAAAGCGACCTGCTTTATTTGCTTCTTCTTGGTTCGTCTTCAGATTATTGTCGATGTAAGCCTTCATGATCTGGTTGACCACGTTTGCTGCCATCTCTGCGTCATTATCGCTGTACTTCAAGTTGAGAATGTCCGTTGTCGGCACTGCCTCAACCTTGAGCTGCTTGCTAAGTTCCTCGGGATCCATCGGACGACCCTTGGAGTTTTTCAACTGCAGAGTATCGATCACACGCTGCAAGATCGGATACGACGTAACGACAACCGCTTGCGTGTCAAGCGGGTTACCCTCGCGCTTGAGCGATTCCAGTGTCCCGACTTTTTCACCGACTCCGGTTAAAGAGGTCGTGCGGTTCGACTGAACTAAGAGTCGCCCGTTTGCTTCAAAGCTAGGACGTTGCATCGAAGTAGCTAGCCCAACCAGCCCAACGGTTGCTGCAAGAACAGTAGCAGCAGTTAACCAACGGCGTTTCAGGATAAGCCAATAGTTTTGAAGATCGAAGTCTTCAGAATATTGCTTGGTCTCCATTTTCATGCTTGTCATAAAGGGGAATTGAGGAATGAGGGACTCATAACCTGGGGAACATAGGAAGCCGAAAACTGATGGCGCTGAGAATGATTTGAGAAGCAAACAGGATTCGGTTGAGATGCAAGCCTGAAAATATTCGGCTTTGAGTTCAGTCAACCGATACGACTTTGAGCGCAGCTTTTTAAGTACAGTTTCGCTAGATGGTATCGCGTTCGGATCACCTTGTCAGCCTTTCTCCCATAACTATGCCATAACTTAGCCTTCAAAAAGGTGAGATTAAGGATTTGATATAGAAAATATGCTGAAATGCATCCGTAGTCTCCCTAGATTGTTTTCATTAATGATCGTGATTTTTTATGCGATGCAGTGGTCGGTTCGGATGCCCAGGGGTTTTGATAATTGCGAAAGCGCTGCTGAAGAATCAGCCAGAAGAACGGCAGGTCGTGAACGAGATACCGTTTCCAAAGTCGCTTCGGTTCACACAGAATCCGGAACAACCATTCCAGTCCTACATCACTCATCCAGCGAGGAGAACGCTGGATTGTGCCAGCTTCAAAATCGATCGTCGCCCCAATCGCGAGAAAGGTTTTGACATTCGGAAGCTGATCTTTATAGTTTGTGAGCCAGAGTTCCTGTTTCGGTGCGCCAACCCCGATCGCTAACACGGTTGCGCCAGAACGATTGATCAGGTCAATGATGGCTTGGCACTCTGCTTCGTTTCGCTCGAAACCGAAAGAAGGAGAATGAGCCGCAACAACCATGTTGCGACCAACCTTGTCGTTAATTCGAGTTCGGGCAACCTCTGCAATGCCAGGAGCAGCCCCAAGAAGGAAAATTTTGACGCTGGGGTCGTTTTGATAGTACGTGTAGAAAGCTGGAAACAGATCAGAGCCAGAGATTTTTTCTTGCACCGGGGTTCCTAAAAAATAGGAGGCATATACTAACACACGACTATCACAGACTTTGAAATCCGCCCCTTGATAGGCACGGTAGAATTCATAGTCATGCTGTAACTTCATGAGATGATCCACATTGGGTGTAAAGACTGTCCCGCCAAGCCGCAGCTTTTCGAGTAGCTCAATCATCGTGAGGTTGTGGATTCCAATGTTAAGAAGGTGAACCTGTCTCATTACTTTGCCCGAAAGATCTCTACTACGGCTTGCCCAATGGAGAGCTAGAGCCTGTGCACCGAAATATCTGTCCCAGTTGGGAGACATATTTCGGTGATCTGCTGATTTGCACCCGTATCAAGTTGAAAAAACAACACACAAGAAGCCCAGCTGATTCAGAAGTTATTGTGAGCAGTTGCCCTATCGAACTCCGAGGCGGCTCTGTATGTAATCTAAGTGGCTTTCTGAAGGTGCGTCTACTCGCTTTACTGAATCTTCACGCGACTATTAAGGGATTATTCGGTTAGGGAACCGTGGAACTACGGAACATGTTTCTAATGAATCTGTGAAGTTGTTAATCATCTGTTACACAAAGACAACACACGAAGCGCTCTAAAAGTTTTGCTGCGCCTGATCGTATTGAGCTAAGCGGTTTAGAGAGAAGCTATCTTCTAATTTGGAACAACATACTTTAATCAATTGAATGATTAACAACAAATTCATTAGCAGAATTTTTCTATGAATTTGATACAAAATAGGCTCAAGATTTAGCGATCTCACCAATAGAGATTTTGATAATTTCTCATCATATTACTGGATAAAATCTGACATAAATCCATGAAACTAACTGTCTATTTATTAACAGGCCTGCTTTTGAAATATCACAAGACTTAGATTCTAAACACCTGATTTACTAATTTAGACGTATATAGACTTCCAGTCCAACGAAGATGATATGCATTTACGCCATCACTACATGAACTATTTTATCGTTCTAATGATTTGAGACTAGGTTTTTTAGGGCGTTACCAATTTACAAAAGAATGGATTTACGTTGTTCTAAACTAGAAGTCTTTCAGCGTGGGCGCAAGTTGCGCTGTTATAAAACAAACAGAATTATATTGAAATATATCTAAGATCGTCAATTTTCAGCTTAAATAAAACCTGAATCTTATCAACGCTATTTTTTAGGAATGTATCATTTATTCTCAAGGAATAGTCTAGCTTGCAATACCAGAATATCTTGCAAGTAGAATTGGTGCATTATGATAATTTAGCCATGCTTTAGAGCTAATTTTATCAATGTCAGAACTGGGCATTTGAACCATTTTACGAGCGCTCTATTGTAGATTACGTGAATGCACTGAACAATATCTTTTTCGCTCTAAAAGTCCAGATTTTCTTCATTGATGCTTTACGAAGGCTTGCCGCACTCTAGGCTATGGTCTGGCATACCCAACTACATGATCGACTCAATTCGATTGAGAACTTTCTACCTCCTTGGATATAGGCAGAGTTTTTTCAACGAGAGTATGGAGCCATAGCAATGCTTTTTCGGCTGAATCGCTTGGGGAGTGCTCGATCTAGAATCACACGATCGAGCTTCCTTTCAACAGTTCAGGTTGCAGTAGTGAATTCTAGGCTTGGCAGTATGATGGGCTACTTAGACGTTGCTACTTCCCGTGGAAATTTGTAGATCTGACCGAGATCGATAAGAACCAGCAGACTATATGACTTCAGAGAGAAGACGCGATCGCTTCGCAAAACAAAGCCCCCTAATAGGCGCGGTTGAATCACCTGTTAGGGGGTTATATTGCTATATATTAATATGCTTATGTAGGGTTATTTAGTAATGGGAGCAGCAGGAGCAGCCATTGCTGCTTCTAGGTTCAACACATCATCAGATGTCCCTACGGGAACAGCTTTTGGTTTAAGGATTTTGGCAGGAATCCCAATGGCAGTTTCTCCAGCTCCAATATCTTTGAGAACTACTGCATTGGCTCCAATACAAGCATCATCTCCAATCACAACCTTTCCTAAAATCTTCGCCCCTGCTCCGACATTTACCCGATTTCCCAGCTTCGGGGCTTCGTAGGCGCGATCCAGATAACGATTGCCTAAGGTACAGCCTTGGCGAATAATGCAGTCATCTCCAATTTCACAATTTCCATGAATGACGATCGCACTTTGATGCTCGATCACCACTCTTCGCCCTAGCTTGGCACTATAAGGTAACTCAATGCCGTAATGGTTGCGAACTTTGCGAAAGAGCATACGGTAGAGCACACTCAGCGGAGCACGCAAGGCAAGAGGCTGAATTTGCATTCTCCAAACCCCAAAACGGTAAACGGCAACGGCTCGAAATCCGGGTTTTGTCCAGTCACGCCCATGGGCATTCCAGTCTTCGACAATTTGTTGCCACAAGGTTAGGGAGTCGGGTGCATTGCTCATGGATTGAGGCTCTTGTCTAAGGGTAGGGTGAGTCATTGAGAAGAAACGATCGAGAGGAAACTATTGAGAAGATTGCACAAGTGGAACAATCAGATCACGGGTTTCAGTCAAACCCCTTTCTACAGCAGGCTTTGCAGTCATATCTTTAAAGAGATTGGCAAGCTTCTGCGCCTCGATCGCCACATCGTGCTGCTCCAGCACTCGTGCTGCTCCAGTTTGCCCCATTTGAGCTAGGACTTCGGCAGGAAGTTCGATCGCAGTTTTAATTGCAGTGGTGAGTTCTGCGATAGAGCCTGCAGGAACTAGCCAACCGCAATCATTCGGGATGACCAATTCAGGAATGCCTGCGATATAGGTACTAATCACAGGTCTGTGTAAGGCGAGTGCTTCCATTAAGGCAACAGGTAGCCCTTCTGCAAAACTCGGAAGAACTAAAGCACGCGAAGCGAGAATGTGTTCGCGCACTGTTTCGCCACTTGCCCAGCCTGTAATTTCGACGTGATCTTGAAGGTTTCCTTCAGCGATCAAAGCTTCAATTTGAGGACGTAAGGGACCATCTCCTACAAGCACTAGCTTAATTGCAATGCCTGCAGCAACGATCGGCTTAATCGCTTCAACTAAAAGCAGTTGCCCTTTCGCTTCACAGAGTCGTCCGACACAGACGATTTTGGGTTCTGAAGGAATAGGAGTGGCGCCTGTGAAGAAAGACCGATCGACTCCACAATGCACAACTTGAATCTTGTCCCATTGCGATTGATCGCACCAGCGATAAAGCTGGCTTCTGCTAAATGAACTCACCGTTGCGACGAAAGAGGAACGCTGAACCTTTTCGACGATCGATAAAGACTGAATCATGTCGAATTCTTCAGGTCCGTGGATTGTGAAGCTGTAGGTTGGACCACCTAGGGCAGTGCACAGCATCGCAACGGTCGTTGAATTCGTGCCGAAATGGGCATGGATATGCTGAATACCGTCTGCTTGAAACCAGTCGTTTAGAACACAAGCTTCAGCCAAATAAATCAAATGGCGTAAGACTCCGCGATCGGAGCGTCGCCCAAATTTTACAGCGAGCTTAAGTGCCTGGAGAACTTGATGAGGACGAGTGACGATTGCGGCTGCCAGACTCTTCAATAATGTAAATCCACCGCTCTCTAAAACTGTGCGGGTGAGCGCCAGTTCTTTTTGATCTTCGTCATCTACGAGTTCTGCATGACAGGAGCGGATGGCATACCGACCGACCGAAATACCGCTAGCTTCGACTCCGTGAATCTCACGCCGAATGAAACTGTGACTGACTTTCGGATACTGATTCACCAGATATGCAATTTTAGTCATATCATTTTTCATAAGACTTCAGAGTGCAACTTACGGATAGGAAATTAGTCTCAGTATAAGAACGGAGCATCTTTTCACAATTCTTTGAGCTTACTCTTTTTCATTCTTTGCTGGAAGTCATGGAATTGTGAAGGAGCGATGAAAATATTGAACCACGCCATGGAATAGCACTGAAACGCTGCGAATGTGATCTAGGTCTACCGATAAGATTGATTCATCTGTTCATGGTTAAAAGGTTCTAATCACGATTACTGTAAATGCAAATATAATTCTTTTGAAGATAATTTACTGTCATCCTAATTACATACCGCAACGATTGATGGATGGGGCGATTTATAGATAGAGCAGCAATCTATCAAATCCTAAAAGTTATAGATTGTTACTCGTGACTGTGCAGGGCTTGTAATCATTAACTTGGACAAAGTTGAGCGACTTAAGATCATGTTGGAAAAAATTGGGGTAGTCGCGATCGGCAGAAATGAAGGAGATCGACTGGTGCGATGTCTGAAATCCTTGGTCGCCCAAATGCCAACCGGAACATTGATCGTCTATGTGGATTCAGGATCAACCGATGGCAGCGTTGCATTTGCGGAGTCGCTTGGAGTTCAGGTTGTCAATTTGGATTTATCGATTCCGTTTACGATGGCGCGGGGGCGAAATGCTGGATTCCGGCATCTGGTCGCCCAGGTTCCAGATCTCAAATATGTGCAATTCATTGATGGCGATTGCGAACTCGTTGAAGGATGGATCGAGACTGCGATCGCGGCATTCGCGAGTGACGCAACATTCGCGATCGTGTGTGGACGACGGCGAGAGCGATTTCCAGAGCGATCTGTCTATAACCGTTTAGCTGACATGGAGTGGAATACGCCTGTGGGAGAAGCAGAAGCCTGTGGAGGCGATGCTTTGATACGGGTCGAAGCGATCCAAGCCGTGGGCGGATATAACGAAACCCTGATCGCAGGTGAAGAGCCTGAGATGTGTGTGCGCTTGCGGAAATTGGGCTGGAAGATTCAGCGAATCGATGCCGAAATGACGCGACATGATGCCGCTATGCTGGAATTTCGGCAGTGGTGGAAGCGTTCAGTTCGTGGCGGTTGGGCAATGGCAGCGTGGACAGATTTACATGGCGCGCCACCTGAACGGTATATGGTGCGCGAAAATCGCAAGCACTGGGGCTGGGTCATGGGACTGCCGCTAGTTGCAATCGGGCTAGCGTATTTTACGTCAGGGCTAAGCTTGCTCGCCTTTTTGGGCTATCCGTTGCTGTGCTGGAAAATCTATCGCTATCGTCTGAGTCGGGGAGATTCGGCATCTGATGCGCGATCGTATGCAGGATTTTGTGTGTTAGGAAAATTTCCTGAATCGATTGGACAGTTTAACTATTGGTCAACTAAGCTACGTGGTCAACAAGCTAAGTTAATCGAGTATAAAGAGCCTGCGGTTTAAGCAAAGTGTGAACTGCGATCGCGCTTTGGAACAGACTAAAGTCATCGAATTGAACGTTAGATCAAAACAGCGCGGCTCCATTCATGAATGGAGCCGCGCTGTTGCAAGAGAGGCGATCCGTCCTCAAGTCTGAGACTCAGAGAACTGTCGCAACTGTGAAACTTCTGGAACTCGTTCACGTTCATCCTCAAACGCTGGCACTTTCTGCTTCACCGTCAGAATGGTAGCAACAAACAAAACCCAGTAGATATTTGCCAGCCGCAACATGTAGCTCTCGGTGACATTATTTAGCGCTAGAAAGGTCAAAAAGCCCAACGCCCAAAGATGCTCTGGATGCTTAGACCCATACGCTTTCATCAGAGCCATCACAAACCCAATCACATAGCAGATTAAAAACAGCGCTAATCCAACCAAACCAACATCTAGAGCGACTTCAATAAACCCATTGTGAGCGTGAGGTGCATTAAAGCTCTGGGATAGATAATAACCAATCGCCTTTGGATACGGGCTTTCAGGCGACCAGAACGCACTGCGACCAAAGCCGAACCAAGGGCGATCCCACAAGCGATCAAGCGCAACTGACCAAATGTAGGTTCGTCCCGTCAACGTCGGATCTCTTCCAAATGCTTTAAGCAACTCAGTCCAATTCGATAAGACCCCAACCACAGTCGAACCTAAGACTAAAACTCCCAAACTTCCAAGCACGATCGATTTTCTCCCTTGCCATCGGAAGTTTCGATAAAATGTCATCATGGCTAACATCGCGACACCCAAAAGCAAAGCCGTTCTGGAGGTCGAGAGCAGAATCAGTGCAGTTGCTCCAGCAATCCCAATCCATTTGAGCCAGCGATCGCGCGGATGTTCAATCGGCAGCGCAAAGAACGACACCATTGCGATCACCATCATGCTGCCAAAGGTGTTTTTGTAGTCGTAAATCCCTTTCCACGCCCCAGGGTGATCGACAAGATGTTTTCCAATCGAGGGTACGCCCAAGGCAAGCGCAGCACTTGCTAGTCCCCCGATCGCAAATGTCATCGCGTAAAGTTTCACCTGCTGAGTCAGTGAAAACCGAGTAGCGATGTACAGCCCAAAGGTAGTCATTTGGAGCACTTCTCGATTGGCGAGGAGCGTCCATTGGGGAAAGTCTGACCAGGCGAAGGAGAAAAGGACAATTCCGATAAAGAGCCACAATATCCAATCTCGCTTCACTGTGATGATGGCGCGCTTAGCATTGAGCATCACTAGTAAGGTACTCACTAACCAGATGAAGTACCGTATGGCGGTCATCACAATCACTGGAACAGGACCAGATGTGGTTCCATCCTCACTGCCTCCCAAGGCAAGACCGCCTGTAAAGAAGGTTAAGCCGAAGATGACGAAACAGGTTTCAGCAAATAGAAGCAGCTTTTTCACGTCTCAGTCTATGGATTGAATGCAATATCTCGATCGAGACCTGCAATGAGTTTAAAGGGTCTTGCTCCTCAAAATCACATTCGACACCCGAAATCCGGAGAATCTTGACACTGCCTTACCAATTATGAGGAATTCAACAACCGTAAAACTCCGGAGTTTGATCACCGAAAAATCTGATAAAAACCTTTCACAGTAGTAATTTCAATGATCAGCACAAGCTAACTTTACACAAATTAAACATTCTTTGATGCAAACCTAATGATCCCGGGTTTTTACATAGATTTTCTGCAAAGTTGATCGGAGTTTACAGAATCAGCTTGTCCCCTAGCGTATATTCTACGTGTTCTTCCGCGCCGATCTTGAGAGCAAACTTGTGCTTTAAAGAACAAAGAGGAACAGTCGGATTGATGGGCATTTCCCGAGATGTTCATCTTCGTCTTTTCTATACGGAATGAATAGTGCTACTCACTTTATCTTTAGGTGCATTGAAGTAATTTTCGCAACATCGTTGTGAAGAAAGCTTTGCTCTATCGGAGTGAGTGTGATTGAAAGGATTCGATTTGGCAACGGAGTAGTTAGTGTGAACGTCAGTGACCTCAGAGCTTTGAAAGATAATCTGGTTATCGAAACTGATCTATGTATTGTGGGAAGTGGTCCAGCAGGACTCTCAATCGCGAAAGAGTTTGTAGGAACGAATGTTAAAGTTGTGATTTTAGAAAGCGGGGGCAAGTCAGAAGAACCTGAAACGCAAGCGCTGTATGAAATTGAAAATATTGGTGCGCCGCGCCAACTCAATCAAGATGTAATCCGCTCTCGAATTTTGGGCGGATCGTCTCATATTTGGACAGGTCGGGTGGCACCGTTTGATGAATTAGATTTTAAGGAACGATCGTGGGTTCCTTACTCAGGTTGGTCAATCTCTCGTCGTAGCCTCGATCCTTATTTAGTCCGAGGCGGCGAGAATCTGGGGATTGGTCCTCACTGTTATGATGAGCGGCTTTGGGAAAGATTTAGAGTCAATCGCCCTGCTTCGCTGAATACATCAAAGGTGCAGCCTGTGTTCTGGCAGTTTAGCAAACATGTGACAAACCGCCATGAACCAATGCGATTTGGACAAGACTTTATGCCGGAGGGCGCGCCTAATATCCAGTTGATTCTGCACGCGAATGTCACGCATCTCAATACGAATCAAGCTGGAACGAAACTGGAATCGGTTGAAGTTTCGACACTAGAAGGGAAAAAAGCCTGCGTGAAAGCTCGAGCGATCGTGCTTGCCTGTGGTGGAGTCGAAAATGCCCGGCTCATGTTGGCATCGAATCGGATTGTGCCGCATGGCGTTGGTAATCAAAACGATCTCGTTGGGCGCTTCTTAATGGATCATCCAGGCTGTGTGTTGGGCAGTTTTGACCCAGACTCGGCACAGGAGGTGCGCAATCGCTTTGGGCATTACTGGCTAGATGATGCGAAAGGACGGCATGTGTATCTGCATGGTATTGCCTTAAGCCACAAATTACAAGAGAAAGAGCAGTTACTCAACTGTGCAGCCTATCTCGAAACAGTGACCTCTGAAGATGATGCTTGGAACACGTTAAAAGACTTGAAGACCCGCTTGAAAGAAGGAAAAATTTCGCTCAAGTCTTACCAAACGGCTTTGAACGTCCTGACTCGTTCCCCTGAGATTGGACATGGGTTGTATCGCCGCTACATGAAGCATCGCCCCACGATTAACAAGGCAGAAAAAGTGGAATTGTTCTGTCATGTTGAGCAGCGTCCTGATCCCGATAGCCGCGTGATGTTGTCGGATAAAGTCGATCGCTTAGGCATGCCGATTTCCAAACTGAACTGGAAAATTAGCGAACAAGAACGGCAATCGGTTCGACGCTTAGCGCATTTAATTTGTGATGAATTCGATCGCTTAGGTCTACCGAAGCCAACTCTGTCGGCTTGGTTGGATCAAAAAGAAGGATGGGAGTCGAACTTTAGCGATCGCGCTCATCCGACGGGCACAACGCGCATGTCAGATGATCCCACTCAAGGCGTGGTCGATTCTAATTGCCAAGTTCATGGCGTAGAAGGACTGTTCATTGCAGGTAGCTCTGTTTTCCCAACGGCGGGCTATGCTAATCCGACGCTGATGATTGTTGGTATGTCCCTGCGGTTAGCCGATTGGTTGAAGTTTAACTACTTACCAAGAGCACAGAGAGCGATCAAGCTAGAACAGAGCGTAGTGTAGAACGCAATCATTCGCAAATTCTGCTTCTACCCGAGGCAGAATGTCTTGCTAAAAAAAGAGACGTTGCGATCGCAACGTCTCTTTCTTAATGATGGAGATGTGATTAAACCTTCATCGCCTTCGCCAATTCTGCTGCAACTTCAGGACGTGAGAATTCAGGTGGCGGCAACTCACCCCGACGCAGCATTTCTCTCACTTTCGTCCCTGACAAGTGAATGCGTTCTTCTGGCAAACTCGGGCTGGTCTTGGTCGTCGCCATCCCTTGCGTCCGAGTGCAGTAAAACGCATGTTCAAATTTCAGAGGCTGAATGCCTAATGCACCTGGCTCAAACTCATCAAAGATGTATTGAGCGTCGTATGTGCCGTAGTAGTCGCCGACTCCTGCATGATCTCGTCCCACAATGAAATGGGTACAGCCATAGTTTTTCCGAACGAGCGCGTGAAAAATGGCTTCGCGAGGTCCGGCATAGCGCATGGCTGCGGGATTGATGGCGAGAATGACTCGATCGTTGGGGAAGTAATGCTCCAACATGATTTCGTAGCAGCGCATCCGAATGTCTGCAGAGATGTCATCTTCTTTCGTTGCACCGACCAATGGATGCAAGAACAATCCATCTACGGTTTCCAAGGCGCACTTGATGATGTATTCATGCGCTCGGTGAATTGGATTGCGAGTTTGGAATCCAACTACTGTTTTCCATCCTTTTTCTCGGAATGCAGCCCGTGACACGGCTGGATCAATCTGATAGGACGGAAATAACGGGTGCGGATCACGCTCTAATAACCAAACCTCGCCTGCCAAATTGACATTGCCCTGAGCGTAAACAACCGCAACTCCAGGATGCTTTTCTTCATCGGTGCGGTAAACCTTTACGGCTTCGCGCGCTTTGTCATAGGTGTATTTTTCGCTCAACTGCAATACGCCGATATAGCGTCCAGTCGAGTCATCTAAGCGCACTAAGCTGCCTTCTTGTAGCGGTGCAGCAACTTCTTCAGTCACCGAGAGTGTGACCGGAATCGCCCAGGGTAACCCATTGGCAAGGTGCATTTCTTCGACCACACGATCGTAATCGGCTTTGCCCATAAATCCGGTCAAAGGGCTAAATCCACCGATCGCGATCAGTTGTAGATCAGAGACTGCTCGTTCGTCTAATTGAACACGAGGCAGGAATTCAGCTTTTGAGAGGAATTCTTCGCGCTGAGCGCCAGTAACAATGCGGTTAATTAATTCTCCGCCGTGCGGTGCGATGCCGTCAGGGTGACTCATGGTATGGAAATTAAAGGGTTTAAATTTCCGCTTTTCACATCGGAAAAGTGGTCTTTATTAAAGTTAGCAGGATGTGTGCCGATTTTGTAATATCGCTGTTCAGAAAAATAGAATGGCAATGCAATCAGCTTTTTGTTCTGTTGAAGAAGATTTTGATCTAATCGGGACAAATTCAGTTCGCTGACTTTAGCGATCGACAAGGGCACGGTATTCAAGCTATCTATTCAAGTGACAAGGCGCTCATCTGCATAGCGTGCCTAAAGCTCAATTTAAAGCTCAAGTAGAACCACTTTTTCGACAAGCAATTGTTACTTAGCAAATGCTGTGAACGTTTTCTGTTGATGTGATACAAGGTCGCATTATCTATCCTAGTAAGCTCTACATCAAGCTGATAGTAGTTCTCGTTATTCTATGAGTTTGGTCTTCAATCAGCTAGCAATGCTTTTTGCTTGAATTTGATATTTGTTTTTACCACCCCAAGTCTAAGTTTGAAATCAAGCCGAAATCTTCATTGT
>NZ_JAPQKE010000007.1:0-252838 GCF_026735145.1 Leptolyngbya sp. GGD
CATTTTTAAGCAGCCAGTGTCAGATCGGATAGCGATGCGATCGCTGAATCTCGATGGCGATCGACAAGCCGACCTGACGGTTCATGGCGGTGTAGAAAAGGCGATCTACGCTTATCCTGCTAAGCATTATGCCTATTGGCGACAGGAACTACCGGATGAAGAGTTCCCTTGGGGAGCATTCGGCGAAAATTTGACGACAGAAGGTTTATCGGAAACGAGCGTGAATATTGGCGATCGCTTTCGGATTGGTACTGCCGAAGTCATGGTGACACAACCCCGCTTCCCTTGCTTCAAACTCAATCTCAAGTTTGGACGCGATGATATGGTCAAACGGTTCTTGAACAGCCATTTAAGCGGGATTTACTTTTCGGTGATGCAAGAAGGTGAAATTGGAGCAGGCGATGCGATCGAACTGGTGAAGCGAGACGAACACAACATTACGGTTGCTGACATCGTCCAAATCTACGTGCGTCAAGCGGATGACGATTTGATTCGTCGTGCCATTCAGGTACCAGCTTTAGCAACCGACTTGAAGACTTACTTTCAGCAGCAAATTGAACAGCGCCATTAAGCTGGGCTTTTGAGATAAACATTAGACGTTTATGGCATTGATGATTATCTCAAGCTTTTAAGTGCTCTTCGGAGATTAGAGCCACAAGCGTTACTGTTTGAAGGATTGAGGGAGAAGCTAGAAAAAATAGGAGATAGTGTACAACTCTCATTTCTTTCCGCTGTTCCTGTAGCTTGCAAAGATGGCTAAAATGTTAAGGCTATTGCGAGATAGCACGGCAAAACAATATAGTTGAAGCGAACGGGTAAAGCCTCTTTGTCTATCGTTTAATTTGGTTGATCCCGCTCAACTCAAACGTTAGCTTGGTTTCCTACACCTCCGAGCAGCGGTACGTTGACGGTAATAGCCTTGCAGGAATAAGTCAGGCCTGGCTAAATGGGTGATGGTTGAAGAAGGCATGATTTTTGAAGCTGACTTCAAAGTCTATCCGATCAATTCCTAGAGCATCTTTTCCAAGAATTGCTTGGCACGATCGCAGCGAGGATTATTAAAAAACTCGCGAGGCGGAGCATCTTCAGCAATATAGCCCTCATTCAGGAACAAAACGCGATTTGCCACCTCTCGCGCAAATCCCATTTCATGAGTCACGACTGCCATCGTAATGCCTGTAAATGCGAGTTCTCGAATTACTTCTAACACCTCTTTCACCATCTCCGGATCAAGCGCAGAAGTCGGTTCATCGAACAAGATGACTTCCGGTTCCATCGCGAGGGCGCGGGCGATCGCAACCCGTTGCTTTTGCCCACCCGAAAGCTGAGAGGGGTAAACATCGGCTTTTTGACCTAGCCCAACTTTTTCTAGCAGCGATCGACCGAGTTCATCCGCTCTTGACTTCGAGATTTTCTTCACTTTGAGTGGCGCATAGGTGACATTCTTTAAAACAGTCATGTGCGGAAAGAGATGGAACAGTTGGAACACCATCGCCATCTTCTGACGCACTTCTAAAACGTTGGTTTTGGGCGCAGTAATATCTTGGTTTTTGAAATAAACTCGACCATCGGTCGGACGCTCTAGCAGATTTAGACAGCGCAGAAACGTCGATTTCCCGCAGCCTGAGGGACCGAGAATCGCAACGACTTCGCCTCGACGAATCTCAGTCGAAATCCCCCGTAACACCTGCACATTACCAAACGACTTCACTAAAGATTCTGTGCGAACGATCGGATCGCTATTGGTTTGTAAATTTGTTTCAGAACTCACATTGGGCTTAGTCACTTTTTCTTAATCTCCGTTCTAGGTTAGATGCTGCAACCGTAAGAGCCATCACCAATACGTAGTAAATCAAGCCTGCAAATAGCAAAGGCTCAAAGTAGATATATTTATTCGCGCCAACGATTTGAGCACTGCGAAGCAGTTCTACCACACCTATTGTTGATACTAGCGAAGAATCCTTAAGCAGTGAGATTGTTTCATTCACCAAAGCTGGAAGAATATTTCGCAAAGCTTGCGGAAAAATTACATCGATCAACATCGTCCAGTAAGGCACACCTAAAGACATCGCTGCTTCTCGCTGTCCTTTGTCCACCGCTAAAATGCCGCCTCGAATCGTTTCAGACATATACGCGCCAGAGTTAAGTGTGAAGGTCAAAATACCCGCCAACAACGCTGGAATATTGTAGCCGATTAACTGAGGCGTTGCGAAGTATACCAAGGACAACTGTAACAATAAGGGTGTCCCTCGGAAAATAGAAGTATAGGCATCTGCCACTGCTGCAAGTGGTTTGACACCAGAAATTTTGAGTAGGGATAAAATTGTTCCCCAAATCAGACCGAAGAAGACGGAACTAATAGTAAACAGCAAGGTTAAGGGAATGCCTTGAAGAACAAAAGGCAAATCAGGAAGAATTCGCCCGAAGTCGAGATTCAGTCCACCTTTAGGCGCGGCGGGTGCTTGAGCGCCTGCTGCTGCTGCGGATGTGCTTGCTGAAAACCACTTCGAGGCGAGGCGCTCGATTTCACCCTTGTCTTTCATCTGCTGAAGGACACGGCTAAAAGGTTCAACCATCGGTGAGCCTTTTGGAAATGCGATAGCTGATCCCGATGGTCCTTCCGGCGGGATTGGGGTGAACTGGAGTTCTGGATTCGCTGAGATAAATCCTTTCGCGATCGTGTCTTCAATGATTGCTGCATCAATCCGTTTGGCTTTGAGTTCCTGGATAAGCTCTGGGACTCGATTCAGTTGTTTTAGCTGAATTCCACTGACTTTTTCCGCAATCTTTTTCGCATTGGTTTCCTGGATTGTCCCCAATTGCACCCCCACTCGCTTACCGCTCAAGTCCGTCGCCTTCTTGATATTGCTGCCTTTGGGCGCGACGATCGTATCTTGTGCTTGATAGTAGATAATTGAGAAATCCACATTTTTTTGACGCTCTGGGGTTGGAGTCATTCCTGCCATGACAAAATCCACGCGATTCGCTTGGAGTGCAGGAATTAAGCCATTAAAGTCGGATTCTGTAACCTTGAGCTTAAACCGCAATTCTTTCGCAATATAGTTCGCAATATCAACATCAAACCCCACAATTTGCCGATTCCCGTCTTTCGTTTCATAGAATTCATAGGGCGGATAGTCGGGAGAGGTCAGCATTGTGAGTTCTTCTTTGCCAACCAGCGATTGAGCACTCGATGGCAAGTAAGAAATGACGATTGTGCTGCTTGCCATTGTGATGGCAAGCAGCACGGTAAATACCCAAGAGTTTCGTTTCATAGCAAATTAAAATGTAAACGTTGTCCGAACCACGCCTAAAACCACATCTGGGTTTCGAGCATCATAATTCGGTGCTGTCAGCCAGATTACACCAGGAGTAATGGAAAAATTGTCGTTAAGTTGATAGCGATGTTCCGTTTGGTAGAGAAACGATCGCCTCTGTCATGTCGTTTTGAGCCAACTAAGTATGGCTGACCACAACTTTTGCCTGCGTCGGACGCAAAAGCATCGCTATCACTCCTTCTGCCTGACTTTACCAAGGTTCATTCAAGACCAACCCCGCTAATTTCACGCACAGAACTTACCGATGTGATGTCCGATTTCGGGAGGCAAGATTCGCTGGTAGCCACCCCAGTCGTCACTGTTGAGGTGCTTGCAGTTTGTTTTTCCTTTGGTGTTCATCACTAACTCCTCAATCAGTTCATCGCTATGTTTGCCCACGCGTGCAGCTAAAAGTAATCCGCTGCTGTTCGCCAAGCTCAGTCCAATCTAGCAATCTCCGGCTTCTCGCTCTTGGCTCAAGCATTGCTTCTGTTTTTTGAGACAAATGACCGCAGTTCATCAGCACTCACCTCAGTTGTTTCAACCGCTTGAACTTCTGCATTATCAGACTGTGTGAAAACTCTAGAAAAAGTACAAATGAGCTACCTTAGAACAGTGGTTTCGACGAGCCAACCCGATGCCTCATATTCAAGGGCAAAATCGGCACAACGAAGTGCAGTTTCCGCCCATGTTAGATGACTACATCGATGCTGAAAATCCCGTGCGCTTTCTCGATGCGTTCGTGGATCAACTGGACTTAGCCGCATTAGGATTTGAACGAGTCACAGCAGCAGTGGAAGGACGACCTGGTTATCATCCTGGCGATCTGCTGAAGCTCTACCTGTATGGCTACCTCAATCGCATTCGCTCCAGTCGAGCCTTGGAGCGAGAAACGCATCGGAACGTGGAACTGATGTGGTTACTCAAGCAATTGCGCCCCGACCACAAGACGATTGCCGATTTTCGCAAGGTTCACAGTGATGCTCTACGAGGAGTGTGTCGGGAGTTCACGCGCCTGTGCAAAGAATTGGAATTGTTCGGGGGTGAGTTGATTGCAATTGATGGCAGCAAGTTTGTGGCAGTCAACAGTCGAGATCGCAACTTCGGGATGGCAAAGCTTCAAGCCATTCTCAAGGGCGTGGATGAAGAGATTGAGCGCTACTTGAAAGACCTGGAGCAACAGGATGCCGAAATGGCAGCTGTACAGCCTGAAAAAACGGAGCGACTCCACCGCAAACTCGAGCGACTCAGAAAACGCAAAGCGACGCACGAAGCGATTCAAGCCGAGATGATGGCTCAAGGCGCGACCCAGATCTCGCTCACCGACCCGGACAGTCGCTACATGGTCGGAGGAACGGGTGCAGTGGTCGGATATAACGTGCAGACCGTCGTGGATGCAAAGCACAAGCTGATTGTGGCGCATGAGGTGACGAATGATGCGACGGATCAATTGTGCCTTGCACCTATGGCATTGCAAGCTCAGGCAGCGATGGATGTTGAGCAGATCGAAGCCGTCGCAGATCGAGGTTACTATGATGCTCAGAACATAAAGCAATGCGTTGATGCTGGAGTAACTCCCTATGTTGCCAAGCCTCCGACCTCGAAGAACGGACCGCTGGGGCGTTTTACCAAAGAAGCTTTTATCTATGATGCTCAAGCAGACGAATATGAATGTCCCGCAGGCGAACGATTGACCTTTCGGTATGAGTCGGTCGAAAAAGGGCGACTGAAGCGACACTACAAGCGGTCGGCTTCAGTGTGTCGAGCCTGTGACCTGAGAGAACACTGCACCGCGAACTTAGCAGGACGCAAGATTTCGCGTTGGGTAGATGAACATTTACTGGAGGAGATGCGGGAGCGATTGAAAGCGAATCCACAACTCATGCGACAGCGACGGGAGATGAGTGAACATCCGTTTGGAACGCTGAAACGAGGAATGAATCAAGGCTACTTCTTGTGTCGTGGGCTAACCAAGGTCAGGGGCGAGATGAGTTTATCAATTTTGAGCTACAACTTGAAACGAGTGTTCAACATTTTAGGAGTTGAAGCGATGCTTGCCGGGTTAGCAGCAAAAAGAACGGTAAATGAGTAGGATTCGTAATGGAAGATCCCTGATCTCAGACCGCTAGGAATAATTGGTGATGCTAGGAAAATGTCATCGGGTTTCACCAAGAAAAGAAAAATTCCGATTGGCGAAGCTTTCTGAGTTTTCACACAGTCTGTTATGGACCAGTTGCGCTCGTTGACTCGCGGCTTGGACAATGCTAGCGACGGTGTTGTAAGCTAACCCAATGATCCGGCTCACTCCATGTAAACGACTGCTTTCACTATGCGCCTGCAGCACTTTGCAAAGACAGGCTTGGAGGGGCAGATTATCGCGTAATGCACTATGCTCAGAGGTGGTGGGAGATCGTCAGTAGTGCCTATCTGATGGTGAGCTTACAGTTCGATGGACTGAATTCGCAGTCTGTTTTTCCTGAAGAACCGTTGCTTGATAAATTTCGCGCTCATATCTGTTGGTACTCATCGAATTGTTGGACGAGTCGCTTTCACAACTTACAACTGCTCATTCAGTTTTACATTTATTTCTGCGTACTCAAGCCTTAGTTATCAGTGTGTGCTGCTCCATCACTGGAGCAGTTTTTTTGTAGTTGATTTGGTTGCTCAATCGATTTCCTGGTTGGCAGTATCGTAGTGATCCGAGCATGAGTTCTTCCTTTTCATCTGCCTAGAGTGATAGAAAAGGATGTCATCTTTCTTAAGGACGAAATTGTTGATAAGGCTCGAATACTTATATTAATTAATGTAAAACATGCCCCTGAATCAGAAATATCTAATGTGAGGTTTGGGCTAAAGCAATAAAGTGTACTCAGTGCATCATGTTCCTCTTTCAAAGTCTCGAAAAGCTAATTTAAGCTAAATTCATGCGCTCAAGTTCCCTCCACTCGTTAGTCATAGTGGTTCATAAAGCACTGGTAAAAAATCAATAGGGAGACCCTTGATAATGCCCATTACCCCTACCTATCCAGGCGTTTATATTGAAGAGATCCCCAGTGGTGTGCGCACTATTACAGGTGTCGCAACATCAATTACTGCCTTTATTGGTCGCGCCTTGCGAGGACCGGTCAATCAGGTAGTTACCATTAATAGCTTTGCAGATTTTGAACGTACGTTTGGCGGCTTGTGGGCTGAGAGTAGCTTGGGTTACGCAGTGCGTGATTTCTACCTAAATGGTGGTAGCCAAGCAGTGATTGTGCGACTTTTACACTCAAAAAATGAAGCCAAGCAAACAAAAAAACAAGGGTCAGGTGGAAGTAATTCTGAACCTACCGAGGAAAATCCAGTCGTGTCTCCAGCAAAAGCGAGATTACGGATTGGTCCTACTGCTTCTACTTTCATCTTAGCCGCTTCTAATGAGGGAGTTTGGGGAAATAGTCTACAAATCAGTATTGATCATAATGTGCCCACCGCTAGTGAGCTGCCTCAAAGCTATAAAGCTTTAGGGTTAGAGTCAGAAGATTTATTTAATTTGGTCGTCAAGGATATGAGCACTGGGGTGACAGAAGTCTTCCGTAATGTCACAGTGAAGCCTAGTCCTCGACGAATTGATAATGTACTCAGTAATGAGTCGAGCTTAGTGCGAGTTGATTCTTTGCCGACCCAGCGCCCTGATGCAACAACTGAATCTACAGTAATCACTCAAGGGTCTGATGGTTCTCAATTAGAGGCTACAGATTTTACAGGAGTAGGAACTGAGAGCAAGAAGCAAGGATTATACGCCTTGGAGCAAGTCGATTTATTTAATTTGCTCTGTCTGCCGTTATATTCTGAGAATATCAGTGGCGATAGCTTGCTAGAAGCTGCTAAAAGCTATTGCGAAAAACGTCGTGCCTTTCTCTTGATCGATCCGCCTAAAAATGTCCGCACAATTGTGGATTTAGATTTAGGAGTACGCAGCAAAAATGCAGCGATTTTCTACCCCAGTCTGCGGCAACCCAATCCATTAAAAGATAACCAGATAGAAGAGTTTGCACCCTGTGGCGCGATCGCAGGTGTAATTGCTCGAACAGATGCCCAGCGAGGAGTTTGGAAAGCGCCAGCCGGATTGGAGGCATCTCTGGTTGGTGTTTCTCAATTGAGCGTATCTTTAACGGATGCTGAAAACGGACAATTGAATCAGCTTGGGATTAACTGCATTCGGACAATGCCAGGGGCCGGACAGGTGCTGTGGGGGGCACGTACATTGCAAGGGAACGATCGGCTGGCATCAGAGTGGAAATATATTCCTGTGCGTCGTTTGGCTTTGCACATTCAAGAAAGTCTGTATCGAGGGACTCAATGGGTTGTATTTGAGCCAAATGATGAGTCATTGTGGGCACAAATTCGATTGAATTTGGGTGCATTTATGCACAATCTATTTCGGCAGGGTGCGTTTCAAGGTAAGTCTCCGCGAGAGGCGTATTTTGTTAAATGTGACAGCGAAACTACGACTCAGAGTGATATCAATCTAGGGATCGTTAACATCAGAGTGGGGTTTGCACCATTGAAACCGGCAGAGTTTGTAATTCTTCAATTACAACAAATGGCTGGGCAAATTCAAGCTTAGAGGAGAGCGGAAATGGCACAATTTAGCGTTAATGCACAGCGATTTGACCCCTACAAAAACTTCAAGTTTCGAGTTAAGTGGGATGGTCGGTATGTTGCTGGGGTCAGTAAGGTCAGTGCTTTAAGGCGAACGACGGAGGTCGTGAAGCATCGAGAAGGGGGAGATCCAAGCAGCGATCGTCTCTCTCCAGGACGCAGCACCTTCGAGGCGATTACCTTAGAACGAGGAGTCACTCATGATACGGAGTTCGAGAAGTGGGCAAATAAAGTCTGGAACTATGGGGCTGGATTGGGGGCAGAAGTGTCCTTGAGGGATTTCCGCAAAGATCTGATCATCGAAGTCTATAACGAAGCCGGACAATTAGCGATCGCTTACAAGGTCTATCGTACTTGGGTTTCTGAGTACCAAGCGTTGCCTGAGCTGGATGCAAATGCAAATGCGATTGCAATCCAAACCCTCAAACTGGAGAACGAAGGGTGGGAGCGGGATTACGAAGTTACTGAACCGAGTGAACCCAGTTTCGTTGAACCCGCTTGATCCGTGCAGAAGGACTAAACTATGCGCCCCTTAAGTGCCAGTGACGTGATTACGGTTTGGGAATTAGGCCAACGGTTACACCCCTGGGAGCGGGCAATATCGCTGTTGTCTGTTGCCTGCCCAAATCAGTCTCAGCAGCAATTAGCAATGCTGAGTGTAGGGCAGCGGGATCGCCATTTGTTAACACTGCGGCAAATGACGATCGGTTCTCAACTGAATTGCATAACAACTTGTCCTAAATGCGGCGATCGCCT
This sequence comes from Leptolyngbya sp. GGD, assembly GCF_026735145.1. Classification (NCBI taxonomy): domain Bacteria; kingdom Bacillati; phylum Cyanobacteriota; class Cyanophyceae; order Leptolyngbyales; family Leptolyngbyaceae; genus Leptolyngbya; species Leptolyngbya sp. GGD. The sequence goes on from NZ_JAPQKE010000007.1 coordinate 8,715, forward strand.
TGAATTTGCATTGAATCTCTCTGATATCTGTGTTGCTGAATTAACAGATACTCCCAATGAGTCTCAAATTGTGCAAATTGAGGATTTTGAATGCCAATTTCGGTTACCCAATAGTTACGATTTAACCTTGTTGACAGCCGCTCGAACGGTTGAAGAAGCCTACTACTCTTTAGTAGAATGTTGTGTTTTACGAGTGAGTCAGGCTGACACTCTTGTTTCCTGGAAGGCTCTACCAGTTGAAGTAATGAATCGATTAATTCAGCATATCAGCGACTTTGATCCTCAAGCAGAAATCTTGCTAGATCTCGATTGCCCAAACTGTCAGCATCAGTGGCAATCAATGTTTGATATTGTTTCTTTTTTTTGGACAGAATTAGATGCCTTGGCACGACGCTTACTGCAAGAGGTTCATATACTGGCTAAAGCATATGGTTGGCACGAGGTCGATATCTTATCGATGACTGCTGCACGGCGGCAGTTTTATCTAGACATGGTGATTTAAATGGCAAATTTCTTCTCCCGATTAGTTGATCGTAGCCTAGGCTTAAACTCGGTGGTGCAACCGGCGCTCTCATCTAGATTCAGTCCCGCATCAGAGATCGTGGAAGGAGTCGATTTGCACTGGGATCGTGAAGCTGAACACCCTTTCACGCCAGTAGATACTAATCAATCCCTTGAGATGTCGGCTCCCCAGTCCATGAAACCTGTTCAACAGCTATTCTCTGCACCAGAATCTGACACAGCCTTCAATCCAATTCAAAGACAGACCCAGCAAGAGTCTCTGATTACATCACCATCTAACCAGGTGATACAACCCTCTTCCACTCTGCCTCAACCTAATTTAAAACAGGTCATGTCCCCTACTGCTAATTCGAGATCGACTAGTCAATTCACCATTGAAGAACCCAATCAAACAGCTTCTCTACAACCGTTGCAAGTTTTGCAGCCGAGTCACCTTGTTCCACTCATCAGTCATCTTTCATCATCTACTGGGCAACCGAACCCCGGATCGTCAAACACCTCCAAAAATGAGGCTAACACTTTACTCGATCAACCTCTCTCTGCGCAAAACCATCACGATCGTTCGGTAGCAAGTAAACAACCTGAAACCCTTGATCACACCTTATTTCCCCAACCTATTACGCCACAAGATTACAACGATCGCTCAAATAGGCGTGATCACTCAATAGCAAATGACTCAAATTCACTGGCTCAACTCGCTGCTCCAAAAAACTCGAAGTTAGCCCTGAGAGATTCATACCCGCAAAGTTTAGCTGAATCAGTAGTAGCACCTCCCACGATTCGTGTTGTCATCGGCCGAGTTGAAGTCCGGGCAATGATGCCAGCTCAACCTACTCCCAAAGCAACTCCAGTGCGTTCTCGTCCTGCCGTATCGCTAGATGCTTATTTGAAGCAACGGAGGAGTTAGGTATGAATCATGATCTGGAAATGAAGGTTGAGTTGCACATTAAAGAGCTAGTACTACATGGGTTTGCCCAAAGAGATGGGGCACGAATTCAAAAAGCAATTGAACAAGAATTAACTCGTTTATTCATAAAGCATGGTGTTCCCACTGCATTTTCAGGCAGTTACGAAATCCCAGAATTAAAGGGAGATTCGTTGACTGTGAGAGCAGAAATGGAAGTAGAGGCGATCGGTGCTCAGGTCGCCCAGGTAATTTATGGAGGACTGGAGAAATGAGAATAAATGTTTTGCAAATACAAAAGAATTTACATCATGCCCAAAAATATAAAATTGGTGAATTACATGAGGTGTTAGAGCACTAAAGAGTGGAAATTATTCCTATAGTTCTGAAATTTTTGAAACCTCATCACAGTTAATCAGATGACAAGTTTTCCTGGTTCTCCTCGCTTATTCAAAGGTGCGATTGTTGGCTTTGATCTTACCAATCCCCTGCCTAAGGTGATTTCATTTCAATATAATCCTGAAACATTAACTCGCACCTTAGAACCGCAGATGCAAGGGAATGAGCAATCAGGTTCTAGCGTGGGGTTAAGACTCAGTGGGGCAGCGGCAGAAAGCATCAATATTGAGATTGAGCTAGACGCTACAGATCAGTTAGAAAAAAGTAAGGATATTGCCATCAATATGGGTATTTATCCTCAACTTTCAGCATTGGAAATGTTAGTTTATCCTGCTAGCTCAATGGTGATTGCCAATACGATGCTGCTGGCAGTAGGAACGATTGAAATTATGCCGCCACCACCCAGGTTAACTCTGTTTATTTGGGGACAGCGTCGTATTCTACCCGTAAATATTACCAACTTCAGCATCACAGAAGAAGCTCATGATACAAACCTCAATCCGATTCGAGCCAAAGTATCTCTGGGAATGCGCGTCCTTACCTATTCTGATCTCCCTGTGACCCATCCTGGTTATCATCTATTTTTGGCGCATCAAGTGGTTAAAGAGACGATGGCAGCGTTGGGTACAGGGACTAGCTTGAATAACTTGTTAGGCACAAATATTAAGTTATTAAGCTAATTCCTTTGGAATTTAACTCTATCTTTTATTTTTTAATCAGCACCAGGCTTTTAAAAAGATGATGATAGGAAAAAAACAATTAAAGAATTCACTTTTAGTCAGATTAGTATATGAATCAGCTAACGCTGAATTTTCGCCAAGAGAATAGTATTTAATCGGAATTTGGTCTATTCAAACCTAATCTGAAGGTCTTTTTTGGAGAGGTGTTAATCATGTTTGATCACACTAGTCGTTACTACGAGTTAGACACCATCACTCTGCATACTCCAGGAGGGCGACATCTCTCCTATAAACGTCGGCGCTTTTTGCCTCAAGCAGAAACCCTATCCAGAGTGCTAGAAGTACGGGTAAAAGAAGGCGATCGCCTCGATACCTTAGCCGCAAATTTCTTAGGCGATCCAGAGCAGTACTGGCAAATTTGTGATGCAAACAATGCTATGAATCCCTTTGAACTAACGACGGAAATTGGGCGTACGTTGTACATTGCTCAGACCCAGTGTTAGGGAGATGGTGCTATGTTTTTCCAGGGTGTTCGACTCTCTCTTCTAATTGGCCCCACCGTACCGCTTCCGGCTCCTCCTAGCCTGATCCAATCTGTAGATAGCATCGAAATTACCGAAACTGATTCAGGTCGATCAGGCTTTCAACTGTCCTTCAAAGCTGATCGTAGTGGACTCTTTGCCACGATCGACTATCCCATTCTTAAACTACCCCTACTGCGTCCCTTCAATCGGGTGATTGTGGTCGTTACCATTAACATGATCCCTTACGTGTTAATGGATGGCATCATCACCCATCAACAGTTGTCGCCCTCTACGAATAACTCTGCTTTACTCACAGTCACAGGTGAAGATGTCAGTGTCATGATGGACATGGAGGAAAAGAGCGTACAGCATCCTGCTCAACCGGATATTGCGATCGTTTCTAAAATCATTGCTACTTATGCCCAATACGGATTGATTCCCTTGGTCATTCCCCCTCTCTCCCTCGATGTTCCCAATCCTGTGGAGCGAGTTCCATCACAAGTGGGCACCGATTTGGAATATCTGGAAGACCTGGCAGAGCGTTACGCTTATGTCTTTTACGTTTCTCCGGGTCCTGTCCCTGGTACCAACACTGCCTATTGGGGTCCCCCAACCCGTACAGGTATTCCCCAAGGGGCTCTCTCCGTCAATTTGGGAACTTCTACCAACGTGAATTCTATTAATATTCAGCACAAAGCTCTGACTCCTACTTTTGTCTCCGGGAAAGGAGAAGATAGCCTGACAGGGCGTAGTCTGCCCATCAAAACCTTCTCTAGCCCGCGACTCCCCCTGGCAACCCAATCTGCCATGTTGAAAACGGCTAAAGCCCGTAAAGTGCTGCCTAAACAGGGTGCAGGTTTAACCTACACTCAGATGCTCTCCCGTGCCCAGGCGATTACTGATGCCTCTATGGATCAGGTGGTGGAAGCCACTGGAGAACTTGATGCGGTACGTTACAACGGAGTCTTGAAAGCCCGGAGAATAGTCGGTTTGCGGGGCGTAGGCAGCACTTACGACGGCTTGTATTACGTCAAAAGCGTCACCCATCAATTGCGATTGGGTGAATATAAACAAAGCTTCACCCTCACCCGTGAGGGGGTCGGTACAACAACACCAGTGGTGATTCCATGAGACGCTTTTATGGCAAGTATCGGGGCAAAGTAACTAACAATATCGACCCACTCTATTTGGGTCGAGTGCAAGTTTCTGTCCCTTACATTCTGGGTGAAGGTCGGCTCAGTTGGGCAATGCCTTGCGTACCCTATGCCGGAAAGGGCGTTGGGTTCTACGCGATTCCCAAACTTAACAGCAATATTTGGGTTGAGTTTGAAGCCGGTGACACCGATTACCCCATCTGGACGGGTTGCTTTTGGGGTAAAGGGGATCTGCCACTGCCACCTCCGGCAGCGCCCACAACAAAGATGTTTAAAACTGACACCATGACCCTCACCTTTGAGGATGCACCAGGAGCCGGGGGCATAACAGTTGAGATCAAGCCGCCAGCCGTGCAGGTGCCGATCAAACTGGTGCTGAATTCACAAGGGGTCGTGGTGACATGCAATCCCGCTGCTCTTAAGCTCACCCCAAAGGGCGTTGAAATTGGACTCACCCCTGCTACCGTTAAACTTTCCCCTGAAGCGCTTGAGCTGGCTTTAGCTCAAGCGCTGGTGAAACTAACTCAAGCCAGTCTCGACATCCAGCATGGAGGTGCTACGGTTAAGCTCGCGAATATCAATGTCAACGTCAACAATGGCGCACTGGAGGTGACTTGATGCCTGGTTATCTCATCTGTCTGGGCGATCCAGTCCTCTGTATGCACGGCGGTATTGGTCAAACCATCCCTACTAATCTGAGAGTTAAGGTGAATGGTAAGCCTATTGTGTTGCAAAACAATGTTTATGCGATCGCTGGGTGCTCTTTATTGACCTCAGGTGGACCGTTTTGTGCTACTGCTCAATGGACAAGGACAGCTACAAGGGTTAAATCCAATGGAGTTCCGGTGATATTACAAGACTCTCAAGCGGAATGTCAGACCACGAAAAATGGGGTGTTGTTGCAGCCAACCCAGTTGCGAATCAAGGGGATTTAGCATGACCAATATTGCTTATCCATTTCAAATCGATCGCCACCATCGCGTTGCGCAATCCAATCCTGATGATCATATTCATCAGCTGATTGAACAACTTCTGTTCACAATGCCGGGTGAGCGAGTGAATCGTCCCGCTTTTGGCACTGGATTGATGCAGCTTGTCTTTGCGCCTAATAGTGATGAGCTAGCTGCGGCGGCGCAGTTTTTAGTGCAGGGAGCCTTACAGCAGTGGTTAGGTGATTTGATTTTGGTAGAAGCAATCCAGGTGGAAAGCAAAGGCTCTACAGTGAGGGTAATGGTGCAGTACATTGTGCGCCGCAATCAAGAGCGACAGGTTGCCCAGTTTGAACGGAGCCAGGTGGGATGAATGAGTTTCAACTGGATGAAACATCGCGTAAACAGCGGCGCACTGCCATCAGTCAACACACCAAGCTGACTGGGCTGGATTTTATTGAAGTTGACTTCAATCTGTCACAACTCTTGTTGCACTTTATTCCTGCAGCTCAGGGCATTGAAAAAACAGTTGTCCCTGCTAACATCAAGCCTGAAAATATCAGAATCACGTCGGGCATCAGCACAACTCTCTTAGATTTTAACCTATCTGATGCTGAGCTTCAGGTCAGTGGCAATGTACTTAGGATTAATCTAACCAATCCATCGTCCCGCGATCTCAATGTGGCAGATAGCTCCTCGCTGTATACACTGGAACTGATTAATGTTCCCAACCTCGATCGCTTTTTTGCCCAGGCGACATTTTCTCTGGGCACCGATCGCATCAGCGAATTTGACTCTGTTGCGCTACCTCGCCGATTACCCAAGCCGCCGCTGGAACTCGAAATTGATTACTTGGCGCGAGACTATGGTAGTTTCCGGCAACTGATGCTTGATCGGCTATCGGTGTTGATGCCGGATTGGAGAGAACACCATCCAGCCGATTTAGGTACCGCTCTAGTGGAAGTATTAGCCTATGCAGGCGATCGCCTCAGCTACTACCAGGATGCCGTTGCTACCGAAGCCTATTTAGGCACTGCCCGACAACGCATTTCGGTCAAACGTCACGCTCAATTGATCGATTACCGCATGCACGAAGGGTGCAATGCCCGCGCCTGGGTGCAAATTCAGATTCGGGGTGATCAGAAAGCTTCCTTACCCCCCGGAGTGCTCCTAGCGACTAAAACGGAGTCGACTGAACCAACTCTTCCACGGTCAGTCTATCAGGCGCTCAAACCTCAATTACAAATGTTTGAGACGTTGCACGCGATCGATCTAGTGCAAACTCATAACCAGATGCTTTTTTATGATTGGGGGTTAGAAGAATTTTATTTGCCCAAAGGGACTATCAGCGCAGTCTTACAGAATGGTTTTTCAAATTTGAAAGTGGGCGATGTATTGATTTTAGAGGAAGTACTCAGCCCTACCACAGGCCAAGCTGAAGATGCCAATATCAACTATCGTCATCCCATTCGCCTGACCAATGTTGCTGTTGACGATGAGGATAGAATTGATCCTCTGCGATCTCCCGGACAATTAACTCAGATTGAGTGGAGTACAGCGGATGCGCTTCCCTTTCCCCTCTTCATTTCGCGACGGCAAGGCAATCAGATACTGAGAGCCATCAGTGTTGCCCGTGGAAATATTGTCCTGACTGAACATGGACGGCGAATTGTAGAGGAGCCACTGCCTCCTGTCCCCGAGCGTCAACGGTATCGTCCACGCCTTCAGCAAGCCGAGTTGACTCATGCGGTGCCCTATGACCACGCCCAGGCTCAAACTCAACCCGCTAGCAGTGCGCTGGTACAAGATCCACGGAATGCCATCCCCATGATTAACCTTTACGAAAATGAGGAAACCTGGTGGGCACGGCGCGATCTTTTGAGTAGTGATCGCTTTGCTTGTGACTTTGTGGTAGAAACCGAAAGTGATGGATTTGCCTACCTCCGGTTCGGTGATGGAGTACGGGGTAAGCAACCCAAACAAACTGCTCATTTATCTGCAACCTACCGAGTGGGTAATGGTACGCGTGGAAATGTGGGGCAGGACGCGATCACGCATCTGATTCCAGTCGATGCCGATTCCCTCAACATCCACAAACAAATTATCCAGGTACGAAATCCACTACCCGCACAAGGCGGCACCGACCCAGAGAATATCGAACAGGTGCGCCTTTATGCACCACAGGTCTTTCGCACTGAGCAACAACGTTGCATCACCGCCGATGACTACAAATCGATGGCGGAGCGTCATCCGCAGGTACAACAAGCGTCTGCTGTCCTGCGTTGGACGGGGAGCTGGTATACGGCATTTGTGGCAGTGAAACGACGAGGCAATCAACCGATCGATCCGGCATTTCAACAAACCTTACTGAATTACCTAGAACGCTATCGATTGGCGGGCTATGACTTGAAAATTGTTGCGCCTCAATATGTACCCATTGATATTGCTTTAACGGTAAAAGTGGCAGTCGGATACTTTGCGAGTACCGTTAAACAATCTTTGTTGGAAGCGTTTAGTAACGCCGATTTACCAAATGGTCAGCAGGGCTTTTTCCATCCTGATCGCTTTACCTTTGGTCAATCGGTTTACTTTAGTCAGGTTGTGCAAGCTGCCATGCAAGTTCCGGGAGTTGCGGGAGTTTATCTTCCAAGGCAGGGAGACCCGTCCGTATCACTTAAATTTCAGCGGTGGGGCTCTGCGTCTCAAGGTGAACTTGAAAATGGCAAAATTCCCATCAATTCACTCGAAATTGCCCGTTTAGATAATACGGCAAGTGCACCAAACAATGGCAGAATTACATTTCACTTACAGGGGGGCTTATGATCACCGACCCTCCAGAGTTTAGTTCGGCTGAAGTCCCCGAAGTTCATAACAACGCTCCTGGGAAAAGCGCGATCGCCTATCGCTATGGAACTCATGCCACGATATTGCAGCGTTTACTTTCTCGCCTGCATCAGCAAGAAATTCCGGGATCTGAAACGACTCCTCCAACTCGTCCTCTGCAGGCTCTATTTATTCACGATCGCGATGATCCTGCGATTGCACTACTGGATAGCTGGGCAGTAGTTGCCGATGTGCTGAGTTTTTATCAGGAACGGATTGCGAATGAGGGTTATCTGCGCACGGCGATCGAGGATCGTTCGATCTTGGAATTGTCAAAGGCGATCGGTTATGAACTGCGACCAGGAGTTGCCGCCAGCACTCCACTTGTTTTCACTGTAGAAGATTCCCCCGGAGCAGAACCGGCTATTTTAGTCCCTCAAGGAACGCAGGTACAAAGTATCCCAACCCAACCTGGAGAACAACCTCAGACCTTTGAAACTGTAAGCGATTTCGAGGCGCGAGCAGAGTGGAACTGCCTCATTCCCTATCTACACCAGAAGGAGCCTGCTAAGACAACCATTAAACAAGATACATCTCAGCTAAAGCTACAGGGGACAAATACACTGCTTCAGCCAGGTGACGTCATTCTGATTGTTGGAGATGAACGGAGGAAAACTGCAGCGAACAATAACTGGTATGTGGGGGCAGTCACAGAAGTTGAACCAGATTTGCAAGCCAACTACACGCAAATTACCTGGAATTTGGACTCCCTAACTCCTTCTACTAATCTTCAGGCAGATCCTCCTGCTAATCCTGAAGTGTTTGTATTGCGCCAGAGAGCTTCTCTATTTGGCTACAATGCACCTCAATCAAGTTACATAATGATTCCCGGTGAAGGTACGATTTCCAGTGGAACAGGTTCAGCAGGACGGGGCACCGTTACTGGAAACAATACCCAGTTTAAAGCCCAGCTTAAGGAAGGTGACATTGTTTTTACTGAAAACAATCAAGCGAGAAGAATTGTTGCAGTGAATGATGCAGACCTGATTGTTGACGCTCCCTTTAATCCTGCCTTAGACAAAAAAAAATTTAGTCTCATTCGACCGGAGGATATTAGAACTAATCCCCATGTTGAAGGGACGAAAATCAATCTGAATGCTGTTTATCCAAGAGTTTTATCAGAAAGTTGGCTCCTTCTAAGTCAACCTGAGTTGTCAAATAATACTGATGAGAATTCACCCAGTGATACTACTAAACCTCAATTTAGAACTAAACTTTGTAAAGTCCTTAATAGCTCTATTATTTTTCATTCTGAATTTGGTTTGGAAAGTCAAGTCACTAGACTTGAAGTTGATTCAAGCGTTCAGGAACAAGAGTTTAAAGTGCGCCAAACGACTGTTTTTATACAAAGTGAGAAGTTAGAGCTTTTTCAAGAAGTTGAACTTGAACATCGAATTGAGGAAAAGGACGGAAAAACAACGATCGCGCTTGATCGTGCTAGTCCTCCTCTCAAGCTGGGGCAATTAATTATTATCAGTGGTAGTAATGACTCTGGCATCAAGAATAAAGTTGCAACTGTTGAAGATCTGTATAAAGATACTGATGGTCATACGGTGCTCATTTTGAAAGAACCTCTAGAAGCGGCTGAATATGAGCCTTCCGCCCTAAAAATCTATGCCAATGTTGTTTTTGCAACACATGGAGAAACGATCGCAGATGAAGTGCTCGGGAGTGGTGATGGAACTAAAGCAAACCAGCAGTTTAGATTGAAAAAGCCACCATTGACCTACATTTCGTCTACAACAGGGACAGGAATTCAAAGTACGCTCAAGGTCTACGTCAATCAGGTACTCTGGCAACAAGTTCAATCTCTGCATAATCAGGATGCCCGCAGCCAGTGTTATATCATGCAGACTGATGAGCAAGGACAAACTCAGATCATTTTTGGAGATGGGATTCGGGGTGCCCGCTTACCTAGTGGTCAGGAGAATGTGCGTGCTACCTATCGCAGTGGCATTGGTCATGTAGGTGAAGTCAAAGCTGGATCGCTCATCTTGCTTCAGAATCGTCCTTTAGGCATTCGAGACGTGACAAATCCACTTTCTGCTGGAGGAGCCGCCGATCGCGATTCCTTTGATATGGTTCGCAAGAACGCGCCCCGTACGGTTCTTACCCTGAATCATGTCGTGTCTCTACGCGATTTTGAAAACTTCGCGCGGAGTTTTGCAGGAATTGGTAAAGCTCAGGCTTCCCTAATTTGGACAGGGGAGATGCGACAAATTTACATCACAGTTGCAGATGAGAATGGCAAAGCTGCTCCTGAGGATTTGTGCAATCACTTGCGAGATGCGATCGTGGCTGCGGGTAACGCCCTCCAGTCAGTGCAAGTAACCTCTTACGATCCAGACGACGGAAAGTTTCACTTAAAAGCTAAGGTATTGGTCGGCGATCGCTATCGATTTGAGACTGTAAAGCCTCAAATTCAACAAGCATTAAGTCATGCGTTTAGCTTTCGCCAGCGGGAATTCGGTCAGGGCGTAGCAGCGTCCCAAGTCATTCAAATCATTCAAGCTGTAGAAGGAGTTGTGGCTGTAGATTTGGATGCCCTCTATCTGAGTCCTCCTAATCGAACTAATCAGACGACACAGGCTAGTCAGTCTAATTCACTCGAATCATTCCTTGTAGCCGGGTTAGGGCGTTGGGAAGATGGAAAAGCAAAGCCTGCTCAAATCTTGTTGTTAAACTCCACTGAACAAGGAACTGTGTTGGAGGAGTGGACATGAATCAGCCAAGTGCAGAACGCCTTTATCACCTTCTACCTGCTATTTATCGTCAGCGAGATGCGGCTGAAGGAGAGCCACTGCGCGCGCTGCTTGCGGTGATGGAAACTGAACTGCAAGCGATCGAAGCCGATATTGAAGGACTTTACGAAAATTGGTTTATCGAAACCTGTGAGGAGTGGGTTGTTCCGTACATTGCTGATTTGTTAGGTGTTAGCAATCTCAGTGATCAGGAAAGCACTCGCTTAAGTCATCGATCCTATGTGGCAAATACGATCGCCTATCGTCGCCGTAAGGGAACACCTGCGATTTTAGAGAACATTACGATGGATGTCGCGAATTGGCGCTCTAAAGTTGTGGAAGGGTTTGAAGGCGTGAGTGTGACTCAGCCAGTCAATCATGTTCGCGCTGACAAAGGTAGAACATTGGATATTCGTAACAAATCGGTATTAGACCAGTTAAATTCACCGTTTGATGCTGCATCTCATACAGTTGATGTCCGCCGTATTACCTCGCAATACTCAATTCAAGGTCAGTCGAACGTTTTGAATTTAGGACTGTTTGTTTGGCGACTGCAAAGCTATCCAATTAGAAACAGTCCTGCCGCCTATGTGAGTGAGGGGTGCTACACCGTTCATCCTTTGAAAAGGGATATGCCCCTATTCAACCGTCCCCAAACTAAGACCGATATCACTCAACGAACTGAGGTCATTCATTTGCCCTGTCCCCTTAGCGTTGAAACACTCGCAGCAGACTTAAAGGAGTACACCGCGCGATACAAAGAACTGAACCAACAACCGCCCAACAGCAACTTTTATGGTCCCGATCGCAGTTTCAATATCACTAGAAATGGACGAGCGGTGTTACCTAACCAGTTAGTTAGCTTGCGCTTAGAAGACTGGCAACGACCGGCACTTGAAGCTGGGCAAGTGGCGATCGATGTTGAACGGGGACGTTTAGTGCTTCCAGACTCTGATCAAGACACTGCGCTATCCGTGAGCTACTGCTATGGGTTTAGTAGTGATCTGGGGGGAGGTCCCTATGATCGCCAGCAAACTCTGGCAAACCTGGCTGACTCAGACTGGTTGCAGACAGTCGCAGTGAACAACAGTCTTGAGCGTGTTTTGGCAGACTGGCGAACTTCAGCAAAATCCAAGGGTGTTATTCAGATTTTAGATAACGGTGTTTATGGCAGTAGGACGATAACGCTGCCTGCATCCAGTCAACTGACTCTAGAATCCGCCGATGGAAATCGTCCTGCGATCCAATCCCCTCAGATTGTGATTGAAGCTGCGGAGGCGGGGGCAAGCCTGATCTTGAATGGTTTTTTGCTAAAGGGTAGCCTTATCATTCGCGGGAACCTGAACCTAACCCTAATTCATTGCACAGTGCTTGGAGGCATTGAGGCGGATCAAAATGTCAACTTACAAGCGACCATTGCCTACAGCATTGTGGGACCTTTGCGCTTGCCCGATCAACGAGCTATTCTGACCATTCAAGACAGCATTGTGGATAGCCGTCCTGATGCCACGACGATCGCTGAAAAAGCCAATACTTTTGCTATTGCAGCCGATGAAGCTGGTACTTCGGGACCAGTGACTACATTAGAACGAACAACGGTCTTTGGGCAGGTGAATCTGGGTGAATTGCCGCTCGCCTCAAACGTCATTTTTACAGCCCCTGTCACTGTACAACGCCAATATTCCGGAGGAATTCGCTTCAGTTATATTCCCAGTGATTCTGCTACTCCCCCTCGCTATCGCTGTCAGCCTGATCTGTGGCTGCATCAACCAGCCCAAGAAACCTCGAGCAATGATCGCGATCGCCTCTTACAACCTATTCCCCGCTTTACTTCTGTCACTTATGGAGAACCGGGTTATGCTCAACTCAGCCAGCATTGCGCTCAGGAAATTTCTACGGGAGCCGATGATGGCTCTGAAATGGGTGTTTTTCATCTGCTGCATCAGCCGCAGCGTCGAGCTTATTTACAGCTCAACTTAGAAGAGTATGTTCCGTCTGGTTTAGATATTGGCATTTTTTATATCACTTGATTCACGACTTGCAGCTTGAGGTAATTATGAAAGGCGACTTTTCCCGGTTTACGTTCGACTCTAAAAATCGTTATAGCCGCGTCTTAATGCAGCAGGGGCGGGTACAACTTGATGCTGATTGGAACGAGCAACTCGATATTTCAGCCTATCGCACTGAAACAGAAATTACTGATTTTATCGGGCAAAGCGGTGCCCCCGAAGACAATGCGGGATTTGCAATTTCAGTCATTGATAAAGGGACGAATTTGAAGATTGGTCAAGGCCGCTTCTATATTGAGGGAATGCTGTTTGAGAATCATTCAGCAGAGGTCGATGTTACCTTTACAAACCAACCAGATTTCCCCAATGCCAAAATTGAGGACTTCTTATCTAAAGAAGAAGCAGATGGAAAATACTTAGTTTATTTAGATGTATGGCAACATCACATCACATCTTTGGAAGCCCCTACTATACGAGATATTGCACTGGGAGGAGCAGATACGACCACACGAGTCAAGAATGTTTGGCAGGTTAAATTTTGTAAGTTAGAAGATAAAAATACAAATACAAATAAAAATAAAGATAAAGACACTTTCAACAGAAGTGATTATGTGAGTTCTGATTGCCAACCCGAGGGAGAAGCCGCGATAAGTGAGGGAAAATTAACCGTCAAAGCGACTTCTGGAGCGGTTACAGAAAACCAGCTTTACCGCGTCGAAATTCATCAGGGTAACGAAGGTAGTAAAACTAAATCGACCGCTAAAGTGAGCTTTAAATGGTCACGGGATAATGGGGCGATCGCAGCCCAGGTAGAAGCAAGTACTGACCGAGACTTCATCATTAAGAATGCTGGACGTGACGCTGAGTTAGCGTTTCCATTGGGTGCGTTAGTTGAGTTTAGTAATGCAGATTTGCCGTTGAATGGAAAGCCCGGAATCCTGGCAACAGTAGAGCGAGTGCAGGGCAATCGCTTAACCGTTGGCTGGAAGACTCCTGATACTCAACCTCCTGAAAACTGGAGTGATCTCACGATCGTCCGTCGCTGGGATTGCAGTCAGGAAATCGGAATCGATGAGAGTTTTAATAAACCCTATGAACTAGAACAAAGCATCACTGTCCAGTTTGAATCAGGCAAACTCTATAAAACAGGGGATTATTGGTTGATTCCATCTCGTGCTCTAACAGAAAGCATTGAATGGTCACCTGAAGCCCAATGTGCCCACGGCGTCCAACACTACTACTGTAGTCTGGCATTGTTGGAGCGAAAAGACGGAAAGTTCTCGGTCTTAGCTGATTGGCGATCGCTCTTCAAACCCATCACTTCTGGGCTGCTCAACAAAGCAGGCGACACCATGACTGGGGATTTAACGATCGATCAAAGTCTTTACGTCGCACGTAAGGTTGAAATCGGAGGAACGGCTCCAGAGCAGAAAGTTGTAATGACTAACGGTAAAGTGGCGATCGGTTATAACGACCCTAGTCCAACCGCTGCTTTAACAATCAATGGCAGTGTAGGTATTGGGGAAATTGCTCCCGAACAGAAACTCGTCGTGACTGGTGGTAAAGCGGCGATCGGGTATAACGACAAAGATCAAACTGCTGCTCTAGCAGTAAATGGCGATATAGGTGTTGGACTAACAAAACCAAGTGCAAAGCTCGATGTGAACGGTGTTTTACAAGTTAGAGGTTCCAATTTCAGGACTGCAATGGAGTTTACTGGAACAGCTAATTCTTATATCAGGCTAGATGTAAAGAGTATTCCTACAGGAAATGAAATCACCATTTGCTTTTGGGCCAAAAGTAATAATCCATCAAACAGCCAAGTTACAGTCATTTATGCGCTAAACGCTTCTAGTCAAAGAGTTTTAAACATTCACCTGCCTTATGAGGGTCAAGTCTATTTTGACTGTGGTGTCGGCAGCAATGATTTTGACCGACTAAACTACCCGTATCCATCCGACTGTCGAGGGAAGTGGACTCACTGGGCATTTACTAAACATGCTAAAAATGGAACAATGAAAATCTATAGAGATGGGACCCCTTTAATTTCCTCAGCCACTGGAAATAACAATCCTTTATCAGAGGTTGCAGCGGTAATGCTCGGAGGTAGTTTTGCCTCAGCCTCCTCATTTACGCCTTTGGGTCTCTACGTAGGATTACTAGCCAATTTACGTATCTGGAAAATAGAGTTGAGCGATGCTCAAGTTCGAGCAGAGATGAATGGGATGTTGCCAAATTCTCCTGACTTAGTAGCTTCTTATCTTGATGTAAATAAAGACCGTATTGTTAAGGACTACTCAGGTAATAATCACGATGGCACAGCTCAATCAGAAGTATCAACGTTGCTGAATGAATTAAATCAAGTGATGTTTGGCGCGGGTGATACAGGAATGTGGCGTCATTTAGTTCGAACTCGGCATAGCAGAAAAGATAACACTGAGAATGCACTTGATTTTTACATTTGGAATACAACTCAAGAATCCCAGGATTTGGGCAGACAGCATACTCTAACCTTAAATGGTGATGGTAATGTTGGTATTGGTACAACAAATCCGAAAAGTAGGTTATCAGTGGGGGGGGGAGTGGCGATCGGTGCTGATTATGCCTCCGGCAACGCTTCTCCTACTGATGGGCTGATTGTTAAGGGCAATGTTGGAGTTGGCACAAATACCCCTCAAGCAAAACTAGAAGTGCAAGGTGGGGGGGGGCAAAACATTGATTTGCTTGTCAATGGTCGCTTGCAGTCGGGCAATAATGATGGTGGTCTTATGGTTGGTTCTGATCGATTTGTTGGAGGTCACAGCACCAATAAAATTGGCTTCTATGCTAACAAGGATTGGCGATTAACGGTTCAAAGTGATGGCAATGTCGGTATTGGCACAGCAAATCCACAAGCAAAATTGGATGTTGTAGGAATTATCAAAGCCCAAGGATATGCAACTCAGATTTACACCGAAGCCGGGATTAAAGCAAAAGAAACGAGACTGCGTAATGTACCATCAGATTTTCCAATAAGGCAAGTAACACTCCAATCCGAGCAAGATAAAATTAATGGACGTGGCATCTGGCAGTTATTCCCTGATTTAGAAAAGAATCTTGTTTTATCTGCAGATGCTGCTATTGTTGTCTTTTATCAAATAAGTATGCCTGGGGGAGGAAAGTACATCGTTACCCGACTTAAGGTTAATGATGATGAGGTTTCAAGGACTATATGTGGAGATACCAACTATTGGGGAGTTTCTGATCTTTGGTTTGGTCAACTTACTAAGGGAAGCCATAGAGTCAGAGTGGAATTTCGAACGAGTTTACCTGAAATTGTTAATAATCCTGCATTGGATGATCCTTATGGTGCCGTAGGCGAGTATGCTCCCCAGCAGGGTAACTATCATAATCGACGTTTACAGGTTCTAGTTTTCGGAGCCTAATTGTTTCTAATTATCCATACCGCTTTTTGGTAAAAGAGCTAAAAGACAAGATGCAAGAAAAGCTTCAACATCGACTTCAATTACTCAAATCCGAATTTGAGGAAGGACAAAAGATATTGGCGGAGTTAGAGACCAAACAAACTAATTTACGTCAAACCTTGCTGCGTATTAGTGGGGCAATTCAGGTGTTAGAAGAAGTGTTGAGCGAAACTTCCGAGGGCAATGGGCTTTCGTCGGATATGCCTGCTTCCAATTTGGAGGCGATGTCACCGCAAAACTCTTCAGAGCCACTAGCTTTATAGGTAGCTAATCCCAACGGCATCATCTCTACCCATTGCAAGTTGGATGAGCGGTAGAGCAGGTGTTGATGATGGGTTTTTGCCGATCGCGCGATCGCTCATCTGTTCATTCCCCAAAACTGCCAGTTCTCTCGTAATTCTCCTTCTAAAGCCCCAAATAGGGCATTAATATAATCGACGTATTTCAGATAAGTCTGCCACTCGACTTGAGTAACGTTTTTTGTACGGTGTGCTCGCTCCCATGCGTTAAACAATTGCTGTTCCGTAAATGGGCCACTGCTTAAGTCTGCGCCTAATTGCCCAGTTGCGATAATCTGATCTAACCACTCCTGTAGTTTCCGCAATTCCTTGAGCCGAGTGGGTGTATCTAAGTTTGGTAGTTTCACATTCAAATCTTCAACCGGATGACCAAAATGTGAACCCCTTTGCTGTATGTTTCCATCGTCATCCATATCACAGTCAAACACGGTCATTTTTTCAGCCGGGCTCCACTTTGCCCAGAATGCTTCTGGAATCGGCAGCCATGTGTCGTGGGTCAAACTGAAGTATTGGAATTGGATGTCATTCCCAACCTTTTCACCTATAACCGTTCTCTTGCTGAAGTAGCGGTTAAATCCTACCGCTGCTTCATAACTTCTGAAATACATGAACGTTCTCTTGCCGCTGTGAAACACTTGGCTGGGTAGTCGATACTTGTTGATTGGGGCATACCTTGTATATCCGTGTGGGTCTATCAAATACTCGGAATTGGCGATATTCGGGTCTCCATTATCGGTTCTAAACTTCGCTTCTTCATTGGGAAATGGCGCTCTTTGAATGACTGCTGTGAATGGATTTCCGCTTTTTTGCACCACATGGGTTAGCTCATGCGCAATCAACTCCTGGCCGCTGCGGTTCCCTGGTTGATATTCTCCCTGGCGAAAGAAGATGTCCTGTTGGGTTGTAAAGGCTCTAGCGTGAATTGATCGATTCAACTGATCCGCTCTGGCATCGGTGTGGACTTTCACTCGACTAAAATCTGCCTCAAAAGCCTGTTCCATTGGTTTACGAATCGTTTCAGTCAGAGGCATTCCACCACCCCGCGATCGCCCAATTCCTGCTGCCAACTCCGGTGTTGCGGGTATGCCTGCGGATGGGCTTTGGAATAAAGGCTTCATTTGCAACCTGTCGTCGTCGTCCTCATCGGTGGGTCGGCGTTGAATGGTTTCCCCAGGTTGAGACGCTTGAGGGGCATTGATGTGATTAACGACTTGCGCTGCCACGCGATCGGCTTCTTGCTCATACTTATCTCCCACTGCACCAATCATTAGCTTCGGCTGAATTAACAGATGATGGGTAGAAGGAACCGACAAGTTGAGTGCCTCATGCAATATTGGCGGTCGATCAAAAGCGGTACCGTGTCGAGGTGTTACTCGATGCTGAAGCGATCGGCTTGAAGTGGCAGTCAAGGTGGATTGAGGAGTCGTTTGAGATTTCAAGCGCGATCGCATACTCACCACCTCAATAGTGTTATCTGGATATTAATTCAATTTTCCATTGATTTTCGCTAACGAGGGTGGGGGTGGAGAACAAGACAGTGGAACAGGTGTCGCGGCTTTATGAGCAGAATGTGGACGATGTCCGTGTTGAGACATACCTAAACCATTGGTGGCGGTGGGTGAGAACGGGTGTGGAGGGTGTTTTGAAGGTAGACGCTCGCTTTAATTAGGGGCTGTTCGGCACGTTTCGCTGTCTCTAACACATTCAACAAGAACGAACTGCTTCACTACAGTCGTTTTATTCGTATTCTTCCTCCCTCTCATTTGCGTGAAGCGCGTCCTTGTAAATCTTCAGGAATTTCGCTCTTTTCACACTATCCCATGCCTGGTCAAATGTATACTCACTCACTTTTTTCCCATACTTTTGAATCAGCGCTTCGATTCCGTCGTTGAAGTCGACGTCACTCTTGCCTCTCGCTGCCGCCCTGTATGCTTGAAAAACTGCCATCTCCTCTTTGCTCGCTGCCGACGACCTCATGGGTCCCGTCCCCGTCCCTCCGTAAACCACTCCACTGTGCGTTATGTCAGCTGCACGCCAGTCTGGCCCTGCCGCAACTTGGCTATCATACAGCTTTTTGGTGATGTGATCTCCCCCTGAGCCTGCTTCCTTAGGAGTGGTGAGGTCAACGAATATTATGTCGCTTCCCGGCAAATAGGCCGTATAATCCGGGCGGGATTTTCCTAACGGCACCTGTTTAGACCACTGGTGGCCAACCAAGCTATCCAGTTGTTCCTCGATACAATAGCCCCATTCTTTTGCCCCAGTTTTTCCAGCCTCGGCCTTCGCTTTGAAATTAAACTGGTGGGCTGTCGGCTTTTGTTTACCTTGATAATACAACTGCATACTAATCCTTGCCAAATTCTCTGCCTTCGGTACCAGGCTATGCAATTGGGTCACCAGGGTCTGTGCTGTCGAACTCAATGGCCAGGTAGCACTCTCCACAAGTTTCCTCTGCACCCGCTTGCTTCCCGTCCCCGATACCCGATGTTTGGTTCTCGGTTCACCCAAAAGCTCCCCCCCTCCTCTCTGCTGTACCACATGGGTTAACTCATGCGCTAGCAACTTCAACCCACCCTGTCTCCCCGGCTCATAGGCTCCCTGGCGGAAGAAGACATCCTGCCCAGTAGTAAAGGCACTCGATTGGATAGATGTATTTAACCTGTTTGATTTTGAATCGGTATGGACTCTGACTCCGCTAAAGTCTGCGCCAAAGGCTTGCTCCATTGGTCTCCGAATACTTTCAGCAAGAGGCTGTCCACTTCCACGGATGTGCTCAATCTCTGCTTCTAATTCCAGGGTTGCAGGAATGCCTTCTAATGGGCTGTGCAACAAAGGTTTCATTTGCAACTTGTCATCTTCGTTATTTTCCTGACGCTGAATGGCTTCACCTCGCTGCAAAGATTGAGGTGCGTTAATTTGATTAACTACTTGCGCTGCAATACGATCTGCTTCCTGCTCATACTTGTCGTTAACAGCACCGATCGTCAATTTCGGTTGAATGATTAGATTATTTGTCGATCGAACAGCTAAGCTTAACGCCTCATGCAAAACTGGAGGAGCATCAATGGCTATATTGTGTTGGTGAGTTCCAAGATTCTGGAGCAGTCGATTTTCAGTAGATATAAAAGAAGATTGAGGAGCGGTTTGGGATTTCAGGCGCGATCGCATACTTGCCACCTTACAGTGCTAACCTGATATTATTATCTCCTTGCCTGCCCGGCAATTGGTGTCAATAGCTTTGTTACCTTCATCGCTGAACTACAGTTGAAAGAAATACAGTCATGAGGGCGCTGAGTAATGGCTCAGGAAGTTGATGACTTTAGAAGAGTTTCTGCACTGGTATTCGGATGGTTATGGTCGCTACGCATTATAGAATGAGGCAGCTATTGAAATGCAACCAACGGAACTTCAGGAATAGGTAAGCAGTTTTTCAGAGATGAGCGGTTTTTTGAGATTAGGCGATTACAATTACCCTATCCCATCCCTCGACAGACGACCATCAAACCTATTAAACATAACAAATCAGGCTATAACCCGGATTTGATCATTTTGGACCAAGTTGAGCTAGAGGATGAGCTACTGTGGAAGAAGTGATATTTTTGAGATGAAAGAGATCGTAGCCACTTACCTATAAATTTCTCGCTACTAAATCTATTCTAAAATTCCATATCCTCATGCATATCCTCATCGTCATGAACGAGATCATAGGGATTCAGCTCTTCTCTCCCATCTGCATCATTATCATCATCATGTATAAAATCAGCGAAAGCTAAGTTTCCACTCGTCGCCTCTGACATAATATTTGTTAATACTGCGGTTGCAACATTCCAGATTTTTTCTATCACTGGCTCACTTGTTACATCTCGACCGGGCTGAACGCTTCCAACCGCATAGTGATAACCATTCCATAGATCTAACCCGTATTGTGTTTTCCAGAAATCATTCCTGGCAACTGTATTTCCATATAGTGCAGTATAATTATTTATGACACATAATTGTGCTTTATTCCATTCATCATTCTCCTTCTTGTAATTGCGTCCTAGTGTCCCGTAACGGTCATTATGTGCTTCTTGGATATACCAATTTAATCCTGAAGTTCCTCTCCGTTTACCTTCAACAACCTCCTGAGCGTACTTTTTCTTCCCAGCTTCCCGAAGCTCCAAGAACTTACTTGAATCATTAGCGACACTGAAGGACACTATGACTTTTTCATGTAACCTTAGATTTAAGAAATTGTTGCAGTTGCCAGCAAGACGTCCTTTTCGTGATAAATCTGCATTTGCTTCATTACAAGGCGCTCGCTCCGTATACAACTCGACAATACGCAACTGACCCTGTGCATCCGGTGGGGTCTTTAAATTTAGCGAAGGGTACTTTTTAAGAGCTATCTCGACTAGCTTCTCCTCCGTATGGTGTTGTTTATAATTGCTTTCGGCATGAATGATATCTTCACTACCATCAGATAGCACAATTTTGATCCATCCTTTGTTTACTTCACCAAATCCGGTTCTTCCGTCTTCTGCCTGATCAGCGCGGGCAGCATAAGTTCGTGGTTCCAAGTTTCCTTGCAGATCTTTAGGGACAAAACGTTGAATGGTTGGGGTTCCATTATCGCTAGTATGTTGAGCGATCCTTATGGAAGACTTGTTCATCTCCATTTGATAGGCAGATGTCGGTGTCTGAAGTTGTTGTACAACTTGGTCTGCCACTCTATCTGCCTCTTGCTCATATCTGTCTCCTGTTCGCCCGATCATCAACTTAGGCTGAATCATGAGACGACTGGTTGCGTGAATTGGTAAATTCAGTGCCTCATGTAAGATTAGGGTTGCTGCAGCAAGTTCAGATTGTTGAGGCAGATCGCGATCGCCCCAACTATTTTGCAACAACCGAGATTGGATTGAAGTGGCAACTGGTTTTGATTCTGCCTTGGCTGAAGTTGGTTGTTGCCTGCTCATTCCCCCAATCCTCCATCAATTGATTGTGCGATCTGGTCTGTACTGCTCATACCCAACCTCCAGCTTCGGCATTGGTTAGGGTTTTTTCTAACTTGGTGTATTCACTCTGCGCGGCTCGGAGTAAATGTTTCATCTGTAACGGTTCGCGGCTATCGGCGGCTAAAAATGCCGCATTCAAAGCAATATTGCGAATATTGCCGCCTGCCACACTCAATTGAGCCAGTTTGCCATAATCCAGCCCCTCCGTGGGCAACTTCGCGGGAAACATCCGCTGCCAGATCTCCGCACGTTGCGCCACATCGGGAAACGGAAACTGCACCACAAAGCGAATCCGGCGGAGAAAGGCAGGGTCGATCGCACTTCTCAAATTCGTCGTCAAAATGGCTAATCCTCGATAGGCTTCCATTCTCTGTAATAGATAGCTCACTTCAATATTGGCATAGCGATCGTGGCTATCCTTCACCTCACTCCGCTTGCCAAACAGCGCATCCGCTTCATCAAACAGCAAAATTGCGCCACCCATTTCAGCCGCATCAAATACCCGACGCAGGTTTTTCTCCGTTTCGCCAATGTACTTGCTCACCACCTGGCTCAGGTCAATGCGATACAGGTCTAGCTTTAAATCTTGCGCCAGCACTTCGGCAGCCATAGTTTTCCCCGTTCCACTGGCACCAGCAAATAACGCGCTAATGCCTAACCCATTGGCACTTCGAGTCGCAAATTCCCAGGTCTCATAAACGGTCGTGCGTTGCCGAATTTGAGCTGCAATTTCCCGCAGTGTTTGCTTTTGTGATTCCGGCAACACCAGATCATCCCACCTTGCAGCAGGTGGAATTCGCTGGGCCAGATTGTCTAAACGGGTGCGGGCTTGAGTCCGGCAAACCTCCCAAAGCAGTTTGGAGCCGGGAGTTTTGTGGTTTGCAGTTTGCGTTTTGAACACTTCCGTCATGGATTGGATCGTCAGGGGGCTGAGACTGAAGTGAGAAACGATCGTGTCTAGCTGCCCATTGAGACTGGCAGATGAAGCACCCAGCGCGCCCTGCCAGAGTTCCCGTTGTTCCGCAGTGGTCGGTTTATGCACGTCTAATCGCACACACGAACGCTCTGGCAAGTCTAGCGGCTCATGTCCCGTGACGATCGCCATTCCTTGCAGCGATTCGAGAAAGGGGAGTGTGGCGCGTTGAATCGTCGCATCGAACTCGTGACAATCCACCAGCAGGGCACTCTGACTAAAAAAGGCTTCCCGTTCCCAGAGCCGCGCCAGGGCTTCCCGTTCCGCCGCTGCTGCCGGAATATCCACTGCCCGTATGCGGTGAAGCTGAAGGTCAAGCTGGTGGCAAGCCGAAACCGCGATCGTTGATTTGCCTGCCAGGTCTTCACCACAAAGCTGGATGATGGGCAGTCTGTCCAAGGCTTCAGACCATCCATCCACAATGCGTTCTGCCAACTGTTGATGCGATCGCGGGAGTTCAGCCGAGATCATTAATGGCTGCACCAACCCAGACAGGCGATCGTCCAAATAGGCAATGCCGTTCAGATAATGCAACACCCGCTCATCAATCCGTAAGCGGCTCTGAGTTAAACTTTCGCCATGATTGATATCGATTAACCGCCAGCGGCGCAGTGGACGGGCTGGCGTGAGAGCGCCCCAATTGGCATCTGGTAATGCAGTCAGTGCCAGGCTGAAGGTGGGGTAAGCGTGCTGAGTCCCGGTTGCCGTTCCACACAGTTGAGCAAAAGAAGCACTCAGCTCAACGCCTGCACATAGCACCAACACATCCCGCTCAAATGAAGTTAGCCCAAACGCGCTACATAAGCTCAATAGCGCAGGCGGTGGTGAGAGTTGGGCAGCGATGGCTTCCAGTTCTGCAAGGAAAGTCTTGTCGTCAATGTCTGTCAGTTCCTTGCCCTGCGATCGCGCCACATATTGTTGCAAAGCAACCCGAACTCTCTCCAACGCAGTTGCCAAATACTGCTGGTTCGCGAGTTGCCAATTCTGTGAGGTTGCCACAATCATGTGATTTCAATCTTAGGTCCACTGTATTGGTTAAATGTTGGGCTATTCGGATTTGTATCAACTTCCAGAGCACTTTCTGCCCCATCGACCCGTAAGCGCATGAGAAAAGTGCCTTTCGGGAAATCAATCGGAATGGAGAAACTGAGATCGCTTGTTGTTTCAGATCCGGTGGTGGAACGGGAGGGAATTGCAATGACGCGATCGCCAATCAGTAAAGCCACTTTTTGCTTACGACCAACCGGCGGATCGACTGCAAGTGTGAATGTACTGCCTTGGGAAGCTTGGAGAACAGTGGGGGATGACTCGGAGTTGGTGACAATTTTCGGTGCCAATACGAGCGCCACAATATTGGACTCAACGCCACGGTGAGGTTCAGAGGAGCTTCCCGTGCCAAAATCAAGCGGATGGACAATCTGAACCGTATTGACTCCGGCTCGTAGACCCGCCGGGAGTGGCACCTGAATCTGCGTATTGGTCACATTGGCTGGATTTGGTGTCGTCACGGCTTCCATGCCAAAACTCACTTGAACCTGTTCTGCTTTCAGGTTTTGTCCCTGAATCGTGAGGGATTCCCCTGCCAAAACGACCTGTGGAGAGACTGTTTCAATCACAGGCCGATTAAACGGCAACATAATGAGTTTGCGATCGCGGACTGGCAAAGCAGATTTAGTTGGGCGATGCCCTTCAATCAGCACAACCGATGCCTGATAAACCACCGTCGGACGATACTGAGACTGAAGGGCAGACCAAAGTTTAGAAATTTCCTCTGTGTCCATACTATGTGGACTAATCTTAATCTGCTCAATTTGATCGGCAAGATCTGATGTCGCCAGTGCTTTTTCGGCAGCACTATCACTCGATGCCAAACTTTCTAACGCAGACCGAATTCCACCCCGCGTTAGCACTGGAAATTCATGCAATAGCTGCATCGCATAGCCCAGCATAATTTCAGCATGAAAGGCTTCCCGGCTGTAAGCAGTCAGTAAATAGTGCAGATCGAGTGCCAGTGGTGGACTCGTCATTTCTTCGCCTCGACTATCTCGTGACGGCAGTCCCATGTTTCGCCACCCTAAGTTGGGCGTCGTTTGATAGAGAAAAAGATTCAGCCGATTTTTTGCCAGCGAACCCGCATTTGCCCCGTCTAGCTCTGGTGCCAGCATTGTAATGGTCGGAGAGTCTCCTAAACTACTCGCAATGCCCCGCCGAATTAAACCATTTTCCAGCAAATTTTTGATAACTGCGCTGACCGCTGCGATCGCAAGGGCACTACTCATCGGTTGCCTCCACTGCGAGAGTCTAGATAGACGTGCAAGAAAAGCTTAGGCTCCTGCAGTGCTAAATGATAACGGGCTGGAAAAAATGGCATTACCGATCTCATCTCCATTAATCCGCTGGCATTAATCCGCTGGTGACTTGAATCAGGTGGTGAAGAGGCTCAAATCGGTAAAATTGAGTTTTGCTGCACCCCTTCTCTCACCAGCCTCAAACTATCTATTTATTTCGAAGTCGAACACTATAGGCGATTTAGAATCTTATGGCATCAAATAAAATAACTCTAGGAGTGATGATAAATTGTTGGCTGAACTGAAATAATTTGTAATCTTCCTGCGCAGAATCGCTCCGCTCATTCATTCGAAGAGTTGATTAGGATTTGGTTTAACCTGAGATGGCATTGTCAGCTTAACCCGAATGTAGAATAATCGTACTGGTTCAGCGTTGAGCTTGCCTGCTTGCCCATATACTCCCGTCATCGATTTCCTGGCGAAATTATCAGCTACTGCATCTAGCTGTATTACACTTTTCCCTTGAGCTACCGGGACATTAAGAAGAAGATGCTCTATCGTGGCATTGAAGTCACTTACGAAACAGTTCGGAAATGGTGTCAGAAGTTCGGACAGCAATATGCGAATCAGTTGCAGCGGGCATTGCTAAATAGAGAGATGAATTAGGTTGGAATGGGTACATCCCAGAATTTGAGTTAGTGCAGTAGCAATCGAATCGAATGCCTCAGCATTTCCTCGGATTTTGAGTAGTCCAAGGTCTTGCGATGCAATCGCGCTAGATAGTGTCTCAGTCACGTGTTCTCAGATTCAACGCGCGTCATGTAAGTCTTGCTAACAATCTGATCGCCGTCTGGAATGAAGCTTGGATAGACCCTTCAACCATCTGTGACATAGAAATAACATTGCCATTGAGCAACAATTGCCCCATTGTGGGCAATTGTTGCCGTGCTATGGTCACCCAGCATCCACCCTAAAATCCCGGACGTGAAATGGTCTACTGCTGTCCAGATCCAGATTTTGTTTTTTTAGCTCCGATAAACGTTTCGAGTTCATCGAGTTCGCCGACTTCTGGGGCTTTGTCTGGATCATAGGCATCTGGAAGATTCTGCCCGACTTGCTTCACCCAATGAATCACCGTTGTATGATGCACACCTTTGACTCGTTCGATAGCTCGAAATCCCATACCATTGGTGTACATTAATAAGCATTCGCGTTTGACTGCATCCGAGTAGCCTTTAGCAGGGTCATAGCAGTCAATGAACTGGCGTTTGCAATTGACACAGATGTGATTCTGCTTACCTTTCCTTTTTCCATTTTTACGGATATGAGTAGACTGGCATTCAGAGCACTGCATGGAAAATGACCTCAATTCATCTCTCCATTATGCAACGCCAGAATTTCTTGCAACGGAGTCCTATTTGGTAAGGTTACGATTGCTCCTGTAACGCCGCTTTGAGACATCTACATATGACTTACTATCACTTTTGGCTGTGTTGTCTGCATCAGCATTGTCATGATTCCTTCTGCCTGGTTTTGCCAAGGTGTATTTAGATCTAATCCTGCTAACTTCACCCGCAGCATTTCTCCGGCAGGAGTTTTGATCAACAGTATGCCATTGTGAATGGATTCAACCTTACTAAGAGAAGGATTCTGAGACTGCAATTGCTTCAACCATCCGGCTCGTTCTACTTGATGGAGCAATGTCGGAATACCCAATTTTAACCCCAGAGGAATGCAAATCACGATCGCGAATAAAGCAACGTGCTGAGGCTGCAGGATCAATGTACTAGATTCCAAAGTATTGATGAAATCGGATTGTGCGGATCAGTGTGGTTATCGATCGTTTCCATCGATGAAGGGACTGTGGGCGGAGGTTCTGTTCTAGGGCTTGGCATAAATCACCGACTCCGATCGTCCGTGCTGTTAGCTGCGGATTCCACATGGCGTAGGGCGTTCAGGGCGTGTTGTGTGATAGGGCGCATTGATAGCACTTCGACAACACCACTCGCACTCTCAGCATGATTACCCAAGGCTTGAACCAACGTAGAATCGGATTGTTCATCAAGCGGTCCGTCTGTCGATTGTGTCGATTGCTCACTTGGAAAAACGCCCTAGCTCAGACAGAAAAGCATCTACTTCTGCTGACAAACTCTCTATGTCGGAAGAGGTTGAGCAGTTGATTCATTGGGAGATTGAGGATCTGTATGGAGTTCTGCTTGCACATCTCCAGCTAGAGTTTGAACCATTGTGCGAAGTGTGGCTTTGTCGGCTTCTGTCAGATCTTGAGCGGTTCCTTCGGAGTTGCGCTTCGTGCTAAACGCTGCCTCACCAAGCACAACATTCAGTAAATCCTCGATTGAGGGAGAATGAGTCATATTTGTTTCCCGTTAGGGTTGACAGGGTTAGTGTAAATTCCAGATCTGACATTCGTATGGCGGGGGCATATATTCTTTGTTAGCGATCAAGGTCGTAATTTGCTGACTTCTGGTTGGAATGAAGTGGCTGCTCTTGGGATACATGATGCGTGGGTTGCTGCAATTTCTCTCGGTCTAAATCGTTTTGCATCATTAGCCAAGTCCGCCATTCTCCCAATCGCCGTACATCCTCCTGAGCGATGTTGCCCAGGTCGTGTAATTCGGTCAGATGCCATTGCGATTGAGATCGTCCATGCTCCCGATGTTGCTGATAATGAGCAGCGGAAACCAGCCGCTCATCATTTCGTTCCAACCAGAACACATCGGATAGAGGACTGTAACCAATGGTGTAGTTCTCGATCTCAGTCTTGTAACACTGGCGCACTGGATCGTACTCGACTCTACCTATTTGTTCTTGGGAAGTGAACAAGGCTTGAGCATCCAGTAAGACTTCATTTGCTTGAATGGTTTGCTGTTCCCAGTAAGGGGCGGCAGCATGAGGGACTTGCTGTGGGGGTTGTCCTGCTATCTGCTTGAGCCAGATCTCAATCTGCTGCCAACACTGCACATCCGCCGCGCTCAAAGCAGTTCCATCTTCGCGTTGAAGCGAGTAGAGTCCACTCTCATCATCCCGACTGATCAGATAAATCTCATCCTCAATTTGCACTCGGTAGAAGTGTTCGGTACTGCTGGGTGAGAACTTGAAAGCAGCATCTCCTTGACTGGCATAGTATTCAAACAATTCTGCCGCGTTAGAGAGCAGTGTTTCTGCCTGCGATTGAGATAATTCGGTCTGAGGTTTTTGCGATTGCTCATCTTGAGCTTCGAGCCACTTTGCGAGTTCGTGAAATTGAGTTAGTTGCTCATCGGTAATGCGAGTCTCAGCCGATCGGACAAACAAGCCTTCGTGCCAATCCAGTTGCCAAGAGCTATCGTTTGCCACGATCGACAACTGCTCGGATTCAGGATCATAAATCAAAGTCTGGTCATTCCCCCAGTAGCACCAACCCTGATTTGTTTGCTGGAGCAGATTCTGCGTTTGCGCGATCGCTAACGTTTGTTCCAAGATGGGAAGAATTTCTGCGGCGCGGCGTTCCTGTTCCTGCCAGTATTCAACGTCCTGCATTATTATTTCCCTCCAGCCAACTGTTCCAACCGAGAAATTCGAGTTAGTAGCTTGTCAACTTTTGCATTCAGTGGCATTAGACCGATCTGAATGAATCCAACGGTCAAAGCCACAGTTAATAGAACTGAGCCGCTACTGATAGAGATCGCGCTCCAATTCAAATCTTTCCGCTTCTTGATTGGGCTGTTCCATTCCATCTTCAGTGGTGTGGTCAACTTCTCCTGATATAGTGCGGTCAGATTGCTGACCACCATGTTCACATGGCTGATCGATTGCTGTTGGTTTTCCAGCAATTGCTTTAGTTGAATCAGCGTAACTGGAAGTGGTTTCAGCCACTGTTGCAGGCGTTCCAGTTGTTCCGTTGTCGCTGGAATCGAATGGTTCCACCCCCGCCAATCGGTTTCGTTCAGTAGAGAGACTTGGGCAGGTGGCGGCAAGGGCGCGGAGGTCTTGACGGAATTGTTCGAGGGCGCGGAAGTCGTTGATGGCTTCGGCTGACTGGGAATCGTCTGAGCATAGCCCTGGAGACGAGTGGGTGCAATCTTGCTCGGTAAGTCCCCAAATATCATGCGAGGTTGAGTCATGAGTGATTCCTGTAGGGTGATAAGTACATAACTGTTGTCCTTTCTCGTTCAGACAGAAGGTTAAATTTGGATGTTCGTTGATCGCGATTTGCAACGCGGTAAAGCTGATTTGCCCAATTTGCATCAATGCAACGCGCTCGATTTCCTCTCGTCGAAAAACGGTAGAGTGTTGGGCTAAGTAGTCAATCGTGGCATTGGCGATTGTCTGAGTCAGCTTAAGTCTGACGGTTTCTCTAGGTTCTTGGATCATCGCTGGCTGCAAATCGATCACAGTAGCGTCTTGTATCCATCTTGCCTCTAGTTCCTCTCTCGGTATCTGCTGTTTTTCGTTGCGTCCTGATGAAATGGCAATCCAAGCTTTGCGTTCGCTGCTGGCGTCGTCTCCAGCCTGTTGCTGAATCTGCTGGCTCCGTTTACTGAAGGCTTTGATTTGATCGCTGGAGTAGCCTTTCAATTCCCATAATCCCAAACGATGGTTCGTGACCTGAATCTCATAACCAAGCCCCTGGACTTCTTGCGCTAATTCATTCCGGTAAATTTGCCCTAACAGCATCTTTGCATGATAAATTTCCGCATTATCCAAACTGCGCCATTTTCCGTCCGGGAGTTGTTGCAGGTTCAGGATAATGTTGTGGGTGTGGAGTTGCGGATCGAATTCGCGGCTGGTGTCGTGGTGAAATTGTGCGATCGCGCATTTTCCAGTCAGTACCTTCTGTCGTTTGCCCTGCTGCATTTGCCGAGTGATGGCATAGCGTTCCTCTAAAAAATCCAGCATTCGGACAGTGGCAACTTGATGAGCGATTTCTAGTCTACGATCGCCAAAGACTAAAGCCTGGATCGAGACAGATTTGGGCGCACTGGTTGTCAGGTCAATTCCTGCGCGTTCTTTGATTTTTTTGCTCCCATCATTAGATGTTTGAGAATGCAGTCGTGACTTGTCGATCAGCGTCTCCCCATTGGGAGATCGCCCTCGTAACAGGCAAGCTAGGGGCTGAGATTCTACAGATTCAGTCAGATTCAAAACCTTGGCTAATCTGCCGTACCAATTTGAGCAATCGTCCAGGTTCAGGTAATTTCCCTCTTTCGTGTAGTAATACATTCCGTGTGTTGGAGAAATGTTTTTAATTGAGACAACCATTGTTATTTGTGAATTTCCAGGTGCTGTTCTAATCGCTGTTGCAGTTCTTTGATCCAGGCTTGACGACCTTGCTGAACCTCTTCTGGCTGATGATCCATGAGAAGTGGTTGCAAGATGACGTACACGGCTTCCAGCCAACCTTCGAGGCGTAATTGGTGTTTGATGATTTGCTGCACAACTTGTTGCACTAGATTGCCGATGACTCCGACTTGAGTTTCCACCTGTTGCAAGCGCGTATGAACAGGCTGGAGTGCTGCACGAATCTGTGGATCAGGCTGAGTGGAATTGGGGCGCTCACTTAACTGAGCCACAACTTGTTGAACCTGATGCAATTGCTCGGTTAACTGTTGCAATTGAGTGGTGAACGCTGTGAGGTCAGGGTGTGGCGTGGGAAGTACAGGTTCGCTCGGTTGCTCAGATGAAGGCTGCCATGTCATCAGGCGTTCTCGAATGATTTGTGCCGCAGGTACGCCTCGTTCCGTCGCGATCGTTTCAATCTCGTTCCCCTGTGCAAGTGGAAGCGTAATGTGGAATTTCTTAGAACCATTGCTAGGCATAGCGTTTCAGTCTCAGAAGTAGAGAATGTGAGCAATTGATTATTGGTGTGGCGCGTGTGGAAACCACACCTGGCGTTAGGTGTGACGCGGGAAGCTGTGGCAATCCGAGCAAGTGGGGAACAAGGAACCCGTGGCTGTGTTTAGACGAAGAAGACTCTGCCGGATACGGCGTTCTACAAAGCCTCCTCTGCTTGAGTGTCTGCACCCTACCTCTAGGATTTGACAGAGGTGTGGCGCAGCAGGCGTGAATTGTGGCATTACGGCAGACCAAGACTGTCATAAGCGATCAGAACTTTGCCATATTGTCGTCAGATGGAGTCCCTATGCTGCCTAGCCAGTAGACAGAGCAATCGTTTTAGCGATTTAGCTCCTATCACTCTGACCTGACAGTACTTCTCTTTGGTCTTCCACTACCTACTTTTTGCCTTCAATGACCACCCGAATACCTTTGAACGTGCAATCCAGACGTTGTGGAATCATGGAACCTCAGCGATCTCGCTCCTACATAGGCATCCGTTACCTCCGCTTTACCTTCTAAGGAGCAACATTTAACTTCAAATGCTCAACAAGAAGGCTTGCATCGAATCAACCGTTCACCCAAAGGAAAATACAAATGACTGCTTCAATGCCAGATGTGATTTTGACGATCGATACTGGAACGTCTCAAAGCAAAGTGTTTTGGAAATGCTGGTCGCAAGGCAACACAGAGCTTTTATTAATGGGGTCAGAATTTCTCGAAATCTCGCCCCATGATTTGATCGATACTGGGCTTGCAGGCGGTAGACCGGAGAATGATGCCTTTATCGAACTTGCCAATGGGAAAGTTTACGTTCTGGGCATGAAAGCACAACAAATGCGTGGGAAGCCCCCAACTGGATTGAGCAAGTATGAGTTCGCGGCGTACAAGGCGTTAGCAATTATTGGCGCGATCGCAGAAACGGCGAATTTACCCGAACAATTTACGATCGCACTGGCAGCGTTACTGCCCTACAAGGAGTATCAGGATCGCAAAGCCTTTCATGATCTACTGAGTCAGAATTTGGTCAGCTTTAATTTCCGGGGTCGGCGCTATTCGATTTCTCCGTTGGTGCTAGACGTGAAACCTGAAGGTGCGGGACTCGCTCAGAGTCGGCGGAACGATGCGCCGCAGTCGTTCAATCACAGAAATATTCTTGTCATCATGATTGGGCAACGGGATGCCTCCTTACTACCGTTCAAGCAAGGAACCCCGCAGAGCGGACACGGGACTCGATTGGGATTCGAGCAACTGATTGAGGAGATCGCCAACCGCGCCTCGCTCAATCTCGATACTAAAGATTCAGGACGATTGACCGAGTACATTTTCCAAGCTCAACAGAATCCGATTTTGTTGGAGCGCATTGCTCGTATGGTGGTCACGGAAGCTGAAATCGGGCGCAAGGTGGAACAACTGCAAGACGCGATCTCACAATCATGCAGCCGCTATCTCCGTGACCTCTTCGATTGGATCAATTCCAGCTTGGGGCAAGACCTTTATGAATTTGATGAAGCGATTATTTCGGGTGGCACATCGCTTTACCTGAAAACGGAATTGGAAGACTTCTTCGCGCAATATGCTTTAGAACCATCATGGGCAATGAATCTACAAGACCAAATCTATCGATCGTTGGCGAACCCGATTGATCCAGTCCTAGCTTGCCGAGTTTCGGATGCGTTTGGCGTATTCAAATTGTTAGGCGGCAAAGTCAGTCGATTAGAAGGCGTTGCGAACGCTTCATGGGGCGTTACGATCGCACGTTGAGGAGGGCTGAATGTCTACGAAGAAGTTTGATTACCGCATCAGAATTCAGGTGGCGGCAGACAGCCCGGATGGAATTTTGTTGGACTGCCTCAAAAACGAACGGCATCAATCGTACTCTCACAAAGAAATGCTGCTGTGGGCACTGCGGGCATATTGGATGCCGATCGCGTATCAGCTTCAGCAGGAGCAAGGGCAGCGATCGGTTTCTGAATCACAAATGAAGCGAATGGCTCAAGATGCCATTCATCAATTACGACAGCAGATTGCTTACTTGCAATCAACGTTCGGCGTTGAACAAACATTATCGGCTGAGGGAGTAATCACATTGCATCCCTCTGATCAACTACTTCCTCTCCTCGCCGCCCATCGAATGCCCGGCGCAGCCAGCTCAGCTCAATATGCTGAACAGACATCAGCATTAACGACTGACTCAAGCAATCTGCAACCAGAATCAACTTTGACAACGGAGCCAATAGCTGACAACCAGAAGGATTTGTGGTACGACAGTGAAGATTTGTTTGATTCCCAGATTTAGGTCTTCTCGAATGAATTGTGCCTTTCTAGCCCACCTACGCTTGATTGCTGCTGTATGGCTGAATTGTTTTGACTTTCTTCAGTAGAATAGTGCAAATCTACTTGTCTGATTGCGACGCTCGCGCCTCATGCCAACCCGGATTTTTCACATCACCCATATCAATAATCTTCCACTGATTCTGGAATCGGGTGGTTTAATTGCCAAAAGCCAACTTCTGAAAAGCAGCGCGAGGCATCTTGACATTTCCTATGAAAGTGTTCAGGGTTGGCGTTCTAGAAAAGCTGTTCCTTGTGGTGCTAGAGGAGTGGTACATGATTATGTCCCGTTTTACTTTGCGCCGCGTTCCCCAATGCTCTACACCATTCACAAAGGAAATGTCGCCAACTATCAAGGTGGACAACGCCCGATCCTTCACCTTGTCACCACCATCGAAGAAATCCACGCTCAAGAATTGTCGTTCGTCTTTACAGACGGACACGCCATTATGGACTATTCCGATTTCTACGACGATTTAGGACTGCTCGACGAAGTGATTGATTGGCAGGTGATGAAATCCCAGTACTGGTATGACACCGATGAAGACCCGAATCGAAAATGTAAGCGCCAGGCTGAGTTTTTGGTACATCAGTTTTTTCCGTGGCATCTCATCACCGAAATTGGTGCAATTGATCCAGCAATTCAGACTCAAGTCAACGTAATATTACAAAGTTCGCAATGCGAAACGCCCGTCCGGGTTTACCGTAATTGGTATTACTGATCATGATATGATTAGTAAATCTGAACTATATGGCTAAATGCTTGATCCCATGCTGCAGCTTAAGCAAGGTAACTTACTAGAGGAGAAAACCGAAGCCCTTGTTAACACGGTCAATTGTGTCGGTGTCATGGGTAAGGGGATTGCTTTGCAGTTCAAACAAGCGTTTCCAGAAAATTTTAAACAATACAAAAAAGCCTGTGATGCTAAAGAAGTCAGACCAGGAGAAATGTTTATCGTTCATACAGGCAATTTGCTCAATCCTAAGTACATTATCAACTTCCCAACAAAGCGCCATTGGAAAGGGAAATCAAGGTTAGAGGATATTGAGTCTGGTCTTCAGGCGCTCATTGCTGAAATTCAACGCATCAACATTCAATCGATCTCAATTCCGCCGCTAGGTTGTGGCAATGGTGGACTCGATTGGGCAGTGGTTAAACCTCTGATTATTGCTGCTTTTGAAGCATTACCGGATGTTCAAGTTCTCTTATTTGAACCTGCTGGCGCACCTGCTGTGGATCAGATGCCAGTTGCGACTGAGACTCCTCAGATGACTCGTGCGCGTGCCCTATTTATCGAACTCATGGATCGCTACGGCATTCCAGGATATCGCTTGTCGAAAATTGAAGTGCAAAAGCTGGCTTATTTCCTTCAAGTTGCGGGTGAGCCACTCCGGTTAAATTACACCAAACATCACCAGGGTCCGTATGCTCATAATCTGAATCATGTTCTTCAGCGCATTGAAGGACACTTCATTCGAGGCTATGGCGATGGCAACCAAGAGTCTGCGCTCTACGTTTTAGATCAAGGGAAGCAATCTGCTCGATCGGTTCTAGAAACGGATCTAGAAGCCAAAGAGCGATTGAGTAAAGTGAGCCGTTTGATTGCTGGTTTTGAAACACCGTATGGGATGGAAATGCTGGCAACAATTCATTGGGTGGCAACTCAGGAAGATCCAGAGGCTGCGATCGATCCAGATCGGGCGATCGCAAAGGTTTACGAATGGAGCGATCGTAAGCGCAATCTGTTCAAGCCCAACCATCTTCGCAAAGCGTGGCAGCGTCTCTCTGATCAGGGTTGGCTACTATCTTCTCTTGCATAGGTTACTGTTCTTGAACTCGTAAACTCAAACTTCATTGGGGTCAATCCCCATCGCTCGGAGCCGCTCTGCCAGTCGCTCTGCCCGTTGGCGCTCCAACTCCCTGCCTTCGGCTCCGGTCAGAATAATTTGTCTATCACGATCACACCAACGCAACCAGGTTCCCATTACCCCTTCAAACGCTCCTTCCCACAGCATCAACCCCACTCCAACCGTTCTCAACCAATAGGGTGACGGCAACTCTTCATACTCCCCCTCGACTAATGCCCACACTCGCAGCAACGATCCATTCATCTCGTCTGGCTTCTGAAGCCGCTGTAAGGGGTCAAACACTGCGTAGTAGGGCACACCAATCCGAGCATAAATTTCCTTCTTCGTCGCGGTTTTGCCTTTCTGCTGCGATTTGCGGCTCAGGGTTAATTCGTCGCCTTCTCGATTGGAGACAATTTCGATGCAAACTTCCGGTACTTTGCCAAATTCCCAGACGAAGTATGATCGGCTCTGCTTCTGGCTCCAGTCTGTCGGCATCTCCAGCCCTAAACTCAGCATCGCGTCGGGTACGATCGACTCTTGTTTGAGCGCATAGAATAAACCCACGTTGGCAGCTGCGATGAAGGGGACTCCAGGCGACCAAGAGCTATAAAGTGGTTCCACAAGGAGCCGTTGCTGTTTCTCCGATTGAAAATTGTCCACAGGAGTCTCGTCCTCAGTGACGAGATGGCTAATGTCCAACTCGGTCACGCTGGCTTCGTCATTTAACAGATTTTGAGTCATGGGCAGGTCCAAACCCGATGCCTCATTATTGCTCAGATTTCAAATCAAGTCATTTTAGGTCGCGCTCTGGTGGGGGTGAGCGCTGTGACAACCCCTCACACTCCGTACCGCAGGTCATCCAAAATTTCTTGCAGCACTTGATCTAAGTGAGGATGCTGCCAAATTAAGCGTTGGATCAGGCAATTGACCACGGCTGGAATCTCATCAGGTTGAATCAGCGATCGCTCGGAGTCGATCGTGTTCTGTCCAATGTAAGTGAGCAGTCGATTAATCTCGATCGCTGGGCAAGAAGACTTATAGATATGTGTTTGCTGTGTCATGCCTGTTCTCCTGATTGGGTTTAGTCCGGTAGTTTCGTGGAATGTGGATTTAAGGATTCAACTCGCTGTCAGTTTGCTGTCGTAGGATTTGCAAGTACAACGTGGTTGCTAGTGCTCGAAAATCTCGTTGATCTGCCAGACCTGCAAACTTCTCGTGAGCGACTTCTAAGCAGAATCTCATCAAGTCAGCATGATCACAAATTTGTGCGGATAAGGCTAACTTCTGCTCATCACTCCAAGTTGCCGGAACACGATCTGGACGATGAACCGTTTGTTTAGCCGTAGGAGAAGAATTTGTATCGATTCGCAAAATGTTGTGCTTGTCCTTACCATTTCGATCCTTGCCTGCGGGCACAAGTTGGACGATCGCGCCTTGAGTCAAATCCTTTGCTTCTTCCTCAGAAAGCGATTTCCAGATCTTTGCCGCTTCGCTCCCTGGCGGTTGGGCTTGATCCAAAAACAGCACAGAGCGGTACTTTTCATAATTGCCATTTTTGAGTTTACCGATCGCTTCAACTTTTGCGGTGATCGCTTGAACAACTTTCGCCATGTCAGATTCTCCTACTGTTTGGGGCTAGGGTGAGGGCTGAGACTTTTCAGCCCCCAGACGTGCAATCGTTAGAAATCGTCCTTCCAGCCGTCCCAAGCAGAGTCAGCGGCACGTTCGTAAAGATGGCATTGCGATCGCTGGTACAAGGCGAGGAGTATTTGGCTTCGGGGTAGACTGCCTGATCGCCTTCAAAGTGAACTCGTTTCTGAAGTTCATCAAGCCAGCCTTTCAGATAATTGGGGTCTTTTGGATAACGCGGCATTTTACCAAAGGCAAAATCGGCTGCGCCTTCGTGGTAGTCCACTGCAACACGCTCGGCTACGATCGCAGCTTGCGTGTCCAATTCGGATCGAGCAGAATCAGCAAGAAATGACATGATTAGAGGACTCCTATTTTTAGGGGTGAGTTGGGAGAGTGCCTGAGCCTCAGAAACTTGGGGCGCTCTCCCGCTTTTACATTTGGAGAAGAAAGGCTAGAGTTGTTTCTTCTCCTCTTTATTATATCCCGGTTATTATAGAAGTCAACTATATCCCAAATATTTTTGAAGTGTTATGATCAGTCCAGTCACTTCTTGCGATCGCAAGATGTAGTGATAACCCGTTGTTTTATGCCTAGTTGCAACCGTGCCTAAGAAAAGCCAGTACAAACCCGGTGAACACCCAAACTCTCGTGAAAACCTGACATATCACGAGGGGCGACCCACGGTGTATGAAGAGCGCAAGAAACGGCGTGAAGTGCTGGTGACAGAAGCAGGCTGGGAAGGATTTAAGCAAGCGGCTCAAGCGGCAGGTTGTTCAGCTTCTGAATTCGTGGAGCGCATTGGCAGAGGAATTTTTAAAGTTTCTGAGTAACGATTCTAGTCAATGTATCTCTGCAATCAACCTGTGAGCGCTACAGCGTTTCTTCTTCCAGTCGTTATCTTCGATTGATTTCTACTTTTTACTAGCATTAAACTTCAAGACCGTTTGTGCTTCGATAATGCGCTGAATCCGTGGATCGCTTTTCTCGACCCAACGCTCAGCAATGCCAAAGTAACTGCCAAACATCACGATCGGCATATTGGCAACCTCCACAAACAAGGGGTAAACCATCTCTTCGTCGTCGGAACGATCGTCAACCGAAAGTTCTCCGGTAAGTTCCGCGTACAGTTCCCAGTTCACCCATACACACTCGATACATTGCCCATGCAGCGCATCGAGCATCATCCACTGATCTGGGCGTAACTGCTGACGGTCAACGAGCCAGAAAACATCGCCACTCTTGTCTCGCTTGAATCGGGCTGGATAAATTCTGCCTGTGGTCTGATCCGCCAACATCAATGCTGGAAATCCATCAGGAAATCGCTCTAGCATTGACTCAAAGGGCGAGTGTTGTTCTTCGATTACTTGGATGAAAAAGCCTTCTTCCATCGCTGCCTCGCGTTTAACTGCCTTTCAAGATTTGTTCAAGCATGGATTTGCTTGGCTCGACAAATGCCCAGGTGCCGTTTTGCTGCTTTTGGAAAGTTGCGAACACCAGGAGATTTGCCCTTCCGATCGTCTGTCCTTTTCGTAGCGCACCGAGCTTTGGGGCGTTGATGCCACAGAATCGAAATAGATAAGCGGGTAGCTCGGTGCCAGCAAACAGGACACATCCCGATGGATCGGGCTTCGCTTCTCCGCTCATTGGGGCATAAATGGGTTTGCCTGCCAGATCGATCGTTAGCTCACCCAGCCCACTCACGATGGTTTGATCGTTGATGCGATCGCCCCGTTGAAGTTCCCATTTCTGATAAACCTGAATACTGGTCGGCTTGGTAGGGGTTATGGACTGTATTTTTTCTATCTGACAAGCGGTGAGGCTCACAATCAGCAAGGCTGTGAGCCAATAGGTGTGAATCCTGTTCATACGATGGCTAAAGTAAAGAACTGGAACATTGCTGAGTTTGCGGCACTAATCGAACGCCCACATAGGTATCGTCTTCATAGAGAACGATGACCCAAATCTTGGGGTCAAACTCAAGCGGATATACTTCTCGTTCTGCCGTGGCTCCGGCTCGGACGGTGATCGGCTTCAATCGGCAATAGGGGGCTTTGAGGATGCTTCGGACTCTTGTTTTGGCGGTTCCTTCTGCGATCGTCATCAGTTTCAGAATCCGTTCTCGACTTAGCACAGCATCAGGAGTGATAATTTCTGCACACTGGAGTTCCTCAGTTGAGGTGAAGGATGAGAGTCTCAACAGATTCGGATTGACCTGCCAGAGGAGTTTGGCTGAAGCAGCGATAGTTGCACCCAGTACCAATAGCACCAGGGGAATTCTCAAATATTGATGCATCTGATTCTGTCTCATAGCATTAGCACTGCAAGCAGCAGTCCTCCGAATAGACAACCCAGATTCCAGAGCAGTTTCTGCTTCCAAGGAGTAAAGACGACAACAATCAGAACACTGATGCCGCTGAGTGCGATCGCAACTCCAGAAAGGAGAGCGGCAAACGGCTGAAGGTAGAAAATCAGGATGCAGCGAATCAGCATACCTAGCAAGAACGCAAAGCATCGAATGATGACGATAGCAATCGGGCTTGCAGGTCGAGAAACACCTTTGGAATCATAGGGAGCATTGCTGGGCTGCTCCTGCTGCAATTCCGCTTCTCCTGATTGTGTGACGGGTTGTTCGATCGGGCGAACTGGAGTTGCTGTGTTGGGGGAAATGAAACGAGTCGTTTCGTGCAGTTCCGCAGGACTGTGAAAGTCTGGACGAGGCATGGGATGAGACGGATTTCGAGCAGGTGACTTATCTGAATCTTCGGCTTGATCAGCTAGGTAGAGTGTGACGAGATCAAGCGACAATACTTTTAGGAGCGAGGCTTTGATCGAGCGGCTTCGACGGGCAAGAATAATTTGTCGCTCAGTTGTTGGCTTGCGGTGAGTCGAGGATTGCCGTTTTGGATGAGGCATGAGCAGAATCTCCAGTCGGCTTCAAACGAGAATTTAGCTTAGGACAAGTGTATCACTATTAAGATCTAAAGATTCTAAATCTTAGAATTTATGAGTTTTAGCACTTCTAAAAATGAATCCTTTTGGTTCGGTGCTAGTGTTGGGATGTTCAGTTACTGCCACAAAAATCAGGTGTTACAGGAAAACGATCGCTCTCAACGATTGGCGCGACTTGTCCGGCGCTTACGTCGAGATGCCAGCACATATACTTTTGGCGCTCAACTAGGTGTGACTCACAGTACAATTCGCCGCTGGGAAAGCGGTCGAGGGGGTATTAATGAAGAAGCGATCGAGAAATTAAGCACAGGCACTGGAATTTCGGCAGATACCATCCGAGCTTATTTGAGAGGCGGTATCAGCCTTAGAGCCTGTTTAGGTCTGGAGGAGCCACTTGAATCTCAATCACAGATCGTGATCGAACAGTTACCTAAGCTATCGACGCAAGAATTACTCACTGTTCTGGAAACGACGATCGCACATCTTCTCAGTCGACTGCCTAACATTCGACCGGAGGTGGCACAGATTCTACAGAGTGCGATCAGTCTTCTCAGCATTCCGAGGTCGTCAAGTCGATCAAACATCTCCGAAACACCAGAATCAATTGCAGAACAATTTTTACCGCAAACGCTGCAAGATGCCATCCTGGATGAGATTGAAGCTCGCTATGGAAGTGTGAATTCGATGACGATCACACGATTTGCTGAAGACGTTGGGATTCAGCCGAGCGAGGCGATTGCTCGGCTTCTACAGGGAGAAAGCCCAAAACGACAAGACCTCGATCAATTACAAGGACACCTGTGCAAGTTCCTCTCACAGCCTTGGACGATTGAAGAACTTCTTAACCTTGCTCAATAGAGGCGTTCTCCTACTCGCTTGATTTATGGGAGTGACGGCTACGCAGCCTTTTTGGGGACAACAAATGAACCTGGTGCGTTTGCTTTACAATCAAGTATCTCCAACGAAGAACGAGTTTCTCTAAAATTTAAGGAGTTGCCCGAAAATCTCTAGCCCTACTTCATGGTAAGAAGGTTGGCGATGAACTTGATGGCAATTGTTGACGAACTTCCTGCCATGAGTGCTGTAGCCTGTGCTGAATTGGTAAGTTCTGTACCAGTGCTAAGTAGACTTTTGCAAAGTTCCGTTAGGATACCAGGATTGTTATCTACAGGTTCCTCATCCTCAATAATTCCAGTCAAATCATCAGCAGGTTCTAGAAGCACGTTTTGGTTTTTGCAGACTGCTTGAATGAGTTTCACCATTTCGCTATTCAACTCAGATGGTTGCGATTGAGTTTAAAGGCGAGGAACAAGGGCAAGACTTTTCGGGAGAGACAAAGGCTGTATCATCTCGATTTTTCTAAATTTCAAGCAGAAAAAATCGTAGTTCAAATAAACTAACGTGTAAGAGCCGCTCTCCTATTCGTCAAGCAAATCAGCATTAAGGAAACTTAAGGACACATCTAAAACTCTAATTAATACTGATTCCACATTTAGCGTAAGATGTTATAAGATTTGAGCGATTCTACTATATGTAGAGTTAATTCAAAAATTCCGATTTCACACGCTCGGATGATTCCTCATGCCAACCTGGAAGCTGACTACTGAGTTTACCTTTGATGCCGCCCATTATATCCAGGGCTATGACGGTCCTTGTGGGCGTATGCATGGTCATACATATCGAGTTCGTATGGAGGCGACCTCAAGGCAGCTTCATGCTTCCGAGTATTGCCCTCATCCTGTCATGGTCGCAGACTTCCGCACGCTTCGTTGGGCAAAGCAAGACCTGCTCAAAGGCGGACTTGATCACTCTGTCCTGAACGAAGTTCTTCCTGAGGGTTATGAAACGACTGCTGAGATGATTGCTCAGTACATCTACGACAAGACAAAAAAACAGTTGCCTCCAAATGTGAAACTGAAGGTCGCTGTATCTGAAACGCCCAATTCTTGGGCGGAGTATGAGGATGACTAGGAGCAATTGTCATGACAAGTCTGATCCCTGCTGCCTCAATTTCTAAAACAGCCTCAATGGTTTTGCCATTGGTGGAAACCTTCCACTCAATTCAGGGGGAGGGAGTTTGGACAGGAACGAATGCCTTTTTTATTCGCCTGGCAGGATGTGATGTCGGTTGCTCCTGGTGTGATACCAAACATTCCTGGAACACTCACCGTCATCCACAACGCCAAATTGATAGTTTGATGACCGAAGCTAAAGAAGCAAATCCAGCAATTGTTATCATTACTGGTGGTGAACCTTTAATGCACGACCTCTTTTCTCTTACCGATGGACTGAAAGCCGCAGGTCTCCAGGTGCATCTGGAGACCTCTGGGGCGCATCCTTTTAGTGGTAACTTTGACTGGGTTACGTTCTCTCCCAAGCGTTCTAAACCACCTCACGAAAGCATTTATGCCCATGTAAGTGAACTGAAGATTGTGGTTGCCAATCAGTTTGATCTCTTGTGGGCAGAGGAGCATATCACAAAAATCCCACTTGGTGCAGTCAAACTTCTCCAACCGGAATGGAGCACTCCTGATAGCTATTCGCTCATTTTCGAGTACGTTCTAAGACACCCAGAGTGGCGGGTTAGCTTACAAACTCATAAATTTACTAATATTCAATGAGTGATAAAACTATGTCTCAGGTTGAATTAGCCTCCCGTGAACTGTCCATCAGCTTAGCGTTACTGGAATATTGGTTTGATAACCACGACGACGATTCTTATGACCAGAGAGGACATAGGGCAGGAAACCTTGAAGCAGTCGGACGACCTCGCGGCAATGAAATTAGATAGCTTTGCCGCAAACTCTATCAGCATGAAAGTGCCACACAACCCGCCTGACGATCGCCAAACTAATTACCCTTTACCGTGAGGTGACCTATGAGTGCTTCCAAAGCCATTGTTTTATTATCGGGTGGTCTTGATTCATCGACCTCTGCTGCTCAAGCGATCGCCGATGGATACGAGTTGATTGCTCTTTCTCTCGATTATGGTCAGAGGCATGACCGTGAATTGATTGCTGCCAAGCGAATAGCTGATTACTTGGGGATCAAGGAACACTTTGTAGTGAATGTGAATTTGGCGCAGTGGGGTGGTTCTGCCCTCACTGACCAATCTGTCACTGTACCCACAGATGGCGTTAAACCTGATGTCATTCCCATTACCTACGTGCCAGGACGGAATACGGTCTTTCTAGCGATCGCGCTTTCCTTGGCAGAAGCTAAAGGTGCTGAAGCCATTTACTTGGGGATTAATGCAGTAGATTACTCTGGCTACCCTGACTGCCGACCTGAGTATCTAGAGGCGGTTCAACACCTTGCGACTCTCTCCTCTAAAGCCGGACTAGAAGGAAATACACCAAAGCTAGTTGCTCCACTAGTAATGGATTCCAAGGTAGACATTGTGAATCGGGCGTTGCGACTGGGAGTGCCTATCCATCTCACATGGTCTTGCTACCAGGGAGAAGATGAAGCTTGTGGACTGTGTGATTCTTGTCGGATTCGTGATCGTGCCCTAATTGACGCAGGGAGATCCGATCTGGCAACGTTGGTAGGACAAGATCTATACGATCAGGAGAATCGATGCGCCATCCTCGTGTCTTAATCATTACATCCTGTACTGGAGAGAAGCGTTTTAAGCCAGAGAGCCAACTCGCTCAGGGGGACTTTGTACAGGTTGCTCGACTTCGGAAACGAGAAAAGCAACTCTCCGAATTTATGTCTCCAGCAGGAGAAATGTACACAGGAATGCAGCATATCCAATTAATGGAGGGTGTGCGGACTTTACGTAAAGCTTCAGAGAAGCCTGCAATTGACGTTGTGATCATCTCAGCAGGCTATGGGTTGATTGCTGAAGATCGTGCGATCGTGCCTTACGAGGTCACCTTTAACACGATGAAAGGGCATGAGATAGATGCCTGGGCGAAGCAGTTAAAGATACATCAATCAATCGAAAAAATCATTCCTGACTATGATTTGATTTTTGTTCTGCTAGGAGAGAAATATCTAAGGGCAATTTCATTACCCCTAACGCTTCACGAAAACCAAACTTGGATTTTTTTAGCTCCAGGAAGTTGCTCCAACTTAATCCAGGCATCAAATTCTCAAGCCTTTGTCCTGTCGCTCTCGAATGCCGAGGCAAAGAAGTATGGCTTTGGTTCAGTAGGGTTGAAGGGTTTTTTATTCAAACAATTTTCTTTAGTTGCGGCAGAACAGCCTGAATTGTTTGAACAAATCCATCAAAATCCTCGCCGCTTTCTGGAGATCATTGATACGAATACTCAGCTTGAACTTAATTTGGGTCTGCCTAAGTTAGCAACAAAGAGCAAACC
This sequence comes from Leptolyngbya sp. GGD, assembly GCF_026735145.1. Taxonomy (NCBI): domain Bacteria; kingdom Bacillati; phylum Cyanobacteriota; class Cyanophyceae; order Leptolyngbyales; family Leptolyngbyaceae; genus Leptolyngbya; species Leptolyngbya sp. GGD. Next base: position 52,407 of record NZ_JAPQKE010000007.1, read on the forward strand.
CAAACAAGTTACACCCAAAAAGAGCAGGGATGAATTCGTTCCCATTCCTGATTTGCCACCCGCTCCAAATACCCACTTGGGTATGCAATATTTCATTCCTGAATGGGATGACCGAGTTGACCCGCAGTACAACTTTTTAACGGATTCCTTCAGTCCTGATCGACATGATTCTTATGCGGATGACGTTTATGCCCACGAAATATTCTCTCCGACTCCTAATTATGATGGTGTTTTAGTCTCTAAAGCTGTCATAGATGAGAGCCAGACAAAGAGAAACAGAGTTGAGGAACTGGGCATTCATAAGTTCGTCCGATTTGCTGGAAAAATCATGGGAGATTGTGGGGCATTCAGCTATATCAAGGAGGATGTTCCACCGTATAACACAGATGAAATTTTAGATTACTACGAACGCCTGAACTTCGATTTTGGTGTGAGTATTGACCATCTCATCGTAGGACCCTTTGCGACTGTGGGTGTTCGAGATTGGCGGTATGAATTAACACTAAAAAATGCGGCAGAATTTTTGACAAAACATCGGGAGCGAGGTTACCAGTTTACGCCAATTGGCGTTGCTCAAGGTTGGAGTCCTGAATCTTATGCTTCAGCAGTACAAGAATTAATTAAGATGGGCTACGACTACATTGCTTTGGGTGGTTTAGCTCGTGCCCAAAATCACGAAATTTTACCGATACTGAAAGCAATTCATCCTCACCTAATTCCAACTGTGCGAATGCATTTATTTGGAGTAGCACGGGTAAATGCTGTTTCTGCTTTTCGACATTTAGGTGTAACGAGCTGTGACTCTGCTAGTCCACTACGTCAGGCATGGCTCGGAGCGACTGCTAATTACTACACAGCATCAGACAAAAGATATGCTGCAATTCGAGTTCCACCTGTCGATAACAAAGGTGGTTTACGAGTCAAACGACTGTTAGAAGCTGAGGTGGCAAATGAGAAAACTCTAAAGCGACTCGAAAAAGATGCATTGCGATCGCTACGAGAGTTTGATTCGGGCAAGCTAGATTTGGAGTCGACCTTGCAAGCAGTTCTTGCTTACGATGAACTACTGGAACTGCCAAAAGATGGCAAGGCTGACCTGGAAGCTCAGGCAAAACGCCGGAAGAAACATGAAGTTTTATACCGAGAAGTCTTGGAAACTCAACCTTGGAAGGCTTGCAATTGTCCTATATGTCAAGAGATTGGCATTGAGGTCATTATCTTCCGCAATAACAATCGCAATCGACGACGCGGGTTTCACAACACTTACGTTTTCTACAAAAGGTTCAAGGAATTGTTAGGCGAATCTAAGGAGTTGTCAGTATAAATATGCAGCCAGAACATTTGAATTATGAAAGAATGGCAAAGCTTTTTATTCGCCTATGAAGTATGTGCGAATGATTGACTTTAACTCCCGCCTTAGCGTGTTGAATTGCCGTTCAGTGGGGCAAACTGTAAGAAAGGACGCTGGTCGCCTAGCATACCCTCTGTCAGGCAAATTATGCAATATTCTAGCCCTCAAGTTCATCAGAACCACATTCAATGTGGTTCTTTAGTTCGCTCTTGCCTCAATAATCTGGGGGTTGGAAAAGTTCTGTCTATTTCTGAGTCCAGAGCTGTTGTCGAATATTTTGTTTCGCTCGGAAATCAAATTCAGAAGACGCTATCTCTCAACTCCCTAGAGAAGTCTGTTCTTCAACGGCATACTCGTTGTTATCTCCACTCAGAGGAGCAAGAGTTTTGGCAGATTGGCAGAGTTGCAGCTTGGCATGATGACGATCAGCGCTACGAAGTTCATCTGCCGGATAAGGGACTCCGTTACGCTACAGAGACAGAAGTCTATGTTCGCTGCGATTGCGCCATCGAAGATCCCACCGAAGTCTTGATTATGAAGGGGCAGGAAACACCCTTCTTCCATACTCACCGTTCCGCCTTGGTTCGCTGCCTGATTGAGCAACGCGCTGTCAGTCATGGAATGCCTGGGCTTTTTTCAGCCAATATTGATTTTTACCCTCACCAAGTCGAAGTCGTGCGGCGAGTTTTAGAAGACCCTATTCAGAGGTATCTCTTGGCAGATGAGGTTGGATTGGGCAAAACGATCGAAGCAGGCGTAATTCTACGGCAGTACTTGCTAGATGAACCCGATGGGCAGGGGTTAGTGGTTGTTCCCCGTCCTTTGCTTAAGCAGTGGCAGCAGGAGTTAGAAACAAAGTTTCATCTGCTTGATGAAGTGAAGCTTCTTACCGTTGAAGATCTTGCTACTTATCGCTGTGATACCCTACCTGGAATTTTGATTTTAGATGAAGCCCAGCACATTGCGGCTATGGCAGAGTCTACCGATCCAAAACAGCAAGAGTGCTTTGCTATCTGCCAGAAACTAGCGCACCGAGTTGATCGTCTCTTGCTTCTGTCTGCCACACCCGCACTTAATCACGAGCAAACTTTTCTGGCAATGTTGCATCTCCTTGATCCAGTCACTTATCACTTAGAAGATGTTACAGGATTTAAAGAGCGGATTCGCCTGCGGCAGGAAATCGGTCGAATTCTGCTGTCCTTTAAGGAAAACGCTTCGTCTTTTGTTTTGAAGATGAGTCTGGGGAAGCTACGAAGCCTTTTTGCCCAAGATCTGCGGTTGTTAGCTTTGACTGAGCAACTTGAATCTCTTTTAAAGCTGCCAGAGGCAGATTCCACTAAGCGGGAACAATTGATTCGTGCCATTCGCACCCACATTAGTGATACCTATCGCCTGCATCGTCGGATGTTGCGGAACCGCCGCGATGCAGTCGAAGACATCTTGCTAAGTCAATCTGAGGCAACCCTTCAAGTAGAGTACGATCTGGATGAACGATCGCCCACCGTCCAGGAGTATCTAGATGAATGGCGCATTCGTGCAATTGGAGCGGCTAGCGAAGGTGATCCTTACTACCAGCAACTTCACCAGGTGTTCTTACTCTTATTTAGCGCTAGCGGAACTTGGCTAACCATTTTAGAGTGGATTATTCTGGCTCGACTTAACCACGATGCTCCACCTGTTCTACTGCGTGAATTTGGGGCAGAAGCAGTGGATTTGTTACTGTCAACTCCTCAATTTCCTGGCGAAGTCGAAATCTTGCAAGCTCTGCTCGACACACTTCAACAACCCTCTCAAGAAGGCGATCGTATTGATCATCTTCAGATGGTTCTGGAGAGATGCATTAAAAGTGCTGGTCAAAAATTCTCTAAAGTTGTGGTCTTCACAAGCTCTACTTTTGCCTGTCGAGAAATTGTGCGGCGATTAGTTTCTGCTTTTGGGAAAGGGGCGATCGCGACCTACCAAAATGGGCAATCGATCGATTCAGTGGAAGAAAACACGAGTCAGTTTAGGGATGACCCCCGATGTTGCATCTTGGTATGTGACACTTCAGGTGAAGAAGGGCACAATCTGCAATTTGCCGATTGGATCATCCATTTTGATCTGCCTTTATCACCTAATCGACTAGAACAGCGAAATGGTCGATTGAACCGAATTGGACGGAACCGTTTGCTCCGGTTTGTCATTTTTGCTGGCGCGGATACGAATGATAGCATTCAAGGTGCCTGGTTTGAAGTTCTCAATGACGGCTTCAAAATTTTCCAGGAATCGATCGCTAGCCTCCAGTTCTTCGTCGATAGAAAGTTACCTGAACTAGAAGCCGCCCTATTTCAGTCAGGAGCTTATGGGCTGACTCAGGCAGTGCAATTGATTGGCGATGAAATCACAGTTGAAAAAGTTAGCATTGATGAGCAAAATGCACTCGATGAAATTGATGCCCTAGAAGAAAACGCGGCTCAGTACTTTCAAGCATTGGATGAATATGATGCTCGCCATCAGGACATTCAGCGATCGGTAGAGGGATGGATTTGTCAAACCTTAAAATTCAGAATTGATCAGCATGATGATGTCCCAGAAATTGTTAGCTACAAGCGATCTTCTGAAACGCTAGTACCAGCGAATGACTTGATTAGGTACTTCAGAGGCTATATCAATCAACCCGGAACCTATCAGCGCCGTAAAGCCTTGCAGCACCCAGGAACTACTCTTTACCGCATTGGTACTGGTTTGATTGAGACGCTAAACGAGTACATTCACTGGGACGATCGGGGGCAAGCGTTTGCGCTGTGGCGACACGATGAAACCTGGTCACCCGTAGAAGGTGCAGAATGGGTGGGCTTCCGCTTTGATTATGTAATTGAAACTAATTTATCCCTTGTTGATGAGGTGTTTCAGCGGTACGGTTGGGAGCGTGCAAACCGTTTAGCTTTACGACGGCGGATGGACGCAATTTTTCCGCCTATGGTAGAAACTATTTTTCTCGATGTTCGCATGAATAGTGTGAACGATCAGAATCTTCTAGAGATTCTGCAACGCCCATACTCGAAAAAGCGAAGACCAACCCATGATTACAGCTTGAGCAAGGGCAGGTTGCACATACTGGATGAGTTTGTGAGTCGGGATGACTGGGCAAATCTCTGCCGAGAGGCGCGCAAGCAGTCTGCGACCCTGCTGCGGCAGCACCCTGACTTTTACGATCGCTGCCAACATTATGCAGCGCAAGCAGAGCGTCAGTTAGGTGATCGACTGGATCAGCTTCAACTTCGCTTAGAGCGACAGTCTCAAATAGGCAACAACCTCTCCCTGGCTCAAGAAGTTGAGATTGAACGAGCATTGAAGCAGATTTTAGTGGATGGAATTCAGCAACCTCATATCCGCCTTGACTCGGTCGGATTTTACATTGTCTCTGGACGACCGCTTTCTCAAGAAGCTGAGGAGGAAAATGCATTATGAGTTTTCAGCAAGTTTATGACTATCTCAGCCAAACTTCCAACCTGAATCTGGAAGATTTAACAGATCTTGAGCCTTGTCAAAAGCGTTTGCTTGATGCTCTACAAAACTCTAGCATCGGAATAGGTGCTGGAGATATTGCTGCATTGATTAGACACGTACTAAGGCATCAAGCAGAGTTGCAAGGGGATGTTTCTCCAATAATCAGGGTGCCTCGAACGCCCCCCTTTCCAGCAGATCGAAAAGTCTGGGAACTCAGCAGCATGGATATTTTGACTGAAAAACCTGATTTCTTTCTACTCAGTGCCCGCCCCTGGACTCCGGAGTGGCTTCCAGATTCAGAAACAATTTCTCCTGAACCTCCTCTTTCAAAGCACAAAGCAAAACGCCGCAATTATCCCCCTGTACTGGGTGATCCATTTTTATCGATATTAGGTCACGAAACTTACCAAAGTGTAGGGCAACGCGAAGCCGTTCGAGCACTTTTGGCAGCTCCTCCAAGATCTACCCTAGTTGTCAATTTACCAACTGGTTCTGGAAAAAGTCTTTGTGCCCATCTACCAGCCCAATTAAAGTCAGATCCCGTAGGAGTGACGATCGTGGTTGTTCCAACTGTGGCACTAGCTATTGACCAAGAGCGGGCGTTTCAGGAGAAAACCGGGGTCAATTATGCCACTGCTTACTACAGCGATAATTCCGCAGATGGGCAGGAACGCCGTGACGAAATTCGCGATCGCATTCGTCAAGGAACCCAGTCGATCGTCTTCACCTCACCAGAAGGGCTAATTGAGTCGTTGTCGCACAGCGTTTATCAAGCAGCCCAACAAGGATTCCTCAGATATTTCATTATTGATGAGGCTCACATTGTTGAGCAGTGGGGAGATGAGTTCCGTCCTGAATTTCAGGAACTTGCAGGTCTTCGCAGAGACTTATTGAGGCTAGCATCATTTCCAACGCTGCTATTAACTGCAACAGTTACTGAGTCCTGTTTGGATACATTGGAGACACTATTTGGACAACCAGGACCTTTTCAAGTTGTTTCTTCAGTACAACTGCGACCAGAGCCTTCCTACTGGTTCGCCTGGTGTTCTGGGTGGAAAGAAAGACGGCAGCGTTTGACCGAGGCTTTGCACAACTTACCGCGTCCACTTATCATTTACGGCAGCAAAGTAGCAGATGTGAAACAGTGGCATAGTGAGCTTCAACGTGCAGGCTTTAAACGCATTGCCGAAATAACTGGCAAGTCAAGTCAGCAAGACCGCCAAAGGCTGCTTGAAGCTTGGAGAAAGCGGCAGATTGATGTTGTTGTAGCAACTTCAGCATTTGGATTAGGGGTAGATTTACCGGATATTCGTGCTGTAATCCATGTATGTATTCCTGAAACCATCGATCGCTTCTATCAGGAAGTGGGGCGAGGTGGTCGCGATGGAAAAGCAACGCTTTCCCTAACGCTGTACACGCAAGAAGACTATGAAATCGCTTACAGTTTGAATCAAATTACTTACATCTCGATCGAGCATGGGCGAAGCCGATGGGGAGAAATGTTCTCCCGACATTTTCAATTATCGGATGGTCGATTTCGAGTGCCAGTGAATGTAACACCGCCCTACAATCTCAATCTCGATGCAACCGAACGCAATCGAGATTGGAATATTCGCACGCTGACCCTGATGAGTCGAGCTAACCTGTTGGAGATTGACGCAGAACCGCCTCCCCAGCGAAAGGACTTTGACGAAGTAGGGTTTAAGAAAGTGCTGGAAGACTATCACAACATGCGTACAGTTCGTATCTTGAATGATTCCCATTTAGATGAGAAAACCTGGCATGACTTGGTAGAGCCTACTCGCACTCAACGTCAATACTGGGCAGAACACAGTCTCAAGTTAATGCGAGAGGCGCTGCAACCGAAACGCTGCATTTCTGAGATTCTTGCTGAAGCGTATCGGATTCCATCTCGTCAATTCCCTGCTAGAAATCGAGTGCATGTAGAACGATCGTGCGGCGGTTGTCCAGTTTGTCGAAAACAGGGAATGAAACCCTTTTCAGGAGTAGTACCACAGCCCGCACCTGTTTGGGATACACCCTTTTTTTCGGTAGGGGAAGCACTTCAAACGCATTTAGATGGGGAATCGCTGTTGTTGGTATTTTATAACTCTTTTGAAGATGAAGAGGCAGATTACGCTCGCGCTCGTCTTTTCAAGTGGTTTATCAATCAAGGAATTGCAAACATTGTTGCACCTGTAGAATTACATGAAACTTTTGCCAGACAAGCAGACAAGCTTCCTATTTTTCTATTTGAGGAGTTTCGCCCTCTCCAAATGCTCAACATTCCAACCCTAATTTCCCATTCTCAAGATAAAGATTTACCGCTACGCTATCTTTTGCCACCAAAAAATGCAGTGCCCCGTGTAGTTTTTCTACCAGAAGATACACTCGATCCTGCATCTCAACATCGGCAGCTTAAAAACGTTTTTAATGGACGTAGTTTTCATTTTGATTTTCTTTGTGGAGAACTCGGACTATGAGTGTACTAAAAGAAGGCACCTATACGGTTCCTAGCCGAGTCATTGGAGTCTGCAAATACTTGCTGCAGGTTAGAAATCAGCGTGAGAATCGAGATAAACTTTATCAAATATTATCGCCTGAAACATTGCTTGCAAGAAGAGACAAAACTGCTTCATCTGCGTCTTCCTCAAAACGGGAAGACGCAACTAAAACTTCGCGTCAGATGATTAAGACGGTTGTTCGAGAGTGCATTAATATGGGTCTGCTAGTTGAAGATGGCGAAGATGTTGCAATTAATCCAATTCTGAACTTGAAGAGCATAAAGCAACTACCGACAGTAATCTCAAATCTCTACCTGTCTTCAGAAAACGCCGAGAATCACGACTTCGCCAAAGTTTTAGCTTGGTATCTTGCCCAGGATTTTTATAATGCACCAGGAAACTGGCAATCAGCAGAACCATTACTTCGTCAACAAGTTGGCTCTGATTTATTAGAACTTAACGATATTCGCTATGGACAGTTTGATGATTGGATCTGCTATCTGGGTTTTGGTTGGCAATTTGCACTGTCAAAAAATTCATCTATTACTGTTCCTGACCCAACGACTTATCTGAGAGAAAACTTGAAATATGTCTTCGCTGGTAAAGCAAATGAGCAAATTTCAGTTGCTGACTTTATCGATCGTCTGGGAGAGTATTGTCCAGTTTTCGAGACGGGCTACTTTCGAGATCAGATCGAGCAGCAAATTCCACGGGATCAAAACGTTCTTTCAACAATAACTTCAATGGCGCTCTGTCGCTTGGTTGACGAAGGCGTGTTGAAATTTGAAAGGCTCTCGGATTCTTCTGTTCCATTATTTATTTTATTGGACGGAACAGAAGAAATTCGAGTCACTCACGTCAACTGGATATTATAAAGGGTAAGAGAAATGGTATTCAATCGATATATTTGCTGGAATCCAAACATGATTCGTAGAGTCATGGATGTAGAAGCAACTCATCCAGAAGATCATCTTTTTCTAGCAACTCATCATCCTGCAAAGATGTATCGCCAGAGTTTAAGCGAGACTCAATCACGCATCTCTTATGATGAAGAAAGTTTTCTTGCAGACTTTCTAGGAACACCAGACTTTGCTTTCGTGCCGGTGCTAGGAACTTCCGGTACTGGAAAGTCTCACCTAATTCGTTGGTTATATACCAGAATCAAGTCCATTAAAAACCCAGTTCAATGCCGGGTTCTGCTGATTCCAAAAGTTGGCACAAACCTGCGCGATATTATTGAAAAAATATTAGAAGGGTTAGATGGATCAGAATTTGATAGTTATCGAAGTCGCCTAAAACAGGCAACAAGCAGCCTAACAGAAGGTGAAGTTCGTGAACAGCTTTTAGCGAATTTAGCGATCGCTGTTGGTTTAAGCGGTAAACAAAACGTTGCTGCTTTAACAGAAATTGAGTATGAAATTGCCAGAGGTCTTCCAGATTTACTGCGCGATCCGTTCTTTATTGAAGAATTTTGGCTAAAATCTGGAGGGATCATTGATCGCCTGGTTGTTCACATTTTGGGAAACCAAGGCACTGTCGAAGATGTCGAAGAACGGCGCGGATTTTCAATCGAAGATTTACCAGAAGGCGCTCGACATATATCCAAGGCGAGCGAAAAGGCGCGTGAATTTTACACAACACTCACTAATGACTTCATTCCAAGAGAAAAGGTTGTCGAGTGGCTCAACAAGCATTTGGATGAAGCAATTGCAAAGGTTCTGAATTTAGGTCAGGAGGATTTGCAACGTTTAATGCTAGATGTCCGTCGGGCACTGGCAAAACGTAATATAGAACTGATTCTATTGATTGAAGATTTTGCGAAGTTGCAGGGAATCGATCGCGAGGTTCTAGAGGCAGTTTTGGCACGCCCCCAACAAGGAGCAGGCGAACCTCGTTTATGTGCGATGCGAACGGCTTTAGCCTGCACAACCGGCTATTTTCAAGGCTTAATTGATACTGTTCGTACTCGTGTAGAGTTTAGTGTCAATCTCGATGTTGAGACTGTGGGTGAACAATCTCTAGTGACTCAATTGGATGTGCAGCAGCTAGCCGCTCGTTATCTCAACGCTGTTCGCTTGCAGGATCAAGAAATTCGAGACTGGATGCAAGATGCTGATGAAAAGACTAGACAACCTCACAATCCTGTTCCAATTGCTTGCGAAAGCTGCGAGTATCAAACTGAGTGTCATGCAGGCTTCGGTGAGGTAGATAGTATCGGACTGTACCCCTTTAACGCTATTGCGATTGAACGGATGCGCGATCGTGTCAATCGGGGAGTATTTAACCCTCGAATTCTAATCAAAGAAGTTTTGCGCCATGTCTTGGAGTATCACCGTTCTGACATCGAGAAAGGTCAATTCCCGTCGCGTCTACTTCTCGATCAATTCAGTGGTTATGTTCTTGACCCCATGATATTAAATGAAATCAAAAGTAGGGACACCCTGGAAGATGCCGATCGACGAGAGACTTTACTGAAACTTTGGACAGACAGCAAGCAACTCTGTGATTTGCCTACTCCAGTGCATACCGCTTTTGATCTACCACCTCTAGGCGTTCAGGTTCAACGAAATTCTAGTCCAACTGCCGCTACTGTTGTTCGAGAGCGAACTGCAAGCTTTAGTAGTACGTTTTTCGTTCCACTAAGTCCTTCCGATCAACAGTCCGAAGACATTCCTATATCGCTTGCTGAAAGATTGCAGGCGATCGATCAGTGGAGCAACGGCGAGCAGTTGGATTCAAAAGCACCCGCCGATGATCTAAGATCGCTTATCTTTGCAGCAATTGATGCCAGGATTGACTGGAACTCAGAATTACTACTGCGTAATCATTTCATGGACAGAATCTTCAAATCTAGAAATATTAACTTCAAAAGATCAGCGACTTACTCTCGCATCAAAGATGTTGAATTACTTCTTCCTCTGAAAGAGGATTTTGGAGATACAGCGATCGCCCTAAAAGCAATTCTTCTTTACAAACACTATCAACATTGGAAATTTCCTAACGGTGCAAGCTATTTTCGTATCTATGCCAAGTGTCTAGAAGAATGGAGCCATTTTGTACTTCAAGAGTTCACTAGATGCACAACAAGATCTGGTAGCCCAGGTGATCCTATTCCCGCCACTGTTGAGCTTTTAGCGATCGCGGGACGAATGGCAGGTCGTCGCACTGATTCAATAGAAGATAGAGTCAATGCGGTGTTTACAGATCTGGAGAAGGTTGAGGTCGATAGCCGTGCCTCTAGTTGGCAAAAACTATTCAATGCACTAAAGAAAAATCAGCCTAAGCTTGAGGAAATACTAAAGGCTCGACTGGCTTGTACTAAGGGAAATGCTAGTCAACTACAAATGGTTGATGCTGCTCAATTGGTGGCTCCTCTTAGTGCCGTTGCTAAAGATTGGCAGCCTAAAACTGATGTTTCTGATATCAGTTCAGACCCACCTTTCAACGCTATTCTTAATGCTCGCACCAATGTTGATCTTCTTCTAGAACAAGCAATTCGAGAGGAACGCGATCGTCAACTAGAAATTTATCAGACTGTTTTGGATGAACTGGGTGATGATTTCTCTCAGAAAGAAGTTGTCGAAGCCTTGACTCAGGCAATCAGCAAAGTCAAAAGCGCAGGCATTTCAGGCTCTACTTCGGCTGATCTAGAAGCTGCGATTCAGGATTTTAAGAATGCTCGTCTTGCAGGATATCTAAGTTCCATGCGAAGTATTCAAGGAGAGCAAGATAATGGGAGACTGTTGCAGCAGTTGAGCACGTTATCTCAACGCCCGATTGGAGTTCTCTCTAATTTTTTAAAGCATTCTAGGAATGCTATTAACCGAATGAATGAGTCTGCTCAAAAGAACATTGATGATTTAAAAACTTCTGGGGGGAATGAATTAGAAACTAGCTACACAGGGATTGAGAAGTCTTTAGTAGAACTTCAAGATTTAGCCAAAGAGATTGGAGAAGAACCATGCTTGTAGAAGACTGCAATCAACTGAACCAACTTGCTCAAACTGCCACTGATCTTAGAAAGTATGCTTCTGATCTTGGCAAGTTTCGCGATCGTCAAGCCAAAATTGAAGAGTTGGTTTCGAGCCTAAAGCCGCTTGTCATTGCCTTGCGAGCATTTCGAGATCGAAAACTAGTAAGTAATGATTTTAGTCAACAAGCAAATGTTCTGTTAGCGGAAGTCGGAATTATCTTAGATGAGTTTCAAAAGGATCGTGGATGGTTAATTGAGAAACCTCGATTAAACTCTCTGCAATCAAAAATAAATGAGTGCAAAAGTAAATTAGAGAGTCAATTACGTCGTGCTTGGGGTGAATATAAGAATCGCCGTTTTCCTAACACGAACGATGACTTATTAGGACTATTGGCAAAAATTCAGACCTTTAAGCCAACCGTTCATAGAGTTCGCGCTCTTCTGGCTCAGCTTGCTACAGTTGATTATCCCAGGGACGCAGCTCACTTTCAGGAGATTGAGCAAGCGATCGAGAACCTGACCGAAGCCTGGAACAGCCTCAAGTCTGATGAAGTTCCGCCAGTCGTATTAGAATTTCTAAGAGCCGCTGCTACTCATGGAGCCTCAATCGATCGTCTTACCCCAGAGGTCACTGCCTGGCTGAATGAGCAAGGCATCAGCCGATTTTTCTATATTCGCCTTTCTGACTAGATCTCCTATGTTTTGCCATCATGGATAATTCGCTGCATCTACTCGTTCGTGAATTTCTCAATCGACTGGAAAGTGATGAAGTCAAGTTATTGGTTTGGGGAGTAGTTGACAGTGGCTTTAGCAAAACTGAAATTGAAGAACTCGCCGAAGCAGTCATTCAAGATCAAAATAGCGATGTTAACGCATCACGCCTGATCGCTGCTATGCGGGCGCAAAACCTTTTATTTGACTTTAATTTGAAAGGAAGACGAGTATACCGAACTCGCATGGCTGAGACGGTACGACTGTTTGCACGGCTGCGGCAACTCTTTCCCCAATGTGACTGGCAAACTTCCCCAACGCTAGTAGCTGATTACCGTTTCTCTTTGCGTCAACGAGTCTATCCAGCACGCACGACCAAGCCAGAGACAGTAATTCAACAACTCGAAGCCGATAAGTTATTGACTCCAATTCGACGTGCTGCGCTCGAAGTCATGTTGAAATCGCCGGATCGCACCTTGGATCTATCAGATTTTCAGCATCGCGCGACTGCTCGAATGCTGCGCGACCTAAATAGCAAAAAAAGTCGCGGTATGATTGTTTGTGCTGGAACCGGAACTGGGAAAACCTTGGCATTTTATCTGCCTGCCCTAGCTCACATCGCCGGGCTTGTGAAGAAAACATCATTCTGGACGAAAGCACTCGCAATTTATCCACGTAATGAACTTCTAAAAGATCAATTTTCTGAAACCTATATCGAGGCGCGCCGTTTGGACGCAGTCTTGACCGAGCAAGGGCAACGCAAATTGTTAATTGGAGCCTTCTTTGGTGCAACTCCACGGCAAGCTAATTTAGATGATTATAGGCTAAAGAACAACTGGAAATCAGAAAGACAAGGGTTCACTTGTCCTTATCTACGCTGTCCTCACTGCGATGGAGCTTTAAGTTGGAGGCGAGAAGATCTTGCCAAGCGCAAAGAGCAATTAATTTGTCTGGACGATAAATGTGGTGCTGTGATTCGTGAGGATGAAATCGTTTTGACTCGCGATCGCATGGTTAAAACACCTCCTGATTTACTGTTCACCACAACTGAAATGCTCAATCGCTCGATGGGCGATTCTCAGTACGGTCACATTTTTGGCATCGGAACTGCCAAGCCGCCTCAAATTGTTTTGCTTGATGAAGTTCACACCTACACGGGCATTCATGGGGCGCAGGTAGCATACTTGCTACGACGATGGCAAAAGATGATTGGCGGACGAGTTCAATTCACAGGGCTATCTGCAACCCTGCGAAGCGCAGCAGATTTTTTCACGCACCTCGTTGGTTTGGAACCCGGTTCGGTTGAAGAGATTTCTCCGGGCGATAATGTGAAGCCAGAAGGAATGGAATACTTGCTGGCTTTACGAGGCGATCCGGTTTCTGGGACTAGTCTGCTCTCTACCAGTATTCAAACCGCAATGCTGTTAAGACGGGTGCTTGATCCATCGAACAATGCTATCAGCAACGGTGCCTATGGTTCTCGCGTCTTTGCTTTTACCGATGATCTAGATGTTACCAACCGCCTTTTTCACAACCTGTTGGATGCTGAAGGACGGAACAGTCTGGGTCGCCCTAAGAATGGGCAGCAACCCTTGGCGGCGATACGAAGCCACGATAAAGCTGATTCAGTACAGCGATTAGTGGCAGGACAGTCTTGGCTCTTGTGTGAAGAAATTGGGCATCGCCTTCAAAATCCATTAGAAATCGCTCGCACGAGTTCTCAGGATACCGGGGTGGATGCCGCCGCAGATGTGATTGTCGCGACCGCTGCACTAGAGGTTGGATTCAACGACCCAGAGGTGGGTGCAGTCATCCAGCACAAAGCGCCTAGAGATATGGCATCCTTTCTACAACGTAAAGGGCGAGCTGGACGAAGTCGAGCGATGCGTCCCTGGACGGTCGTGGTGTTGTCTGACTACGGGCGCGATCGCATTGCCTATCAAAACTATGACTTGCTGTTTGATCCCATTCTGGAAGAACGGTTGTTGCCGATCTCCAATCGCTATGTCATTCGCATCCAAGCTGCGTTTGCCTGTATGGACTGGGTTGCCCAACAGCTTCAGCTTACTCAGTTACCAAAAGGCAGTGTATGGAAAGATTTCACAAAACCATTCTTCAGATTTAGAAAAGATGAATCTTCATCAGTTCAGCAGCGTCAGGAAGAAGAAAAACGAATTCTTCAGTCAGTCTTAGAACAGCAGGAACAGCAACAATCTCTAGAAGCGTATCTTCAAGCCGCCATGCAGCTTTCTCCTGAGGAGACGCGAGCGATTCTATGGGAGCCACCTAGAGCATTAATGACCGCTGTATTGCCCACTCTACTGCGTCGATTGGAATCAAAGTGGCATCGCTTACAACTGCCCAGAGAACCAGAACTTGACTATTACACCAGTGATCCTTTACCTGATTTCGTACCTGGAAGTTTATTTAGCGACTTGCTACTTCCAGAAGTTCGCATTGTCACACCGCCGCCAAATCAGCAATCCCCAGAAGGGGAGAACTTTTTACCAATTCTTCAGGCGCTTAAAACTTTCGCTCCTGGACGAGTTTCGCGTCGCTTCGGCGTACAGCGCAGTCAAATTAGTCATTGGATCGCACCGCCCAATCTTGAAAGTGGACACCAGACGCTGCCGGTAGAACAATATTGCAGTGAATTTGAAGAAGCTGGTACATTTCAAATTTGGCAAAACGAAGCAGTTGCCGACATACGCTGCATTCGTCCTTGGACATTGAGAGTAGCTCAAATTCCACCTGAAGTCGTTGACAAGTCCAACGCTCAATTAAAGTGGCGGACGCAAATTGTTCCACCCTCAAACGGCAATCGATTAGATTTACCGCAAGAATCGATTTGGGTGAATATTGTTTCCGACCTTTTTAGCTTTACACACAATCAGCAAAATCCTTTGCAAGTGCGGCGATTTGCACTGGAATCAGAGGCTAACCTACGAATTTCTCAGAATCGAGAAGTTCGGGAATTAGAAACAACGATTCAATTTGTTGAGCAAGTCAGCGGGAACCCAGCAGGGGTTGGATTTGCTCAGAGCGTGGATGGATTGGTGTGCTGTTACCAAATTCCAGAAGATTTCACGGTTAGTGACTACGATGCCAACCGCAATAAAGTTCGTTCGTTCCGCAGTTCCTACTTCAAACACTGTATTCTGAGCGATTTGCGTTTAGACGGGATCGCTAATATTTTTCAACGGGACTGGCTACATCAGATCTATCTATCTATGCTGGTTGCGCGTGCGTTAGAAGATCAATCTAATTTGCTTGAAGCTTTCGAGGCGATCCGTAAACAAGGAATTGGGCAGGCAATGGCTGCCGCTCTAGATGAAATCTTTCAGACTTCGGATGTCGAGGAGGTAGATGAAGATTCTACCAATGAGCTTGCAGACTATCGGGATCAGCAGACACCAAATATGCCGCCTGGTCGTCAGCCCACGCATGCAAAACTGCGAGAACTTTGTAACTCGCCTGTCGTCCAAGAAGTTTTGAATGATTTGGCTCAGATTTTGTGGGGCTCACCAGATGCAGGTTGGCATGAGTGGGCAAAACAGCGCTTCAAAGCAACATTGGGTGGTGCTCTATTGGAGGCTTGTCGTCAACTTTGCCCACAGTTTGACTCTGATGATTTGCTACTTGATCTCGATCCGGGACCACGATCGCCCGATAGTCCTGCTGCACCGGAAGGACTGGAGGAAATATGGTTAACGGAAGCGAGTCCAGGCGGCAGCGGGGTGATTGAAGAGATTTTGCAGCGCTATGCGGCAGATCCGCTAGGCTTCTTTCGCCTCGTGGAGAGTGCTTTGGAACCGTCGGACTTTGAGATTGTAGACTCAGAACTCACAAAGCTGCTGGAGTTAACCGCGACAGAATCCTCTACGAATCGGGCTTTGGCACAAGTGCGAAACGCAAAATCCTATCAGGAATTGTTGAGCGCGAACGAGCAGCTTCGCCGAGTTTTGACCCAGCAAGGCATCTTGGTCACGCCTGCTGTGATGACGGCGATTCACGCCCGCGTTCTCGCGCCCGGTAGCACTGTTGAAACTGATCGCCAACTGCTTGAATTAATTCGCACCTGGCAAACAGAAGAAACTCGTTTGGGTGTTGAAATTGATGCGCGAGTGTTCGCTTATGTTGCTAGCACCCAGGATAGATTTACTGCTGCACTGCCGCTGCAGACAAGACGCAATGGTTGCTGCTTTCAAGTACTCTATGGTCGATTATGGCTGCGGGGCGGATTGATTCGCAATCGAGCGATCTCTTTCTACAACCCGTTTGCGATCGTGCCAGAAGCCGATCGAGAAATTTTATTGGACGTGCTGCAACCCGCTGAAAACGTAGTGAAATTAGAAGAATCGAATTGGCGCGAACAGGTCGAACAGGCGTTGAGAACAAAGGGTGCCGTTTCATTAACGGCTCAACTAACCGCTCGACAAGCCTTAAAGCAAGCAGCACTGCAATTGATGACTGAACCGATCTCGGTTGGTTTCCTCAATGTCTATCCCGTTGTTGAAGGCTTTCGCAGAACGACGCAAGGATACACTATCAGACTACGCATTCGAGAGGCTGTGCAATGACCCGCTATCTTCACTCCCGCCTGACTTCTCGACAGCTACCGGATTTGCTTCAAACGATCCTAGTAGCAGAACTCATCGCTCCTAGCCAATGCTTATGGCTCGTTTCACCCTGGATTTCAGATATTCCAATAATTGACAATACAGCTAACACCTTTCTCTCCTTAGAGCCTGCGTGGTACCGTTCTAAGATTCGATTTTCTCAGGTTCTAGCTACACTCACTCAACAGGGAACTACAGTTTGCATTGCCACTCGGTATGATTTGCACAACAACAGCTTTCTAGAAACTTTGAAGGCTAAGGCAGACTCTAACTATCTAAACTTACATCGGGCGGAAGAACTGCACACAAAAGGAATCTTGTCAGACTCCTTTTTCCTGTCAGGCTCGATGAATTTTACCTTTAATGGCATTACGGTTAATCAAGAAATGCTGAGCTACGAAACTGACCTTGCCACGATTGCAGAGCAAAAAATCAATTTTAGGGAACGTTGGGGAGGAGTTGTCTTATGAGGTTGGAAATTAGCTTGGAAACTCGCGAATTTCTAGAGCGCTTTTTTGGAAATGGCAATCGCTTTGAGCTGAAACAGATAGAAAGGCAACAGGGTATAGCGACTGCATTCCTAGTGCCTTGGATTATGCGATTGAACGATCGACTTCCTACTGTACTTCCTTATATTGGTGAAGCGGATACTAACTGGTATGGTCTTGCGTTTTCTGAACCGCAGCTTCGAGGATTACGAGAAGATTTGACTGCCTTTATTGGTCCTACTTGGTCAACCTTTCGCGGTCAACGAACTCGTTTAAATCTGAGCGACCCAATTGAGGCAGCTGTCTTTGACATTACTCAGGGAAACGCATTTAAGTTTCGAGGCAGCCCGACTGATAAAGGCAATCCGACGCAACTCCGTAATGCCCTGTCAAGAATGCTTCTAGTTCTTGATCGCAAGCCAATCAGCACGTATGAAGTGGCACGGGCAACTGGGCGAGTACTTCGAGATTTTCACATGGCTCTTCGAGCAGGCGAGCGCCCTGCTGCCGAAAAAGAACTGCAATACCTCCGTAGCCAGAATCGTCTTGACACCACTAACTTATTATTTCTCAGGGTGCAAATGCTGGCTGAGCTTCAAGCGTGGCAAGAGATCTTGCAACTGTATGATCTCGGAGAGCTATTGCAAATGCGTCGACCTCCGGCTGTCACCCAAGCCCTTATCCAAGCAGTTTATCAATGCGAATTAAGCAGATTTGAGAGATCCAACGCCGCCCGCAGTGCAGCAAGTTTCTTTCACGAAGCCGTCCTGCCTGAATATGGAGATTTATATGCTAACCGCGCTGGCAGTCGACTTCCGGAGGTCGTCAAATCTTTTATGCTTTTGGCTGTAGGAGGCGAAAAACCAAACCCGACCTTACGTGATGAATTACTGACTATCCCTGGGCTACCAGAAGCAGACCAACTCTACCTCCAAAATTTGGCACGACTGCTACCTCCTACAGTTCCAGACAAACCTTCTGTGGTGGTCGATCCGTTAGAAGCAGCAATTGAAGCACAACAAATTGGAGATTACGATCGCGTAATTGCACTTCTGACCAATTATTCTCCGTCCCCACAATCTGTACGCTTGTTGTTAATGGCAGCCTACGAACTGCAAACTTTAGAAACAGAGCGAATAGCCTTGCAAGCGCTCGATCAACTCACTCTTCAGGAACGCGAGCTTATTCTTGCTAGCCGCAGCAACCAAACGTTTCTTAATTCACTGATTAGCAAGCGAACGATTCCGATTGAAACAACAGCAGATCTTGTGCCAACTAATTGGTTAGACTGGCTTTCGATTCTAGAGCAAAATCCCAACTGGGATCGAGCGCTATACTCAGCAGCGCAAGGAGCACAAGAGTGGAGTGTTGCTGACTTACTAAGTGCATCAGGAGCAATAGATCGATTCGTGTCTTTACAGACTGACGTTGCTTCTAAAGCACCCGAAACACTGCAAAATGCCTTTCCTCACTTTCTAAGTTCTTTTCAAAAAGATCCTGATTTTCCACGTCGTGAATTTCTGCCAATCTACACGGCTCTTTTGGAAAATCTTACGATTGGTATTCTCTTAAGGGGTGCTAGCGAGGCACATTTGGCAATTTTCAACGAGTTGATCACTCTTCTGTTAAAGCTTGGGGTTAGTGCTCGGCAGTACACGGACATGGTTAGTCATGCTCTGGATTTATGGGAAACGAATCAAGCACCAAGCACGATTGATTGGGGGTTAGATTTAATCAACATTTTTGTGGTTTATCCTTGTTCTAATCAAGATAAGCGATCACAACTACTATTCAAGATTGCCGAAACCTTGCGAGGAATCGCCAGTCGAGTTGATGAAGCGCAATGGAGTATTTTTCACTCGCTTGCCAAAGATTTGGGATTAGAAGCTTCGTTCTCAGACCTGCTCATTAAACAAGACTTAGGGCAAGCATCAGCGCAAGGTGAACAAAATATCTTTCAAAAACTTAGAAATAAGGCGATTTTAATCTATACCTTAACGGAACCAGTTGCTCAAAGAGTTAAGAGTTTTCTCGAAGAAGCTTGCGAAGGAATTACTGTTCATCTAAGCCACGACAAAGGGGGCAGCGATCGATTGTGCCAGTGGTCGAGAAACGACGACTTGATTGTGATGGTCACTGCTAGTGCAAAACACGCTGCCACTGGTTTTATTGAGGAGCATTGTCCTCAGGAGCGACTGCTACGAGTAAACAGCAAAGGAAGCGCTAGTCTGTTGCGAGAAATTCAACATCACCTCGAGTTGAGGTAGATACAAATTGTGCTTCATCACAACGATGAAATAGATAAAGTTCAGTCGCCTTAATAGAGCTATGGAGCAGAGGGAGTGTCTGGTTGATATCCTGCTGCCTTGCCAGCAGGTCGAGGACAAAAGTACCGAAAGTCACATGCTGCACAAGTGTCTTCGTCGTCACATTGGGGAAACCAAGCCTGCAAGATACCTCCAACATATGCTTCCTGTACAACGTCTTCCTCTGCTCGGCGAACGACATCATCAAATGAAGACAATGCTTCCTGAGTGCTGTGTTCGCTGATCTCAATAACGCGAATAGCACGTCGAAGCCGAAACTCAAGTGATAATTGCTCAGTAGAGTTACCTGGTCTCCACATTCTTACTAGTTGAGCGTCTGCTGAATCAGGTTCTGGCAAAACATCTGTATCGAAATTTGCAATGCCCCTTTTTAGGCTCTGCATTTCTCTGTCGCCAGGTGTAAGTTCATTGATATAGATCAAAATACCCGCTGCGACGGGTAGAGCATCCGGTTGACGACTTCTAAGCCAAGCATAGGTTTGAACCTGCCAATCGCCTTGCTCCCAGTATGGTTCTGAAAGGTTAGGACGCTTTGATCCCTTATAGTCAACAATGACTTCATATTGACCAGAAATACCCAAGCATGCATCTCTTACGTACTCGCGGATTAAATTGGTATCAGGGGCTTCCCCGAGCGTAACGTGAGTCAAAACATCAATAACACCATGAACCTCATAATTCGAGCATCTTAATGGAACCGTTGAGGGCGGGACTGCTCTTGTGCCTATAACCTTTCTTTCTGCTGAAGCAATTAAAGGAAATAAATGCGGTCCTAATAGGTTTACAGCCATTGCAACACGACGATAGCCAGAGTCGCGGGCATCCTCACTTCGTGCCTCTTTACCTTGTTGTTGTAAGGCAGCTTCAACAGTATTCGCAAAATTACCGATGTCGTTCGGTTCCCAATTCGGTGGGTCAGATCTCCACTCCCGCTTAGTACAAGGCCAAGGGAATGGATAATCAGCGTGGTTGTCCTGCCAAAACCTAAAAGCTAGTTCGAGAGTTCCATGAAGAAACTCCCCAAACCATTGCTGGACGGGACGGGACGGGGGAAGCGCACTTCCATTATGGTATCGATATTGCAATCGGCATCGGAGGTACGAGAGCAAGTCACCCGTCATCGAATAGCTTGGCACAATGTGATCTGGTCGCTTAACTTCTAGTTCCATAGTTCAGATTAATAACAATGGAGACTCAACTCGTATAGGACGCTGTCTCCCTGTATAAGGTTGCCGCCAAGGCCAAGTTTCATCCCGATGCCAGCCAAGCGCGATATTAGGAATTGCCCCAGACAAATTTGCTCCGGTACCATATTTTAGACATGATTCACACCCAACTAGCATAAGCACAGATTGTGCGCGACTATACGCAACGTAATAGAGACGTACTAAGTCATCAAAGGAGCGATCGAGGGGTGTTCTGCTACCTCTAAGAGGAGCGGCTAAGTGTGGCTCAACATGGTCTTCCATAACTACAACATTTGCTGGACTTCGGGGAAATCTGCGAAAAGCCTGTTTGGGATGATTTCTAGTAAAATGACTACCTACATCAACAATTACAAGGGGAAATTCCAATCCTTTAGCTTGGTGAATAGTCATTAATTGCAAGTGATTGCGTGGAACGCTGGGCATAATGTCTTCATCGACCTCTACCTCATCTTCAGCGATGGGCAAAAGCGCATCTCGAATAAGGCTCTGGCGACTTAAATTACAGTGTAGGCTATTTTGCAAAATCTTCATACCATAAGGTGAAGCTATGCCAGCGCTAGAAACCGTTCTTGTAATTGCTTCAAGCCAGACCTGATGTTCTGGATCATTCTGAAAATTGGGCATCCATGCGATTAATTTAAAGATCAGTTCCAATACGGGCCAATCTGGAGGAAAAGCGATATCGTAATTTCCGCGCGATACATTCTGCCATCGCGCAACAAAGTGACGAAGTCCACCCATGTCTGATGGTTGTGGGTTTTGATTGATTAACCTATTAGCCACTATTCTCCATTCGTCCAGGAAGAATCGAGCCTCATTCGTGGGAAATACTTGGTCAACTAGAGTTCCATCCGGATCGAGACATAGTAGTAGAAGTCCGAGCAGTTGTTGAACACTCATAATTGTTCTAAGTGCCCTACCACGAGGGTTGAAAACTTGAAGATTGTGCTGGTGCATTGCACTTCTAAAATGACCAGTAAACCTTGCTTCGGTGTCACCAACTCTCTGTTGTCTGTTGTACTTATACTTAATCTCTTCAACGCTGTGAGCTAGCAAGACACAATCACCCAAATCCCCTGCAGTTGGTACATTAAGTTCATAACTTTCTCCACCGTTACTTAGAATGAGACTTCGATTTGCAAATAACTGCTCTAGCCAAGAAGCCAATGAAACTGCCAAGTCGGTTGGGCTTGGGCGAAATAACCCAAGAACTGGCATTCCTACTAGACTTCTTTGAGAGTCAACTTCTGGTTTAGGGGGTAAAATGCGTGCAGAATTAAAACCTGGATCTCCACTAATATGACTATTGTAGAATCCAACTATTTCGCCGGATGAGCGGTAGTTAGCAATCATATCAATTCGTTGAGTCTGCCGACCTGTTGCAACTCTGCATCTTTCTCCAAACTGAGTGAAGAGTTCCACAGAACCGCCACGAAATCGATACATCGACTGATCGTCGTCACCAACAACTGTTACTAATGGAGATGATCCTGAGATGATTTCAAAGTAGATAGCTTCTTGTAAAGGGTTTGTATCTTGATACTCATCAATTAGAAGAGCAGAGATGCCATTACTCCATTCGTGCAACGTTCTATCCCTAAGCCTCTCTAAAAGCTGAAGTTCCAAAAGGGCAAAATCAAACAGGTTGGTCTCTCGGAGACGGTCGCGATATGTTGTGAGAATATCAACCACATATTGATGAGCAGAACTAACACTGCCAAAGCTCTCCAGGTCAACAAGATCCTGTATGAGCCGCTCGCATATAGTTTTTGCAACAGACAAAGCCTCACCACGATTGCGTGGTGGGTCACCTTCAAAAGTGTATGCAGCGAAAAGTTGATCTAACTCAGCCTGGTGAGCACTATAAACTGTACTGAACGATATTCGCTTTAATAGCAGTTTGGATGCTGCCCCCTCTGCTAAAACTGGTGCAAGTTGTCCAGGAAGTCGGTTTTCTGTAAGGGCTTGTTGTGAAATGCTATCCAAGGTATCAATACGACATCGATTTAGATCAATCTGATTGATTAATTCTTGAAAATCAGGAACGGTAGATAGGTTATTCAGAAGAGTTGTACCCCAATCGAGCCAACGAGTCCGAAGCTCCTTGGCAGCTTTTTTGGTAAATGTAGTAATGAGTATCTGTTCAGGCAGAATGCCATCTACTAGAACGTGGCGTAGTGCACGTAATACGAGAACAGTAGTCTTCCCCGATCCTGGTCCAGATGCTAACATAAGAACATCGTTGCCTTCATGGCTGATTCCATCGCGCTGCGCTGGATTTTGATCTAGATCACGTTTAAGAACCTCACGGACAAGATTTTTGTAAGCTTCAACAGTGATCACAACCAACCTTCCAAATCTCTGTAACCTGCATAAATATAAGTTGAATGAACATCACAATAAAGCCATTCAAATAACTTACCCCACGGGCTTTTAACACTATCCTGATTTCTGCCTAAAAGAGGCTACTCAAGAGAAAAGTTAGTGAAACTTAAATATCCTTAAGCTTAATTTGAGGTGCTAAATCTTTTAATGAGCAGCCTTATCCGAGTGAATTAAAATAATGAAGTGGGTTTGAAAAGTTTCACGACAATCGAGAACTAAGTCATGCTCAAACAGTTTTTACCTGTGTTTGCTGTTAATCGACTTAACCTTCTGAAGAAATTGCAGAGAATTGAGGGCGATTTCGGCGTACTAGCAACTTTCGTTGAGTCGGATAACTTTCTTACATTACTTCGCTCACAAGGCAAGCCATACTTCATCGACAGTGGTGTGTTCGAGGACAAAGGCAAGCCCTGGTATTGCCAAATTGAGTGTACGTTTGTGAATGATCGATGGGTACGAGAACTTAAGCTAGCCGATCGCCAACAACTTCAACATAAGCTCAAAACTTTCTTCGATCGCTGTGATAGATTCAGCCCAGATTATGTTTTTGCCCCTGATGTATTTGGTGAACCCTTGATCTCTTTGCATTTAGCACAAATTGCATGGGAAGAGTATTCATCTAAACCCAGACCTTATTGTCTAATCGGTGTTGTGCAGATGGGGGAAGCGCTGTACAACTGGCAGAATCCTTCCAGTCCCCAAGTAAGTACTGTTCTTCCTCATTACCATTTGCCCAAAAGTTTTCTAACGGCGTTGATAAGTGAATATCGCAATATCGGTTTTCAACGAATTGCGCTCGGAGGACTGTTAAAACCAGAAAGTACTATGCCAATGGGACTGAAGTTTGGGTTGTCAAGTCAAGAGTTAGACGATCTCTTAACTTGGAGCAGACCAGATTTTGTTTTAGGGGGTTTGGCATTGACGCGCTTAGAAGTTCTTAGGAAGCATCAAGTTTGGGCAGATTCTACTAATTGGCTCTGGTGGGATGCACGAT
Organism: Leptolyngbya sp. GGD; assembly: GCF_026735145.1. NCBI lineage: Bacteria > Bacillati > Cyanobacteriota > Cyanophyceae > Leptolyngbyales > Leptolyngbyaceae > Leptolyngbya > Leptolyngbya sp. GGD. Next base: position 76,456 of record NZ_JAPQKE010000007.1, read on the forward strand.
ACGATCGCCAGAGATTTGGCGATCGTGATGCCTTGCAAGAAATATTTACACCACTAAACAGTGCAAACTTCAGAAATAATTCCTACGAACTCACGTAAAACTCGGTGACAAGCATCAACAGTTGTACGCGTGTTTTGAACAATAGGGGTGCCCTTTGCACCCATCTGTGTCACACTACGTTCTCGCCATATTGGTTCATCTCGTCTCCAGTTAATGTCTTTCAACCTAGAGAGCCGCTTGAGCAAATTCTCACCGGGTACACCCTCAATGTACAAATCGCGCGCCACCAAGCCTAAAGCTTGTATAGCTACGCCTGTTACAATTAGATCTTCTTGTCGTTGACGCTCACGTTCTTGTTTACTCACCATCCTCCAGGGATCATCCGGCAAAGCACAAGCAGCAGCAATCCAAAAAGCCGTAGCCCAGTCGCTTCGAGCCTCTAAGTCTTTTTTCGATCGTAGATTCGGATACATATGCTGTGTCGCTGAGACCAGAGTTGAAAACGTCATCAACTTAGGATTGTGTCTACCGAGTCCATTTTCAACCATCTCAACATTGTCCCGAAATTGTGGAACTTGATCGAGAAGGTTTTTAGCAATCAAGACTAATGGGGAGCGTTGATCAAATGTGTGTGCTAGGGACACGCTAGGACGCTGCACTAGCAAGTTTTGATCTCGGAAAGCCTGCCGCTCTTGCTCTAGGGATAATCCGGCGTAAACCAACGCACCTAGTTCGAGTTGAGCTAAAGCAGCAGCTTTGATTGGATCATTCTCAACTTCCTTGAGTGCTTGACGAATGCCGAAGCATCTGTGCTGTCCATCAGTCAGACGTAGACTAACAGAGGAATATGGAAGAATAATGCTACCGTCTCGGTAGACGGGTCGGGGTTGAACGTTGACACAGATTGCTGGAAAGAAGGTACTTCCATTTTCATAAGTTTCTAGGATGTACTGAGCGATCGATTTAACCCTGACTGGGTTAGGTTTGCGTTGAGCAAAGTCAGGTAATACTGGATCGTTGGGTACATAAAGACAATCTACATCCAGGAGTCGAGCTATGTCGCCAAACAGCAGGCTCGCGACGTAACTTTGATGCTCGCTTAGTAATCCGCGATGCACAGGTACTGCTCGAAGAACGAGTTCCATAAGCAAATTTCTCCAAATGGGAGGACCAAGGATTTGGGCATTCGCTGAATGCTCATCTGCAACTTTCTAAGGCTCTAACAAGAAAATCTCAATTAAATTAAGGCAAATTTAGCTAATACGTATTAGCTAAATTGCAATATATCACAGCCCCATAGCTAATACGTATTAGCTATGGATAAATACATTTGTTTCAATAGAGACAATTAGGAAACAGAGGTAGGATTGAAATAATAGACGAGGAGTAGAAAACCACTCATGCCCACTAAAGGAAAGAAAAATCAGAAGGGACAACCAGAAAAGTACGGTGAAATGAAAAAGCGGACGAATTTTACGCTTACGCCTACTGGTACTGCACAATTGGAAAATTTGGCAGCCCGAAGGGAACTTTCAAAATCAGAGTTTATTGAGCAAGTTGCTAGAGGCGAAATTCCAATTTATCCAGATGCCCTGACTTCTATGGAGAAAGAAGTCGTAAAAAAGCACTCCAGCAGATTATTGCTCTTTCCTATGATGAACTAGCTGGGCAAGGGTTATTCATTAATCAAGAAGCGACGAGCGATCGTCATATTGAACTGCGCCAACAAATCGAGCAATACCAGGCTGTTTTATCAAAACTCAACGGGTCATCTTAGTACAATACATCTACATAACGTCAGTTCCAGTTAAGCAGCAGGGAGTAAACTGCTGTTGAAACCGAAGTTTTACCTCGTGCTGACAAGTTTTCAAACACCCGATGCTGCTTGGTGCGGCAATTGTGACAAACTCTGAGACTAGTGAAGTCAATAAAGCTGTTACCATTACACATACCAAAACGCGAACGCAAATATGCACACGAGGGTAACAAGACCAACGGCATCCAACTGAGAAAGCGCTGATAACTGATTAACCCTGGAAATACTGCTCTCCAGTAGCAACAGACGTACTTGAGATAGTAGTCCTTGAACGTGCGGTAGCCTTGTTGCTGAAACGCAATTAGAATCGTCATGATTTCACTCAGGCACAACTGTCGCAACCGTTGACGAGTTTGCAGTGATGGGTCGAAAGTTCCTGTCACCAACCGGGTTCAAACGCTTGGCAGAAGGTATCGACGTGATAAAAGAGTTCTTCTAAGCTGAACCTAGGACGGGTGATGCTGAATGATTTTGGTAATTCTCAGCGTACTTTCGCCGCCCTTTCTTATCCAGAACTCAGGTTAGTTAGATAGGCGCTGGAGTATTGTCGCGCCATACACAGCAATACAAGCGTTTCCTTCAGGTTAAGCTGTCCATCTTCAGCGAGGATCGTGGTGGTTTTGCTTCTCGTCGCGATCGCAGAAAATAGAAGGGAACATTTGGGGACAAAAGAATCAATGGTTTGGCGAACCAGTTTAGGACTACGATCGCTCCAAAGCACTGAGGCAGAACTTTATCTGACCGCCATGCAAGGTGCAATTGACTACATCGAAGTCATGGGTGACGACCTAGATGTCAAAACGGGCGATCGCATCTTCGATTCTGCAAATCTCCAGCAAAAAGTCATCATTCTTCATCATTGTCTCTCTGCCCTCTTGAAGCCAGAAGTCGAAGCCCCAGAATTGACGAATGTTCTCGAAGCTGGCGCTTACTTCCCTTTCGCTTACCTAAAAATGCGATTGGAGGAAGAGATTTCAGAAGAGGATGAATGGTCAGAGGATGAGGAAGATTTGAAATATGCTTATCGTCGATCGCTCTGGAATGCCTTTGAAGAATTTGTGCGCCCTCGTTGGGAGTCTGCGGTTGAGGAATACGGAGAGCGCGAGGAAGAAGCCGGCTTTAGCGATCGCTCCACTGACCTCGATTTATGGGAAGAAATTGTCGAAGATCTCGCAGACCGAATTTTTTGGGATCGAGATTGGCAAGTCAGTTCGATCGCACCGCAACTTCTCGATGGCATTGAAGAAGATTTTAGCCAACTTACAGGCTTAGATGAAGATTACATTACAAATCGGCTGCCCAGCGTGACAGAAGAGGAGGTTGCAATCGCGTTATCCGAAATCCGAAACTGGGTGATTAATTCTTAGAATTCAGGCAGATGGTATCACGCTAGGATCGAGTAACTTCTTACCGTTAATACATTAGGAGCATTGTTTAGCTGGAGTGTTGCGATCGTGACAACCTCAACAGGAGTATAAAGACAGTTCATATTGCTTATCTCAGGGCAGGGCGCAAATCTCGCTCCACCGCAACCTTCCAAGCCTCCGCTTTTCGCACTAATCCACGGCGATAGCGCTGTAACAACTGATTAAGCTGCTGCATTTCATCTTCATGTAACTGATTCTCACGCTGTCTGCCTAAAAGGTCGCTGAGTTGCGTTTGCTCCTGCGAGGATAATTCTGAATCACAAAGCGCCAACACTTGATCATCGGTCAGAGAGGAGATTTCAGGCTCCGCACTGCCACGGGTTAGCCACTCTAACAGCACTTCCTCCAAGGGGCGTTGGGTCAAGGTTGCAACTTCACGCACCTGCTGCGCTAGGAAATCTGGAAGCGTGATCGTGACTTGCTCTGCCATGATGCGGTTTTCAGATTGACGATTCCCCCTATTTTATGACGATTTCCACTGATGCTCTATTCCCAAGTCCAAGTCGCTTAGTGATTGCTAGGCAGATAATCGCAATCCGATACAGAGGGTTAGTGCCCTAAAAATTGTCAAAAATCCCTAACAATACCCAAAAAAGTAAGAATTGGGGGAAAATTGGGGGAAAAGTCAAAACTGAAAGCTGAAACCCTTGCAGGACGGGCATTGAATCGAGGACTGAAAATCCTCGTGTCACGAGTTCAAGTCTCGTTCCTGGCATAGGTTCTAGGGGTTGGCAAAAAGTAGTCCCCAAAGTTTCCCCAAAAATTGGCTGTTTAACCAGATATCTCTACCCGGGATATTGGTCGATGTCTGGACAGCATTAGATTCTGTTAAAAGCCACAAATACTGAGCTAGGCTTGCCATTTTTAGGTACTTGTCTACTTTTGGTGAAGCGACGTTGCGATCGCGAATTTTCATGACGTGAATATTGACTTTGAAGCAGTTTGAAAATCTGGATCACCAAAAGTGGACAAGTGCCCAATTACATAGTCCAGACTCACCGCAACCGATTGATTGACTATCAGCAGTTTCAAGCTGACCAACTCTGCTCGATTGGTTCAGGTGCGGTAGAGTCGGCAGTCAAACAGATTGACCGTCGATTGAAGCTTTCTGGCGCTCAGTGGAAGCGAGAAAATGTTAATCAGATGTTAAAACTTCGTTGTGCTTATCTCAATCAAACCCTCGCTGCCTAGTACTTTTGCACATTTGGGATGCTCCCGCCCGTCGAAGGGAGGTCCTACCCAAAATTCAGGATACTGTTTGCCGTAGGCGACTGCTCCCGAATGCTCCATCAGTCGCTTACAGCCCAGCGTCTGCAACACAGCGTCATAGAATGCGATCGCTCGTGCAAAATCATTGGTGCCAATCGAAACATGCGAGAGAATGCTGGGATTATTATCCATATCTGAATCCCCTATCAGTTGAGTTGGACGTGGATGTGCAGAAAGTCGATCGGTGCTTTGATGTACCCTAACAAAACTGATGAAACGATTGGATTATGTCAGTATTTATGTACTAAACTAACTTGTCTTTTCTTGCCTTTTGTTTAAGTTTCAAGTTCACCCGATGAGAGGATCTTTCATTTCCTGTTCAACGGCATCATGGATGCTTGACGCTTCAACCTAAACCTGGCACCCAAGAAGCAGAAGCATGATCTTTATCTTTGAGGAAAGACCATCCGAATCATCTTTTGTAGAAACAATCTGGCGGACGCAAAGTGAGAATGCGGATTCTTTTATCTCTCGTGCTGTAAGCCACTGGGAAATCGTCGTGACGAGACAGGATGGTAAGACGGCGCTAACGCTACGAGGACCAGAGACACAGGCAACACTTGCTCCCTGCCCTGCAAATGCCGAGTTTTTTGGTATCCAATTTAAACTGGGCACCTTTATGCCTTATTTGCCTGTCAGTAGCCTGGTAGATAACGCGACAACCCTACCAGCAGCAACGAGTCAATCTTTCTGGCTGAATCACTCGGCGTGGCAATTTCCTAATTTTGATGATGCCGATATCTTTGTGGATAAGCTCGTGCGCGAGGGGCTACTGGTGCGGGAGGCAGTTGTGGATGCCGTCTTACGTGGACAACGGCAAGGGCGATTAGCGCAGAGTACACCTCCGAAGGAATCGCTTCGCTCCATTCAGCGTCATTTTATTCAAGCTACCGGGTTAACGCATCGCACTATCCAGCAAATTGAACGGGCGCAACAGGCAGCAGATTTGCTGGAACAGGGCGTATCGATCCTCGATACGGTTGACCAGATAGGCTATGCAGATCAGTCGCATCTGACGCGATCTCTGAAACGCTTTATCGGACAGACTCCGGCTCAAATTAGTCGTAAACGATAAATTTTGAGCCTCTGTCGCTTTTGTTCAAGACAGTTTCCTGTGGGTGACGGTAGGGTTGGGGAGATGTCAGGCAGTTCCGCTAAAGCAGATCAGTAGAAGTAACAAACTCTCATCACAAAGGCATTCATCGCAAAAGTTATAACAGAGGCAAATATGACCATGAGGAAATTAAAACTACAAGTCCAAATGACCGTTGATGGATACATTGCAGGTCCGAATGGTGAGATGGATTTTATGGTGTGGAATTGGGATGATGCGTTGAAACAGTATGTTGAAACGATCACTGCTCCGGTTGACTGCATTGTGTTGGGACGAAAACTTGCCGAAGGGTTTATTCCTCACTGGGCGGGTGTCGCTGCAAATCCCGATGATGAAGATTTTACTGCCGGAAAGAAATTCACAGACACGCACAAAGTTGTTTTTACCAAAACGCTGAACCAGTCAGAGTGGAACAATACGGTGCTAGCCAAGGGTGAGCTTGCGGACGAAATTACTCAACTTAAAAACCAGGAGGGGAACGACATCATCGCGTATGGTGGTGCGACCTTTGTCTCGGCTCTTATCCGCCATCAACTGATTGATGAGTTTCATTTGTTCATCAATCCAGTTGCAATTGGTGACGGAATGCCCATTTTCAAAGAACTCGACAGCAAACAAGATTTGGCGCTAGTAAAATCAACATCCTTTGAATGCGGTGTTGTTGTTTTGAATTACAAGCCGAAACAGAATTAAGACCGCCGTAATATAAACAGCTTTCGCATCACGCTTGCTCAAGCTAAACGGTTGCAAACCCCCACTGATTGGCGGCGGCAAACGCCTCTTGTGCGGCTTCTTCAGCCAGATCAAAGTCTCCTACCAACCGAATTAGGGTGGCGACAATGCATCCCCATTCAGTGCGATAAACCGAGGCAATTGCCTGAGCAACGTCGGATTTTGGAGTTGAAGCCGTACCTGTCATAAAACGACACAAAAAAGTTTGGGCAAAATGTCGATTTGGGTGATTCCCGTTCGACTGACTAACAAAGAGAGCTAAAGTTCAATTGTACTAAACAAAATTTTTGCTGTCAGGTGTCGATTTGGGCAATTCCCATTCGACTAAATCACAAAGGAGACAACCCAATGAGATATTTGCTGCTGATCTATATGGACGAAAACGCCATGAGTGATACTGAGCGCGAGCATTGCTACGTGGAGTCTGCCCAGGTCGCCCAGGATCTCCATGCAAAGGGACAATTTGTGGCATCTGCTCCCCTTCATCCTGTTGCAACGGCTACCAGTGTTCGCGTCCGTGAGGGCAAATCGCTTGTAACCGATGGACCCTTTGCCGAAACCCGTGAGCAATTGGGCGGGTTCTATCTGGTCAATGCTCAGGATCTGGATGAAGCGATCGCGATCGCCAATCGAATTCCAGGGGCGCGAGTCGGTACGGTCGAAATTCGCCCTGTTCTTGAAATTGCAGGACTTCCACAATCTTGACGTTGAGACTCAATCCATCAGCAATTTGAAGTTCAAACCAAAGGAAAAAAACGCAATCCTTTGAAGGAACCCCAGAAGTAGTCATGAAAATCAATTCTTATCTCATGTTCGACGGAAACTGTGAGGCAGCGTTCAAGTTCTACGAGCAATGTCTGGGTGGCAAAATCACCATGATGATGACTCACAAGGAAGCACCCTCCGCAGAAAATGTTCCAGCTGAATTGCACGACAAAATCATGCACGCCTGCCTTGAACTGGAAGATCGCTTGTTGATGGGATCTGATTGCCCACCGGGATATTTTGAACCCCCTCAAGGCTTCTACGTCCAGGTGAGCGTTCCCGAACCAGACGAGGCAGAAAGAATTTTTCACGCTCTGGCAGAAAACGGCAAAGTAAAAATGGCGATCGCGCAAACGTTCTGGTCCGTTCGCTTCGGCATGTTAGTTGATCAGTTTGGCACACCGTGGATGGTCAACTGCGATCAGGTCGCTTGAGCTTTTTATTATTCATGGAGATTCACAATGGTTCAGAATACAATTTCACATCCAAAAGTTGTTGGAAAAGATGAGTGGTTGACTGCTCGGAAAACATTGCTTGAACACGAAAAAGAGTTGACTAAGCAGCGCGATCGTATCAACGCAGAACGACGTAGGCTACCAATGGTCAAACTTGACAAGGAATACGCTTTTGAAGGATCAAACGGTTCTACCAAACTCGTTGATTTGTTTGAGGGACGAACTCAACTGATCATCTACCACTTCATGTTTGCACCAGAGTGGGAGAAGGGCTGTATGGGTTGCACAGGCTTTGTTCATTCGCTGGGCGATTTATCTATGCTGAATGAACGGGATACGACCTTTGCGTTAGTCGCGCGCGCCCCGTTCCCCAAGTTGGAAGCCTACAAGACGCTGAAGGGATGGACGCTTCCCTGGTATTCGTCCTTTGGTAGTGATTTCAACTACGATTTCCATGTCACGCTGGATGAAACTATTGCACCCACCGAATACAACTATCGAGACAAGGCGGAGTTAGAGCGATTAAACGGACCCAATGTAATACAAGGCGAGAGCCACGGACTCAGCGTTTTCTTCCGTCTAGGCGACGATGTTTTCCACACCTACTCGACCTACGCCCGTGGCGTTGAATCCCTCACTGACTCCTACAGCCTGCTGGATATGACCCCCTACGGACGGCAGGAAGACTTTGAAGACTCACCCCCTGGATATCCGCAAAAGCCGACCTATGGATAGAAACGCGGCACTTCTACGTTAAATCTACTGCGATCTCACTTCTCATTCATCACAAGGAGAACAAAATGGAAACGATTCAAACTGAACAAACTCCATCTATGCCTGCTCAACCGCAGAAAGAACATCAGTGGCTCCAGAAACTCGTTGGTGAGTGGACGTATGAAATCGAAGCGATGATGGAACCTGATCAACCTCCCGTCAAATCAATGGGAACAGAAACGGTGCGCTCTCTGGGTGGACTCTGGATATTGGCAGAAGGACAGGGTGAGATGGGTGGCTGTGGTTCTGCAACAACTCTGATGACCCTTGGCTACGATCCACAGAAACAGCGCTATGTGGGCACCTGGATTGGCTCAATGATGACGTATCTCTGGATATATGACGGTGAACTAGATGCTTCTGAAACTGCACTAACACTCAACTCTGATGGACCTGTCATGACGGGTGAGGAGAAGCTAGGCAAGTACAAAGATGTGATCGAGTTCAAGAGTGACGATCACCGGGTATTAACCTCACATATGTTGAGCGATGATGGGCAGTGGCAGCAGTTCATGACCGCCCATTATCGACGCAAGCAATAAGCCGTATTGTTCCATTGACGAAACCAAGTCCTGCAAAAAAGCTTATTCTCCATGCGATACCCAATAGGGTTTGCCATTTGGGTATCGCATGAATCTTTCATTTCCACGATAGTCATCTGAATGCTGGGTAATCAGGGAGAGAAGGCGTACCTCTCCAACGCTGCTGCAACAGATCCAACAACCGACTAGCAGTGCCGCGTAAACCAGGAAGTTAATTGAATTCTTGCGTTGTTGTAATGAATGCTTCTAAGCGAGCCAAAATCCGTTGGCGGGTAGTAGAAATTCCCCAATTCAGATCTTTTCGTAAAGCAGATTCAAAATGTCGCGTTAATGTATCCAACATCCAGTAGCCACAAGCTCTGACTAAAGCTGTTTCAAAGATGGAATCACTCTCTACAATTGGACGCTGCTTGGTTAGGATCGTGCGATAGGTATTTTCCATCTGTTGCACCCAGCGGATCGACTCTTCTAGGTACCTGGGCATAGACAAAGTTAATTAATTGAAGCGGCAAAGCTTTTAATGGGAACTGAAAAACTTTCGTACCACATTAGGCTTGCTCATCTTCCGCTTTCCTTCGACTGCCTATCATTAGCACAAGCGATCAGACGGATCGTTCCGTTGATGGAACCCAACCCTGCACACAGACCCAGCCAAAGCATAACATCGGGCATCGCTCGGAAGAGTTGTTGGTAGTTGAAAATGCGATCGCTCATCATCCCTACTAGCCAAGGCATCGCTAGTGTGACAACTAACGGGAAAAACATCCATGCAATACCCAATAGAATTTGCCATCTAGATGTTGCGCGGGTCTTTCGTTTCCACTGAGGAAAATACAGTAGACTACGAATCGCTAATGCTACACCAATAGTTGTCAAGATTGCGAGACTGATACCCCAGAGATTAATGTTAAAACTATCTGGAGGAAGCATTCCATCTGTCAGTAATTGAATTAATCCCGCTTTAATTTGCGGTAGTGCAAACGCAATGAGCGACGTTGCACTAATGGTGTAGAGCAGAGCAATACCGTACTTTTCGTCCGGTGATACCGCAACATCGGTGTAGAACGTAGACAAAATACCATTATGTTGGAGAATCTTTCTGCCATTTTCCGTTGTGACAAACCATCCCATTGCATAAGGACTTTTAATTTGCGGTGGTGGCGTATGCATGAGAGCCATGCTGTCTAAAGTTAGAAATTGCTTGTCTTCAAACCGTCCCTCATTCGTGTGCAAAATCAGATACTTCGCCATATCCTCTGCCGTAGAAATAACGCCAGCATTGCCGCCCAGATAGCCCGATAGTTCTTGAGCCGCAAACGGGATTGCGAACGCCATTAGATGTCCCGTTGCCATATGATCACCGCGCTGAAGTGCCTCAGCCATTGTTGTGGCATGAAATGTCTGGGACATCTGAAGCGGGATGAAAATGTGCGATCGCAAATACTCTCCAAAAGATTGACCGCTGACCACTTCCACAACTTGTGCCAAGACATCATAGTTAGGATTGAAATAGTGAAATTGGGTTCCAGGAACCGCAACAGGACGAGCTTTTTGCAAACTCTGTATTCGCTCTGCATGTGTAGTGGGTTGGGGTAGAAATGCTTCTGAAAAGCTCAGGTCAGATAACCCACTGGTGTGATTCAGTAAGTGACGAATCGTGATTAGATCAGCCGTTTTAGTATCAGCCAGAGTGAAGTTTGGCAGGTGTTGTTTCACAGGGGCATCCAAATCAATTTTCCCAGCTTCTACTAATTGCAGCACAGCGATCGCTGTAAAGGATTTGCTCAGTGAGGCGATCGGAAATGGGGTTTGTGGCGTGACAGGTTGCTGAGCGATCGCTTTACCATAGCCTTTGACATACATCACCTGATTTTCGTGGGTAATTGCTAAAGCTAGACCAGGAATGTGTTGAGTGGTCATCTGGTGAGTAATGAAGCGATCGATTTTCATCTCAAGGCTTGGCTGAACCGCGTTTGCTCTGAGTTGGAACACCAGCACAATCAACGTCCCTAGCAGAAGTAATCTGTAGCGCAACCTCATTCTGTCTTTCATCATCGCTAGTCAACTTACGCGATCGCGTCTCTTTTTCCAGAATAGATCGTTTAGATCGCCTCACTTGAAAATAGGTCAAGTGGTTAGCTGTTCCAGCGTGAAGTAGTACGAGGCATCCCCCGTTTTGAATAGCCTATACCAGGCTTCTAAGACGGGAGGCTCGTAAAGGTCGAGTTTCTTGAAGATGTGGTAGGCAAACTCAAGGGGTGCAGTGGAGTTCGCTGTAATGACATTACCGGAAGTAACAACGGGCTGATTTTGATACAGGGCTGCCCCTCGATAATTTGTTACTTGCAGATACTCTGGGGCATTGCTGGTGTGAGGAATATCATCCAGAATGCCAGCACGTGCCAATCCTGCGGTTGCACCACAGATAGCAGCAACCGGAATATTCGCTGCCAACAATGCTTTCGTAGACTCCAGAATTTTCGAGTTTTCACCTCTATCCCAAGCTTCACCACCTGGCAAAATCAGCATAGCTCCCGGTTCCAATTCATCGAGGGTGATATCAGGAAGAATTGTGAGTCCGCCGATTGTGGCGACAGGTTCAGCGTCTAAACCAACCGTTTGGATCTGATACTGTCCCGGCTGTTTTTGCATATCTGGATTATTGATTCCAGCGACAGCATATCCTGTTTCCCAGTCAGCAAGCGTGTTAAATACAAACAGATGAACAATTTGTTTTTCCATAAAACATCTCCTAATCTCTAAACCTGCACGTGGGGAGGAAATAGCCCAAAACCAATCATCCGAGGTAGAATATCTTGAATTACGTTGCTTCCTCTTCCAACAAGCTCAATTAACCGAACGGGGCAAAGGAAATAAATGCTCCCATGATTCTCTGGTAAGCTGCCACTTAATCTGGCTCCACCCCTGCATCTGCATCCAGTCAGAACCCGGTTGTGCATCGAGCACCTGGAATCCGTAACGTTCTGCTAGCCGGGATACTCTCAGGTTAGCACTCACAGAAATACCGATAATTTCCTCCAGTCCCAAATTGCGGAACCCAAAATCAATCAGTGCTTTCCCGATTTCGATCGCATAGGCATAACGCCCCCAGTACAGAGGTGCTAGCTCAATGCCAAGTTCTGCCTGCCCAGTAGCATCATTATCCTGCCGCAATCCACCACAGCCAATTAATTCCAGATTGCGGCGATCGATGACTGCTAACTGGTAATTGCATCGCGGAACGTCGGTTGCCCACTGCACAAACCGTTGAAACAGTTGATCAGTAAAGTCAGGTGTCACTTCTTCCGGTGAACAGAACTCGGCATAACGAGGGTCAGCATGATAGGCAAGGAATGCAGGCTCATCCTCCTGAACAAAATCACGTAGAAGAAATCGTTTGGTGATAATCTCCACAGCTTCCTACCCAATGAACAGCTATCTATTGGTCAAATCAAAATGAGGGTTCCAAGCGACTTCCCACAGGTAACCATCTGGATCGGCGAAGTAGCCAGAATATCCACCCCAATCAGTATCTTGTGCAGGTTTGAGCATGGTAGCTCCTGCCGCTCTTGCTTGTTCAAGGACGGCATCGACCGCTTCCTTCGACTTCACATTGTGTGCCAGAGTAAACCCTGAAAAACCACTTCCTGCTGCTGAAATGTGAGCATCGGCTGCAAGTGCCTCACGCGCATAAAGAGCCAACCAGGTTCCTCTAAGATTCAAAAAAGTCACACCCTCAAACTCTTCTTTCGCAGGTAAACCCAACCCCTGCTTGTAAAAGGCAGTGGAGCGAACAAGGTCAGAAACTCCGAGCGTAATCAAGCTGATGTAGGGTTCCATAAGTTAGATGGTTCGTCATGTACTCCTTAAGTTCTATCGCTTTCCTGTTGGTTTGTGAGAGAGGCGGGCTGGGGAAGCGTGAATTGATTTACGTGCTGAAATAAACAGGAAGAGAGGAATTCTCATACGTCGCTCATATTCCTCCTGGCTTGAGAAATTTTGAGCTTGCGGGCGTGATTCTCGGATATGTTCTAGCGATTGGGTTGTTTGAATAGTCCGGCAGCTAGCAAAACAATACCCGTTAAGAGGAGATAAGCGTTTTGAAGAAGATAACTGTCAGCAATGATTTTTCTTAAGGCAATGATCTCTGGACTATCCGTTAAGACGCTACCGCGTTGATTAACCAGTGACGAGATTAATAGATTAAGACGAAGGCTAACAAGTGACGGTAGAAAAAATAGAATAATGAAGGCGATCGCAATCATTTTGATGCCGATCAGGACTAAGTTGGAACTGGAAGAAAAACGTCGCAACATGGTTGAGTTATCGGAGAATGAGAATCTGCGAGAGTCATCCTTGATTGGTCATCCTGTCCCTTTATCTTCTGCTAAGCGAGTTTGATGTTCATATCTCCTGCGCCCAAAGTTGAGGATAACGAGTGATTGCCCCATAATCATCTACTTCTAAAACATTGGCATAGCCTGCATCGGGCGATGTGTACTTGTAGCTATCGTGGGATAATCGGTGGTAGTGTTGTTCCAATCGTTTCAGCATGAAGTCTGGAAAATCTAGCCATGCAGCAGGGGCTGGCGATCGCGCTCCAACCGCCAACGCCAACCGACGAATGGCAATCAAATTAGTGGCTGGAGTAAATCCTAGATCTAAATCAATGCAGTCTGCTGCGTTCTGTAATTCTTTGTCATTGATACTCCAACGATTATTTGGAGTACGAGCAATTGTCAGAGCAATGATTGATTTACCGATATAACCTGAAATGTTTGCGGTGCGGGTTTCCCAGTTGCTATCAGTATTCACTTCATAGGATAAAAGACAAGGCTGTTGCTCAAACAAGAAGATGGCTGTTCCAGATAATTGCCAACCATCACCAGACTTCCAGAGACAACAACTATCGTGTCCAGGACAATCTAATCTGCGCCAAAGAATCGTATATTCCAGTGAATTCATCGGACTCTACGGTTTTGGTGAAGCATTGAGTGCCATTGTGAATAAGGCGGCTGCGATGAATGCGGCGATCGCCCGCACATGATTCCAAAACGTCCAATTCGTCAGGTATCTAGCCCAGAGATTTGCACCTTCTGGACTGTTGGGATTGGCAGCAGCTAACGCATCATTCAGCGGAACGTTAAACACCATTGTCACTCCAAAACAACCGATCAGGTAGAACAAAGCACTGACCAGCAAATAAGCAGTACCGGGTTGTTGCCATCGGAGGAGTGAAAAGGCAATTAAAATCAGACAAACAAGACTCGTCCCCAGAAAGGCAGCCATAAACCAGGGATTAATCACCGTAATGTTGATGGATTGCATCGTGGCAATTCCCTGAGCGGGAGGTTGTTGAGCCAGAGCGTTCATAACAAAGGTTGAGAAGGCGAAGAATACTCCAGCGATCACCCCACACCCAAGGGCTGCAAATAGTTTCAGAATATACAGATATGTAATTCCTACCATAACCAGCATTTACTCCTATGCAGCAACTAGCTCAGCGATTTTGTGACGAGCATTGGCAATTGATTCTGCTAACGTTTGTCCACCAGACTCATCATTTTCGACGTGAACAGAGGTAATATCTGTGATACCCATAAACCCGAAAACGGTTGCGAGGTAAGGGGCATGATGGTTCATGGCTTCGTAGCGTCCACCTGGTTGAAAGCCAGAATCCCCCCGTGCTTCAATGATACACATTTTCTTGTCGAGGACGAGCGGTGTATACACATTACCAGACTCATTGGATTCAATATCAACGGTGCGCCCGATGCGAACAATTTGGTCGATATACGCCTTGAATCCGCTGGGAACGCTAAAGTTATACATGGGAACACCGATGACATAAATATCTGCTGCCAGAAATTCGTCTACCAGTTGATCACTGAGGCGAATCGCTTCCTGGAGTCGGGGGGGGTATTGTTCGGGCGATGAAAAAGCTGCTGCAATCCAGGCTTCATAGACATGGGGAATGGGATTGCGACCCACATCTCGATAAGCGATCGCATCATTGGAATGGCTCTGTTGCCACTGTTGGACAAACTCACGAGTCATACGACGAGAATGAGAACGCTCTCCACGGGGACTTGCATCAATGTGTAGCAACTGTGCCATTTGTTTCTCCTAATTCACAGATTGATTTCTTCAGACCCTTTATAAATTAGGAAAATGCTCTATCGTCTCGCTATCTTATTCTTGCAGCACTATCACCTTCCTGAGATGAGTTGCTGAACAAGCAGTGATCAACGATCTATCCAAAGACAGATAAATTTTGCTCTCACCTGGTTGGGTGAAGTGAGTTAAGACGGTGATTTGAGAGGGTACTGTGTATGTCTAAACTCATTTATCTAATTTCTTGTACGGTCGATCGCTTTATTGCCCGTAAAGATGGTTCGTTTGATTTCTTTCTAATGGAGGGAGAACACGTTGCGGATTTGCTTTCTACTTTTCCTGAAACGATTCCAGATCATTTGCGAGGAATGTTAGGCATTACGGTTGAGAATCAGCACTTTGATAGCGTTTTGATGGGACGCAGAACTTACGAAGTTGGCGTTAAAGAGGGAATTACAAATCCCTACCCGCACATGAAGCAGTATCTTTTTTCCCGTACTCTTCAGCAAAGCCCCGATCCTGCCGTTGAACTGGTTTCATCTGATCCAGCTACCTTTGTTCAAGCACTCAAGCAGCGATCGGGTAAAGATATTTGGTTGTGTGGGGGTGGAGATTTAGCCACTGTTCTGTTTCCAGCGATCGATGAGGTGGTTTTGAAAGTACATCCCTTTCTCCTTGGTTCAGGGATTCCACTCTTCTCTGGAAAGATTCCACTCACTTCTCTGGAATTCACCGACAGCAAAATTTATAAGAACGGTTTCATGTTGTTGCACTATCAAGTGAATCATTAAGCCATGCCTTTGGTATAAAGTGAGATCGCCTCCTTTGCCGCTTGCAACACGCGATCGCGTAACTCTAGGGGTTCAATTACTTCCATCTGTCCACCAAACCCCAATACATAGGCGCAAGCTGCTTTCTCAATATCAAACCGAAGTGAGATATGAACCCACCTATCAGCATCGGGGGCATCAATCATCTGTTCGATACGAGCAAAGTACCCCGCATAACGTAGCCAGGGCATTGCCTCGGGAGCAACTCGCACCGTTACGCCATAGTAAGGGAGATTTGCTTTGAACTCCATCATCGATCGCTGCCAATAGTTAGCTAAATTGAACCCAACTGGACGAATACAATGAGAATCCAGCAGCACGGCATTCTGCACTCGTGAAATGCGGTAAGAGCGCACGTCTTCATCCACTGCCGCGACCAGATACCAGACACTTCCTTTGGCAACTAATCCCAACGGGTTGACCAATCGTTCAATTCGCTGACCGTTTCCGCGTTCGTAGCTCAACAAAACTTGCCGTTCCTGCCAAATGGCGGCTTGCAAAACCGGAAATGCTGACATTTCTTCATCCCAGTGCTGCCATCCAGTTGGGTCAACGTGGATGCGCTGGCTCACTATTTCTGCTTGCTGACGATTGGCGGCGGGTAAGGCGGCTAGAAGCTTGAGTAACGCAGCTTCAAACGCCTGACCCCACCCTAAATCTGCAAGTAGATGAGGCGACTTTGGCACAAATAACGCCTGAATTTCTGCCAGGTTGAGTCCGGTCAGCGTGGTTTGATACTGCTCCAACAACCCCCATCCACCACCCTTACCCCGTTCTGCCACTACTGGAACTCCTGCACTGCTGAGAGCATCCATATCTCGATGAATGGTACGCTCAGACACTTCCAGTCGCTCTGCCAGTTCTCGTGTGGTTAAGCGAGTATGAACCTGCAACAGCATTAGGATAGAGAGGAGACGATCGGCACGCATAACGATTTCTGGAACCCTGGCAACTTCTTCTACACTAACGCCGAAATATGACAGGGGGTGTCATGAAGTCGCCCTTATGCTGTGAGCATGACCGTTGGGGGAAAGCTAATGACGACCAATGACACGCTTGAACGCAACAAAGCCATCTATCGACGTTATATCCAACAGGTATTTAACAAAGGGAGAGTGGATCTGTTGGATGAGCTTCTGTCTCCGTCTTATGTTTATCATGAAGCACCACCCGGAACGTTACCAGGGGCTGAGGGGATTAGGCAAGTCGTGTCTATGTTTCGTGCCGCGTTTCCTGACCTAGAGATTACGATCGACGACCAAATTGCTGAAGGCGATCAAGTTTGCTCACGCGCCACTACGTGCGGAACGCATCAGGGAGAAATCTTTGGGATACCTGCAACAGGCAACGTCGTAGCAATGACGGGGATGACGATCGTGCGAATTGTTGACGGTCGGATCACCGATAGCTGGGTAAAAAATGATGTGATGGGACTGATAAACCAACTCAATGCTGGCTCTGCATCTCGATAAGCAAATGAACTATCCCAAGAACAGTGAATTGAATTTACTTTTTAGAACAATTTTGAGAGGTCATTATGCAACCACTAAAAGATAAAGTAGCGATCGTGGCGGGAGGCACTCGTGGAGCAGGGCGAGGCATTGCAACCGAACTGGGTGCAGCCGGAGCGATCGTGTATGTGACAGGACGAAGCACCCATACCCAACGATCAGATTACGATCGCCCAGAAACCATCGAGGAAACCGCAGAGTTAGTGACTCAAGCTGGTGGAAAGGGCATTGCCGTTCAAGTGGATCATTTAGACCCAGAACAGGTGCGATCTCTTATCGTTCGTGTGGAGCAAGAGCAAGGGCGGTTAGATATTGTGGTAAATGATATTGGAGCAGAACATTTTGCCGAGTTTGATAAACCCATTTGGGAAGTTGATTTAGACCGGGGATTACGCCTGTTACGATCGGCGATTGAGACTCATCTCATTACCAGTCACTTTGCCCTGCCACTGCTGATCCAGAAGCCAGGAGGATTCGTCGTTGAACTCACCGATGGAACAGCAGATTACAACAATCAGCACTATCGGCAAGCCTTAATTTATGATGTCGCAAAGAATGCAATTATTCGGATGGCGTGGGCATTAGCGCAAGAGCTTCAACCGCATGGCTGCACAGCAGTGTGCCTGACTCCCGGTTGGTTGCGATCGGAAATGATGCTGGATAGTTTTGGTGTGAGTGAAGCGAACTGGCAGGATGCGGCAGTCAAGGAACCGCACTTCATCGTTTCCGAAACACCCCACTTTGTTGGACGTGCCGTTGCTCATCTGGCGGTTGATCCGGAGGTCGCCCGTTGGAATGGTCAATCGCTTTCCAGTGGTCAACTTGCTAAAGTGTATGGTTTTACTGATTTGGATGGTTCTCAACCGGATGCTTGGCGTTACATTCAGGAGGTAACAGAAATGGGCAAACCTGCTGATGCAACTGGATACCGATGAGATCAGCACTTACTCTGATTCTCTAAGGTGGGCGATCGCCCGAACACGGTTCCAGAACGTCTA
Source organism: Leptolyngbya sp. GGD (assembly GCF_026735145.1). Classification (NCBI taxonomy): domain Bacteria; kingdom Bacillati; phylum Cyanobacteriota; class Cyanophyceae; order Leptolyngbyales; family Leptolyngbyaceae; genus Leptolyngbya; species Leptolyngbya sp. GGD. The sequence goes on from NZ_JAPQKE010000007.1 coordinate 94,803, forward strand.
GTGCATCAGGATCGTTGTCGTCGGTGCAGAACGACAAAAATCTTTCATAGTTGCTTTGGGCGATCGCCGCGTTTGCCGCTTCTAAGATGGCTTTACTGTTGTCTGACATCTAAATTTCTCCTCTGTTCAAGTGGATACTTTAACGGAGCCGCCTCTGCTGCCACTGATACGAAACTCATGGAACAATTGCAGTAACGCGGATTTCAATTCGCATCGTTGGAAGTCCAAGAGCCGCGACTCCTACCTGTGTCCAAATTGGGGCATGGTTGGGCATGTAATGGCGATATAGTCTGACCATCACATCGTTAACCTCTGGGGGCAACCCGCCAACATGGTAAGAATTGACGTGGACAACGTGCTCCCAACCCGCCCCGGCAGTTGCCAGGGTTTGCTCCACGTTCCGAAACGCCTGAGCAATCTCGTCCGCGAGCGATTCAGGAATTTGTAGGTTGTCATTCCAGCCACCTTGACCGGATGTCTCTACGCGATCGCCAATCTTTACCGCTTGCGAGTAATGCAAGTTATGCATCATGTATTCCCCATAGCCGGAGGTAACAAAAAACTCGGGCTTATTCATGGTGTTCCTTGTTCTGATTTAGATACTAATGTTCAGGATTCACTTGCCATGTAATCACAATGATTTCTGCAAGTATTAAGACGGCTAATAGCCACGAAAACGCTTGTAACATGGCTTCCATCGTCCAGTTCTGACTCTCAAGCGCGATCGCCGTCAGGCAAACTCCGAGCGCTAGATACAGGTAAAGTAAACCAGGTAGATCATTTCATTACTTTCTCCGATGAAGCTTATTCTCTGTACCAGACACGCACACATTGAAAGCAATTGATTGCAAGACCCTGGCTGATCATCACTGGGTGGAAAGCATTACTGGTCGTCACTCCGTAGACATCATCACTGGTGCCTTCGATGCGATCGGGTAAAACAACGGTTTCAACATTGATTACCTGTATCGTTGTACTTTCGATCCACTGATTTACAGTACTAACAACATCAGAGAAGGATTCATAATCGGAAGCTCCGCCGAAGGGTCCCCGTTCAGTAATTCGAGGCGCAAAATCTTTGTACTTAATCAAAGCCACTTCATCTTGTCTCATTCTGCTTCTCCTGTTTTAATCAAGACCGACTTTCAGCCCAAAATCAAACTGCGAACAGTCTGTAAAACCCTTCACAGTAAAGTTTTGTGGGCAGTATCACCTACTGGCTACAACAACCATTGGGTCAGCGGAGGAACCAGGTAGCGCAGCGAGAACGCCTCCCAGATCGCACCGACGATGAACAGTGGGAGCGTGGATAGACTTAGCCAACCGAACTGTTGCAGCCCACGGACGTAACCCTGACGATGGTTCCGAGTGCCGATGGTGGTGGGGCGAACCCAAGACTGACCAAGGATGTATGCGCCAAACATCAGGAGGGCGTAAGCTTGGAATTCGATGAGTATTGTCAGCGAGTGCGGGATCAGTGCCACCGCCATAATCTTGGTAGTCGGAGCCATCGCTAAACCCAGAGTGAACGTCTTATACGCAAACATGGCGATACCAGCAAAGGGAACGATCAGCGAAGGGAGCACGATCCACAGCGCGCCGGTCGTGAGGTTGACTCCCAGGATAGTCAGCGAGAACAGCCAGGGGTTATTGAATAGCGATCGGACAAGAGCCGCCGTTCCGTTGTCTTCCAGGATGGCTGCCTGAGTTGCGCTCAGGTTGGGGAAGACCATCGCCACTACCAACCCGATGATGACTAAGCCATACACAATGGCGTTGATAGTGAGGTAGGCGCGAAAATTAGTGCCAATGATCTGAAAGGGTTTGCGAAGAAATCGCCGAAGCGGGTATTTGGCACTAGGAGTAAGCGATCGTTGTGGAGACTGGTCTTTGGTGGCGATCGTTTTGCGTGACATGTTTTAGCTCCAATATTGGGTGATGGCTACAGTGATGCTTGCCAGCAAAAAGCTTAGGCAGATCTTGCCAGCAAAAGGCTAAGAGCAAAGGAAAAGGCATGAAAGCTGACATGGGCTAACATCGCAGCCTCAAGCGAGTATTGCCAAAAGAGCCAACCAAACGCGATTCCCACAATCCCATTCAGTAACAGCGCCCGAATAATCACAACTGGAGTGAGGGGAGCGATCGCGGCAGTCGCTGGCAGGTGTAGCAGTCCAAATACCAACGCGGCTAGAACGATCGCACCTTGATAAATTCCTTGACTTGGCAGCGTAACGCCTTGTTTTAGACCTTTCCATGCGATCCAAACAAGCAGCGACATTAAACCCCAACGCATCAAAATTTCCTCAGTGATGCCGCCATAGAACATTGCTGTGAGCAAATTCAACCAACTTCGTTCTGTATTATTGGCTGCCCGTAGTGCTTCAGGTAGGGCAGGTTGCATCAACCGATCGAGCAAAAAGAGAACGAGCGCTGCCGCTGCGCCCACACCCAAACTCCACTTCATCTCAACAGCAAAAGATAGAGACTTAGTGGTATGAAACACCCAATGATCAACCAAATGGGAGCGTAATCCAACACGGTAGGCACAACCAATGCCGATCAGAATGCTGATTGCCAGTAGAACTGAATACTGTAGTCCTTGCAGAAGCATTAAAATCCACAATGGAGGCACTTTTTCCATTGTTTCTGGAGACAGTTTCGCTAACTGTTGCTCGATTAAAGGAATAGACGTGACCGTAAACATCACAATTCCCACACTGCCCAATACAAATAAAATCCCGAATTGTTTCAGAATTGCCATTGGTTTAATCTTCAGATGCTCTGTCCTATTAGCTCATGCCAGCAATTATCATCACCGGGATTGTAGGCAAATTGAAAACGACGTGAACAACGACAGCAGTCCAAATTGATCCGCTATGGCGGAAGATCTCGGCAGTAGCGAGACCAGCCACTATAGCTGCGGGAAAGACAATATTGATGCCATGAACGAGGGCAAAGATCAGGGTGCTACCCACAACCCCAATGAAAGGACCATAGCGCAGCAGCGCGTTGGTGACGACCCCCCGAAAGAGCAACTCCTCGCCGAGGGGCGTGACGATTCCAAGGAAAAATGTTGCTAAAACCAAAGATAGTACTCCGCCGCTACCGCCCTCTGCGTACACACTCTGGACACTGTTAGTGTTCCCGGTGATCTGAATCCAACCCAGAACAGCCAGCCCTTTGAGTACGAAGGCAACCAGTCCGACTCCGATCGCGATGAGGAACCAGCGCTTAGAGACCGGACGCAAACCAAAGGCGTTCAGGGAACGAATCCGCAGTAGCACTGCTGCTGCAAATCCGGCAATTCCAGCGATACCAGAGAGCGCGGTGAAGACCAGTCCGTAAACCACGGGGTTAAGACCGAGCCGCTTGAGTTGCGAGCCAACCCCGATTCCCACGATCGCGAAGACGACAAGACCGACGGCGATTTCAGACCAACCCGGACGGGAGGCACGGTTTGGTGCGATCGCGGCAGGGGTCTTTTGTGGGTGGTTAGAAGACACTTTGGACATGGTGATGAACTCCTTTGATCGAGTTGCTGATGGGTTCAGGAATCGACGGGTTCGGCTGCCTTGTCACGCTTGAACACCTTGTAAGCGATCGCCAGGAAGACGGGAATCAGCACGAGAGAGGTGATGTCGTAGAATCTTGCGTGGTACTCATTGATGCTGAATAGGGCTGGCGCGGAGAAGAAGCTTCCAGACCAGTTGAACAGGAGAAAATACGCGATGTTGTTGGCAAAGTGTGCGCCGATCGCAAGCTCGGTCGTGCCGTCGATCAATGAAACGATCGCATACAGCAGACCCGTGCCGACGAAGATTCCGACGAACATCCCGATCCAGCCACCCTCCTGTGACTCTGGGTTAGTGGCGTGCGGCAGGGTGAAGATCACGGCTGAGACGATCGCCAGAAACACACGGTTCGACCAGATTAGGCTTGCACCCTGCACAATGTACCCGCGAAAGAAAAGCTCCTCGGTGGTCGTCTGGATCGCAGTGAGGATTAGCGCGATCGGTACAAAGAGCGCGAACGTCTTGAGGTCGGAGTTGAAAGAGAAGCTATCGGGGTAGAGGAGGTACTGCCCCAACCCGCCGAGCAGTACCCAGGGCACAAATCCAGCCACGAAGCCGTGACCGACGCGCCGCCAACTGATCTGCTCCCGCGCCGTGATCAGCGTCCGGGGATGGCGCTGGTGGATGAGGGTGACGGCGATGAGAATTCCTGCGAGGAACGCCGGAAAACCTGCCATGGACACGACGAAGCCCCCCACAGGACCAAACGCCGCGAAATCCAGCCGACCAAACGCAGCGGCACCCTCTTTGCCGCCGAGCGCCAGCGCGACGATCGCACTGGCAAAGTTGGCGACGACCATCCATGCAAAGAGGATAATCATCAGCCCCAGAACATACCGCCACCACCGATACTTACCCCACCCAGCAGCCTCGACGTAAGTCGCGTCTTTCACTTCCGTTCCGATTCTCGGCGTTCCTTTGGTTGCTTTGAATCTCATCTTTGTCTCCTTAACTTTTGTGTGGATGTAGTGCCTGGATCTGACCGCTAGTTACGTGGGAGAACGCTTACACTGAATTGCTTTCACATTTCGTAGATAGCTCAACTCAGGCTCAAAATCCGTAGGACAGAAAGCATACACAATGTCCTGAGGTTGGCTAATGACTAAACGGTAAGCGGGTGGAATTCCTTCAGAACTTTCAATCACTTCAATTCTGGGAATCACCTGTGGACTAATTTGAGCCAGAGATGGGAAACTGAACAGCAACAATAGGCTGACCAGTATTGTTGCTGAAATAACTCGCGGGGATTGTTGAAGCCTGGACAGAATCTTATTCATTAGAAGTGTCCTTATGAGTTTTTTCGGAAGTTTTTCTGAATGATTAATTAGGATTTCCAGGGAAGCGGCGATCGATAGGGATTCTCCCGCATATCCAGCACTTCCCAAGTCATAGGGTTGACCTGTCCTGTGACGGAGATGTCGTAGCGTTGTTGTAAATCTCTCACCGCAGACTCTGTAATCGCACCAAATACACCATCAACAGCAGCACCATTGGGAGTTCCTAACCTGACTCCGGCAGCATGCAAAAAACCATTATCCGAGAGAATTTGCTGCAACATTTGTACCTCTCTACCGCGATCGCCCCGTCTTAGGGTTGGCAATGACAGATCCGTGTAGGCGGTTGCAACGAGAATAGGAGATTGTTGCGGTGGAGCGGTGGCGATCGCTGGGTGCGTTCGTGAACTCCCAATCACTCCTGTCACCGTGATGATTGATAGAGTAGTTTTAGCAAATATCGCAGTGATTCTAGAAGTTAATCGTCGTATTGTGGTTAATTGCATCATCTTTCTCCTATTTGTCGCTATGAATGATTTGCATCGTGTAAGCGAACCTGTTTTGAGGGTATTCCTTAATAACTTGCAGCAATCATAGCTGTCGTCAATTCTGTTATTTTCCAGCGTCTGGTATAGCGAATGTTGTTGATAAATAGGGCTGGAGCCGTTTTTACTCCACTGTGTATTCCACCTTCGATATCTTCATTGATGCGATCGATATGGACATGTTTAGACAAGTCTTTGAGAAACTGCGGAATATCAAGCTCCAAATCGTTGGCGTATTCTAGAAGGTAGCCGTTCTCTAACTTCTGTTGATGAACAAATAAAGTATCGTGCATTGACCAAAACTGTCCCTGGGCAGCGGCGGCTTCAGCAACTTCGGCGGCTCGTTGAGCATGAGGATGAATCTGTGTTTGCGGAAAATGACGGAAGACAAAGCATAAATAATCTTCTCCAAGAGAAGCACTATGCTCTTGTTTGAGCCGTTTAATCAGCTTGTAAGCGTCCGCACTTTTAGGGTCTTGATAGTCTCCATACATCACCAACACAACCTTTGCACTCAGCACACCTTGCATCCAATCTTGGGTTGAAGGAGGGACAAGTAAGGGACTGTGACTACTATCGTCGTTCATTTTTCTACGTTTGCATCAAGCAGAACACTCTGGACAAGTCTGACAGAAAAGCTTTCCTGTCAAATTTTCCCGGGCTATCGTTCTATAAAACTCCTAACGATTTCATCTGACATTGACTGCACCCAGAGTCGCGGCTGTTTGAACGGTGAAAATTGCTTTTGAAACTGCTTTGCCGACCAACTCCCCTTCTGCGATCGCCTTAATTCGCGATCGTGCTTCAGGACGTTCTTCAGGCGTGAACATCGCATCGGTCAGGTGAGAGGCTTGCATCAAACTAATCAATGCTGCCATTCGAGAATTCAGTCCAATGCCTTCTAATACGGCTGCACGAACTTGCTGGACAATCTCGCGTTGAATGGATTCATCGGTGAGAAAATATCGCTGCGTTGGGAACAGTCCAAGAATGCGTTGCTCTTGTCGTTCTAAAACACCTAAATCAACTAAGTTCTGCAACACAATCGTTTGAATGCCCAGGTATCTTCGTCTCCAGCGAGTCACCCAGAACCTTGCAGTTCGAGGACGAGACGATGCTAGAACCTCACTGAGGCGTTGGTCTAAGAATTCATTGCCTGTGTTGCCTGTGATTCCTGCGGAGTTGCGCAAAGCGCTAATCGCACCGATCACATGATTGTCGTTGTCGATCTCAAGTTTGCCTTGCAGTACTAAGTCTAGTAATAAAGAACCGACCAAGCCATAGTCGAGTGCAGAGTACCAAGAAAAGCGAGTTTTCCCAGTTTGGGGATTGAGTGCAAGAAGGATTAAGTCCTGTGAAAGATATTGCATGATGAATTCATGATTGAGGTGTGCTGCGGTTCCTTCGGAGTTGCGCCTCGGCACTAATCCCAAGTTGGATGCCGAAAGGTGAGGATCTTAAACGGCTTCTGTCTATATGCCTGTGCGATCAAAAAAGGAACATAGTCAGGGGCCGAGCATTGAAGCAGGGAACCTTGCTATAAAAGCTGGGAAAAACCTGATGATTTAGGACATGCCTAGCGTAAGCAACTTGAACATTAGCTGAATCACTTTGAGTCGGTGACTGATGCGTTAGCGTAACGCGAGGAACTTTTGTCAGCAGTCAGAGTTTAATACTCACCGTTATCTCCTGGTTCAACGTTTATCCTTTCAGCACGACCGTATTAAAAATCTTGTCGTGCCAAGTTTGCTGCTGTTCATCGACAAAGAACCAGAGGTAACCTAAACAAAAGATCAGACTACTCAGATAGTATCCGATCGAACCGCGCAAACCCGCTACTACAAAAGACAAAGAACTGTAATTAACTTTAACAACTCGGATATTCATCATTCCCATTCCAATAGATCGTTCTCGACGACTCCAAAAGTAACCAAAGTACAAAAAATGCCCAAGCCAGAGAACAAGCAAAAATCCGATCAAGCCCAGAGACAGTAATAAGTCGGGAATTTGTATCTGACTCCGGTTATAGACTCCAGCAGCTAATCCAATCGCAAACATCGCTAGCGAATAGAGAATTATAAGAATCGCTTGATCAATCAACCAAGCCAAAAAACGTTGCAAAAAGTTTGCCTGAGGCACCTTTATACTCCTATTTCAATAGTTCCCAAAGTCTATCTAAGGCGAGTTCGGGATAAGAAATCACTCAATACGCTTTGGCGAATTCCAACCGCCGAGCGCTCAGGAATTATCTCGAACTTACATTAGCGTAGGTTCTGCTAGCAGCGAGCAAATTCATCTAGCACTAAACGAGAGAGTTGCGATTGCAATCATTCAAACGCCCCTTCTTGATAGGAATAGTCCGACGGCTCGTAGTAGATGGCTACATCAGTCAGTTGAATTAGCGCATTGCCACTCCGGTCATAAATTTATTTTCTGACTGTATAACTGTTTGCATAAATTCAATATAGGAAATTGCCTTCAGTCCGTCGCCTACAGTGGGTTGAATTTTTTACAGTACAAATTGATAGAGTGCCCCTGCGATCGCAAAGTAGAAGACTGGTTATAACTTAAGTTAGAATCCGAATTCGATCGAAAGTACACTCTACAAACTGACAATGCCGCGTTTAACGGCAACAATCACAGCTTGAGTGCGATCGCCCACATCTAACTTATTCAAAATCCGATTCACATGAGATTTAACCGTACCTTCCCCAATACTCAAAGCAGTGGCAATCTCAGCATTACTCATTCCCTGGGACAGTGAGCGGAGTACTTCTAGTTCTCGTTCACTCAGTTCTGGATTGCTGAGGCGCTGTGCTAACTTTGCTCCCACATCTGGCGGAATATACTGCTGACCCCGATGGACGGTGCGAATCGCATTCAGAAGCTCGTCCGGTTCAGTTTCTTTCAACAGATACCCTTTGGCTCCTGCCTGCAATCCCCGATAAATATCTTCGTCACTATCATACGTGGTCAGCACAATAATCCGAGCCGATTTAGCGATCGCACAAATTGCAGCAATGGCGGCAACGCCTTCCACTTCCGGCATTCGCAGATCCATCAGCGTGACATCCGGTTGGTGTTCCTCAAATAGCGCGATCGCCTGTTCCCCATTTTCAGCTTGGGCAATCACGTTCATCTCTGGATCACGGTTAATAATCGTGGCTAATCCTTGCCGAAAAATAGCATGATCGTCTGCAATTAGAACTCGAATTGGGGGTATGGGGTGTGAGGTGTGGGGTGTGGGGTGTGGAGTAGTCACTGGTTATACACTCCAACTACCACAACAATCTCTGTTCCTTGTCCAGGCTGACTCCGAATCGTGAGTTGTGCGCTGATGCGCTCTGCTCGTTCGCTCATGCCGAGTAAGCCAAATCCCTCAGAAGATGGAATACTGCCCACTCCAAAGCCCTGTCCATTGTCTTTCACGCGCAAGCAAAATCGATCACGATCGTAAACTAGCTCCACTCGAATTTCGTTAGCATGGGCGTGTTTAATCGCATTGGTTAAGGCTTCCTGCCCAATCCGCAGTAGATTACTCTCAACTTCACTCGGTAGAGCATACACTGCACCCTCAATCTCATAATACAAAGTGGTATCTAGTGCGGCAGTTCTGAGTTGAGCGACGAGACGATGGAGCGCACTCTGTAGACTTCCTTCCTCTAAAAGCTGAGGACGGAGCGCGACGACCGATCGCCGTGCTTCAGTCAGTCCAGTTCGCGCCAATTCTTTGATCAGGTCTAGGTGCGCCTGGGTTGCTTCTACATCATCCGTTAGCACCTGGTTTGCCGCTCCGACTTGAGCCAGAATGCCTGTAAACGACTGAGCAAGGGTGTCGTGAATCTCGCGTGCCATACGGTTGCGTTCTTCCAGAATCGATGCGGCTTCTGCTTGCTTTTGCGGCGTAATATCTCGCGCCAACCAAATCACCTGCTCATGCCGAATCGGGGAAATGCGAGCCGAAAACCAGATTTCTCGTCCAGCTATCCACTGACTGTATTCAACTGTAAGTACTTGTTGAGTTCTCAACACCTGCTGAATATAACTCAGGAATTCATCGGCTTGTTCCCTGTCATAGAGTCGATGCAGGGTCTTACCAATATACTCCTCCCGATATAACTCTCCATAGGACGGATTCCCTTTGATTGCACAGATCAATTGCCCCTCACCATTGAAGATACACATTGGATCGGGAATGGCTGAAAAGAGCGATCGCAGTTCTGCTTCAGAGGCTTGCAACGCGACTTCTGCCTGTTTACGATCGCTAATATCCGCAATCACTCCTTCGATGTAGTCATCCCCTGTATTCAGATAAGAAGAGAAAAGCCCCCAAAAGACTGTCCCATCTCGTTTTCGCATCTGTGCTTCATAGCTTCGCACTTCCCCATCCCGCTTCATCACCTCGATGCCTTGTTGGCGATCTCTGAGATTGACCCAGTAGCCTGTAGTGTGTTCAATCCCAATCATCTCCTGGGGTGAATCAAAGCCAAACAGATCGGCAAAGCGTTGATTAGCATCGAGAATTAATCCATCACCGATACGAGTACGGTAGATACCAACCTGCGAGTTTGCAAAGATGTTGCGGAACTTGGCTTCACTGCGTTGTAATGCCTCTTCTGCTTGTCTACGCTGAGTGGTGTCATTGCCCACCGATAAGATTTCAACGACATCTCCCTGGTCATTAAAAATAGCTTGATTCGACCAGACCATCCAAATGCGCCGACCGTCTCGACACAGGTTTTCACCCTCGCCTTGCGGGTACGATTTGGGATTGCGAAGTAAATCATGGACAAAGGGTTTAACATCGCGTCCAGAGATTTCGATGTCTGGAATGATGGTTTCAAATAAGGTTCGCCCTAAAATCTGATGTTCTTCATAGCCCAGAAGTTTTATCCCATAATCATTGATGTAGCGAATCCGTCCTTGCGGATCGTAGCGAATGATGACTGAATTCGCAGTTTGTAGCAGGTTGCGATAATTTGCTTCACTTTGTCGTAATGCGTCTTCTGTTCGTTCGCGATCGATGATCTCCTGCTGTAGGGCTTGAGTTTGTTCTTCTAGTTTCCTTTCCAGTGTTTCGGCATAGTTTGCTAACCGTTCATACTGCCGAGTATTTTCTAGTGAAATTGTTGCCTGAGCTATCAACAGTTCAAGGATTTGTAAGCGATCGCGGGTAAACACTCCGGTACTGAGATTGTTCTCTAGATAAAGGATGCCGATCAGCTGACGTTGCTGAAGAATTGGCATACACAGGAGAGATCGCGTCTGGTGGTGTTGGATGTAAGGAGCAGTTGAAAAAGACAATTCGGTGACTGCATCATCAAGCACTAAAGTTTCTTGAGTGCGTTCTACCGAGTGAATGACGGAGACAGGAATCGTTGCACAATCAGCAACAGCAAGCTTTTCCAGGTCACACTGTCTATTTCCGCTGCATTGAGCGACTACAATGAGTTGATCCTCTTCCAAGAGAATCAGAGCGCCCCTTTCGGCTCCTGCATATTCGATCACCCCCTGCATCAATGTGGCTGTTAATTGCTCAAGATGGATCATTAAATGCTCCTCCGACGAAGGACTGTCAGCCACCTCCCAAAGTATATCGCTTGACAAAATCCAGAAAATTAAGCTTCTGGACGAATTTTTTGAAGGTTTTCCAATGGTTGCATTAAAGCCTTGAATGATGAGATATAGTTTGTCAGATTCTTAAGCCATTAGCGAACCTACTTGGAGATTATCCCAGTGAGGCGTTTGAACTGTTGTGTCAGATGGCTTTAACTAAAGAAACCAACTTATAAGCCGATGCCTACGTCAACATCTCTCTAACAGGAGGAATTTTGCCAATCTGTAAGCAGATCATTCATCAAGGGCTGCTGTTGTCTCAATCTAACTGATGTTTTGAGAGAGACAAATGTGGTAACACCGATGTCAGCAAGCAGGGCATGAGTTTGCCAGAAACTTTATCCATTCTCACGCAGTTTCCGACGAGTTCGATACGATCGATAAAGCAGCAATTTTTAAGACTCAAGCGATCACTACCAGGATTTGAACTTCAGGACCACAATTAATCGACAACCTCAAATGCGGAGGAATCAGTGATGGGAAATTCACAACGTAGCATGGGTGCGAGTATTGCTTTGGGTTTATCGATTGGAGTTGCAATTGGATTAATCGTAGAAAATCTTGTTTTTGGAATCGGCATTGGTTTAGCTGTTGCGATCGCTCTTAATCTTGTGCTTGAGCAAAGTAAAAGATAAATCTCAACAGAGGCATAATATGTCTTTTGCCATTGGACTGAGCCTCATTACCCACCTGTTTTTTCCCGTTGCTGGTTTAGTTGGGCTGTGGCGAGGAAATGAACTCAGCGCTCTTAATGCCCTATAGTGGGCGATCGCAAGCAAATCAGACCGCCCACTTCTATCACTCGGATTGCTCCAGAGCAGATCTAGCTCTGGCCAAATATTCCATCATCGCTGCATCGACCATTCCTCGACTAACCACTTCAGGCTGCTCCTGTTGCCACATCCGGTTTAAGGCTTGTTCAACTCCAGGATCACCTCCTGTAAACGCTTGGATTAATTCAATTGATCGTCGCGCTAGAGCTTTAACGGGTTCGGCGGTTAGATCAGTCCCTTTCGCCATCTCTACCTGGACTTGATCAAATAAATCTTGCCAGTCAGCTTGAACTTGCTGAATCCGTTCTTCGCCTAATGATTCCTGACGTTGCCGAAGGGATTTCAATTGTTCAGGGGTGTAATATCGTTCCAACATATTCATTGCCTCAATGGTTTGGATGACTGCTTCCACAGATACGGTTTGCATCGAACCCACCGCTTGAGCGATCGCGTCCAGTCGATTGAGCAATTTTTGAGAAAGTTCAATTTGCTCACGCAGGCGGGCAGTATGGAGTTGAATAATGTGATCGAAGGAAAAACTGTGTTGCTCTAGGCACTCACGAATTTCTTCGAGGGAGAAGCCAATTTGCCGCAGCGATACGATTTGCTGCAAGCGAATGATGTCTTCCCTGTCATACAGTCGATAACCTGCTTCAGTGCGATGAGAGGGCGAAAGTAAGCCGATTTCGTCATAGTAATGTAACGTCCGTACCGAGACCCCAGTTTGTTTTGCGAGATCACCGACCTTGAGTGCAACTGATTGCATCTTCCCCTCCTGACCTAGTCCAGACAACCTTAAGCTGTGAATGCATCTATGGTAAGAACCTCACGCTCCGTCAGGGTCAAGGGGTGAAGCCAAAAAGTTTTTGAACTGCTCATGTAAGTTTTGTGTTGCAGTTTCACCAAACGATTCTCTGGCAAGCGCAAAACTCGAAAAATCTTTGGGTCGCCACTCGCTCTGTGGAACTTCTTCAATGTAGTAAAAATAATCCCAGAGAATGGCTGCCCAACTGGTGCAGCGTAGCATCCTACCTCCAAGACTTCCTGTGGGTTCGGATGGGCAGGTTCCCGGAGGTAAGCCTTCAAGCTCATAGCTCTCTTCAACGCGAATACAGGGTTCACAGTCCAGGAGAATGCCCTGCATTTCTGCCAGAAAACCGTAGGAGGTTTGTTCTGTAATGACACCACCAAGGGAGTGTAGTAACGCCAGAAACTCAGTAATGCGATCGCCTGGATACGCAATATCAATATCCTTATGCTCACGGGTGATGCGATTTAATTTGGCATCGGTGCCTTCTCACGCGAAGCGTGTTCGCCCAGCCACCCTGCAACCACAATGGCAGATTTATCTGATCTGCTGCCGAAAATATAGCCCGACCTAAGTACGTTAGGACTATCTCTAAAAGCGGCATCGACACAGTCGCGAAAGGTCTCAAATTCATCCCAGCGTTGCCGCATCCAATTCTTCAGCACAAACCACCATCGCTCGATTTTGTTCAAATCTGGTGAATAGGGCGTGTAATCAATATCGACACGAAAGCAATGCTGATCCCCTTCCACCTGCCCGCACAGAACTTCCGGTTGAAACTTCCATTCTTCCGATTCCACAGCGCCCTTTTACAAAAGTGGCAATTATTCCACCCGATTTAAGATCAGATTTACGAAATCAGAGTTCTGATTTTAGCGAGGAGCAAGGTTCAGTAACGATGCCTATTCAGCTTGATCTGGACTATTGGCTTCAGCAGATCGAAGCACTTCCAGATGAAACGCTGCAAGTCTTGGAGGAGAAACTTAAGCAAATTGCGGTTGCGATCGCTCGCCGTAAGCAAATCTCTCAATGTCAAGAATGTGAAATGCCCCCTTCAATTCAGACAGAAGCACAAACAATTTAAGCATAACGACTTTCTACCACATTTCTACTTCTGTTGTTCATTCCATTTCTGCTCGTATTCCTCAGGAGTTAAAGAACCCAATGGTGAATGTATTCTCTTCTTCATGTACACGTCCTCCAAAAATTGCTCGATCTGCCCATACGCTTCCGTGAAATTTTGGGTGGTGCTACAGAAGTAACGATTTGTTGTAGGCATGAACAAAGTACCAAATTGCACCAATATGGTTTTCTAAGGTTGTGTCGCAAAAATGGTAGGGTATGGAAGCTCAATTTTCTCTAGCTCTGCTCTCAATGATGGCCGATTCCTTGTTCAAATGACGGCACTTTTTGCCAGAAATCATCTTGCTAAATGTACTCTGATATTGTCGTTATGCCTTGAGCTAGTGAGATTTGGAGGAGATGATGCAAGAGCGTGGAGTCGCCGTGGATCATTCCACCCTCAATCGGCAGGTATTGAAATATGCTCCAGAAATAGACAAGCGAATTCGTCCATTCTTGAAGCCCACGAACGACCCGTGGAGAGTCGATGAAACCTATATCAAAATCCGAGGAAAGTGGAGATACCTGTACCGAGCGGTGGATTCGGAGGGCAACATGCTGGACTTCATGCTGAGTGCGAAGCGAGACGGGAAAGCTGCAGCGCGCTTCTTTCGCAAGGTGCTGGGAGCGAAACACACTCAAACGCCACGAGTGATTACGGTGGATAAAAATGCCGCTTATCCAGTTGCTGTAGAAGAATTGAAGCAAGACCAAATATTGAAAGCTCAAACCAAATTGCGGCAGAGCAAATATTTGAACAACGTGCTTGAGCAAGACCACCGGAACATCAAACGGATTGTCAAACCAATGATAGGATTTATCATTCAGCAGTGCAAGGAGAACACTGCGAGGGATCGAGGCAATGGCGATAATTCGCAAAGGACAGGTGAAAGGAATCATTCGTAGGGACAGGGTGTCTGAAGCAGAATTTATCAATGAACTCTTTGGAGTAATTGCTTAAGGCGATACAGATGAGATCCGTTCGTTTGTTACTTCATAATCTTTCACAACCCTTTAATTTGCCTTAAGCTTGAGCTAATTCTATTTGTTTTCCAAGTACTTGATAGTACCATCCTGCTGACCTACAATGGCATCAGAATCACCATCGCCATCAATATCGGCAAAGGTGATTGAACTATTTTCACTGATGCCCGTGATATTACTGAATGGATTAGCAGTTACGCTTTGAGCAGTAAAGCTACCATTGGCATTACGGTAGTAGGCAATGCTGGCTTTTCCATCTCCAATGAACATATCGAGATCTCCATCCTTATCGATGTCAGCAAAGCCATAGCGAGTGTTTACACCCACGCTCATTCCATTAAAGGGATTGGCGGTTCCCGTCACTTGGGCAAAGCTACCGTTGGTATTGCGATAGAATGTAATTGAGCCTGTTGTACTGGTCGAGCTACTTGCATTGGTGATGAAGGCATCTAAATCCCCGTCACCATCAATGTCTGCAAAAGTAGGAGCACCCGTTGCGAAAGTCAATCCAGAGAACGGATTCGTGTCAGAGGTAAAGGAACCATTATTGTTCCGGTAGAATCCAATGATACCCTTAGAGCCACCAATGAAGGCATCTAAATCGCCATCCCTATCAATATCTGCAAAGGAAATACTGCTGTTATCGCCCCAGTCGATTCCATTGAAGGGATTCGCTGTTCCCGTGACTTGAGCAAAGGTTCCACTGGTATTGCGATAGTACCGGATGGTGCCATCTGATGAACCCACGAAGGCATCTAAATCACCATCTTTGTCAATATCTGCAAATGCAGGAGTTGCTTTGTCACCAACATCTAATCCATTGAAGGGATTTGAGGTGCCAGTCCGTTCTCTAAAAGTCAATCCAGTGATAGACAGAGAGACCGCCGCAGTGCTGATACCACCTTTACCATCGCTAATTGTATAGGTAAAGCTATCACTTCCAGTTCCACCCATCTGAAGAGATGAGAACTTACCATTGGGATTGTAAGTAAACGTGCCGTTGCTATTGAAGGTCAATTTTGCTCCAGATGTGAGCGTAATCGTAGAGCCAGCTGTAATTGTGGTTCCATTGACTTGAGTGATACTCAAGGTATCGCTCGTATCAACGTCGGAGTCATTACTGAGAACAGTCACTGTAATTGCAGTGTCTTCATCAGTTGTAGTACTATCAGCTGTTGCCACAGGTCCATCATTCACGCCAGTAATGGTTAGTGTTGCTGTTGCAGTACTAGTGCCACCTTTACCATCGCTAATGGTGTAGGTGAAGCTATCTGTTGCTGACTTGCCCGTACCGAGATAATCAAATTTGCCATTGGGATTGTAGGTAAAGGTGCCTGTGCTATTAAGGGTCACTTTCGCTCCCGAAATCAAGGTAATTGTTGATCCAGAGGTGATACTGGTTCCATTGACATGAGTGACACTCAAAGTATCTCCCGTATCAACATCCGAATCGTTGCTCAATACAGTTAACGTGGCAGACGTATCTTCGTTAGTTGTACTACTATCAGCCAGCGCTATAGGTCCATCATTCACTCCAGTGATCGTCAAATTAACCGTCGCGGTACTGGTACCACCTTTACCATCGCTAATGGTGTAGGTGAAGCTATCTGTTGCTGACTTGCCCGTGCCGAGATAATCAAATTTGCCATTGGGATTGTAGGTAAAAGTGCCTGTGCTATTAAGAGTCACTTTTGCTCCTGAAGTCAAGGTGATGGTCGATCCAGCAGTAATGCTTGTTCCATTCACTTGAGTAATGTTAAGAGTATCCCCTGTATCAACATCCGAATCGTTGCTCAATACAGTTAACGTGGCAGACGTATCTTCGTTAGTTGTAGCACTATCAGCCATCGCTATAGGTCCATCATTCACGCCAGTAATGGTTAGTGTTGCCGTTGCGGTACTGATGCCACCTTTACCATCGCTGATGGTGTAGGTAAAGCTATCCGTTGCTGATTTCCCAACACCTAGATATTCAAATTTGCCGTTCGGGTTATATGTAAACGTTCCTGCCGTGTTTAGGGTCACTTTTGCACCAGAGGTCAGTGTGACAGTTGAGCCAGAAGCGATCGACGTTCCATTAACTCTCGTGATCGTCATTGTGTCAGCCGCATTGGCATCAGAGTCGTTGCTCAATGCGCTAATGGTTATTGTCGTATCTTCGTTCATCGTGACACTATCATTCACGGCGACGGGTGGCGTATTCGCGTTCTCGAAGTAATTGATGTTGCCATCGAATTCACCGATGAAGGCATCTAAATCACCATCGCCATTAATATCAACGAAGGAAACCGTGCTGTTCTGACCCACATCTACGCCATTGAAGGGATTGCTAGTTCCCGTGACGTTCACAAAGCTGCTATTGGTATTGCGGTAATAATTGATCGTGCCATCGGACTCCCCAATAAAGGCATCGGAATCGCCATCTTGGTCGATATCAGCGAAGGCGATCGTACTGCTATCTCCCACATCTACACCATTGAAAGGATTAGCAGTTCCAGTGACATTGGCAAAACTACCATTGGTATTGCGATAGAACTTAATCGTACCATCACTTTGTCCCGTGAAAGCATCCAAGTCGCCATCGTTATCAATATCGACAAAGCTTGGAGCTATAAAATCAGCAATGCCATTGCTCGTGTCAGTAATTTGAGTGAAACTGCCATTGGTGTTTTGGTAGTATTTCAGAACCATCTTGCCATCACCGATAAAGGCATCGAGATCACCATCTCGATCGATGTCAGCAAAGGAAATTGACGTATCCGAAAAACCCGATACACTATTCAAAGGATTAGCAGTTCCCGTCACTTGGGCAAAGCTGCCATTGGTATTGCGATAGTAGCGGATTGTTCCATCGGATGACCCCATAAAGGCATCTAAATCACCATCCTTATCAATGTCAGCAAACGCTACATTGCTAGAGTAGCCTACATCAATCCCATTCAATGAATTATTGCTGCCCGTGCGCTCATAGAAGGTTCCACCACTAATCTTCAGCGAGACGGTTGCCGTACTAGTTCCCCCTTTGCCATCACTGACCGTATAGGTGAAGCTATCGGTTCCGGTTTCGCCCATGCCCAATGTGACAAATTTGCCATTCGGGTTATAGGTAAAGGTGCCGTTTGCGTTCAAGGTCAGTTTGGCACCGGAAGTCAGGGTCATGGTTGAACCTGCTGTAATGACGGAGCCATTTACTTGAGTAATACTGAGAGTGTCTCCAGTATCAATATCGGAGTCATTGCTCAGGACACTAATCGTGGTAGACACATCTTCATTAGTAGTAGCGCTATCTGCTTTTACAGTTGGCGCATCATTGACCCCAGTAATAACCAGAGTAACGGTTGCAGTACTGGTGCCACCCTTGCCATCACTAATGGTGTAGGTGAAGCTATCCGTTGCAGCTTTTCCAGTTCCTAGGTATTCAAATTTACCATTGGGATCGTAAGTAAAAGTGCCATTAGCATTCAGGGTAACTTTTGCCTTGGAGCCAATCAGGACACTAGAGCCAGCCATTAGGGTCGTACCATTTACTTTCGTGATGCTGAGGATATCGCCCGTATCAACGTCGGTGTCATTGCTAAGGGCTGCGATCGTCACTGTGCTATTTTCCGTGGTGGTAGCGCTATTCGCACTAGCAACAGGGGTGTCATTGATCCCATTAATCGTCAAAGTAACAGTTGCAGTGCTCGTACCGCCTTTGCCATCGCTAATCGTGTAGGTGAAGTTATCGGTCGCCGTTTTGCCAATTCCCAAATATTCAAATCGACTATTGGGATTGTAGCTGAAGGTGCCATTGGTATTAAATGTCACTTGCGCACCGGAAGCTAGAACGCGAGTTGTGCCAGATGTGATAGCTGTGCCATTGAGATGGGTGATTGTGAGCGTATCGCCTGTATCAATATCAGAGTCATTGCTTAGGGCAGCGATCGTGACACTGGTCGCCTCATCAGTTTCGACGATATCTTTTGTTGCGATCGGCACATCATTGACCCCATTAATCGTGATACTGACGGTCGCAGTATCTACCCCACCCATGGCGTTTTTCACGCTGTAGGTGAAGCTATCGGTTGCAGTTTTGCCTGCACCTACAGCGTCAAATTTACCATTGGGATTGTAGGTGAAGGTATTGTTGGCATTGAAGGTCACTTGAGCACCGGAGTCTAAAGTGACAACGCTGCCTACGGTTGCGCTGCTGCCATTGACTGCACTGATACTAATCGGGCTGAAGCCATCCCAGTTGATGTCATTGCCTAGCACGGTAAAGGTCGTACTCGTCTCTTCGGTGGTACTAGCACTATCATTTCCAGCGATCGGGGTAATTTTCACCGTTTCGCTATTGCTGTAAGCGATCGTTCCCAAACCTCCACCGGTAATCGTGAGATTGCTGAAATTCCAACTCGCTCCTGAGCGGGTGGGTTTGACTAAGAGCGTATCATTGCCACCACCAGCATCTACAGTGATATTCAAGGTGGAATTGAGGCTGTCGGAACTGCTGAAGAGGGTGATAGTGTTGTTGCTGTTATCGCCGGTAATGGTCACAGCACCACCTGTTCTACCAGAGAAATCGATACTTAGATCATCAATGGTTCGCAGATAGGAATCCTGAGTTGTGTTTAGTTTTACTTCTGAATCATTCGTCATTTCCAAATCTAGTGGATTAGTGCGGGTTCCCACGGAAGTCGCACTCAGCATGAGGAAATCACTTTGGAGATTGGCTTCGGCGTTTTGATTGGCATCGACAATGGCACCCGTAGAAGACAAGCTGACGATATTTTCAGCATAGACTTGATCAACATTGAGGGTACCGATCGCGTTGGCAACATAGATATTTTCCTTGGCGCGAGCTGTTAAGCTACCACCGAGAGAACTAATTTCCACAATGCCGCGCATGGTTGCAGTTGAGGATGCATCATTCCATTGGCGATTGCTGCCATAGTTCATGGAGACGTAATCTTCATTACCGTTCCAATTATTGGGTTCGCCTGGTGCCCAGTTCCGGTAGGGGGTGGTTTCACCACTTGCCCAGGCAAAGGTGCCTTCCGTCACTTTGTCGGTTAAGCCAATCCAGAAGCTTTCAGTGGTGCTAAAGGTGTTGCGTAACCATTGCTCTTCAGCCGCATCGTTGATTGTCACCAGGTTGCCACCTACTGCTTGGGCTGCGGTTTGTGCGATTCCCCAGGTAGCGATGGGGTTGAGCAAATAGAAATGACCGTTGTATTCCTGAACGTTCAACTCAATGATGCCGCGCATCGTTGCAGTTGAGGACGCATCATTCCACTGGCGATTGTTGCCATAGTTCATGGAGGCGTAATCCTCATTGCCGTTCCAATTATTGGGTTCGCCTGGTGCCCAGTTCCGGTAAGTAGTAGTTTCACCATTTGCCCAGGCGAAGGTGCCTTCCGTCACTTTGTCGGTTAAGCCAATCCAGAAGCTTTCGGTAGTGCCAAAGGTCGTTCTGAGCCAAGCTTCTTCGGTTGCATCATTGATCGTTACGAGGTTGCCACCGAGACTTTGGGCATAGGTTTGGGCAGCTTCCCACGTTGCCGAGCTACTGAGCAGATAGAGCTTACCGTTGTGGTAATAGATGTTGTCCTTCAGGTCGATCGTAATCGGTGCGGTGCTGCTACCCACGCTGACACTTCCGGCTTCAAGGACTAGATCACCCCCGCTAGTGACGTTGACTGCTCCTGTTGTGGCAACGTTGATAATGCCTTGGGCAGCTTTAATCCGCACTTCACTACCTGCTTTAACTTGGTCGAGGTTGATGTCTTGTTCCGAACCGAGGAAGACATTTCCACCAGCCGTGAGGTTGATTTCGCCAGTCGCATCAATGTCTACATCTTGCTTCTGACTGATGACGACTTTGGAAATCGGAGCAGTCGATTTTTTAGGATCTAAAATCTTATTCCCAGCCGCATCGTAGTAGGTGATGTCATCCCGTTCTGCATAGCTAAGAGCAAGCCGTTGAGCTTCAGTGAGATCCGTTGCCCAGTTTTTGATACTCGACCAATTGTTGATCGTAATGCTACCTTCAGTACGCCCGATCGCACCGCTAGCCGTAACAGTGACATCACCGCCTGCTGTAATGTTGGCTTCTTCGATCGTATATTGCGTATCGGTGACAGAGCCAAACAATCCCGGAGCGACAGTATTTTTCAGTTGATCCAGGCTCCACTTACTGCCCTGGCTGAGACTGCTCTGTTGACTGCTGCTGACATTATATTTTTGTGCAATCAGATTCGGATCATAAGTACTAATATTCGTCAAGTTTTTACCTGTGAAGTCGCTATCCTTGAACAGATCAGTGATCACAGTAGACATGTAGGCATCGTCGCCCGTCAGAGTCACACTACTTCCACTAAACAGGGTGTGGAGAGTATGATATTGCGTGGCTTTCTCGGCAGCCATTGCCGTGATCTCGCTGTCGCTGTAGCCCTGAGCACGCAATTGAGTCTTGGCAGTATCACTGTAGCTGTAGGAGAAATTTGCGTTGTAGGCATCAGCAGTATAGACGGTTTGACCCGTTGAATTCACACTCGATTTAACATTGCGGTAGTTCCAGTAGGTTTCGTACAGGTGCTCTGCCTGTTGCTTGAAGCTCGCGATCGACTTAGAACTACGATCGGTGGTCAATCCAATTTGTGACCAGAGACTTTCGAGTTGGGTTTGGGAATAGGGATCGATTGTTTCAGCTAAGTTATTGTCAACTAATCCGCCACTAGAGACCGTCAGATTAACATTACCTCCTGCGGTTGCACTAACTAGATAGAGATCTCCATCCGTTTCCTTGAGGTAGATATGGTCAGCAGCATCCAGGGTTACACCCGATGTTCCATCCGCAGTGCTGAGTAGTGTTGCGGTTATTGAAGTGACCATACCCATGATCGTTGTCGTTGTTTTGAAGCCAGAGTCAACCCGCAAAGACTGAGTAGAAGAACCGATCGAGCCAGTTTCGGACGTGAGATCGATCGTGTAAGCCTTGATGTCATAGCCGCCCGCACCGGCACTTAAGAGAGAGCCATTGGTAGACAGCGTGACGGTACCAGAAGACGAATAGCTTTCACCGAAAATCGTCACATTACCATCAATGTCGGTAATCGAAACATTACCCGTTGCATTGAATTGCAATTGACTCACATCGGTACTGAGATCCATCAGCTTGCTACCCGAAAGGGTTAGGCTATTACTAGTGATCACACCGTTAGTAGACAGGTTATCAATGTAGCCTGAAGTAGATTTAAGGGTAGTGCTACCACCTTTATTACTGATTGAATTTAGCAACAGGATGTCTTGGGTTGAGGTGATGCTGACTGAACCCGTGTCATAGCCGATAAAGGTCACCGCAATAGGTGAATCGGCATCATAGCTGTGGGTATTGATCGTCTTTTTACCCTGCTGGTAGGTATCACGGCGATAGTAAGTCTTTTTCTTGAAGATCCACCAACCGCTGGTCTCTGTCCAGGTATCTTGATCGACGAGTTGGTTACTACTCGTAGTCACCACTTCACGATTGTAGGCATACAGATTGCTGTTGGTAGTAGTTTCGATATAAGCCCCTTCTAGGAGTGGAGTTTCATCCAGTAACATCGTTGTAGTTTCGATCGCAGTTCCTGGATCTTTTGCAAGGTCATCAGAACCCCAAAAACTAGATTTACCATAGGTTTTCTGAGTTTCCGTGATGCTAGACTGTCCTGTGACCCAGGTGTAACGCTGATTGGCAAGAGGATTATAGCTGGCAGCACGGGTATTCGATAAGGTTGTCGTCTTGCCGCTAGTCGTGGAAGTATCGGTGACAGTGACGTTACTACCAACCCGAGTATAGGTTGTCATTAAAGCTTCACCATTTGCACCCGTTTTAGCGGTATCAATGATTTGTAACTTGCCTTCGATACCACTGCCACCTGCATCAATGCTATTGATGGCAATGTCATAGTTCGTGTTGTTCGTGATATTGATGCGACCAAACCCATCCATCACCCTCAGGTTGCCATCTCCGGTGCTGATGATGTGTCCCACCAATTGCATATAGCCGCCTTCGATCTCAACATCATCTAGTTCGATACGATTTTCTTCAGCGTTATATTTCGCGTCAATGCTGGTACCATCTGTATCGGTTGATAGCGTGAGATATTTGGTCGATGGAGTTTTACCGGCAGCAATCGTACTGTCGTAGCTGGATTTGAAGGCGCTGATGGTGGTATTGAGAGTGTTGCTGAGGGTGAGAGTACGATCGGGGGTTCCGCTTTGGATCACACCATTGATATTCAGATAGCGGGCGTTGATAAATACGTTACTGCTCGCAGTGATACTGCTGCTACTGCTCGGATCAACCGATGAAGAGCCACTGGTTTCTGGTCCATTTTCAAAACTAGTTGCAGTGCTTGAGAGTTGGCTACGAGGATTACCACCCACATGCAGGAAGCCTAAGTCGTCTGTCAGGCTGAGGCTATGCTCAGTACCGCTACCTGTACTAGTGAGATCAATTTCTTTTGAGGAATTGAGCGTCAGGCTACCACCGCTGCTGAGAGTGACATAGCCGCTAAATCCCCCACCAAATATAGGTGCATAAATACTGGCTAGCTTAATCGTGTTGTTGTCAATCTTATCGACGTAATAGGTGGCAGAGATTGAGCCATTGGAACTGCGGTAAACTACTTGATCGCCATCGCTTAAGCTATGTCCTGTTAGTGTCAACTGGCTACCGCCACTCGACAAAGTATAAGTTTTGTTGGCGAAGGCATTATCCTCAGTCGAGGCGAGTTTAATCGTGTTGCTGTCAATCACGATCGCGTAGTAGCTCCGATTGTCGGACAAGCCACCGATACTGGTTCCAGTCCCATTGCTATAAAAGACTTGATCACCTGTGCTCAGACCATGATTGGAGATCGTAATCGTATTCTGGAACGTGCTGACCTTACTCGAAGGATTAAATTCAAAGACTGTTCCATCATCAGTCAGGACAAAATCGCTGCCAGATTGGATGTCGATTGTTTCTGCGTTGAGGCTACCATAGACAATCACACTACCTTCATCGTTGATCAATTGCACTGTGCCTTTAGCATTATCCACAGTTCCAATGACTTCGAGATCAGGTGCTTCAGGCGTATCCACACCTAATGCAGCAAATTCGCTTGCCTGTACTGCAAAGGTCGGATCGTAGGTATTCTCCACTTGAATCAAGGCATCATCACTGTTATCTGAGGTGATAACTTGACTGAAGTTGGCAGTATTTTCAGAGGTGTTACGAGTATTAATCGTACTGTTGCTGGTAACAGAAGTACTGTTAAATAGAATTCGTCCACCTTCGACTTCAGGAATTTTCAGGTTATTCACCCGTAGGTAATAGGGACTGCCATTAGTAATGGTAATTTTGGCATCGCCAGGCGAATTCAAGACACCACTGCCCTTGAGATAATCGCCTGTTACCCGAATATCACCAACTTTCACCTTGATATCTGGAACCTCAATGTAGGTGACTTGGCTCACTGAACCGAGTTCCTCCAGTTGATTTTCCCAATAGGCGATTTCCGCGGTGTATGCAGCAACCGTACTCGTATCGCCTGCATAGGTCGATTTCAATTCTTGCAGTTGCGAGATATAAGTACTGATGTTGCTGTAGAGATCTTCAACGCTGAGGGTGACTGTTCCAACGCCATCAGATTTCTGCGTGATATTGATGGGATAAATACTCACACCATCTACGGTTGTGGTTGAGGTCAGGGTCAGGCTTTCATCAATAGTTAGGGTTTCTTGATTTTCGATACTGACCTCGATCGTGCCATTCACAGTTACGCCAGTTGTGGTCGTAATGTCATTATCTGTTCGCTTAATATCTGCAACTGATGCTCCCGTAATCGTGCCAATCAGTGCCTCATAACTATCCTGGCTCTTCAGCAGTCCAACGGCTTCTATCTCTCCTTCAGTGGTCAGAAGATTCGTATCGTAAACCGTTTGGATTTGGGCACCAGCATCGATCGTAATCGTATTTTCCAAAGTCACTGTGGCATCTGACGATCCAGCACTGCTCAGAGGTGCTGCTGTGTAATTCCAGACGTTCGATCGAGCGTTCACGTCAATCACATTAGTATCGCCATTAGCATTCTGTCCCGCCAATAGGTTGACATCGCCTTCGGAACGCAGATAAGCCCCATTTTTCAGTTGGATTTGGTTCTGAGTATTGGTACTCGCGATCGATTCCGCTGAAGGCTCCCCTGCCAAACCGTAGCTGGAGGCATTTGCCGTCACATCTAGTGTGACTTCTGCTTTTGCTGAGAGCGTAATATCTCCATTGCTGTAAAGGTTTGCATCCTGGATTGTGACGATCGCTTGGTTGGTTTGTTGCTTTACAGTGGATTCTGCGGCTGCTATGGAAATAACACCACCGCTATCTAACGTCGTTTCATCCCAAGCAGAGACATCGTTTGACGCTCTTAAATTGATCTCACCTGTCGTTGAAATCGTTGTGTCATAGGCATTTGTAGTAGAACTGTCCCCGATCGTGATTGTCGTTGCATTATTGATCACAGTACTGCTTATAACCGCAGAGGCATCAACCACACCACCAGAACCAGCTTCAGCCGTTTCATCACTCAATTCTGCTTTGAGGATGGTTTGAGTGGCATTTACAGTGAAGCTAGCAGCATTGATAACCAGGTTTTGATTGGTATTGTCGCTATCGATCCCGATCGTCACCTTAGATATTGTATTCACCGTGTTGTCTGCAAAGGCACCGCTTGCCCCAACAACCGAAGCGTTGACACTATTGGCTTTACTGTTGAACTTCGTGGTTTGATCAGCGCTGATCTCGATCGCATTACTGACATTGATTTCTACATTACCGCTCGTAGAATCACCATCTTCGATACGAACTTTAGCCATGCTTGCGTTATTGGTCGAACTCAAAGCAGCTTGCCCAGACACGACACCGCCACCACCTGCAACTGCATTGGCATAATTGTAATCGTTACCGATTGCTTGAATCTTCAGATCCTTCGCCGTAATGTTAACGCCTGTATCCAAATATGCTTGTGTCGTCAAGCTTGACTCTGCATTAGCGATGTTAGCACCTAGCGCCAAAATTCCGCCATTATAGCCATCGGCTTCTGCCGTTTGTTGGCTGTCTGCATCTGCTTTAATCGAAGCCGTATTGGTAATCGTCAGCTTGCTGTTTTTGCCCACATAGGCACTCACCTGCCCCGAATTGGTTGCGGTACTTTCACTAGCGTTGACCGAACCAAACAAAGCACCACCCGCACCCGTTGCCTCAGTATGGGCAGCATCTCCACTGGTCGGAAGGCTTTGCTGTGCGAGAACCGTCAAATTGCTGGCGCTAATTGTACTGCTACTTCCAACATAGGCATCAACTTGAGGTGTTACTTCAGCCGTTGCAGCCGAATACCCTGCTTGCACAAGTCCTGACACACTCAAACCAAAGGCATTAGCATCAGCATCCGGTTGAGCAGTGGCGGTGATATTAAGATTGCCTGTCAGAGAAATCGTTGTGGAATCGCCTACATAGGCTTTCACCGTAGAATCAAATGTGGCATCGGCACTATTGCCAGATCCAGAGGCTAATACGCCACCTGCGATCGATATAACCCCGGCATCAACTTTGCCATCACCAGTACTAGTAATGTTGAGATTGGTAGCAGAGAGGGTTGCTCCAGTGACATGAGCTTTAGTTGTGCTTTGAGTGATGGAATCTGCAACACTAGCACCGATCGCCACCATACCTGCACTCGCTCCATAAGCATCGGTTGCCACATCATCGGTACTGTCTGCGGTGACATTGATCGTTTTACCCTTCACCGAACTACCAGAGCCAATCCGAGCTTCGACCGTCGATTTTACGGTTGCAGTTGCTTCTGCTCCGGCTCCCGCGCCCCCCCAAAGGCTTGCTGCCACTGAAGTTGCGACTGAGAGTGCATCAATATCTGGATTTGAGGTTGCAGCCAGGTTGAGGTTATCGTTGTTGGAGGCAACTTTGGCATTGTCGATGTAGGCCTGCACTGTGTTGTTTACCGTTGTATCGGTTGTCGAAACGCCCACCGATGCACCGATCCAACTTGCTACTGCGGAACCACTGCCAACTGTAGGATCAATGTTGGACGTATCGCTTGCAGCCAGGCTAATTTCGCCCGTCGCTTGAATATTGTAGGTACTACTGGTATTGACATTGCGAATAAAGGCTCCCACTTCGTTAGTTGTGGTCGTGGTTACACTTGCTCCGGCTCCACTAAAGCTTGCGCTAGTTGGGGCAACACCTGCTGCGAGAGAAGCTGCGACAGCCGTATTTTCCGTCATCGTCAGTTGGGATTGTGCTTTGAGCGTAATATCATCTCCAGCACTGATGGTTGTGCTATCAGTCGTGCTCTGACCGATGAAGGATTGAACGGTATTGTCGATCGTATTCTCAACCGTAACGGCACCGATCGCCATGCTAAAACTAGCGCTACTACCAGAAATTGCAATACTCCCTCCGACCGCTATACTTTTGATCGTGCTTTGGTCGATCGCATTAAGATTTAGATCGCCACCATTGTTTGAGTCTGCCGTGGTCGTAATCGTACTGCTATTTTGAATGTAGGACTGAATGGTATTCCCTAGCGTATTAGTTACACCTGTCCCTGCGCCTGCTGCGCTTACCGATGCACCACTACTTACCGCAACACTAATTGCGCCTGCCAAGCCAAAGTTTTCAATGGTGGCAGTAGAGTTTGCAGTAAGGTTGAAATCGCCTGCGCTGACCGTTCCTTTATCCACGTAGGCTTTGACGGTATTACTGATTTCGTTATCCGCGATCGCGACTCCAACGGAAGCCGCTCCTGAAGCATCGGTGCTACCCCCGATTGAAAGACTCGCGGCACCCGCATCGGCAATAATCTCACTGTCATCGATCGCGGTTAATGTCGCTGTTTCATCGGTAGTGACTCTGCCTCCATTTTGAATCCCTGCGGCGATCGTGGCTTTAATCGTGTTCTCAATCCCTGTACCTGAGCCAGACAGGCTAATGGTTCCGCCACCCGTAGAACCAGAAGCTGCGGCTGAACCACTGAAGGCTAAACCATCGATTGTCGCAGTAGATTTTGCGGTCACATTTACATTACCATCCGCGTTAATAGTTGCGTTGTCCACTAACGCTTGAATCGTGTGACCTTCTTTTTGGCCAATCTGGTTAGTTGCAACCGATGCCCCAATTGATAAAGATGCACTCGAACCATCACCAAGCGTTGCAGCGATCGAGACTCCACCCGCATCCGAAGTGATAGTGCTGTTATCCGTCGCTGTGAGATTCACTGCTGCATTATTGGAGGTCTTAACCGTTGCACTGTTCTTGATTTGGGCAGAAATCGTATTGTCAATATTATTGTTTGTGCCTGCACCTGCACCGCTGAGGCTGAGACTACCCAAATATCCAGAAGAACTAGAAGCAGAACCTCCAATGCTGAGGGCATCAATTTCAGCGGTCGATTGGGCAGTGATATTGACCGCACCCGCAGAGGTAAGCGTAGATTTATCAACATAGGCATCGATCGTATTATGGATATCATTTTCTGCGATCGATACCCCAACTGAGCCGGAAGTACTCACAGAACTATAGCTTAGAGCAAGCGAATAACCACCGCTATCCGCCGTGATGTCGCTGTCATCAGTCGCGCTAATCGAAATCGTGCCGCTGTTAGAAGTCGTAATACTGCTGCCATTCGTCACGTAGGCGCTAATAGTGTTTTCAATGTCGTTATTTGCGCCTGCACCGGCACCTGACAAGCTCATCGCTAGCCACGAAGCATTCGTGCTCACCGCCGCTGCCGCCCCCAAGGCAAAGCTATCGATCGTTCCCGTCGAGGCTGCAGTGATCGCTACATTGCCACTGGCAGTGAGTGTAGACTTATCCACATAGGCACTGACTGTATTGGTGACATCGTTATAGGACAAGCCTGCACCAGCACTGACCGACGCAGCATTCGAGGAGGGCCTGATTGCGATCGCTAGAGCTGCTCCACCTGCATCCGCATGTAAGGTCGAATCATCTGTTGCGCTAACCGTGATAGAACCTGAGATCGTGGTTGTAGAATTGGCGATATAGGCTTTTGTAGAATTGTCAATTTCATTGATGGTAACTGCGCCAGCAATCCCAACATTGATAGCTGAATTCGCTGCTCCGGAACCACCTGCGACGACTGCATAAACCTCACTGGTATTCGTTGCATTCACCGTCAGTGATTTAGAATTGCTCAGAGTCGTGTTTTCTAAATAGGCATTAGTCGTCTGACTAACGGTATTTTGACCATAGGAACCTGCTAAGCCTACAGAAGCCGTGGATTGGTTGTTATTCCCGATCGTCAGTGCAACTGAGCCACCGATCGCGAGAATTTCACTATCATTGTTTGCCGTGACACTGACCGTCGAGGAGCTATTCGTCGTCACTTTGACGTCACTCAAATACGCCTCAGTCGTATCCGCGACTTCATTCAACGCCACATCGCCAGAAATTCCAACTCCAAAAGTGGTCGATCCTGTCGTTGAGCCGTCGGGATTAGTCGTAACACTACCGCCTGTCGAAATCGTGGAGGCTAGCGAGAAGGAACCAATATAACCATCATTCTTGGCGTTGATGCTGACATTGCCACTGCTATTAATTGAAGTCGTTGCATCTGTTTCGCCCGAATCGCTCAAGTTGCCAATCACAGCACGGGTCTTACGATCGACCGTGTTAAACCCAATGCTGGCACCAAAACCAATGCTTTCAGACACAGCAACACCACCCATTACATTGATGACATTACTGGTATCCTCAGCATTCACAACCAAGCTAGCGGTCGAGCCACTCACCAGGTTATCACCCACGACTAGGGTAACTCCATCATCAATTTGTGCTGTCGTAGTATTGTCTACATAAATCCAGGTGCCCACGCCACTGAAGCCAAAGGTATCGGCACTGCCACCTGCCGCAGCGACATCAATACTCATCGTTTCACTATCGGCATTAACCTTCAGACTATCGGCATATAAGGTAACACCATCTTCAATTCTTGCTGTTACATCATTGCGATAGTCAATCACCAAGACAGCGCCGCCAATAGCATTACTCGCCTTAGTTCCAGCACCACCAATACTAAAGCCCAACGAATTGGTTTGATCGTTCCAGTTTAATCCTGGCAACGCAATGTTGCCGCCAAAGTGAACCGATTCATTGACGCTTGTGGCTTCGACCAGAACAGTTTGTTGATCCGATCGCAAGCTTGTGTTTTGGTTGATCTGAGCGCTTTGGTCAATATAAGCTTTACTTGTTTGATCCAAAGACAAAACAGTCACAGCACCCGCTGCTGCCAATTTACTCTGGCTCTTAGCTGCTGCTTGGCTCCAAGAATCAAAAATGTATTCATCCAATCCCAAATTGCTGTTCAGGTAGCCCGTCAAGTTACTGACAAACTCACCAGCTTTGGAATACCAAGCTCCAGTTCCAGTGAAGGGTTCTACAAGATTGACTCCCCATTCAGCACTGTAGTTATTTAGGGTGTTAGCCGTCACAGATAAGCCTTTATAAGCATTGACAACGGCTGAATTGCCAATATAGGCAGTGACATTATTCACGTAGTCGCCGAGCGCAACCGCTGCCGAACCTGCAAAACTGCCATTAGAGGAGCTACTAGAAGAAGTGGTACTAGAAGAAGAAGTACTTGAGGAACTACTGCTAGAATTGTCGAGCATTGAGATTGCGGTCACATCGGGTCGGTACTCAGCCGTGGCATCAACAATAATGCTGCCAGTTTGAGCCGTAACAGTTGCTGCAGTAGTATCGGTAGTATCATCATCATCAAATCTGCCACCAATGCGGGCTAAAACGGTGTTGTTGTCCTCAATGTAGGCAACAGCAGCCCCAATTTGAAAACTCGACGTTTTTCCTCTGGTTCTACTACTAGCACTCGACGATTTGGTTGATACCACAGACTTTAGTTTGTCCCAGAGAGCTGACGTCGCACTACTTTTAATGCCAGAGAGCACATCGTCTTTAATATCACTGATCCCAGCAGAGGCACGTACACCACTACCACTTGTTATACTACCACCACCAGAAAAAATACTTTCAACATCCTCATTCTTTTGATTCGCTTCAACGGTGACATTGCCTACGGCTGTGACATTTCCATCAATCAAGGCATTGGTTTTGCCATCTTCAAAGGAAACTGCTGCTGCAACAGATAGAGTTCCATTCGAGGCATTATTTGATTTTGCATTAGTTCTATTACGATCGATGGTATCAGCTGTGACGCTAACATTCCCGCCTGCCGTGATCTTTGCTGTATCAGTAATTTCTGCGGTCGATTCACTATATAGTTCACTGATAGCAGCAGCGGCGGTTGAATTCGTTGCAACGTTGGAGCTACTCCACTTTGAGGTGATAACTTGTACATCTACGGTGTTATCAGTCAGTGTGGAAATGGAGACATTGCCTGTGGTTGTGACAGTACCAGCGATCGATACTTTCGCAGTGGAATCTGCTTTGCCATAGGCTGCACCCAGGATGAAGGAAAAGAGAGGTTGAATGATTGCATTAGTGGTTGCTGTCGCGGACGCATCCAAACTTGCAGCAATAATACTCGTATTGACATCTACGGTAATTGTCGCTTTTGCTGTGGAAATCGCTGCTCCACCTGCTAAGGAAAAATTATCCAAGAAGCCGATAATGGAGTTTCCGATTGAGCTAGTATCATCAAATTCTCCGGCATAGTCAGCCTCAGCCGATATCTTCACATCTTTTCCTTGAAGATTAGCTTTATAAAGCGAAATTGTCGCTGTGCTGGTTTCAGTTCCATCAAGAACAGTGGCAGCTAATTCGGTTTCGCTGGCGCTAATTGTGATGTTGCCAGCAGTGTAAGTACTTCCTGTCCCCACCTGGGAATATAGGTTGGCACTAGAGGTACTGCCATTGGTTCCGATCGTGATCTGTTTGCCCGTTAAGGAAATCGTTCCAGAATTCCCTATCGAAGTCCCAGTGGAGTGATCTGTGGCTGAAGTGTTGCGACTTGAAAGTGTACTGCCTGCATTGATGGTAATTGTATTGGAATCAATACTCAGATTCCCACCCTGAGTGTACACACTTGAACTTACCGTGACTGTATCATCTCCCCCCTCTCCGTCAATGCTAAAACTCCCCCCTGCTGTATAGACAGTGCTGTTGAAGTTGATTTTGTCACTACCATCCCCACCATTAATGGTAAATGCTCCGCCTTTAGTATTAATTTCGGTATTAGCAGTAATGGTATCTCCACCATCACCCATATCAAGCTTGAGGCTTACTGCATTGGAAAAGCTACTGAATCCAGAGGAGAAGGTAACTTTGTCTGCCCCTGACCGTGTTTTGATCTCAAGTCCAGAAGTGATTGAACTCAGGGCAACTCTCACGCTATAGCTATTGACTTGCGTGATACCAGTTCCGGCTGAAATGGTTTCCGAATAACTTCCACTTGTATTGTTTTCTGTAATAACGAGATCAGTACCAGAGAGTGAGAACGTGAGGTCGTTTTGGTAGTCGAAGGTTATTGCTGACTGTCCAGTACTGACTACATAGTTGTCATCCGAATCGTAAACCAGTTTACCGCTGGTCAGGGAAACCGTTGCCAAAATGTGCTGATAGTCAATGTTGGCAAAGATGGTAGTGTCGATCGTGCCCGTATCAAATTCTAAGATCCAATCTCCACCTAGCGCTGCATTTCCGGTCAGATCATCTGATGCTGCGACATCTGCACCCGTAAGTTGACTGATTTGATTGACGAAGGCTTGCCCCTGTTCGCCCGCTGCCACATCACAGCCATAGATTAGAATGTCGGCGTTGTCAGTCAAACTGGTTTGCCAAGCCTGCAACTTGGTGCGGTAGGAATCCAGCGTTGTTCCACTTAACTCAGCATTACCTAGTCGCAGTGAACCCGCATCACCATGAGCAATGATGTGAATCGCAGAAATTCCTTGACGTTGTGCCAAGATTTCACTGATTTGCTCAACACCATCTTGCGATGCATTCAAGTAGACGATTTGACTCGGTGAAATTTCGCTGAGTAAGCTGGCAGCATCTTCCACGCTGCTATCAATAAAGAAGAGTTCATTGCTACGATCGCGGTTTCCTGAAACGATCGTGTTCGCTGACCAGGGCGTACTCGAAAAAGAATCGCTTGCTGTCTGGTTAAAGGCACGATTGATGCTGAAGTCCAAGTAGGCGCTAGATTGTCCAATATTCGATCTCGTCTTGAAGCTATCAGTGAGCAGAGGAAATGAAGACGGAGCAGAACGAGAGGTGATTTCCCACAACGGCTGATGCGTGATTCCTGTTTGCAACTCGATCGGGAAAGTCGTCAATTGATTGAGAGACTGAGCAGCAAAAAAAGACGCGCGGTTAAAATCAGAACTCATCGTTCAATTCCTTAGAAACAAAGACAGCAAAAATATGAGCATGGAGGCAAGAATCCATACTGCTAGAGCGATACGGATATGAGCGGATTCAAGATTTTGTAACTGGGAGAAGACGATCTAGAAAGGGACGAACGCAGCCAAAAGCGCTAGTAACCTGACATAATCATCCACAAACTTGAAGTGAGCATTCTCTAACCAATGAACTATAGCCATTGGCTAGTACTATTGTTGGAGAAGATGAGCGCTAGACCTTGTGATTTTTCACAACGCCCATCTTTCTAGCATTGAATCAATGATGGGATAAATCTTTGAGTCTTGTAAAAGTAAAAACACGGAAAGAACGCAATATATCAACTTATATTGAATTCAAAAAACGTCATATTATAAAGGTGATAAAAAGTCATATTCACCTCATAAAAACTCATATCTTGATTATTCTGTAGATTCCTGTATTGCTCTCTGGATAAGAATTTTGCTTGTTTAGCGCATTAATTTTAAGAGTTGAACGATTGAATAGTCTGAATCTTTGAAAACAGCAAGGGAATGCTAAGAACATCATTTTTTGAGGATAAGTCTGATGGAGAAATCAGCAGTCTTAGAGAAACCCCCAGAGCAATCTTTAGATCACTCCACGCAACCCCATTTAGAGAACCAAATCGATATTCAAGAACTTTCGATCGTAATCGTTGCTAAAGGAGCTAACCCCGCTCTACTGAATCCAGATTTTTTTGTTTTTAGCGGGATCGTCCCCAAAGATTGGCAACTAGCCCGTAATCCTGTTGTTTCTCAACGAGTTATTCAACTGGTGTTTCAAAATGGAATCAGCATTCTAGTTGAATTGGGCAAAATCAGCTTCTCCGAATCCATTAGCGCCAAATCTGAGGAAGAAATTGCGATCGCGAAAATGGCAGCAAAGTATGTGGAAACCATGCCTCAAGCTGACTACCAAGGTATTGGCATTAATCCCAAGCGGATTGTGACGCTGAAGGATCAACCCGATGCTGCTCAAAAATATTTGACGCAAACGCTGCTCTCTCCAGGTGAATGGCAACAGTTTGGACGAGAGCCGATGCAAGCCTCGCTCAATTTGTCCTACATGCTAGAGGACTGCCGTTTTCAACTCAGCATCAACCCCACGCAATTGCGATTGCCGAATGACGAGCAAATCTCTGGACTGCTGTTTTCTGGTAACTTCCACTACGAGTTATCTACCGTAACGGATACAGAACGTCAGCAACAAATTCACCATGCACTTTCTAATTGGTATGGATTAGTTGAAACCTATCGCACGCTGCTAGAAACTAAGTTTTTGCCCAAAGCCTAGCAAGATTGCTTCTGAAGGATGAGAGGGATGTCGGTGCGGCATCCCTTTTCTTGTGGTCATTGTTCTTATAATCGTTGTTGGAAAACGAATTGCAATTGAATAGCGAAATGCGACCAATGATCGATTGATTCGATATTAGTCGCATTCGATCATCAATTAGGAATGCCCTAACCTAACACCTTGTAGCTAGAACGAGATTCGGATAGGTATGTTGCAAAGGGCTTGTAGTAGCGATCGGCGCAATGCAACATGGGCAAGTTATCGCTCGACACCGCAGCTGTCGCATAGGGAATTCCGCTATCAATCTGGCGTTTGATCGCTTCGGTCAATAACGAAAAACCACGTCCCAGGCGTTGGAATCTGGCTTCCACAAACATCGTCGAATAGCGAATCGTATCCGGTGCAATCCGATGGTTAATTGTCCAACCGATCACTTCACCTTGATAGCGCAGCCCTAAACTATTGATCGGTTCGAGCCGCGGATCGGGGTCCAAGGGACTGAGGTTAGCAGGGTAGGTCT
This sequence comes from Leptolyngbya sp. GGD, assembly GCF_026735145.1. Classification (NCBI taxonomy): domain Bacteria; kingdom Bacillati; phylum Cyanobacteriota; class Cyanophyceae; order Leptolyngbyales; family Leptolyngbyaceae; genus Leptolyngbya; species Leptolyngbya sp. GGD. The sequence continues at coordinate 129,746 of NZ_JAPQKE010000007.1, forward strand.
GACGCTGGAGAATCTGATCCCGTTCTGCCTCGCTCAACTCGATCCAGGGAAAAACTGTAAACTTTGGTGGCAGGGGATATTGGTACACCCAGGGCGCTTGTTTGAATGCTTCGATCGTGGTTTTAGTAATCAGAAAATCAGTTTTTGGAGTTTGCCATCCTTGGCGGTGCAGAATCGTTTCGAGTGCGGAGTTTGTCAATTCACCGACTTGATAGCGAACCTGCATTTGGGGGCAGTTGATTCGTTTCAAGCCCAGTTCGACATAACGCACTAGTTGGAAACCAATTCCTTGCCGTCGGTGTTCTGGTACGACAAACAGGGAAAGAATTTCTGCTCGATCGCTTAACAGTTCGACCACTAATAATCCGACCATTTGCCCATTTACGATCGCGGCAACGCCACCAAGATCACCGCGCTGCTGATAGGTCTGCCACCGCTTTTTGAGACTGGGAAAGGTGAGCGCTTCAAATTCCTGACAGTTAGCAACAGTTAAGTTATAGACCCACTGATATTTCACAGGATTGGGAATTACAACCGTCGCAACAGGCTGAGAGCCTTGCTCTGGAGACGTTGACGTTGATAAATCTGGCGGTGATAGGTTTGGCTGAAATATATCGGGCGGCATAGCGTTTGACTGTGGTATCTCTGACTCTGCACGATCGCCAAACAGACTCAAAGCTTTTTGGAAGAAGCTGCTCATTGAAGTGACTATAGGGATTCATTCCCCAGTTTTCCCGCTTCTTCTATGGGACATGCCTGATAAAACCTGATAAAACCTGATATTTCATCTCGATTGAATCCATATTGTCCCCAAAAAAAGATAATTGTTCATAGTTTTTTCACACTTTAATCTTGCCAGGTATAATTTGGTGTTGATTCAAGCTTGATGTTTTTCTAGTTCTCGAATCTTCCCAGATGTTTTGCTTGATCGTCTATGCGTTACCAAGTTGGTGGAAGCTTAACCAATGATGCCCCCAGTTACATTTATCGACAGGCTGACACCGAATTGTATACAGCTCTCAAACGGGGTGAGTTTTGCTATGTGCTGAATTCGCGCCAGATGGGCAAGTCGTCTTTGTTAGTCAGGACACGCACTCGCTTACAAGAAGCGGGTTATCGCTGTGCAGTGGTGGATATGACGAACATTGGGAGCGAAAATATTACGTCGTTGCAATGGTACAAAGGAATCGTCAAAGATTTATGGCGTGGATTTAAGCTCCTCAAACAGGTCGATCTGCAAAGCTGGTGGCGGGATGAAGAAGATATTTCTCTTTTGCAACGATTGAGTCGATTTATTAGTGATGTGTTGCTTAAAGAATTTCCAAATGAAAACTTAGTCATCTTTATTGATGAAATTGATAGTATCTTAAGTCTTCCCTTTTCTGTTGACGATTTTTTTGCACTGATTCGCTTTTGCTATAACCAACGTGCGATCGACGAAGATTACAGACGAATCAGCTTTGCAATTTTCGGGGTTGCCACCCCTTCTGATTTAATTCAAGATCGAAGACGTACTCCATTTAATTTGGGAACTGCGATCGCCCTTAATGGCTTTACTACTGCTGAAGCAGACCCTTTGGTACTGGGCTTAAAGGAACATATAAGCAATGCTCCTGCTGTGTTGCAAGCCATTTTATCCTGGACGAATGGACAACCCTTCTTGACTCAGAAGCTTTGCCAAGCTGCGATTCATTGTGTGCTCAAGTCTAGTCACATTGCAACTGAAGGTCGGCTCACCATTCCTCCCGGCAATGAACCATTTTGGGTCGATAACTTAGTTCAAACCGTCATCCTAACAGAATGGGAATCCCGTGATGAACCCGAACATCTAAAGACCATTCGCAATCGCATTCTCTCGAATCAAGAAACTGCAGGGCGATTGCTTGGCCTATATCAGCAGATTTTAGAAGATCAAATTCCATTACCAGTAGACGATAGTCCAGAGCAGATCGAACTTTTACTATCTGGCTTGGTGGTCAAACAGCAGAGCTATCTCCAGGTAAAAAATCGCATTTATGCCGCTGTATTTGATCTCACTTGGGTAGAACAGCAACTAAAGTCGCTTCGTCCTTATTCCCAGACCTTAGACGCTTGGGTATACTCCCAACGTCAGGATGAATCACGTTTGCTCCGAGGACAAGCCCTGCAAGATGCCCAACAATGGGCGCAGGGAAAACGCTTGAGTGACCTTGACTATCAGTTTTTAGCGGCTTCGGTAGAGAGCGATCGCCGTCAAATCCAGCAAGCTTTAGAAGCCGATCGCGCTCATGCGATGGAAGCCCAATTACAACAGGAACGGCGAGCGATCAAATTACAACGACAACTCTTGGCAACCGTGGCAGTGGCACTGCTGATTGCGATCTGCTTTGGTATGATCACCTTTTTCCAGTATCGCCAAGCAAGAATTAGTGAGATCAGAGCGCTTGCGTCTTCGGCTGAAGGAAATTTTGGGGCACATCATCAGCTTGAAGCACTCGTACAAGCAGTCGATGCTAACACTAAATTGAATACTCTCGGTAACGCTGATCCTGCCCTAGCCCAACAGGTGCAATCGGTGCTCCGGCTTGTGTCTGATGGGATCACAGCGAGTAATCAAATTGATGTGGGTACAGGGGTTCAGGAAGTCGCCATTCGTCCCGATGGACAAATGGTTGCGGCGGTAGCAGTGGATGGAAAATTGCGGCTATTGCAACCAAATGGTCAACTGCTGAAAGCCTGGGATGCTCATCTAGCAATGATTACATCAGTAGATTGGAGCCAGGACGGGCAAACAATTGCCACTGCCTCTGCGGATCGAACGGTGAAACTCTGGCGAGCAGATGGCACTTTACTCAAAACTTTGCCGCTAAACCATTCTGTTAGAAGAGTTCGATTTAGTCCTGATGCTCAGAAACTTGCCATCATTGCAGGCGGACAAAATGCTTATCTTTTCCATACGGATGGTCGCTTAATCCAGCATCTACCCAAAACCGAGCACCTAGCCTTCAGTCCCGACGGTCAATTCCTCATTGCCATCGTTACGCCACCCCCACCTCCACCTCGTCGTCTTAACCCCTTAGAAGGGGAAACAGGTTCAAAACCGGAGTTGCCGCAGCCTCCCCCCTCTCGTCGTCTCAATCAACTAGAAGGAGGGCAAACGGAACCAAGACCCGATCCACCTCAGACCATCAACACGCGGGTTCTACGATCGGATGGCAGCGTCATCGCTGAATTGAGTACCGAAAAAGGTCCCATCTTTGCGATCGCTATTAGTCCAAAGGATCAAACCTTTGCAACCGCTTCGGTTGATGGAGCCGTGAGTCTATGGAATATCAAGGGTGAATTAATCAAATCCTTCATTGGTCATCGATCGAATGTCCGCGCGATCTCATTTAGTCCGGATGGTCAGGAGTTAGCAACTGCTAGTACAGACAACACAGTTCGGCTCTGGCAAACAACGGGGGGATTGCTTAGGACACTATCGGGGCATCATGCAGTGGTACGGGCAGTGAGGTTTAGTCCCGATGGACACTGGTTAGTCTCCAGTTCTGAGGATGGGAGTATTCGGTTTTGGAAACCCCATCATCCTACCTGGAATGTGTTAGCAGGGCATACGGATACCATCGATCGGCTCGTATTTAATGCCGATGGTTCCCAACTGCTTTCTGCTTCGGTTGATTTTCGCCTTAACTTCTGGCGACGGGACACAGCAGGAGAAATTGCACCAATTCCAGAGAAAACAGTCTTCACAAACCAGTTATCGGTGACTGGGTTAACCATTAGTGTTGATGGAGCAGAGATTGCTAATGTGTTTCGGGGTGGGACTGTGGAACTTTTTGACCGAGAGGGTCACAACAAACAAACGCTCCAATCACAAGCGGGAGCACGAGACGTTGCCTTTAGTCCCGATCGTCAGCAATTGATTGTAGGCGGCAGTGATGGCACAGTGCAGGTTTGGGATCGAACTCCCAATGGGCAATTTCCTGAGCAACCGAGCCGTTTTTTCGTCCGACACCAAGGTAGCGTGAACACAGTCGCCTTTAGCCCGAATGGAAAACTGATTGCATCTGGTGCGGAGGACAAGACAATTAAATTCTGGTACCCCGATGGACGACTATTCCAGTCCTTAACGGGGCATCAGGCTGCTATTAATGCATTGGCTTTCAGTCCTCAAGGTGACTGGCTTGCTTCTGCTTCTAGCGACAATACGGTGAAGCTGTGGCGAATCGATGGTTCCTTAGTCCATACCCTAACGGGTCATGCAGCAAGTGTTTTAGAGGTCACGTTTAGCCCTGATGGACAATTCCTAGCTTCTTCCTCGATCGATGGAACAGTCAAAGTTTGGCAAACGAACGGTTCCTTACTAAGAACCTTGACAGGTCACGAGGGTGCAGTCCAAACGGTGGTCTTTAGCCCTGAGAGCCGCGAACACTCGCAGAAATCCAACTCGCTGATTGCTTCAGCCGGTCTCGATCGACGGATCATTTTATGGAATTGGAAGCACATCACTGCCATGAATGATATTAGTTTCGCTTGCGATTGGTTGCAAGACTATCTAAGCACTCATCCATCCGTTACTGAGGAACATCAACAGATATGTCAGTGATTTGGGGGTTTCCCTTCAGCGTTGTATATTGCACCTTTAGGGAATACCCTTTCGTGAAGTCTGAAGAATAATATCGTTGATGATTTCTTAGCCTTTTTCAAATTTTTTATCGAAGTCATGATGCAAACTTTAGAGACATTTCTGGCAGTAGCAGAACAAGTTGCGTATGAAGCTACGGGTGAGCATCTTAATGACCTACAACGCATGATTTTATTGGAGTCTTGGCAGGCTCCCAAGAAAACCTATGAGCAAATTGCCCGAGAGCATAACTATTCTGGGAATTACATTCAGCAAGTTGCGGCTCCGAGACTCTGGCGATTGTTCTCGGAAGCGTTGGGACAAAAGGTGACAAAATTCAATGTTCGCAGCGTTTTGGAACGCCATGTTGTAGCGCAATCGACGACCCATAACCCCGATCGCAATTGTGTTTTAACCAACTTCAAAGGTTCTGTATCCACGACATCACTAGAGTATCCTACGGGCAGTGTTCCGATCGATTCTCCCTTCTATGTACAGCGATCGATACAGGAATCACTCTGTTACCAGAATGTTCTTCAACCCAGTTCCCTGATTCGGATTAAGGCACCTCGTCAGATGGGAAAAACCTCCCTCATGTTAAGGATTTTGGCTTATGCCAAAACCACTGAGATGCAAACGGTGACTTTGAACTTTCAGCAGGTGGAGAAGGCAATTCTTGCAGATCTCCATAAATTACTGCGGTGGTTCTGTACCTGTATCACTCAAAAGCTCAAACTCACGCCTCAATTAGCAACCTATTGGGATAATGACATTGGCAGCAAAATGAGTTGCACACTGTATATGGAAGGCTACTTATTAGAGGAAATTTCGTCTCCCTTAGTGTTAGCCCTAGAAGAAGTAAGTGAATTGTTCGAGTATCCTGCGATCGCGCAAGAGTTTTTCACGATGCTCCGCACATGGCACGAGCACTCTAAAACCGATTCAACCTGGCAAAAACTTCGCTTGATTCTTGTTCAATCCACAGAACCCTATATCCATCTCAATGTGAATCAATCTCCGTTTAATCTAGGAATAGAAGTCGCATTAACGCCCTTTACTACTGAGCAAGTCGAAAGCTTGATCGATTTGCATAACTTACAACTTTCTACCCATCAGATCCAGCAATTGATGCATTTGCTCCAGGGACATCCCTTTCTGACGCGATGGACACTTTATTATCTCGCACAGTTCCAACATTCGTTTGAGGAGATGATGGCGATCGCAGTCACCGATGCTGGAATTTATCATGATCACCTGCATCGTCATTTGGGTATTTTGCAACGCTATCCTGAACTCAGGGAAGCGTTGCTACAGGTTCTCAATGCCACTGAACCTGTAGAGCTAGAACAAGTTAAAGCATTTAAGTTATATAGTATGGGACTGGTCAAGTTAGCAGGCAACCAGGTGATGATTACCTGTGATTTATATCGGCAATATTTTCGCGGGCGTTGCTGATCAATCTTCGCTAATGTCGCGGTACTGTCAGCTTAACCCGAATGTAGAATAATCTTACTGATTCAGCGTTGATCTTGCCTGCTTGTCCCTGTACTCCCGTCATCGCTTTCGGGAGCGAAATTATCAGCTTGTATGTTGGGGATAGACTGGTAACAGTTCAAGCATTCGGTGAATCTGGTATCTTCGCATTGAGTTGATTCAGCCACACTCGAAGTAATTTCACAATCGTCACAATCGTTAAAAAGCGTACTGGGGGTGATAGAGTAATAGTTATCTTGTACTACTCTCGAGTGATGAATGGGATTCGCAAAATCATTCACGTCGATATGGATGCGTTCTACGCTTCAGTCGAGCAGCGAGATTATCCCCAATATCAAGGGAAACCGATCGTGGTTGGCAGTTCTCCGACTCAACGTGGGGTCGTCTGTGCTGCGAGTTATGAAGCGAGAGTTTTCGGAATTCACTCTGCAATGCCGTCTAAACTTGCGATCCAGCGTTGTCCTCATCTCATCTTTGTCAAACCTCGCTTTGAAGTCTATCGAACCGTTTCTGAGCAGATTCGCGCTATCTTTGAGCGCTATACCGACTTGATCGAACCTGTTGCACTGGATGAAGCTTACTTAGATGTGACAGAAAGCAAATCAAGTTTGCCTTATGCGAGTGCGATCGCCAGAGAGATCAGAGCTTCTATTCAACAAGAAACAGGCTTAACCGCTTCTGCGGGAGTGTCCTTCAACAAGTTCTTAGCGAAGATGGCAACGGGGATGAACAAGCCCAATGGATTAACCGTGATTCTGCCAGATCAAGCCGAGGAGTTAATTGAGCAACTTGCGATCGAGAAATTCCACGGGATCGGCAAGGTGAGTGCAACGAGAATGCGAGAACTGGGCATTTGTACTGGAGCAGATTTGAAGCAACGCTCTGAAACGGAATTGGTGCAGCAGTTCGGCAAAATGGGACATCACTACTTCAAAATTGCGCGAGGGCAGGATGATCGCATGGTGGAAGCGAACCGGGTCCGTAAATCGCTGGGTGCAGAAACTTCGTTTGCTCAGGATTTAACAGATCGTGCTGTGATGCTTCATGAACTCGCAACGATCGCTCAGGATGTGTGTCACCGTCTAGAGCAACATCAGGCCAAGGGACGCACTCTCACGCTGAAGGTAAAGTTTGGCAACTATCAGCAGATTACTCGAAGCAGAACGCTCTCAAATCCGATTTGTGAGTTGGGAATCGCTACCTCTTTAGCGCAGGAGTTGTTTGAAGCAGTTGATTTAGAAGGGCGAAGTGTGAGGCTGTTGGGGATTTCGCTCTCAAATTTGGGGACTTCCCATTTGGAGTCTGAGACGCGAGCATCATTAGTGCAGTTAGCCTTGTTTTAGCGCCATGTCAGAGATTCTGAGTCAAGTCATAGCCGAAGAACTGAACGATTGACAACAACGACTTGAGGAAGCAGATCGACACATCTTTTACCATTGTCGAGCCTGAAAACATTTTCAGAAGAGGCACTCTACTGAAGATTTATGGTATGAATGTGACCATTTACCCGGAGTACTCGATGCAAACTTCTAATTCTCCCTCGTCTGTCCCTTCCAAAAGCATGGTTCAGAGCAAGACAATTTGGGGCGCGGTGCTGACTGCGATCGCGTCTATTGCTCCTCTCATTGCCAAAAGCATTACCGCTTATCAGAACACGGGCAAAACTGATCTGAATGACATCGCTCAAATGGTTGTCATACTAGCAACTACGGCATTAACCATTATTGGGCGAATTGATGCCAGTGCTGTGGTTTACACACCCGATGGAATGCCAGGAGCCAATAAGCCCAAAAATTAAGTGACCTTCGAGATGCTTACTACCTTCGAGATGCTTACTTTAAAGACTTCAAAAATGTCGTCTGAGAAACTAATCTTCAATGTCAAGGAAATTTCAGAGGCTGTTGAACTCCTCCGACGATTGGGGATGCATTGAGAACTTTGATCGTGCGAGTTTCCGTCGTGAGTCCACCATCTTTATCTCTGACCGTTAGCGTCACGGTGTAGATGCCATTGTCTTTGAAGCGATATGCAGCATTTGAGCCCATCACTGGTTCGCTGCCCTCTCCAAAGTTCCAGGAATAAGTCAGTGAATCGTTGCCTGGGTCGATCGCGGTTACGTTGAATTGAGCCATGGAGCCTTCGGTGATCTTTGTATCGCCAGTGAGCGTGATGATCGTTGGAGTTGCATTGGCAACTGTGACCGTAACTGCATCTCGGCTAATCGCTCTGTCTTTGTCAATGACGGTGAGCGTTGGGGTGAGCGCAGCCGTGAAGCCGTCGCCGACGAAGAGTTTGGTGTTGGCGATCGTTTGGAGATGACGATCATAAACTGGGTTGCCTTGAATGATGCCTGCAAGGTGACCCATCTCGTACAGGATGGTGGTGAGCAAATCGGGTAGTGCATCAAATTAATGTGGGACTGATAAAGTAGAGGCAGATTTCTTCTGGAGCCTACCAATGGAATGCCCCCTGTGCGGACACCCGAAAGCCCACAAACATGGCAAGATGCCGAACGGTCATCAACGCTACCTCTGCCCGACTTGCAATCAAACATTTTCAGAAAACTTTGATAGTCTCTACTATCGCCGCCATATCAGTCCTGAGCAAATTCAACAAGTGCTGCAAGCGCACAGTGAAGGCAGCAGTCTACGCGGGGTGAGTCGGATCACTGGACTCGCTTACAACACAGTCGTCAGCATTGTTCGAGCAGCGAGTCAGAGAGCGCAACTGGTACATAATGCGGAAGTTCAAGCGGTCGAAACAAGCGAGGTCAGTGCTGATGAACTGTGGTCATTTGTCTCAAAAAACAAAAGCAATGCTTGAGCCAAGAGCGAGAAACTGGAGATTGCTGTTAAATCGCACGTTACTTTTAGCCTCAAATCATTGCAGAAGGAGATTGAACTTGATGAGGTTCATTTAAGGCACGATTGACAATTGAACGCTTACAGTTGTGCCTGCTGCAGAAGAATGAATGGTCAATTCTCCATCATGTGCGGTGATAATTCGCTTTACGATCGCGAGTCCTAATCCTGTTCCAGAAGGTTTCGTAGAACAGAAAGGTGTTGTTAGGTGAGGTAAGATTTCTGGCGGAATGGGTTCTCCATTGTTATGAATATGGATGCAAACTCGCTCTGAATGGAGGGAGCTAATCTCACACCTGATCTTTTCTCCAGGCGAGATTGCTTCAAAAGCATTCCGAACTAGATTGATAAAAACCTGCTTGAGCTTATCTCGATCGGCGGAAATGTGAATGTCCGGTTGTGTGAAGGTTAATTCTATCTGACGATCAGTTGCTTCGGGCATGTCCTTAAGTTGTATGAGCAGCTCGCTCAAAAAGTCGCCAAGATTCAACCTGGAGCGCTTCAAGACCTGCGGCTTTGTGTAGAGCAAGATTTCAGTGAGTAACTGCTTCAGACGTTGAGATTCATTGAGAGCTAAGGCTAATCGTTTTTGATCAGAGGTGTTAAGCAATCGTTTTTTGGCATAGTTCAACCCCATCTCGATCGTGGTGAGAGGATTGCGAATCTCATGAATAATTAAGGCTGTGAATTCCCCAATCTCAGCTAGGCGTTCCTGTGTTGCCAATTTTGATTGGATTGCTTGTAGTTCTCTCAGCCCAGTCGCAATTTCCTTCTCTAAACGTTGATCGCTCAATCGTTTCTGCTGGTAGAGTTGATAGTTCTCGATCGCCATTGCTGCGCGTTCTGCAAGCGATTGAACGATCGAGATCTTTTCTGAACTGTGTTGACAAGGATGCTGATGAAATGCGTAAAGCGTTCCGATGACTCTGCCATAGATAGTTTGCAGTGGTACTCCCAGAGAATAAGTGTAGCTGCCGAGTTGCTCTTGATGGTCGAGGTGGTGTTCTACATCATCAATGTGCTGAAGCAATCCATGCTGAAGTAGAATTGCCGAAAGTTCTGTATGAAAAGAAGATTCAGGGCCTGCTTCATGGAGAAGCGGGTGACTGGCAAGAATTTGCCAATCTCCTTCCTCGCAGATAGTTATAATTGTCCAGTTTGAGTTCAACAATTGACAAACTTCACAGGTAATTCCATGCAAGTAGCGACTTAAGATATAAGCTTGATCGTTCAATTCCGCTAAAGATTCCAGAACATACCGCTGTTGTTCAACTGATTGGCTGTTCTGTAAATTCATAAGCGCGTCTCCACACCAGAAAAATGATGTTAATGAGCGTAGAACAAAGCCTATGCCTACGTCTTTGATTGAAATCAAGCTTGAGAAATTTTTAGGTTGTCTTAAGAATTTCTCCTTCGCGAAGCGTTAGTATCTGCGCTCACTTGTTGAGTTGAATCATGCGTTTTGTTCGAGTAATGATCCCCTCTTTCTGGAGTTGTTTTAGGGTGCGAGATAAGCTTTCAGGACTCACACCTAAATCTTGTGCAATTACCCTCATCGATCGATGAAACTGCATGATTTCTTTACCTGAATCCGTCATGTAGCGAAGATAGTGTAAAATTCGTTCGCGCGTAGACCGAATCCCACGAATTTCTAACATGATCTTGGTTTGGTGTAATCGATGTGCGAGAAGTTCCATAAATGCACTAGACAGTGCAGGATCTTGTTGCAGTGCTGGCCAAAACTCCGATTTGGGAAATCGGGCGACTCGTGCTGGTTCTTCTACGATCGCAGTGCATACATAAGATTCCTTAAACAGAGCAATTTCTGCAAAGATTTCTCCAGCATGAACTCGATAATGGTCGATTTCTTGACCTTCATTTGTGTAATGGAGCAGTCGAATGGTGCCTGACTGTAGAGCAAAGATGGAGTGAGCGGGATCATTTTGGTAGAAGAGATAGTCTCCTAGTGCTAAGTCCTGATAGGTTACAATCGAGCGAAAATGAGACAAAAGCTCTTCGACATCCAAAAAAATCATAGAATTGAAAAACAGAACGAATTAGCTTAAGTAAGCAATTTAACTACTATTGCTAGAATTGCTTAATTCAAGATGAGAGACACGTAAGAACTGGATAAAATATAAAAAATAATATCTAATTCTTAAGAAGTCGCTGAGTTTTGTCGAGTAACCGTATCTCAAGAATTTCATATCATTAGCCGCATTTTGAGCATTTCAGCTTAATGTGGAATGAATCCTCTCTAGGTAATGAGTGAAGTCGATGAATCCGCTGGGTCAAGGTTCAAATCGGTGGAGTAGAAGGCGAAAATGGCTTGATTTCGCCTCATTACAGGTTCGGCTGATGGTCGTAGTGATTGTGATTTGCGCGATCGCACTTGCTAGCTATAAATTGTTCAGTCATTGGAGCATCCAAACGGTGCTAATGATGCACTCCGAGCAACTGACGATCGCGCAATTCTTAACGATTACAGAACAACTCGCAACACTCAGTCTGCTTGTGATCAGCGCAATGGCTGCCACGATTCTAGGGGGGATTTGGCTACTCCTCCGTCCCTTGAAGCAATTTCAGTATTGGGTGCAAACGACAACTACTGTTGCTCAGTTAACGACCTTTAATGCACGTGCTGCCCCTAGCGAGATTCGGACTTTAGCACAGGCATGGGATGAACTCCTCAGCCAGCGAGCAGCCGTTAAACACCAGCAGCGTCAATTTATCAGCGATGTGGCTCATGAACTGCGATCGCCGTTAAGTACGGTCTATGGTTATCTTCAACGTACCGTCAGACGAATCCCCAATCTATCCGTGTCTCAGCAAGAAAGTCTTGAAATGGCGACTTCGGAAGCCGAGCGGATGACGCTGATTTTACAGGATTTAATTAGTCTCGCACGAGCGGAAAGTTTTGATAGTACTCTTGCTCAAGAACCACTCATTCTCAATGAATTTGTGCGGGACATTTCCAGCATGACAGAAAAGTTTGATCATCCGAATATTCAGACTGAAATCGCTCCGATGCCTATTCGAGTGCAGACGCATCGGGATTACTTAATGCAGGTGCTAGATCATCTCATCCAAAATGCGGTTCGATATTCTGATCCCAATTCACCGGTTCTGATTCGACTCAAGCAAGTTGACAATTTCGCAGTGATTCAAGTGATCGATCGTGGTGAAGGGATTCCTCCATCCGATCAAGTGATGATTTTTGAACCTTTTCATCGCATTGATCCCTCGCGTAGTCGAGCAACGGGAGGAACAGGACTAGGACTTGCGATCGTCAAGACTTTGATCGAAAAGATGGGAGGCACGCTTTCTCTCGATTCTGAGCCTGGGGTTGGCACAACCTTCACATTGACCTTACCGATATTAGGACGATGAGCATGAGCATTCCCCACATTCTGATTGTCGAAGACGAGGTGCAACTTGCACGGTTTATTGCCCTGGAGTTAGAAAGTGAAGGCTATCAGGTGAGTGTTGCCCACGATGGCATGAATGGATTAATGCTGGCTCGTGAAATATCTCCTGACTTGGCGTTGCTCGATTGGATGCTACCGGGTCTATCAGGAATTGAACTTTGCCGCCGATTGCGATCGACTGGGTTTAAAGCACCGATCATCTTTTTGACTGCAAAAGACGAAGTGGGTGATCGGGTTGCAGGACTGGATGCTGGAGCAGATGATTATGTTGTTAAGCCCTTTAGCATTGAGGAATTGATTGCGAGAGTTCGCGCTCATTTGCGTCGAAATCAAGAGACGGATGAAGAAGTCTTGCAGTTTGGAACGTTAAGGCTCAACCACAAAACACGAGAGGTTTATCGGGGAGGACGATCGATTGAATTAACCGCAAAAGAGTTTGATTTACTAGAGTACTTTTTGCGGCATCCTCGCCAAGTTCTGACGCGCGATCAAATTCTCGAAACAGTATGGGGATATGATTTTGTTGGAGACTCTAACATCATTGAGGTGTATGTTCGATATTTGCGCTTGAAGCTAGAAGGATCGCACGAACCCCGCTTAATTCATACGATACGAGGAGTTGGCTACGCTTTGCGAGAAGATTAGGATTTACCCGTGATTAAAGTCCCATCATTAATCACAGTCACTTGCTCAGGGCTGAAAGTTGGGGCAAATGTTCATTAGGACTATATTTTCAAGCATTAACCTGAGTTGATAGCTAAGGCGATACTTGAGCCACAGAAACTATGCTCGCTCTTGCAGTTCGATCGAAGATCACACGAGGTTTCAGTAAAACCTGAAAGAGTAGCCAGAGCGATCGCAGTTCTCCCGGAGCACATTGACTACGCCACTGTCCAGGACGGCAATATAGCATTTGGATCAAACATCGCTCCTGTTCAAGTGAGAGGGGTTCAAAGTGAATGTGCAAGAACGGAAACTCACTGTTTGAAGGGCAATCTTCTACTTGAGTGACCTGTGCTGGCAGTGTAAGATCCTCTTCTAGAAAGTCTACTTGAATTCGAGAATCTTTTGGAGTAATTTGTTGAGTTATCGCGATCGTTGCTCCAACTTCTGAAATTCCTGTCGTAAAGCCCCATCTGACTTGATCCCCAATCTGTACCTTGAGAGTACGACGCAGATCGAACTCATCATAAGCGTGAGGTCGAGGCACATCAATTAGAATCAGCAATGCAATGCTGAGCGTGAGTAGATTAAAAACGCTCCAGATCCAACCGAGATCGACCCCTTTCATCTGATTCGCAATATCGTCTGTCATCGGCTGCCATGCTCCCATTAGAATCGCATAGCCTAAGTTCATCCACAAACTCATTGCAGTTGCGACGAAAAAGATGATCAAAGGTGCAGCCAGTCTCCAGTTAAACTGAAAGCGATCGCGACTCGTTCCTTTAGGAGTCACCCGAAATTCCTGCCCAAAAGGATTAAGCATCACTTGAATCACAGTCAAAGCCAGTGGAAACGCAAGTACCAAAGCATAAAGATCTGCTAGGAAAGCAGACCGAGATCGATGATTGAGCCAAGAGAAAGTTGTGATCTGAACGAGGTAAAACGGCAGAAAGTAATACAAAATTTCAGCATTTGTCGCTCTGACTGGAATGATGTGCAAAAACGCATAAGCAATGGGAAACAAGAGAAATCCAACGCGCGAAAGACTGGTAAACCAATGCAAAATTCCCTCTAAATGAGCAAGCCGTTGCATCGGACGCAATCCTTTAATTGTGAGTGGATTTGCATCGACAAAAAAAGCTTGCAGCGTCCCTCGTGCCCACCGTAATCTCTGAAGCGCTTGGGCTGCAATACTCTCTGCTGCAAGACCTGCGCTCAATTTTTCATTGAGATAGATCAATCGATAGCCTTTCGCAGCTAATCGAATTCCGGTATAGTAGTCTTCGCTCAAGGCTCCTGTAAAAAAATATCCTGCTTCAATCAAAGCAGAGCGCCGCACTACAAACGAAGTTCCAGCACAGATAACGCCCCCAGCAGCATCCCGAATAGGTTGAATTTGCCGATAAAAGACTTCCTCTTCTGGTGTTAGAATATCTTCTAATCCAAGGTTTCGAGCAATTGGATCAGCATTGTAAAATGTCTGTGGGGTTTGGACTAGGCCGACTGTTGAATCTTGAAAAAAGCCGACTGTACGAGTGAGAAAGTTCTGAGTCGGAATAAAATCAGCATCAAAGACGGCGATCAGTTCACCACTTGTTTGAGGAATGGCATGATTTAGGTTCCCTGCTTTTGCATGCCGATTATCTGGTCGAGTGAGGTACTGACAGCCAAGTTCGAGACAGAGATCTCTGATTGCAGGTCGTCTATGATCGTCGAGCAAATACACACTTTTAGCAGGATACTTTAATGCTTGACACCCTATGATTGTGCGTCTCAAGATAAACGCTGGCTCGTTATAAGTGGGAATCAAGATATCGACATGAGGCACATAGCTCTGGTTTAGAACTGCGATCGACAGTTGATCTGCTTCTGGCTTTCTATCTCTGACTCTTAGCAACAGGATAAGCTGAATCATGCTGCCACTCAGGATAAGGAGTTCTAACAAGAATAACCCCAGGCTAAAAACACCATCCAACGGATTACTAAAATTGAGCGTAGACAGCGATCGCCAAACAAAATAGCGAATCATCAAAATCCCCAAAACAGCCACCACAAGTACTCTCGACCAGGGCTGAGGACGTGGCGAAATCTTTGTAATCGCGAAGACTAGGAACGTTAAGAGTACTGCCCAAGCCAAAAGATACTCGCCAGCTACCATCGGAACCATCAACCAACCCGGCGGAGTCTGCTGAATCTGATTTAGCCGCTCAAATAACGTCGGAATTGTCCCCTGCCCAGCAAACCAAGCAGTAACGATGAGTGCTGAGATCGCAACAACGCCTAGCATGATCAAAGTGGCGGATTGGGGGAGTTGTAGATTGTTCCGATTAAACCCTAGAAACATCGATCGGGCGTACTGCTTCATCTTTCTACTTCACTCTTAGATTGCGATATGTCAGAGTATGCAGCGCAAAAATGAGTGTTTCCTGAGAATTTCCTGAAAACATCTAGAATGTAGTGATATTGTAATTTTTCTAATGGATAGAGCTAACGTTTTGGGAGGATGGATGAGCTTAGCTCATCATCTATACGATTCTAAGTGTGAGACTGGGTGAGTGAGATCTAATGACAGAAGTCTCGCTCAGGCTCTTGAAAAGTTGTAATCATACAAAAGTTGTAGTCATACAAAGAGCCGCGGAAAGTGTCGAACTAATTTTCAAAAAATGGACAAAGCCATAAGTCTAGGGCTTTGTCCAACATTGGTGCAAACGTGGAAACAACTCAATTATTGATGGCTTGGAACTTGAATTCGGGCTGTGCCAATTGGAATTTCCGTATTAATGCCAGCCTGTTTCGCTGTGATACGGTAGAGCAAGATCTCGCCTTGTTCCATTGCAGTATCTCCATTGGTAAAATCAAGCTCGATCGTACGCCCTGGAGCCACAGGCTGATCGAAGACGACTGCCACTCTGCTTTCAGCCCGGCTGATCTTTGCAGGGATCGTTTTACCTGATTCGTCTTTGACAATGATGCTACTGAATTTTGCCATTTGTGGAGGAATCAGCACCATCAAATCTTCGAGAGACATTCCAAGTACCATAACACGAATCAGGTGATGTTCACCCTGAAGCCCAGAGCTACTAACAAAAGGAGCATTGAAGCTAAATGACATCGCAGACTGAGGCAAAATTACAGGAGCCGTTGCAGTAGCAGGAAGGCTTGCTGCAATGGTTAACGCGATCGTAGAGAAGCTAACTAAGGCAAACCGTTTCATAGGATTCTCCCAGATACAAAGGATGGCTGAATGCAACGGACTGTAGAGTAATAAGATTGCATTTTCCTAGGATGAAGTACGAAGCTTTAGAGAGTCTGAGAGTCAGCTTAAAGTTGGCTGAGAGATTGAAAATCATCCTAACTCATTCTCAATGCAGATTGATTTCTCGCAGTTGATTATCCAAAGCATTCAAGTAGCTACGATTGTTTAACGTGGAATCGGGGAGTAGATGCATTGCGATCGCAGCTTGTACGATATCTTTGTTTGAGACTTTCCCTGAAGAGTGATCTTGAATCAGTCCCCCATAACCACTGATTCCCTGACTTTTGAAATATCCTCGATAAGCAAAGGTAGCAAGATCGGCGGGTGTAAGTCTAATGACTTCTTGAGCGATTGTCATGTTCATCGCTTCCTTAGTTTGAGCGATCGCGCTTGCTCCTGAGAAACTAGAGAACAGCATCAGCAGGAATGATATTTGTAGAAAACGTTTCATTGTGTGACATCCTCAACGGGTTGATATCAGATCAGCATGACAAATCTACCTGAATGAGGTCTGATAAGACCATGAGAATTGACTGAGGACTTAGAAAAAACGTTGAATCTTTTCTACAGAAAAACTCAGAGAGTTTTTAAGCAAATCTCAGCTTCTACTCAGGATTGCTACTTATGCTGGAGTTGAGTGGACGTATAAGGAACTCACCAAAATGACCAAGATGAAATTTTCCGCTTTGTTAACAACAGCAACCTTGATTGGCGTAGTTACGCTATGGGATGCTCCACTGAAAACATTGAGTCCTCAGTTGGTGCAGGCATCTGCCGCAGAAATGAAAGATAGTACTGGGTTAACTGTTCAACAAAAAATTGCTAGGGTAACCCAGCATAAAGGGCAGTTTGGGGGTGGCGATGAACTGAGACGATACTTTTTTGGCGATCTAGAACCTCTGGGAGTGCAACCTGGAGGTGCAGGAATGGTTGTCAATCTTTACAACAAGGCAAACAATATCACCTTTTCCTATTGTGCAACTTATGATGTTGTCGTTGCTGTAAAAGCAGGTAGAGTTGCACAGTTTCCGGCTAGCGAAGTCAAATAATCGCATTGTATGTCGGGGATACTCTGTTGCATTGCACCAATGATTCCCTTGTTGCTAGAAGATATTCTGGACTGGTGATAAAATCCCTAGTAGGAGGTTTTATCGCTAGTTCGGATTTTTAGTATGTGCTTTATTCGGAACTACGATCGTGACAAATTTAAACAAGACTCCATCTCAGCGTAAAATTCCAGGGCAACTCTATCTCTGGCTGGCTGTGCTGATCTTCGGAGCGTCTAGCGCTGTGACGCGTAAGTTGACCGAACTTGGCGCTCAACACTTCATGGATGGGCACAATCCGATCTCATTGTGCAATGTTTTGTTTGTTGGAAATCTCTGTGCGCTACTCGTTTTATTGATCCTGTACGGGCGGCAGTGGAATCGCGCAAATCTAAGACAATTATCGCAGCGAAACTGGTTAAATCTTACACTTGTTGCGATTCTGTCGGGTGCGATCGCGCCCGCTTTATTTTTTCAAGCCTTGGCCTTGACGCAGGTAAACAATGTTGTGCTGATTGGGCGATTGGAACCGCCATTAACTTTAGCACTTTCGATATGGCTGCTGCGGGAACGCTCAACTCGCTGGGAGGTGATCGGAACAACCCTGGCATTAATGGGTGTTCTTTTGACGATTTTTTTGCAGCCATCCTTACAGGGGATGAGTTTTAGACTCGCAGGAGTAGGTGAAAGCTTGGCAGTGATGGGTGCGAGCTCGCTGGCAATCTCAACGATTATTAGTAAAAAGTGGCTGAGTGAAGTTCCGACAGCAATTTATGGAATCTTCCGGACTGCATTAGGCACGATCGTCTTTTTCTTTGCAGCCTTGGGTCTATATGGCAGTCATCATTTTGTCGAGATCTTCTCTCCATTTTTGTGGCGATGGATGCTGATCTATGGTGCAATTATTGTTGTTCTAGGACAATCATTTTGGGTTCGTGGCTTGAGAGCATCCACCGTTTCGACCGCTTCACTCATCAGTTCATTTACGCCGATTGTAGGAGTTTTTGCGGCTTACTGGATTCTCGATGAAGCTCCGACTCAAGCTCAGTATATTGGTGGGAGTGTGATTTTGCTTGGGTTATTGCTGAGTCAAATTGGAAGCTTACAGATGGCTCACCGCAGAAATTTAGCGCAGGTGGAACCGATGGAAGTTGAGAATGGAATCGGATTTAAAGGACTCTAAAAACTACGATCGCTGAGATACGAATCCCATCTGCACAATGCACCTGACACGATCGTGCTTCTTCTAGTCGCTGTTCTTCTGCCGCGATTTTGACCATACCTGATGAATTGGAAGATTAAAAAAGGGTTTTCAACGGCTTAGAGTCTGATACTGCTCTCTCTTGCATCTGTGTAGAACAATTCAAGTTCAGAATCGGTACTTCTTGATAACAACGCCGACAGAACCAGTAGATACCATGCTTATTAACATGGCGCAGAACCAAATTTGCGCAGAATGGACATTGAACCGAATTCACTCTTCATTACCAAAATGCGGGTTGATGACGAATCAAGCTAAGGAACTCTTCGCGAGTTTTCTCATGATCTTGAAATGCACCCACCATCGCACTGGTCACAGTCCAAGCTCCTGACTTTTGTACACCACGCATTGTCATACAAAGATGTGTTGCTTCGATAACAACCGCGACCCCCTGCGGTTCAAGAACGGTTTGAATCGCATCGGCAATCTGACGAGTCAAGCGTTCTTGTACCTGCAAGCGGCGTGAATACATTTCGACAATTCGTGCTAACTTACTCAAGCCAACCACCTTCTGATTTGGAATGTAGGCGATATGTGCCCGGCCCACAAAAGGCAAGAGATGATGTTCACACAGACTAAACATATCGATGTCTCGAACTAAGACCATTTCGCTGTGCCCTTCATCAAAAATTGCCCCGTTGATCAGTTCTTCCAAAGATTGCTGATAGCCGCTTGTCAGAAATTGCATGGCTTCTGCCACTCGTTTAGGCGTTTTGAGTAGCCCTTCTCGATCGGGATCTTCACCCATCTCCAATAAAAGCGTTTACACCGCTTCTATCATGAGGTTTTGATGCAGTTCTGAGTGCACACTCGATTCGTTCAAGGAGATAGCGGTCATGAGTTAAAATTCAGAGTAGGAATCAATTTGAGTCTCTTTGAGATGCGATCAGATTGAGTGTTAACCCCGTCCCGGAACTTGAATTCTGGCAGTGCCGATCGGGATTTCGTCTCGAATGCCTGTGCGATGTCCAGTCAATCCGTAGAGCAAGATAGCCCCCTCTTCTTGGTCAGTCTGGACACCGACAATGTTGATTTGTAGCAGTTGCCCTGGATTGACAGGCTGATCGAATGCGATCGCAACTTGCTTCTTGTTCGTGGCAATTTTTGCGGCAACTGCTTTCCCATCTCCATCGGTAACTTGAACCTGACTAAATTTGCTCATTTGTGGCGGAATCGAAATCGTCAAGTCCTCTAGAGACATCCCAAGCACCATGACTTGGATGATATGACTATCGTTGCGTAACCCAGAACTACTGATAAAAGGAGCAGTAAAATCGAAAACCATACTGCCTGATGCACCCAGTTCAATTTTGGGGGCAGATGCTAAAGCTGGAGAGAGGATTGAAGCCGAAAGAAGCAATGCAGATAAGCTGCTATAGATGAATCGTCTCATAAGTTTCTCGTTGAGTACTAAGAATCAAAGTTCTCGAAAGGCTTCAAGGAAGCTTGCTCACTATCTTGACCGTTCAAGCTGAGAACTTGCTGATCGCAACCTGAGAATTTCTGAATGATTTGCTGAGGAAAAGGAAAGTCACTCGTTGATCTGCAAACAAAGCTTATTCTCATCATTTAGTTCTCTAAATTCAGGCAGTTTTAAGCTTCTTCTCAGGACTTCTGAAGGCTGATGAGACAAGATGATTGAAACTGAATCAATATTTGCGAATGTAGTATGAAAACGCGCCTGCTTCTTATCGAAGACCAAATCAATCTCGCTCACTTCATTGCCCTAGAACTGAGGGCTGAGGGATATCAGGTGATTGTCGAACATCATGCCAAAATCGGATTAATCGCGGCTCAGGTGCTATGTCCTGACATCATCATCATGAGTTGGGATCTACCTGGAGAAGCTGCTTCAAGAGCGTATCACCAGCTTAGATCGATCGGGAATCAGGTTCCAATTGTGGTAATGACAGTTGATACCAAACCTCGTCATGTCTTATCGCCTGAACTCAATGAAATGGTTTGGCTGATGAAACCCTTTTGTATGTCTGACTTGTTCAAAGCCATTGATCAAGTTCGCCACACGCCATTATTTGTGAATTCACCTCAACCTGAGAGGATGCTGAGAATCGGCTGAGGATTTACTTATCAAATTTTCAGCTTGTTCTACAAAACTTCTTAACGACTCATCATTCAGAACTTGTCTCTCTCAATGAAACTCGTAAAAAGGACTTTCTAACAAGATTGCTTCACCCTACAGCAGCAGGATATCGAGATGGATGAAACGACTCTGCCAACTGTAATTTTGGGCGCTGGTTTTACGGGACTATTTGCAACCTTGCACCTGTGTCATCGCCGCTACCCTCATCATATTGTACTGATTGATCGAGCAGAACGGTTTGTGTTTAAGCCTCTGCTCTATGAACTCCTGAGTGGCGAAATGACCGATACTCAAGTACAGCCTCGTTATGCCGAGTTATTTGAGTGTGATAGTGTGACGTTTGTGCAGGATGATATTGCAACGATCGATTTAGAAACGCGAACGGTTAAGCTCACTTCAGGACTTTGCTATCGATATGGCAATTTGGTTTTAGGACTTGGTAGTGTTCCGACTTACTTTGACATTTTAGGAGCAGAAGCTCATACTTTTGCATTTCGCACAGGTGAGGATGCGATCTCATTGCGGCGACAGTTGCGAGATTGTCTGCAAAGGGCAACTCAAGCAGACGTTGAACAGCGACAGACATTATTGACGATTGCGATCGTAGGAGCAGGCCCTTCTGGACTAGAAATGGCAGCAACATTAGCAGACTTGTTGCCCCAATGGTACGACCGACTGCACGGTGATCCCAAAGATATTCGGATTGTTGTGTTGAATCGTAGCCATGAAATTCTCAAAGATGACATTAACGGACATCTGCGAGAAATTGTCCAAACTGCCCTTCAAACCCGTAAGGTTTCTGTTGAAATTATTCAAGGCGTTGCTGTTAAAGCTGTATTGCCGGATGCTTTGAAGTATGAGCAAAATCATGAGATTAAAGTACTTCAAACTGCGACTGTGATCTGGACAGCGGGCAATGGACTTCATCCTCTAGTTCAACAGTTAGCAATTTCGGATGAAAATCGCGATCGCACAGGTCGGTTGCGAGTTGTCCCCACGCTACAACTGCCTGACTTCCCGGAGGTTTTTGTGGGTGGAGATTGCGCCGTGTTAGAGAAGCCTCTACCCGCAACGGCGCAAGTTGCCTACCAACAAGGAGCCGCGATCGCACATAATTTATATGCGATCGCACAAGGGCAGCCCCCAAAACCCGCAACAGTCGCGCTACGAGGAACACTGATGAAATTGGGTTTAGGCGAGAGCGTTGCGAATCTCTTCGATCGAGTACCAATTACAGGGCGGGCAGGGCATCTAGTACGACATGGAACCTATTTAGAACTCCTCCCCGTGTATGTTCACAATTTCAAAGCGACGGTAGGTTGGCTGACAGATGAGATCTTTCAGCGTCCGAGTCGAACTAGCTTGAAACCTTTGACCTCGATGCGATTGCTTCAGCGCGTTGGAGATGTTGCGGCTGCGATCGTGGTTATGAGTAGTGGGCTTTTGCTGTGGCGTGCTGCTCAACCGACCCAGTTCGAGCAGACTTTGCGATCGACACAGTTGCCCGCATTGCTCGATCGACTTCAGCAAAAACAAGGATAGAGACGAAACTTTTGTACTCTCAGAATTTGGAGAACTCTCATGATTTTAGACACTCATACTCAACCTGGCTTACGCAGCGAACAGCGTTTATTTCGGCAATCGGTGACGACAATGCGATTTTTGCTAGGGCTTTTCTTTGTGCTGTCGGGCATCGCGAACTATCTTTACTTCAATGCGCCGGGTGGCTTCTTTGAAACAGTGACACAACTCAAGCTCAAGCTCTGGGGATGGGGATTTGAAGGAATTGGTCCTCTACCTCTGATTATTGCTTTGCCCTATGCGTATCTCCTGCCTCTAACTGAAATGATTGTGGGCGTGTCATTTATGATCAATCGATTTGTTCGCTGGACAGGCATCGTGATGATGCTCATGCTATTCAGTTTTATTATTGCTTTTGGTTTGATTGGACCAGATGGGTTGATCCCCAATAATCAGGGGAACTGGGATAAGAATGTGTTTATGCTGATCGGGGCTTGGATCTGTGCCGCTTATGATCACTATCTTGTCACACGTCGAGAAAAATCGGGCGAACTTTAGAGATATGGGACAGGGATTGCGATCTCGCTTGAAATTTAGGCGCGATCGCTTTCATCTTCAGCTACAAAATTGAACTAAGATGGAATTTAGTACCTTTAAGATTTAATTGATCCCTTTTAGTTCAATGACGCAAAGAAGCGATCACCTTCTGGAAACCACTGTTAGAGCGGCTCATGTTCTACTCACTCTAGATAACTTTGACGAAGCGGTGAATACTGCGCTGAGCATCATCGGAGAAGGGATCGGTTGCGATTTCGCCATTGTTTTAGAAAATGTTTATGAGTCTTCATCTCCATTCCCTGAAATCTGCAATTTCATCTACGAGTGGGCTTCCCCTGGCTTTCTACTGCTCAGCAAGACCTTTGGAGCAACGGTTCTTCCGGTGGGATTGCTAGGAATAGAATTTTTAGAGAAATATCTTCTCAAAGGAAACGGTTTTGGAGGGCTGCTTGAAGTCTGGAATGAACCCTTTCGCAGTCTCTTAGCTTCTGTTCAAATCCAGTCAGCTTATGCGGTTCCGATTCGCGTGAATGGCGAGTGGTGGGGAACTTTATGTCTTGATTATTGTCGCTCGCCCATTCAGGTGAGTAGTGCCGAAATTTCAGTTTTAATGACGATCGCAGATTGTATTGGCAGCGCGATTCAACAAAATCGCTTGAAGCACGAACACCAACAAACTTCTCAACAAAGAGTTGCTGACCTAGAAGGATACAATCGAATGCTACAAGGGCGCGATCGACTATTGGAGGTGACTGCCAGAGCAGCCAATGTGTTGCTAACGCTAGATAACATTGACGTGGCGATTGATTCTGCACTCACAGTTTTGATTGAGGGAATCGGTTGCGATCGCCTGGAAATTCTCGAAAATGTTTACGAAGCCTCATCTCTGATGCCAATTCGTTACCTCAGTACAGCTCATAAGTGCCTCGACTCCAGATTTGAAATTAGCTCCTTCAACATTGAATCTGCCACAGCCATCGAGCTAGAGGATCTCTTTCAGAAGTATTTCCTGGAGATGGATGGCTTTGGTGGAGTGTTGGCGGAATGGGATGAACCGCTGAGAAGCTGGTTAGCGACGCTTCAAATTCAGTCTACTTATGCGGTTCCCATTCGGGTTAATGGTCATTGGTGGGGCATATTGTGTTTTGATTACTGCCACGCCCCCATTCAATTCAGCCCTGGTGAAGTTGCGGTTTTGAGAACGATCGCTGACTGTCTTGGTAGTGCAATTCAGCGCAATCTCACTCAGCGAGAACGAGATCGCCTGTTTAAAGCGACAGCGAAAGCCGCAAATGTTTTACTGACATTGGAAGACTTTGACCAAGCTGTTAACGCAGCCCTTCAGTTTATTGGAGAAGGCACTGACTGTGATTGTGTCGTAGTTCTGGAAAATAGATTTGAGTCCTCATCTCCCTTGCTGAATTCCTGCGAATTCATTTACGAATGGGCTGCCCCTGGGTTTCTGCCTATTAGCGTTGCTTTTGGTTCAACCTCGCTCCCGGCTGACTTGCTAGGATTGGACTTCATGAGACAGTACTTTCTGGAGGGGGATGGCTTTGGGGGACTCACTGAAGTCTGGGACGAGCCTTTACGCAGCGCGTTAGCCTCTGTTCAAGTCCAGTCTACCTACGCGGTTCCGATTCGCGTGAATGGGCAGTGGTGGGGAGCATTGAGTTTGGATTATTATCGAGCGCCGATACAGGTGAGTACTGCTGAAATTTCAGTGCTGATGGCGATCGCAGATTGTATCGGTAGCGCGATTCAACGCGATCGCACTCAGAAAACAATGTTGCAAGCTGAACAAACACGAGTGACTGAGTTAGCTCAGGCAAATACAGCCCTGAAGCAATCTCTCGATACTTTTGCTGCTGATTCAGATCTCGATCGCTTCATTGGAAATACACTCAAAGCGATTGCTCAGCAGTTCGATTCTCCCTTGATTGAATACTGGGTTTATTCTCAGTCAGAAGAGCCAGCTTCAGTTCATCTGACATACTGGCAAGGTCAAGTGCTTAGTGCTGCCAATGCTTCCATCTTGAATGTCACTTCATCAGGATTGATTCCATTTCTCGATATTCCCCTCAGTGTCGGAGATAGCAATATTGGAGCGCTGTCGATTTACTTGCTTGCCCATCGTCACTTTCCTGGACAAACCATTGAACTCGCTCATGCTTTAGCACAACAGCTCACCCTCGCTCTAGAACTGACCCGTCTTGCACAGGAAGCTCAGCAGACCGCTCTATTACAAGAACGAACTCGCATGGCACAGGAAATTCACGACACTTTGGCGCAAGCCTTTGGCGGGATTTTGATGCAGTTACAAGCCGCTCAGTACTTTGCGGTCAGTCAGCCTGAAAAAGCTCAGTCACATTTGCTGGTTGCTCAAAAAATCGCTCAAGAAGGGCTGGCTGAGGCACGCCGATCGGTTTGGACACTTTACCTCGAAACCACTGAATATGAGGATCTCGCTCAAGCGATCGCTAAATTTATTGAACAAACTCCCTCTGATCCATCCGTATCAATTAATCTGACAATCGATGGTATCCCTTATCGTCTCCATCCTGATCCAGGACTAAATTTGCTCCGTATTGCCCAAGAATCGCTCACAAATGCTCTGCGACATGCCCATGCTCAAAGGGTGCAAATTTACCTCAGCTATTGCCCTCAGACTTTACAACTCACGATCCAAGATGACGGCTGTGGCTTTGATCCCCAATCGTCTACCGCTGGATTTGGGTTACTGGGGATGCAGCAAAGAGCAGCCCGAATGGGTGCATCCTGGCATCTTGTCAGTCGCCCTAGCGAAGGAACGACGATTACCGTCACTCTGAGCCATCCTGTGATTCCATAAATTCTAAATCTACGCTCTATTTCACCTATGCTGACCAAAACCATCCGAATTCTGATTGCCGATGATCATCCCATTGTGAGTCAAGGTTTAGTTGCAATTTTGAATGACCAACCGGATATGAAGGTCGTTGCTGAAGCAACCAACGGGAAAGAAGCGATCGAACAGTTCCGATTGCATCAGCCCGATGTCACGCTGCTCGATTTACGGATGCCACAAGTCGGGGGAGTAGAAGCGATCGCGACGATTCGATCGGAATTTCCCAATGCTGCAATCATCATGTTTTCGATCTATGAAACGGATGAAGATATCTATCAGGGACTTCGGGCTGGAGCAAAAGCCTATTTGCTCAAAGACACCCCTTGTCCTGAAATTTTAGAGGTGATTCGAGCGGTGAACGATGGACAGCGGTATGTGCCAGCAGGAATTGGGACGAAGTTAGCAGCGCGGATGGAACGCCCAAATTTGAGCGATCGTGAGTTTGAGGTGTTGAAGCTGATGGCACAAGGTAAAAATAACAAGGCGATCTCATCTGAACTATCGATTACTGAAAACACGGTCAAATTCCATGTGACAAATGTTCTGCTCAAACTGGGTGCTAGCGATCGAACTCACGCAGTCGTCAATGCTCTTCAGCAAGGATTGATCAAATTGTAGTTACTTGCGAAAGTTAATTTTGCAGGACTGACATTGATGATGAACTTCCAACTGAATCAACTGATGAGAGGATCTTAGCTCATCAGCAATCAGAGCCATCCCCAAGAGCAAAACGCTAATTCCAAGTAAAAAAACAATCACGACAATTTGCTGGAGCCATTCGCTATTGTTAGCGATCGCGAAAGCAATCACCAACATATCCAGCATAAAGACCAGAATCGCAAGATAAACGAGCACCAAAACATGATGAACCTGATGATGGTGCTTGAGTAGATTGGGCAGCAAATGGTCAAGATGGTGAAGTTTTTCAGCTTTTGCTTGATGTTGAGTCAGATCCAACTCTAGCAAGCTAAGCTGTTCCTCATGAATAGAACGAATGCGATCGCTTAGCCAGGTATACCGCGCAATAATCCCATTCAAGATAATCCCACAAGTGGTAATCATGACGACGGGAGCAATGATCAGGTTAATCGTTTTAACGAGGGTTTCATGATTCATAAAAAACTCCAAAAATTCTTGAAGGGTAGTCCTTTGGTCTGTCAACTACCCATTTGGGTGGGGAAAATACTCAACGCCTGAGGGGGGAAACAATCATTGTCTGGCGTAGTAAAGAATCAGAACAGTTTCTGTAGAGTATGAATTATCTTCAAATGTTATCTCAGCATTACACAAATTGAGGAAACCCAATCATGTCAAAACAAAGATGGGCTAACCACATTGCTCTACTACTCGGAAGTTTAGTCACGCTGAATGCTGCTCCAATTCAGGCTGAAGTGATTAATCGAGGCATTGAATCTGGCCCCTACCAAGAAGCACGCCCCGCGCCCGATTTTCTCCAACCTGATGTCAAGATTGTCGTTGGGCAGCCTTCTCCATCTGAAGTGAACCCTTCGTTTCTAGGTCCTGTGCTGCTCATGAAATCTGCTCAGGTTGATTTGGTCAAAGGCACTGCAAAACTTCCCTTACACAAGGGAAAACTCGCTTCAGGTGAAACAGCCTGGTTTATCATCACCGATGCAACAGATGAGAATTTGTCTAACCTGCATGGGGTGAACTATTCACCCAAGCTTGCTTACGGGTTTACAGGACGCAATCAACGAACAGCAACGATCAGTAAAGATGGCACTTGGGTATTCAACCGAGGCAAAGTAGACTTCAAGCCAAAACTGAGCATTACACCAGGTGCTGCTAACGCTCCTTTTCCACCTCAAGCGGCTCAACCTGGATCAGTAGGCGATAACAATTACACGCCTTTAGTCAAAGTTACGAATGCGACGAAAGATGTGTTGTTCAATGCTCCAATGGTGGCATTCAATCAGACGGAAGATCAGCTTAATGCCTTTTGTAATGGCAAGCCGAATCATGATTTAGTTCATGACAAAGTGGTTGCAATCTGTCCGCGTGAAGGAACGGTGACTTTAGAGCTAACGATCGGATTTACCTTCAGCAAACCGATTCTCTATCTCTCTACTGAAGCCAACGATTCAGTCGTCGCTACGCTGGAGACTGCAACCTACGCCCCTGCCATGGAAGACTTACCCTTTGCCCATGAAGATGCACTTCCTGGTGAATCTGCTGAACGCATTTATGTCTTTGTCAATGGAGCAACTGGCTTAGACAATCCGCATCGACAAGGTTTGTACAGTGCATTAACTGACAGACGAGGGCCGTTGAATGTATTAGGTGGCATTCCGACGATTAACTTAGATTACAGTCCGATGTGGCGGATTTTTCCGGCAGTCTGGACAGAAGAAGCGATCAAAAAAGGCTACCGTGCTCGCATGAGCGATGCCATCCACATCGAAGATATGGGTGCTAAAGGCTATATTCGATCTCTCGACGGTGGCAGCCTTCGAGCCGTTGGATTCATTGTCAATTGTCCAGTAGTTTATCGCGTCAATTAGTTCATCATCATTGTCTCAACCGTGATGACTCAGAATACCTATATACAGGAATAGGATCATGCAAATCCAAAATGCAACGGCATTGGTAACAGGCGCAAATCGTGGTATTGGCTACGCATTCGTCAACGCTCTGCTACAGGCAGGCGCTCAGAAAGTCTATACCACTGCCCGTGATATCAATACGCTCAAAGATGTTACGAGTTTGGATACTAGCCGAGTCATCCCTCTCCAACTTGATGTCACAGACTCCTGCCTAATCAATACCCTGCCTGCACAATCACCTGATGTTAACCTCTTAATCAATAACGCTGGGATTCTCGCTTTTGGAAGTATCCTTGATGTGCCAATGGAGGTAATCGCTAGTCAGTTCAATACTAATTTTTACGGCTCGCTAAATGTAGCTCGTGCGCTGGTTCCAGTGATTGAGCAGAACAATGGAGGAGCGATCGTGAATCTGTTGTCGGTCGTATCGCTTGTAAGTATGCCTGCATTAGCTGCTTATAATGCTTCTAAAGCGGCAGCTTGGTCAATGACTCAATCTCTACGAGCTAGTGTTGCAGAAAAAAGGATTATGGTTCATGCTGTTTTTCCTGGTCCTGTAGATACTGATATGGCTACGGGCATTGAATTTAGCAAAACAAGCCCTGCGGATGTTGCAGCGGCTGTGCTAGCAGGGATTGAAGCAGGTCACGAGGATATTTTTCCAGATCCTATGTCTGCTCAATTCTATGCAGCTTGGAGACAAGATCACAAAGCGATTGAGAAACAATTCGCTGCTGGATCAAGTGATGATGTTTAGCGATGGCGAAGCCACAACTTGAATTTAAGATATTGTGAGTCTTTATCTAATGGCATCATCCAGAGAACCTAATTGTCTTACCCTCCCTGTGAGCGATCGCGATCATTGCCAAGGCAGCTCGATCGCAAAAGTCACCTTGGTCGAGTATGGCGATTATCAATGTCCTCACTGTTGGGCAGCGCAGCAGATTATTCCGTTGATTCAGCAGCAGTTGGGAGAACAGATTCGATTTGTGTTTCGTCATTTTCCGAGATCGAGTCTGCATCCAGAAGCCTACCATGCTGCCGAAGCTGCCGAAGCCGCTGCATCACAAAGTAAGTTTTGGGAAATGCACAGCTATTTATTTCATCATCAAGCGCAATTGGCAGATAGTGATTTAGTCAGGTATGCGATCGCGCTTTGCCTCAATGTCGATCAATTTCTGGCAGAAATGACTAGTGATTGCCATATGGCGCGCGTTCAGGAAGATATTAAAAGTGGCATCCAAAGTAGCGTGATCAAAACTCCGACTTTCTTTATTAATGGGATAAAGCATGGAGATGATGATCGCTTGGAAACGCTGTTAGAGGCAGTTGTAAAAGCTGAGCGCAACTGTTGAAGCGCACTTGCTCTATTCAAATTGAGGTAACAGATGATGTCTAAGTCTCAGCCACCCGTGAATTCTGCTAGTTTTATGCCTACTGTCTCTCCCGAATTAGAAATGGAGTATTTGACGACGTTAAATTATCGATCGGGCGATTTGGCTGCCTATTTAACTGAAATTTCACGGAGCGTGAGTCGATTGATTCAGTCGGATTGGACGATCGTGACGCTTTGCCAAGGGGAGACCGGGCAAATCATTGCAAGCAATCTTGAGATGCGGCGGGAAAGTGCTAGCTTCAGCGTTCATCGCACCCTGGCAGCAGAAGTGGTTCAATCCGTGCGATCTCTGGTCATCGAAAACCGCCAAAATATGCGGGATCACAATCTTGCAAGTGAGTATCACGCCTATCTGGGAGTGCCGCTAAAAATGAGAAACCAAGCAGCAATTGGCACGATTTGCTCGTTTTTATGTCACCCCCGCTCATTTACAGAAGCTGAAGTAAAGATGGTTGAATTATTTGCTGAGCGAGCAGCAACCGCGATCGAGAATTTTTGGCTCTATCAACATCAGCTACAAGTTAATCATCAACTTTCTCAAGAGGCAGCAGCTTGCTCAATTGACTTGAAGCGATCGCAAGGTCAACTGATTGAGCAAGAACGGTTAGCCGCGATTGGTGAGTTTACAACAATGATTGTCCATGAAGTGCGAAATCCACTGACTACGATCGAACTGGGCTTGAGATACGCTCAAAAAGTATTGCAGCCTGATTCTGACCAACAGCGGCTTAACCTTGCTTTAAAGGAATCTGAACGACTGAAGCATCTTCTCAATGACATTCTGTATTACGCAAAGCCGCAAGTTTTAAAACTCTCAAGACTCAATCTCAGTCTGTTTCTAGATGAATTTCTGCTTCAGGTTCAAGATGTACCCGAAGCAGTTGACCGCCGAATCAAATATACTAATAGCCTTCCAGAAGTTGCAGTGATGGCAGACCTTGATAAGTTAAAGCAAGTATTCTTGAATTTATTTCGGAACGCATTTGAAGCGATCGCTCCTCAGGAAGCCGTCGATTGCTCAATTCGTCCAGGCATCAATGTAAATTCGATTTGCATTGAGATTCACAACGGTGGCGCTCCGATTTCACCAGAGCTATTGTCTCAAATTGGAACTCCATTTTGCTCGACAAAGCCTTCTGGAACAGGACTAGGACTAGCAATTTCAAAGCGAATTATCGCAGCACATGGAGGGGAACTAATAATTGAATCATCTGTATCAGGAACCAAAGTAAGTGTGTATCTCCCGATGAACCTATGAATTGGCTACAAGCTAACTGACATCAAAACATATTGCTCGCGATTCTCAAATTTTGACTGATTATAGAGCTTCTGAGCGCTCAGATTCGATTTCAAGACTTCAAGGTGAATTGCATAAATACCAAGCGCTTTTGCAATCGTTTTGATTTGCTCTAAGGCCTGTTTGCCAAGTCCTTTACCTTGAAAAAGAGGTTTAATATAAAACTCATCAATAAAGGCATCTTTTCCGCCAAATTCAACACTATAACTAGTACAGAGTGCAATGTAACCGACAACTTGACTTCTACAACAAATCAACCAAATTCCGCCAAGTTCCGCATGTGTAAGCAGCATCTTGACGGAATTCTCTCTTTGATAGTCTGCAAGATGCAAATCTGCAACTGCGTGAAACTCTTGAACCAGTGGCAGCAAAATTTCTAAATCCGCGATCGTCGCGATCTTAATCTCTGCTTCCATTTCACTCCAGATCACGTTCTAGACGAATTTCAACTTCGCGTTCTACATACTCCCATTCTTTGCTTACCCGCATCCGCACCAGTAACTCATCAAATGCCTGAGTATGTTCTGGCGCGAACTCAAACCAAGTTAAAAAATCAAACGGTTCTCCTAAGTCTCGGCAGTGCATTAACCGACGAGCAACCCCCGGAAGATACTCCAATCCAACTGCTGTGTGATGAGATTCTTCCTCGAAAATGGCACGTCGTTCATCCTGTGCCATTTCCCACCACTGAGCCGATTTTTTAATGGGAATGAGTACTGCGATCGCAGCTTCTGCTCGATTCAATCCGGGCTGTACCGCTTGAAGCATAGTAAGCTCATCGCGCTTTGCATACCGGACATTGCTAGTAAAGCTTTGTAGCACCCACACGCTCTCTAAGGGAAGTTCTGTAATGGCATCGTTTACAACATTGATCCGTTCAACAAGAGCTAAGCTGTTCCCGATCATTCCTTGCATTCCAGTAACGCGCCATCCGCCCTGCTTACCCCCAACAAATGAAAATCGGTTGTTCATAGTGCTTGCTCAAATCGATTTAACATAGCAAACAGTCGTGTAATCTACACTACTGCTTTTGTACAGTTTTTTCAGTCTTTCAGTACACCGCTCTGCGACACTGGCAATAAAAAAGTCAGCACATATACAAGGTTAGGAATCGCATTGCGCCAGAACCCTGTGGCGATCGATAAAGCGGTGTCGATCGCTGCCCAGGTCAACACTGAAACGATGACTAATATCCAGATTGGCTTGCTCGCAGCTTTGTCAAGTTGGTTTACGGCTTGTATTGCGGCAAACAAAGTGATGCTCCAACCGATTGACACGGCTCCGAGTACTGCTAAACTAAAGCGCATATGTGAATCAAGATTGAGTTCTCCAGGACCATTCAGCAGTTGAAATACGATCCGAGTCGGTTCGCTAGTTGCTTCTAAAGCACCTGCTGCTAAAGTGACTCCAAATAAACCGATTCCGATGCACCAGACGGTCATCCAGTTTCGCCAAAAATTTGACATACATTCTCTCCTAGTTTTCTATGTTCCAATGGGATTTCCAATATTCGATCTCTAACTCCAATGTCACAGAGAAAAGTCCTACTCTCTTACCTCTAACTTCTCAGTTCTTGCAGTCTGTTTTAGAGTGACTATAGTGCAATTTTGAAACTTTCGAGTAAGCGCTGTCTGAGGACATTACCGTTGAACAGACCAATATAATAGTAGACGATCAATTTCATTTGTAAAGCATATTTTTTACTGATTTTTGGTGGCAGAATAGCGTAAGAAATAACCTGAAAGTAGATTGAAACATCTCAGGAAAATCTGTAGAAATTATCAGGTCATATTCATCTAATTCTCAGGCAAGTCGTGCAAGATAAACACTGTCCCGAACATACCTGACAGAGAATGTTAATGATATGAGATATCAACCGCTTTCGTGGATTCGCCCTTTAATACTTGCTTCCTCTGTCGTGTTGCTTGCCGCGATCGCGATCTCACTCAGTAGCCGAATAACGCTCCGAACGCCGTCTTTCAATTCAAGTCTTCCATCCGACACCAACTTTGTTGCACTTCCTGATCCAGAGATCGACATTGCTGTTCCAAGCAACCTTAATCAGCAGACGATCGTGCTAGCAGGTGGATGCTTCTGGGGAATAGAAGCAATCTTTGAGCAGTTAAAGGGAGTTTCTCAGGTCGTGTCTGGTTATTCAGGAGGAAGTGCTGAAACTGCAACTTACAGCCAAGTTAGTTTAGGTAAAACGCAACACGCAGAGGTTGTAAACATCACCTACGATCCGACTCAAATCTCCTATGGTCAACTGCTGAAAGTTTACTTTGCTGTCGCACATGATCCGACTCAACTGAACCAGCAATTGCCCGATCGTGGATCTCAATACCGATCCGCAATCTTTTTCACAACTCATGAGCAGCAACAGGTTGCACAGGCTTACATTCGGCAACTTGATCAAGCACAGCGCTTTCAAAAACCGATTGTGACGCAAGTTGTGCCTTTGCAGAAATTCTATGCGGCTGAAACTTATCATCAGGATTTCGTCCAGCACAATCCGAACTATCCCTATGTCGTAGTTCATGATTTGCCCAAGCTTAAACGACTTGAGAAGCAGTTTCCTGAACTCTATCGAGATCAAATCAAGCTATCCAGCTTTTATTCGAGGTAAATGCCGTGATCATCCTAACCGGAGATATCGGAGGGACAAAGACAATTCTGCGCTTCTCAGAAGTTACTTCACAATCGTCCCAAATTTTATGTGAAGGTCGATATCGCAGTCGAGATTTTTCAGATTTGACTGAAGTGATTTCCAAATTCTCAGCAGAAGCGATCGCAAAGCTGAATCGACTGGTCAGAGCGGATGCAGCTTGTTTTGCGATCGCAGGACCTGTGATCAACAATACGTCACATCTCACAAACCTCGGCTGGATTTTAGAAGTGTCTCGCCTGACTCAAGAAACGGGCATTCCAAATATTGCTTTGATAAACGATTTTGAAGCCGTCAGCTATGGATTACTTGAGCTTACTCAGGCTGATTTATCTACGATTCAAGTCGGGCAATCAAGACCTTGCGCACCAATTGCAGTCATTGGTGCAGGTACTGGCTTAGGAGAAGGCTTTTTGCTCCATCATACTAGGAGCAACCGTCAAGTCTATGCTTCAGAAGGTGGACATGCAGACTTTGCTCCACAAACTGAACTAGAATGTCAAATGTTGCAATATCTACTCAAGCGATCTCCAACTCAGCATGTTTCTGTTGAACAGGTCGTTTCTGGAAATGGAATTTTAGCAATCTATCAATTTCTGCGATATCACACTGGGCTAGACCAACTTCTCCCTGAAGAAGATATCGACTTAACCTCTAAGATTACTGAAGCAGCGCTGAATGCACAAGACCCGTTAGCAGAGAAAGCATTACAGATATTTGTCAAAGCCTATGGTGCAGAAGCAGGAAATTTGGCGCTAAAGCTTTTGCCATATGGAGGTATCTATATTGCAGGGGGGATTGCCGCTAAGATTTTGCCCCTCTTGCATGAGGGAACTTTCCTTAAAGCATTTCTTGCAAAAGGCAGAGTGAGTGCACTACTAGAGCAAATTCCTATCCACATCGTCTTAAATCCCTATGTTGGTTTGATAGGGGCCACACGATACCTCAAGGAAACAATACTTCAGGCTAATTCAAACAATCATTGTTCGCTTATTGATCTAAGCTAAGAGGAATTTTAAGTATGACTCGCTCTCTCGTACAGTCTGACAATCAGCCCATCACCTCGCTCCAGTCTCTACATTACTATGGGCAATCGATTTGGCTAGATTACATTCGTCGCAGTCTCATTAACAGTGGCGAACTTCAAGAATTAGTCGATTCTGGTAAAGTTCAGGGTGTGACTTCTAATCCTGCTATCTTTCAAACGGCGATCGCTGGAAGCACTGATTATGATCAAGTTTTGAATGTGCTCGAACAGGTTCAGGATCGCGATGCATTATCAATCTACGAAGAACTTGCGATTGCTGACATTCAAGCGGCGGCTGATATTTTACTTCCAACCTACATTCGTACTCAAAAGCAAGATGGCTACGTGAGCTTGGAAGTTTCTCCCTATCTTGCTGACAAGACTGCTGAAACAATTGCAGAAGCACATCGACTATGGCAAGCGGTTGCACGTCCTAATTTGATGATCAAAGTTCCGGCGACTCCTGAGGGAATTGCTGCGATCGAAGCACTGATTGGGAATGGCATAAATGTTAACGTAACCTTGCTATTTTCTCAATCGGCTTATGAAAAAGTCGCTGATGCTTATCTGGCAGGATTAGAGAGATTTGCAGCGCAAGGAGGAAATGTCAGCCAGGTTGCGAGTGTTGCCAGCTTTTTTATTAGTCGAATCGATACCGCGATCGATGGATTACTCAATGCTCAACTCAGCGCGAATTCAGATTCTCATACCTGCAATTTCCTAAGAGGTCTATTAGGAAAAAGCGCGATCGCGAATGCAAAATTGACTTATCGCAAGTATCAGCAGTTGTACACTAGTCCTCGCTGGCAAAAACTAGCAGAGAAAGGCGCTCATCCTCAAAGACTGCTGTGGGCCAGTACAGGCAGTAAAAATCCACATTATCGAGATGTGGTCTATGTTGAAGAGCTGATCGGAGCAGATACAGTCAATACAGTACCACCTGTCACATTGGCAGCATTTCTAGATCATGGGCAGCCTCGCTTGAGTCTGCCAGAACAGATTGAAGCAGCAGAAGCTGTTTTATTGAAGTTAGAACAAGTGGGAATCTCACTCTCACAAATTGCAGATCATCTGCTCCAGCAAGGCATAAAGCTTTTTCAAGACGCATTTGATGCACTTCTTAGTGCTGTCGCTCGAAAGCGCGAGACGATACTAGGAGATCAAATTGATCGCATGACCTATCGTCTGCCTTCTGCACTTAATGAAGCGATTCAAATGCATCTATTTGAATGGCGGCAGAGTGGAAAAATTCGCCGTTTGTGGGCGCAAGACGCGTCACTCTGGACAGATACGGATGAAAATTACTGGCTCGGCTGGCTTGGAATTACAGATGATCAACTGGCTCATCTGGATCCTCTGAAGCAAGTTGTTCAGGCTGTGCGATCGCGCGATTTTACCCATGTTGTACTGTTGGGAATGGGCGGTTCTTCTCTTGGTCCTGAAGTGATGAAGCAGACATTTGGCAAGACTCCAAACTTCCCAGAATTGCATATACTCGACTCGACTGATCCTGCCCAAATTCGAGCAATTGAAAGCAGAATTAACCTGCCGCGAACACTGTTTATTGTCTCTAGTAAATCTGGCAGTACTTTGGAACCTCATATTTTCAAGCAGTATTTTTTCGACCGAGTGCAACAAATTGTTGGAGTAGAAGCAGCAGGACAACAGTTCATTGCCATTACTGATCCTAGTTCTCAACTTCAGCAGATTGCAATCAACGATCGCTTCTATCAAACATTCCTGGGATTACCTTGCATTGGTGGACGCTATTCTGTGCTATCTAACTTTGGTATGGTTCCTGCTGCACTCATGGGAGTCGATATTGCAAGATTTTTACGCCTAACGGAAGAAATGGTACATTCTTGTGCGCCTTCTGTTCCTGCTGAAGATAATCCAGGTGTCGTTCTTGGAACAATTTTAGGGGTGCTTGCTAATCAAGGATACGATAAAGTTACTTTGACGACCTCTCCCGGCATTGCAAGTTTGGGGGCTTGGTTAGAGCAACTTCTAGCAGAATCAACCGGCAAGATTGGGAAAGGAATCATTCCAATCGATCAAGAGGCACTCTCTACACCTGAAAAGTATGGTAGAGATCGATTATTCATCTACATTCGCTTGGAATCTGCACCCAATTTAGCTCAAGATGCTGCGATCGCTCTTTTAGAACAATCAGGATTTCCAGTGGTCAGAATCGCAGTCGCGACTCCTGAGCATTTAGGACAAGAATTTTTCCGATGGGAAATCGCAACCGCAGTAGCAGGAGCAATTCTAGAGATCAATCCTTTTGACCAGCCTGATGTAGAAGCGAGTAAAATTGCAACAAAGCAGCTCATGCTAGACTATGAAAAAACTAGGATTCTTTCTACAGCAGAGCCGCTCACTACGCAACTAGAAATTCAGATATATTCGGCTCCACATGACAAGGATGCCTTCGCAAAAGCAGCGATCGAGAACTCTTTAACAAGCTATTTGCGATCGCATTTGAATCGGCTGAAACCTGGAGATTATTTTGCGCTCTTGGCTTACATCGAAATGAATCCTGTGTATTACGAGTGTTTGCAAGCGATTCGCCATGCAATTCGGGATGCTAAACAAGTCGCAACTTGTCTAGGCTTTGGACCAAGATTTCTCCATTCCACAGGGCAAGTCTACAAGGGTGGCCCAAATACAGGGGTATTTCTACAAATTACGAACGAGCCTGAGAATGATCTTGACATTCCTGGACAGAACTATAGCTTTGGAGTCGTCAAAGCAGCTCAAGCACAGGGTGATTTTCAGGTTTTAGCAGAACGCAATCGTCGATTACTTAGGTTGCATCTGAGCCAGAATACACAGGCAGATTTAGAGCTTTTACAGACCGCAGTACGTATCGCATTAATTTAGTTGATATTGAAGTCTTTGATAGGAGAACAGAATGCAAATTGGTGTTTTCGGGCTGGGACGCATGGGCGCAAATATTGTCCGCCGCTTGCTCAAACATGGTCATGAATGTGTGGTGTTTAATCGCAGTTTGGACAAAGTGAAGCAGCTTGTTACTGAAGGGGCGAAAAGAGCAAATACGCTTGACGAATTCGTTGAGCAATTAGCAGCTCCGCGCGTGATCTGGTTGATGTTGCCATCAGGCATTGTGACTGAAGAAAGCCTTTTAGAGGTCGCCGCAAGGTTGTCTCCTGGAGACATCATCATTGATGGAGGCAACTCTTACTACAAGGATGATGTGCGTCGAGCAAAATGGCTTCACGATCGTAGTATTCACTATATTGATGTTGGCACAAGTGGCGGCATTTGGGGGCTAGAGCGAGGCTACTGCCTGATGATTGGTGGAGAAACCTCTATCGTTCAGAAGCTCGATCCAATTTTTGCATCTCTTGCACCTGGAATCGGTAGTATTCCTCGGACTCCTGGACAAGCGCAGCTAAATTCTACAGCAGAGTTAGGGTATTTACATTGCGGTTCGCATGGAGCAGGACATTTTGTAAAAATGGTTCACAACGGCATTGAATATGCCTTGATGCAATCTTATGCCGAAGGTTTTGACATTCTACGAAATGCAAATTCTCCAGAAATCTCTGAATCTCATAGCTATGATTTCAATGTTTCTGAGATTGCAGAGGTTTGGAGACGCGGCAGTGTGGTGGGATCGTGGCTGTTAGATCTTGCTGCGATCGCATTAACTGAAAATCCATCGCTCTCTAATTACACTGGGTATGTCCAAGACTCTGGAGAGGGACGTTGGACGATTATGGCAGCGATCGAATCTGCCGTTCCAGCAGAAGTTTTGTCTGCTGCATTGTATGCTCGATTTCGCTCCAGACAAGATCATACCTTTGCTGAAAAGATGCTGTCTGCTATGCGTCAGCAGTTTGGAGGGCATGTTGAGCCAGTTGTGGAGCTATCGCCATGACGAAATCTCCTCCATCTATTCCGTCTTGTACGATTGTCATTTTTGGAGCCGCCGGAGACTTGACCAAACGCAAGCTTATTCCTGCTTTGGGGAATTTAGCAAAGGGTCATCTACTACCGGAAAACTTTGCGATCGTTGGAGTCTCGCGCGCTTCCATGAATCATGAAGAATTCCGTCAAGCGATGAATTCTGCAATGCAGGAGCTTGCTCCTTACCTTGAATCTGAGCAGCGAGATTGGTTATGCAAGCGACTCTACTATCTCTCAGGCGAATTCAAGCAGGCTGAAACCTACGATCGACTGCAACAACTCCTAGATCAAATTGACCACACCCATCATACTCAGGGTAACTATCTCTATTATCTTGCGACTGCTCCTGAGTTTTTCTGCGAAATTATCTGGCAACTCCACTCCTTAGGACTTGTTGACGAAACAGCAGGTCAATGGCGACGTGCAATTCTCGAGAAACCATTCGGGCATGATCTCATCTCAGCCCGCGTGCTCAACCAAACTTTGAGCAAGGCTCTAAAAGAGCATCAAATTTATCGCATTGATCACTATCTAGGCAAAGAAACGGTTCAAAACATTCTCGTCTTTCGGTTCGGTAATGGCTTATTTGATCCGCTGTGGAATCATCGCTACATCGATCATGTACAAATTACCGTAGCTGAACAAGTTGGAGTTGAGAATCGAGGGGGTTACTATGATGTGACAGGGGCATTGCGAGACATGGTTCAAAACCATCTCTTTCAGTTACTCGCAATGATTGCAATGGAACCACCAATTTCTTTTGAAGCAGATGCAGTCCGAGATGAGAAAACCAAGCTTCTGCGATCGATTCGCCCACTTCAACCAGAGCAAGTTCTTACCGATACTGTCCGAGGTCAGTACAAAGCAGGAACTGTGCAAAACAAACCCCTAACTGCTTATCAGGACGACCCTAAAGTTGCTTCAGATTCAGTCACCGAAACGTTTGTTGCTCTGAAATTATTCATTGATAACTGGCGTTGGACAGGAGTCCCTTTCTATCTTCGCACAGGGAAAGCAATGTCGGATAGAGTTAGCGAGATCGTGATTCAGTTCAAGCAAGTTCCTCAAGTATTTTTTCGCCAAACATCAATGGAACAACCTACACCTAACCTAATTCGACTTAGAATTCAACCGAATGAAGGGATTCATGTCCAATTTGGTGCTAAAGTTCCTGGACCTGTGATGAAAACGGGTGCGGTTGAAATGGATTTTTGCTATGCCAAGCATTTTGGAACCTCTCCAAGTACGGGCTATGAAACTTTACTTTATGATTGCATGATTGGAGATGCAACACTCTTTCAGCGTGCTGATACGGTTGAAATTAGTTGGGATGTGATCACACCAGTCCTGGATGTGTGGCAATCATTGCCCCCACGCAATTTCCCGAACTACACAGCAGGCAGCTGGGGACCACAGGAATCAGACGCTCTACTGCAACAGGATCAGCGACATTGGTGGGAGATAGGGACATGATTACACAAGCAATGACCCTCGATCGATATCTTTGGCAGCAGCAAAAAGCCTTCAATATTCCAGTAGAACTCTCGATTCTAATCAGCCAGATCGGTTATACTGCAAAGATTCTAACTCGTGAAATTAGCCGTGCCGCCTTGGTTGGACAGCTAGGGTTAGTCGGAGATAAGAATGCAACCGGGGACGCTCAAAAAAAACTCGATGTTTTCAGCAATCAAACTATCATTGAAGCCTTCTCAAACACAGGGCTAGTAGCGGCTCTAGCTTCTGAAGAGCTTGAAATGGCAAAATTTATGGATTGTCGCAATCATACGCCTTATGTTCTGTGTATTGATCCGCTGGATGGCTCCTCTAATATCGATAGTAGTGGAGCCTTGGGAACCATTTTTGGTGTTTATCAGCGCAAAACTTACAATGGATGCTGTAGCGTAGAGCAAGATATTTTGCGCTCAGGCACAGAGATGGTTGCAGCAGGCTATATTCTTTATGGTACGAGTACAGTTTTGGTTTGCACCTGTGGTCATGGGGTCAATGGATTTACACTCGATACAAGCTTGGGCGAATTTTTACTCTCTCACCTGAACCTTCAATGCCCAAGTGAAAGTAAATACTACAGCGCAAATCTCAGCTATGCCCAAGAATGGCAACCTCACATTCAGAAACTCATTGTTCATCTCAATCAGCAACATACCTCATTAAGATATAGCGGTGCGCTCGTTGCAGATGTCCATCGGAGCTTGATTGAGGGCGGGGTGTATCTCTATCCATCAACTCCTGACTATCCTGATGGCAAACTCCGGCTGCTCTACGAATGTGCGCCTCTTGCTTTTATTGTCGAACAAGCTGGGGGAATGGCAATAACCGAGACAAAGCGTGTTTTAGAGCTTCAACCTCTATCAATTCATCAGCGATCGCCGTTAATCATTGGCAGCAAGGCAACTCTGACACTTTACGAACAAATGCTGCCAGCGTAGACTGTAATACCTCAAACCTACTAAGGAACTTCCAATGACTCAACGCATCCAAGAGATTCTGAGTTGGTATGGTAGTGACAATCCTGGAACACTAACCAATCTCGCTCGTTTGCTCAATCACGGTAAGCTTACAGGGACAGGGAGACTCGTAATTTTACCTGTTGATCAGGGCTTTGAACATGGACCTGCTCGCAGCTTTGCGCTCAATCCACCTGCTTATGATCCGCTTTATCATTTTCAGCTCGCGATCGATTCTGGCTGTAATGCTTATGCTGCACCCCTTGGTTTTTTAGAAGCAGGTGCGCGCGAATTTGCGGGTCAAATTCCATTGATTCTCAAAGTCAACGATCACGATTTGCTTCTGAATGAAACTGATCCTGATCAAGCCATAACAGGCAGTGTTCAAGATGCCTTGAGATTGGGCTGTGTTGGAATCGGATTTACTATTTACCCAGGCTCATCTCATCGTTTAGAGATGTATGGACAAATCCGTGCTTTAGCTGAAGAAGCAAAGCGCTACGGCTTAGTTGTTATTATCTGGTCTTATCCGCGTGGAGCAGGACTGAGTAAGGCTGGAGAAACTGCGATCGATGTGACTGCCTACGCTGCTCATATTGCGGCTCAACTTGGCGCACACATTATTAAAGTTAAGCTCCCTTCAGAGCATATCGAGCAAGATGAAGCGCGTAAAATCTATCAAGCACAAAACATTCCTATTACAACGCTGGAAGAGCGAGTCAGGCATGTGGTGCAATGCACGTTTAACGGACGGCGCATTGTGATTTTCTCGGGTGGTGCGTTCGACAGCGATCGTGCCTTACTCGATGAAATTCATGCTATTTATGCAGGAAATGGATTTGGTTCGATCATTGGGCGAAATTCATTTCAGCGATCGTATCCTGAAGCCTTAAAATTACTTGATTCAATCACAGAGATTTACAGCAGCACCGCGACTCATTCTGCTAATCGCCAAAGTAATGCAGCAACAACAGTACTTAAGCAGTAACATTCGTATTGATCTCCAAATGTCAAACACTCAGCAATCCCTGACCTTTCAAGATATTTATCAATTTTTTCAGGCTCCGCCAGTCATCTTTCTCAATCAGGAGCTAACAGTTTGCTATGTGCTGTCAGTGTTACTGTCAAAAGGGGAATCTTACGGGGCTGAGCTTGTCCAGAAACTTAGGAATGACCATGTAGGCTACCGACTGTCTGACACAATCTTACAGAGTTCAATACGATTTCTAGAACGTGAAGGAATGGTCGTAAGCTATTGGAAGAAGCCAGCAAAACGCGGTCGTCCTCGACGAATCTACCAAGTTGTTTCAGAAAAACAACAGAAAGCACAAGACCTTGCACAACTATGGCGAGATTATATTGAGAATAAGTCCTCTATTCTCAGCCAATTCTCAGACTAAACTCAGCAAATTTTAGGGCTATATTCATGCACAGCTTAGTTTAGTCCCCCATACTCCAAAGAGTAGCAGGTGCTTGAGTGTGTGCCATTCGAGTGAATAGCACAGTTTAGAACTTATATCATATGGGTAGTGAAAACCATGAAAACAATTGCTTCTCTGATTATTCTAGCTTCAGTGGGTATGCTTGTCGCTTGCTCCATTCCCAATAGTCAAAAGCCCGCTACAACTAACCCAGTTCAGCCTGATGCCATGAAACAAGGCGATGCCATGAAGAAAGATGGTGATGCCATGAAGAAGGATGGTGATGCGATGAAACAGGGTGATGCGATGAAGAAAGATGGTGATGCGATGAAACAGGGTGATGCGATGAAACAAGGTGATGCGATGAAACAAGGCGATGCCATGAAGAAAGATGGTGATGCCATGAAGAAAGATGGTGATGCGACAAAGCCATAGTGTTATCAGGGCGATCAATTCTCACTTTTGGTAAGTTTTATGGGCAGAATTTTCCGTCAGCGTCGTCAGCTTCTTCTTTACTTAGGATTGGGTGTGGTCGGTGCTGGAGCTACTGCCCTAAAACTCAAGCCTAGCCAAGATAAGCAATCTTTCATTGCACAACCCATCCTAGATCCCAAGCAAGATCTTGTCAGTGTGCAAGCATCTGGCAATCCATTACCCGACTTCCAGGGAATTCAGCAGTGGCTAAATTCAACTCCACTCTCGATCGCAGATCTCAAGGGCAATGTGGTTCTGATTCAATTCTGGACATTTGCCTGTATCAATTGCCAACGAACTCTCCCATACATTACTCGATGGCATCGCCAGTATG
Source organism: Leptolyngbya sp. GGD (assembly GCF_026735145.1). NCBI lineage: Bacteria > Bacillati > Cyanobacteriota > Cyanophyceae > Leptolyngbyales > Leptolyngbyaceae > Leptolyngbya > Leptolyngbya sp. GGD. The sequence continues at coordinate 173,001 of NZ_JAPQKE010000007.1, forward strand.
CAGCACAAGGCTTAAAAGTCATTGGGATTCATACCCCAGAATTCGCATTTGAGCGTGAGCCTAACAATATTCGGAAAGCTATCGAAAAGCATCAAATTACCTATCCAGTTCCAGTTGATAATGAGTACAAAACCTGGAAAGCTTATCAAAATGAGTACTGGCCTCATCTGTTTTTAGCTGATCGACGTGGGTTAATGCGGTACGACCATATCGGCGAAGGTGCATATGACACGACCGAGCAGATGATTCAAACCCTCCTTAAAGAGAGAGTGTTATGAATCCATCGACCCTTTCTATTCAGATTGCAATTTTGGCAGGGATCCTCACGATCCTCTCTCCTTGCATATTGCCAATTCTTCCAGTGCTTATTGGTCGATCGCTGCAATCTCATCGCTATGGTCCAATTGCTCTAATTTTCGGTTTAGTTGGAGGATTCGCTGTAGCTGGAAGTTTACTGGGAATCAGTACAAGCTGGCTAACAGGAATTGCGAACTTCTTGAGATACACTGCGATCGCAATCTTATTAGGGCTTGGACTTCTCACCCTATGCCCAAGCTGGAGCTATACTCTTTTGAGCTATTTCCCCAATCTGAAATGGGTTCAGAATTCCCCACGCATTGGATTGTGGGGCGAATTTTGGTTGGGGACTCAGTTAGGATTGTTGTGGACACCTTGTGCTGGTCCCGTACTCGGCGGGATTTTAGTGTTGGCGGCTGTACAACATCAAGCCATGAGTGCCTTTTGGTTGTTGTTGGCATATGGATTGGGAGCTGCTCTACCCTTGCTGATGATTGCTTATGGTGGGCGAAAGTTGACTCAGCACTTGTTGAACTTACGATCGCAGAGTATGACCTTGCAAAAAATTGGTGGAAGCATTGTGATTTTGAGTGCGATCGCAATCTTACTAGGTTGGGATGTGCAAGTTCAACTCTGGCTCGCACCATTTTTCCCGAAAACTTCACTGTGAGGCACTGCGATCATGGATGCTGTAAAACGCCAAAAATCTCCTCCGACTCCTTCTCAAGCTTTACTCGCTAAGATATTCCACTGGACAAATTTGATTAGCCTGTTCATTATGCTGTTCAGTGGATTACAGATCTATAACGCGAATCCGGTGTTTGGGGGACGAGGCGGGTGGCATTTTCCTAGTTTTTTGACGCTAGGTGGATGGCTAGCAGGGGGCCGGAATTGGCATTTTGCAGCGATGTGGATTTACTCACTCAATCTTTTGGGATACGGAATCTATGTCGGTTTGTCTCGCCGTTGGCAGCGTCGATATGCTAGCAGTAGTGATGTTAAAGCACTGCGCGTTAGTCAAAATGCAAAACGTAAAAATTATGCGCTGCATCGAGTAGTTTACACTGCGATCGTTCCCATTCTCATTTTGTCGATCGCATCGGGTTTAGCGATGTATAAGCCTGCTCAGTTTCACGGTTTGTACAGTTTATTTATCAATTGGCAAACACTGCGAACAATTCATTTTATTACTGTTCCAATTGTTGTTGTATTCACGGCTGTGCATTCAATTTTGGCACTCAAAGTTGGCACAATTCGGCTTGTGAAATCGATGTTTATCTAGGAGTGATCGAACGATGTCTAAACCGATTTCTCGTCGTCAATTACTCCACTGGTCTGGATTATCCGGAGCAGGTTTATTGCTCAGCAGTTGCGGTTCAAATTTTGGGACACAAGAAATCGGACAGGTCATTGAACCTTTGAACCAAGCGACACAATCTTTGCTGCTCAGCCAAAAGCCTGTGCCTGAATTTTCTATCCGTCAAGTTGAACCCGATAAATTACTGATTAATACTTTTGATCAAACGCCAAAAATCGATCCAGCCCAATATCGATTAGAAATTTCAGGGGAAGTAAACCATCCGATGCGGTTGAGCCTTGCTAATCTCCAGTCATTACCTTTTACCTCAATGGTGATTCAGCATGTCTGTGTAGAAGGATGGGCTGCAATTGTCCAATGGGGCGGAGTGAAGCTTCAGGATTTGTTGAAACTAGCACAACCAAAATTGAACGCCCGCTATGTTTACTTTAAGTCGGCTGATGGCTACTACGAAAGTTGGGATTTTGCCTCAGCAATGCATCCTCAAACCTTGATGGCATATCAGCATAATGGAAACCTGCTCTCAGTCGAGCATGGTGCTCCTTTACGTTTAGCTTCTCCGGTCAAGTTAGGATACAAGCAAAGTAAATGGGTGACTCAAATTATCCTCACAGCGCAACTGATGCCTCAAAAAGGATATTGGGAAGATCAAGGATACGAGTGGTTTGGAGGACTGTGAGATCAATAAAAATATATTTTTAGAATTTCAATTTAAGAAGATGTTTGAAAAGTCTCAGAAATCTCTTCGCTCTGGTTGCCATCTTCCAGTCTGGTGCTCGTAGAACGAAGTCTACTGAAAGAATTAGAAGCCGACTATCATTATTTCTTCGGTTTATTGCAACAGACTTCGCACAGTTAGACCTGGATTTGCAAGTCGGGACGGATGAGGTAATCAACTTTTCAAACACTCTCTAATCTAAAACGAACTCCCTCTACATATGAGTAAAGTTAATGAATCGGCTAGGGCAGGTTTCAAATGGGCAGAACAGGCGGAAAAGATTTGATTTCGCTTCATTGCAGTTTCGGCTTGCTGTCACTGTAATTGGAATTTGTGCGATCGCGATTGTTATCTATCAGCAATTGAGTCATTGGAGCATTCAGACTGTACTGATGATGTACTCCGATCAGTTGACTGAAGCACAATTTCTGACGATCTCTAGTCAGTTGGTCAACCTGAGCTTGATTGTGATGATTGGAATGACGATCGCAACTTTAGCAGTAACCTGGCTCTTGTTGCGTCCCGTCAATCAATTGCAGCACTGGATACAGACCACAGCAACAAATTCCCAATCCAATCCCTTTACAACTAGAGCAATGCCAAGCGAGATTCGAGTCGTTGCTCAAGCATGGAGCGAGACGCTCAGTCAGAAAGCCGCCATCAAGCAGCAGCAGCGGCAATTTATTAGCAATGTTGCTCATGAGCTGCGATCTCCTCTCAGTGTGATTTATGGATACCTTCAGCGCACCGTCAAGCGTATTCCTATGTCTCCCAGTCAGGAAGAGAGCCTGAAAATGGTAACCGAAGAAGCAGAGCGAATGACCTTGATTCTACAAGACCTGATCGATCTTGCAAGAGCAGAGAGCTTAGATGTTTCGCTTCCTCAAGAGCCTCTGATTCTCAATGAGTTTGTGCGCAATATCGCAAATATGCGGGGTAAGTTTGATCATCCGAATATTCAGCTTGAAATTTCGCCGATTCCGATTCGCGTTCAAGCACGTCGGGATCACCTCATGCAAGTGCTAGATCACCTGATTGAGAATGCGATTCGATATTCTCAACCCAATTTACCAATTGTGATCCAGTTAACTCAAGAGAATGGTTGTGCTGTCATTCAGGTGAGCGATCATGGCGAAGGAATTCCCCAGTCTGATCAAGTTCTGATCTTTGAACCTTTTCATCGCATTGATCCGTCACGCAGTCGAGCCACAGGAGGAACCGGATTAGGACTGGCGATCGTCAAAATTTTAGTTGAGAAAATGGGTGGAACGCTTTCCCTTGATTCTGAACCCGGCATAGGTACGACCTTCATTGTTACGTTACCCATGCTACGAAGTTGAGCAAAGAGGATTGATTATGATTCTCGGATAACATAGCCCACTCCACGTACGGTATGAATGATGCGTGTTTCACCTTGCTGCTCGAGTTTTAATCGCAAGTACCGAATGTAGACTTCAATCACGTTTGAATCCCCGCCAAAATTGTATCCCCAGACGTTTTCCAAAATCTGCTCTTTCGTAAAAACCTGTTGAGGATTCTGCATTAAGTAAGCGAGAAGATCAAATTCTTTGACCGTTAAATCGATTAAGCGATCTCCCCGTAACACTTGATGAGTCAGTCGATCCAATTTTAGCTCACCTACTTGCAAGATATTTTCATACACTTCTTGAGTTCGGCGAAGATGAGCACGAATTCGTGCGAACAGTTCTTCTACACTAAACGGCTTTGTAATATAATCATCTGCTCCAGCATCTAGTCCATCAACTCGGTCTTCTACTTCATTTTTTGCTGTCATCATGATGATTGGAATCTTGATTCCTGTGGTTCTCAATCGGCGGCAAAGTTCTATCCCAGAGAGTCCCGGTAGCATCCAATCCAGAATGGCAAGATCTGGCAGAGATTGCCGTGCAATAGCAAGTCCAGTCATCCCATCGTGGGCTGTACTGACCTGATATCCTTCATTACTTAGCTCAAGTGAAATAAATTGTGCAAGTGCAACTTCATCTTCGACTAAAAGAATATGCGCCATAGCGGTAAACAATAAGCTGCTATCACTAGGAATTGAGCATAGAATATAAGCCTGAGCTATATCTGAAAGAATTCTGAAAACAAGCTGAGAAGCTCTAATTAATCTGAACTCTGTCGCCGCTTTTTACGCTCAAATATTTATTCTCATTGTTTTCTCAGGCAAGCTTTATCGAATTTAAACCTTCACTTCAGAAGTTTCTCAGTCCTGAATAGTTCAATGTACGAATCCCCGAACGACCGAACGATGAAGAGACGATATTTTGTGCAAGCAGGTTTAGCGCTTGCAGGAACCGTTTGGGTATCCCATACCCTCCGCCAGAATCCAAAAAATATGCCAGAACGTTCATTTGAAATCATCAAAACTGAAACAGAGTGGCGCAATCTGCTAACACCAGAGCAGTTTTATGTCCTCCGCAAGCATGGCACAGAACGAGCAGGAACAAGCCCACTTGACAAACAGTACAGCAAGGGAAGCTATGTCTGTGCTGCCTGTAAACTTCCGCTCTTTACTTCAGAAACAAAATTCAATAGTGGAACAGGGTGGCCCAGTTTTCACACGCCGATTGCAAATGCGATCGCGACATCACCTGATTATACGATTTCTATTGCTCGCACAGAAGTTCATTGTCGTCGCTGTGGTGGGCATCTGGGGCATGTATTTCAAGACGGGCCTCGACCTACAGGTAAACGCTATTGCATCAACGGAATTGCATTAGATTTTATTGCAGGATAGTCCTGATAGACGACCTGACTACCACAGACAAACAATCGTATTCTTAACAAGAGCATGATAGAGCTTACACCTGCACTGTCAGAACACAGACTCAAAGGGCAAGTGCGCGAGATTGGCATCAACCCCAACTACTGGTATGCTGTAGCCTGGGCACATGAGATCAAGCCTTTGCAAATCCTTGCAATCACACTCTGGAATCAAGAGCTTGCTATCTATTGTGATGATCAAAACATTGTGAGAGCGGTAGAAAATCGTTGCCCACATAAAGGAGTAGCATTGCATCGGGGTGTTGTTCAGAGAGATGCGATTGTTTGTCCTTATCATGGCTGGAAATTTCAAAATGGACAATGCACTCACATTCCATATTTTCCAATTGATCAGAAGTTGCCGACTGCTTGTTTGAGAACTTTTCCTGTTCGAGAACAGTACGGTATTATTTTTGTTTTTCCAGGCGATCCAGCCCAAGCAGATCAGATTCCTCTCCTAGACATTCCGCAATATGCAAATCCCAACTGGTTAATGATTCCAGTGAGCGCACATTTTAATGCTCACTACACGATTTGCAATGAAAATACGATGGATGTTTTTCACGGATATCTGCATCGAAATCTACAGGGATGGTTTGATCCCGTATTGCTCAAGTTGGAAGAAGCAGAAGCTTCTGTCCGAGCCGATTATCGGGTGTCATATCGAGGAGCGATCGCAAGATTTTTAGGATTAAATGATACTTCTAAAGTGATCACTCGAACGATTTCAGTAAATTATCAATATCCTAACTACATCAATTCTCTGCAAGATTTGTCTTACCTCTATCTGATGCGATCGCCGATCTCTCAACACGAAAGTCGTTCATTCTCACTTCTGTTTGTTAACGTTCGCCTCCCAAAATGGCTCATTGCCCTATTACAACCTGTGCTAGAACGTGTGATTCGCAACCGTCTATTTATGAGATTTTTAGCACAAGATATCGCAATGATTGAGAGTGAGTATGAGAACTATTTACGCGATCGTTCTCGACGATATGTAGAGGTAAATCCTGCAATTATTGCTCTACAAAGGGTGATGATACGCCAGTATAATTTTTCCCTGGATTGCAGCACAGGGGAATCTTGACTGTCTGGATCGAGGAATCGGTTCTTGCATCTTGGATTATGCCGAATTTGAGCGAGAAGCCAGGTGCATCGGTATTTTACAACGATTTAGCGATCTAGATAATCGGGATACAAATTTACTCTGACACTACCGTGGCTTGGAGACTGAATGTGAAGCCTTGCAATATGAGAATCTGCTGAAAATCACCTAAGAATTGTTTCATTAAAATGTTAGCAATTTAAGCTGAAGTTCTTAGATAGAACTCATCTTTCAGCTTCTTCTCTCAGTCACAATGAATGACATTGTTGATTGAGGAAGTAAGATATGCGACTTGATGGAAAAGTTGCTTTAGTTACAGGCAGCAGTCAAGGGATTGGGCAAGAAATTGTTCTACATTTAGCAGCAATAGGAGCAGATGTGGTGATCAACTACCGATCTCATCCAGAAGGCGCTCAAGAAACGCTAGAAAAAGTTAATACGATCGGAGGAAAGTGCTATCTTGCGGAATGTCCGCACTCACAAGCGTATTCAATTCAAGCTGATCTCGGTAATGTTGACATGGTGCGAGAATTGATTACTGAGAGCATTGGGCATTTTGGCAAGCTAGATATTTTGGTCAACAATGCTGGAATTGAGAAACATGCTCCCTTCTGGGAAGTTACGGAAGCAGAGTATGATGCGGTGATGAATGTTAACTTGAAAGGCGTTTTCTTTGCTACGCAAACTTTTGTGCAGCATTTAATCGAAACAAACCGTCCTGGGAAAGTCATCAACATTAGCTCTGTCCATGAAGAATTGCCCTTTCCCAACTTTACAGCTTATTGTGCTAGTAAAGGCGGAATGAGAATGATGACTCGTAATCTAGCAGTTGAGCTAGGTGCGCTTGGAATTACGATTAACAACGTGGCTCCTGGTGCGATCGAGACTCCGATCAACACACAGCTTTTGAACAATCCTGAAAAATTACAGGCATTGCTGAACAACATTCCATTAGGACGGTTAGGGCAACCTCAAGATGTTGCGTCTTTGGTCGCATTCTTGGCATCTGAAGACGCAAACTACATTACGGGTAGCACATTTGTGGTCGATGGTGGACTGCTTTGGAACTATCAGGAGCAGTAGTATGAGCAAAGTGTTATTTATTCCCGTAATTTTAGGAACATCTCGACAAGGTCGTCAGAGCGAATTGGTCGCTCGATTTGTGGTAGAGCAAGTTGCTGCGAGAGACGGAGTTGAGACTGAGTTAATTGATATTCGCACGATTGCGATCGCAGTTGATGATGCAGGTGAATCAATCAAAAATTCTCAGTTCTCCGCCACGATGGAACGTGCTGATGGATTGATCATTGTTGTTCCAGAATATAACCACGGCTATCCGGGTTTGTTGAAACATGTATTGGATACTTGCCTCAAGGAATACATTCACAAGGCTGTAGGATTGTGCGGAGTTTCAGCAGGTGCATTTGGTGGAACAAGGGTGATTCAGAACCTGCTGCCTGTGATGCGTGAGCTTGGATTAGTGACAACTTTCTATGATCTAAATTTTAGTAATGTTCAATCTTTGTTTGATGAAATGGGTCATTTGATTGATGAAGCGACTCAGATTCGTCGGCTCGATCGCTTTTTAGATGAATTGGTGTGGATGTCAACAGTATTGCGATACGGACGGCAAAACCCATTGAATGCAATGGAGGAATAAACTCAACAGATTAATTGCCAGATTTAACGGTGAAGCAATTGAGAGTGGGAGATGCGATTGTTTCTTTGCATTTCTACCAGGAAGGTGAACAGACGCGATGGCAGGTGACTCAGTTAGAGGATGAACTCACGGTTAAAATAAGGTAAGAACTATGACAACTCAAGCTCATTATGATGTCATTATCATCGGTACAGGAGCAGGCGGAGGCACACTTGCACATCGTCTTGCTCCAACCGGGAAAAAGATCTTAGTGCTGGAACGAGGCTCGTTTCTACCGAGAGAAAAGCAGAACTGGGATACGATCGAGGTTTTTCACCACGATCGCTATCACACTAAAGAAGTTTGGCGAGATCAAGACGGGCAAGCCTTACATCCTGGAACAGGTTACTTTGTCGGGGGCAATACAAAAGTCTACGGTGGAGCGCTGTTTCGGTGGCGCGATCGTGATTTTGACCAAGTTCAACATCAAGGAGGCATTTCGCTAGAATCTCCTCTAAAGTATCGCGATTTTGAACCTTACTACACTCAGGCAGAAGCACTCTATGAAGTGCATGGACAGCATGGACTAGACCCAACCGAGCCACAGGCAAGTCAAGACTATCCTTTTCCAGCCATTCAACACGAGCCGCGAATTCAAGAGATTCATGATGCGCTACAAGCAAAAGGATTGCACCCGTTCTATCTTCCGCTAGCCATTAAACTCAATGAAGCAAATCGCCATTTGAGTTCTTGCATTCGTTGTGATACTTGCGATGGGTTTCCTTGTTTAGTCAATGCGAAAGCAGATGCAGAGATCAATTGTGTACGTCCTGCGATCGATCGGGCTGAGAATTTAACCTTACTTACTTCAGCAAAAGTACTCCGTCTGCATACAAGTCCATCGGGTCGAGAAGTCACAGCTGTTGAGGTCGATGTTGCAGGTCAAATCCAGATGTTTTCTGCAGATATTGTTGTTGTCTCTTGTGGTGCAATTAACTCTGCGGCTCTGCTACTACGATCTGCGAATGATCAACACCCAACTGGATTAGCGAATAGTTCTGATCAGGTTGGACGGAATTTTATGAGGCATCAGAACGGTGCGATCGTTGGATTGACGAAAAAGCCAAATCCAACTCAATTTCAGAAAACCCTAGCTGTGAATGATTTTTACTGGGGAGAAGCAGGATTTGACTATCCGATGGGGCATGTTCAACTGCTCGGCAAGGTCAATGCTGACATGATTGCACTGGATTCTCCGAAGATTGCTGGAGTTTCATTTCAAGATCGTGAAGTCTTCGCATCGCTTGCCAGTCATTCTGTAGATTGGTGGCTCACAGCAGAAGATTTACCCGATCCGAACAATCGTGTACAGGTGAAAGGAGACAAGATTCATCTGAGCTACAAAGACAATAACACGGTTGCATTCGATCGATTATTACATCGCTGGACAGAAGTTTTGAAATCGATTGATTGTGGCGATCGCTTCTTACCTTGTTCGGTCTACTTCCGTAAAAAAATCTCACTTCAAGGAGTCGCGCATCAATGTGGAACTTGCCGCTATGGAGAAGATTCACAAACCTCTGTGCTGGATATCAACTGTCGAACTCATGACGTGGACAATTTGTATGTTGTCGATGGTAGCTTCTTTCCGGCTAGTGCTGCGGTCAATCCAACTCTGACAATCATTGCGAATGCCTTGCGGGTAGGAGATCACTTGATTGATCGATTGAGATAAATAAGGAGAATTAAAAATGGCAACGACACACGATCGAAAAGCAGTTAGCCGACTTCTAGAACTCATTGGGCTTGCTTTGATGCGGTATGGAATTGTGCTGATTCTGTTTTGGATCGGCTTGATGAAGTTTACACCTTACGAAGCGAATGCAATTAAGCCACTTGTAGAACATAGTCCATTCATGAGTTGGATGTATCGCGTTATCAGTGTTCAGGGGGTTTCTAATCTGATTGGTGTGATTGAAGTTGCAACTGCGGTCTTGATGGCATTGCGATCGTGGTTTCCGATTGCTTCTGTCGTTGGCAGTGGGATGGCAGTGGTTACTTGCTTGTTAACCTTGAGCTTTTTATTTTCTACACCAGGTTGGGAACCGACACTCGGATTTCCGGCTTTATCAGTTGTACCGGGGCAATTTTTACTCAAAGATATCTTGCTCTTGGGCGGTGCAGTTTGGTCATTGGGGGAATCTCTGCGGGCAGTGAAGGGTGGTCGCCACAGCGATCGTGAATTGCAGAGAATTCGATAGCACTCAGGCAGCACTTAGAGAGCCTCACCATGATCAATACAATTCGTCGTCACTATCCTGAATATTTGATGGAAGCAGCAGGATTAGGAATTTTCATGGTTGCTGCTGCGGTGATTACAGCAGCAGTCGTACATCCTAGTTCACCGATCTCTCAGATCAATTCGTTACTTCAGCGATCGCTGATCGGAATTGGCATGGGACTGACAGCAATTTCGCTGATCTATTCTCCCTGGGGAAAGCAATCAGGCGCACATTACAATCCTGCGGTGACGTTAACGTTTCTCCACTTAGGTAAAGTGAAGCCGAAAGATGCATTTTGCTATGTCATTGCTCAATTGATAGGTGGATCACTCGGAATTTTAATTGCAGCAAAACTATTGGGAAACGTGCTCTCAGATCCCTCAGTTGACTACATTGTGACAACTCCAGGAACTCTAGGAGCAATCATTGCATTTTTTGCTGAATTGGTCATTTCTTTTGGTTTGATGATGACTGTTCTCACAGTGTCGAATACGGCACGACTCGCACGATGGACAGGACTCTTTGCAGGAGCTTTGGTGGCGACCTATATCATAATCGAGGCTCCATTATCCGGGATGAGTATGAACCCTGCTCGAACCATTGCTTCTGCAATTCCGGCAAACAATTGGACTGCGATTTGGGTTTACTTAACCGCACCGATTCTTGGGATGTTTTTAGCTTCTGAGATCTATGTGCGAATCAAGGGACAGCAGGCCGTTTGTTGTGCCAAACTTCATCACCAAAATCACAAACGCTGCATTTTTAGATGCGGATTCAAAGCTCAGAAATTGAGCGATCAACTACCAGACATCTGAATCTCTTATGCTTTCTCAACTTAAACCTCAAACCGCGCTCCTCGATCGCTATCAGTCTGTACGTCGAGTCAGTGAACAGATCTGTCAACCTTTAGCGATCGAAGACTACATCGTGCAAGCGATGCCCGATGTCAGTCCTCCAAAATGGCACTTAGCACATACCACTTGGTTTTTTGAAACTTTTCTACTGGTTCCATATTTGCCAGGTTATGAAGTGTTTCATCCCCAGTTTAACTATTTGTTCAATTCTTACTACGAAGCAGTGGGAAGTCGTCACCCGCGACCTCAAAGAGGATTGCTCTCTCGTCCAACAGTCGAAGAGATTTATCGTTATCGTGCTTATGTGGATCAAGCAATGGGATTATTTTTGCAAGAATGTGCAGAAGTACCTTTGGAATCTTTGATTCTACTAGGCTTACATCATGAGCAGCAACATCAAGAACTGCTGCTCACGGATATTAAATACAATCTAGCACTCAATCCACTGCGTCCAGCTTATCGATCAGACCTTTCTTTGCCTATATCTATTGCTTCAAAAATGGGTTGGTTGAGTTGCTGCGGGGGGCTTTATACGATCGGACATAAAGACGAATCCTTTGCGTTTGATAATGAGTTTCCACGTCATTCGGTGTATCTACAAGACTATGAGCTAGCCGATCGATTAGTTACAAATGGAGAGTATCTAGAGTTTATCCAAGCAGGTGGATACAATCGGCCAGAATTGTGGCTTTCTGATGGTTGGGCGACTGTGCAAGCAGAGCGATGGTCTGCGCCTTTATATTGGGAACAGATGGATAGAACTTGGTGGATCATGACACTTGCAGGATTGCGTCCTCTAGACAGCAATGAGCCTGTGTGTCATGTGAGCTTTTACGAAGCAGATGCTTATGCACGTTGGGCAGGGAAAAGACTACCCACTGAAGCAGAATGGGAAATTGCAGCAAGACAGGTTGCAATACAAGGAAATTTTTTAGAGAGTGGGCGATTGCATCCCTCTGGAACGAAAGGCATGACTCGACCTGATCAGATATTTGGTGATGTGTGGGAGTGGACACAGAGCGCTTATCTTGCTTATCCAGGATTTCAGCCTGCAAAGGGAGCTGTTGGGGAGTATAACGGGAAATTTATGTGCAATCAGATGGTGCTACGAGGTGGCTCATGTGTTACGCCTCAGAGCCACATTCGTCCTAGCTATCGTAATTTCTTTCCAGCGTCAGCTCGCTGGCAGTTTTCAGGAATTCGACTTGCTCAGTAAGTTCAATATCTTGATTTGAATCATGAAGATTACAATTCATAGAAGAATTCGATACACGCTGCTTGCTTGTTTTACAGTGTTTGCGATCGCAATTTCTCCTTATCAGCAAGCTTATCCACAAGTAGCATCTCAGGCTGTTCAAAGTGCTGCTCAATCTCAGCAACCTGTGCTAGCAGTCGAATCTGTTGGAATAACAGTTTCTGATATGGATAAAGCTATCTCATTCTATTCTCAAGTTTTGCCCTTTCAGAAAATTTCGGATGTAGAAGTTCTGGGTTCAAACTATGAGCAACTCCAAGGGCTATTCGGGATTCGGATGCGAGTCGTCAAAATGCAACTGGGCGATGAAGTGCTTGAACTTACAGAGTACCTCACACCCAAAGGTAAACCTATTCCAATCGATTCCCGGAGTCATGATCGCTGGTTTCAACACATTGCGATCGTAGTAAACGACATTGATAAAGCATATCAGCACCTACGAAAATATAAAGTTCAACACACTTCTACTGCTCCTCAACGAATTCCAGATTGGAACAAAGCGGCGGCCGGAATTCGTGCCTTCTATTTCAAAGACCCGGATGGTCACAATCTAGAACTCATTTACTTCCCTCCAGGAAAGGGCAATCCGAAATGGCAAAAGTCTACAAATCAGCTATTTCTAGGGATTGATCATACTGCGATCGTTGTTTCTAATACTGCAAATAGTTTGAGCTTCTATCGAGATCTGCTTGGTCTAAAAGTAGTAGGAGAAAGTATGAACTATGGAACAGAGCAAGCACATCTGAACAATGTGGAAGGAGCGAGATTGCATATTAGTGGATTAAGAGCGCCGACTGGAGTGGGAATTGAATTTTTAGAATACTTGGAGCCGCGTGATGGTCGATCACTTCCTATGGATGCTCGACCCAATGATTTACTCAGTTGGCAAACAACTTTGGTTGTGAAGGATGTGAAAGCGATCGCGCAACAACTAAAGCGATCTCAGCTTGTTTCTTCCAATGTTGTAACGATCCCAGAGCAGACTTTGGGGTTTAAACGAGGATTACTGGTTCGCGATCCAGATGGTCATGTGATGCGCTTGGTTGAAAAATAGTTGCTCATTCTCATCTTTTTCTCAGTAAACGTTTATCTAACTCAAGCTTTTCTTTAGGCGACTCTCAGACAGACAGCGTTTAATCATACTCAAGCTTCAAGTCAATCCCGAATTTGACGAGGCGCAATCTACTTCTAATTTTATGGAGATTTGATCATGCTATTTCAGAAATTGGCAATCAGTACAATGTTCGCGATCGCTACAGCAGTCAGCACACAATCTTCAGCTTTTTCTCAAACAACGTTCAAGAACCCGACTCATCCTTACCTTTCGGAAATCGGCACTGCTCAAACAACTATCTCGCGTCAACCCTCTCAGAGCCAATTTAAGAATTCCACCCACCTCAGATTGTCTGAAATTGGCACCTCTAGCTCGATGCAGTCTCCGATGACTCAAATGGTTGAGGCTCCAATGAGTCAAGCTCCACTGAACAATGGACAAGCTTACTTCTCTCATTCCCCTCAGTTAGTTCGTGTTCATGCTTCTCAAACCCAAGCCTATACTCCATCGACCTATGAGTTTACTTTGACTGTTCCTGCTAATGCTGGACAGTCTTTGAAAGCAGTTCGGATTGCTCAAGAACGAAATTTGGGCACAGTGAAATTTGATGCGAGCAGAAGTAAAGCATTTGCAGGAGACCGATTTGCAGCAGGAGCGGAGATTCCTCTGGCAAGTGTCGGTGGTGAGAAACCTGCTCCTGGGGAAGCTACGATCGTATTTGATCAACCCGTACAGCCTGGTAGCACAGTGACGGTTGCACTTGAAGCGAAGGCTAATCCAGCATTTGGAGGCGCTTATGAATTTGGAGTGACCGCATTTCCGGCAGGAGACAACGGGGTGGGTCAATTTTTAGGTTTTGGACGAATCAATCTTTATAGTGGTGGTGAATAGGTATGGTTTGAGACGAGTGCTTAACTGAAAGTCAATATCGCGATCGCAATATCGAAACAGATAGCGCGATCGCGATCAGCAAAACTTTCTAGGCATCTTTTAGCGCTCATTTATTGTGATCGCGATCGTCGCTGCTAAAAACCAATAATAAAGATTTACTAAAGAAATAGAAATGCACTTCATAAACGAAGCTATTATCCAAATTGCTAATCTGAATAATATGCTGTAAAAAGGCATTACACGGATCTCCATTTGCCTAATCATTCAGCTCTGGAGCATTATACAGATAACAATCTGCCTAATCACCGTTAGACCCGATTCCTTCAAACTGCTTAGTGGGGACCGACCAGCCCAGTAAAGCGAACGGAGCGACAGAATCACTCAGGGCAGTTTAGCTTAGATCATTAGGTAGCATACTCATCACCTCATACGGAATACTTCAAAATTCATTACTACAAAAATCAATGTTTGATGAATTAGAAAAACCTGGAAGAATTGAAAGCCAGTTTCGTCATGAACTTGGGGCGATTAATCCCTATCTCTGCTTAGTTGATTCAGCAGTAGAGTTTTTTCTAGAGGAAACTGAGGCTAAGCCAGATAGAGCAAAGTTTTTACAGATAATTGCAGGGAAGTATGGGCATCATCATTTATATACAGAACACTTGGGCATGAATGATCTAAGGAAGTTTGTACACTTAGCTCATATAGCACTTATCAACAGCAAGGCAGAAGCAGCCTGTCAGAGAATCCAGCAAATAAAAATAATGCTTAAGGAATCAAAAAATATTGCAAGAGGTGATTTTTTAAGGAAAACAATAGCAATAATTTATTCTTCTAAAAAAGGAGATTATAAGCTTGCAGAAAATGTTGAACATGAAACTTTCGAGAACTATGTTGGAAAAACAGAGTTAGAAATTATTGATTATTTTAGAATTATTAGAAACACTGAGTTTCACTCTTTAAAAGACAAAAAATTGAATACACTATTAGAAATCTACAATTCTACTGATCAAGATTTTCTTAAAAAAGAATATAAGTCAAAACTTAATAAGCCTGAAGAAATAACTTCGAAAGATGTTATACTTCTGTCAAAAGTTTGGCAGAAGTCAATTAAGAAAATTTGCAAGAAATGTTTAAATATGGAAACGGTATATGGGGAATTACAGTCCACATACAAAGGAATTTCAAATGATGAGAGACGAAAAAATAAAATCATACAATCCCTAAAACAAGACTTTTTGCAAACTGACGAAGAGATAAGTACAATAATGGGGACACAAATTTAGTAGTCATGGTCGGTTAGCATAGGGTATGCGATCTCCGGGGTGCACTTCGGTGCATCCCATCTCCCAAAATGCCTTCTTATAGAGAAAGTATTTTAGGGGATAGATGAAGGTTCGATTCCTTCACCGGCCATTTTACCGACTTCCAATCCTGATAATTTAGGTTCAGGTCTGAAGCCTAACTGCAAAACTTTTGCTTAAGTTGTACGGAGCGGCACAAGGTTTCTGATGAAAACTGTTCGTTTTTGCCATCTACTGAATTCACTCGTTATCTAATTAGTCCCTCAGCGATCGCAGTATTTCACAATCCAATAGACGAGATTTTGATTAGTGCGATCGCACTTCTTCATACAAATCGTGTTTGCTGCATTTCTCTTGCTGTGTAATCCGCCCAAGTCTCTCCAGATTTTTTGCCCTTGTACGCTTCATAGCTTTGGATAAAAAACTGGCTGACTTGCTGAACTGTTACCTCCTGTTCCAAACATTCACTTAAGCCATTCTGAATCACATATTCAGCATACCAGCGTGCCCAATCCTGGTCATACACACCTTTCAATACGCTTTTTTCATAGTCGTGATGTGCTTGACCAGCTTGCGTTAATAGCAATGCAATTGTTGACGTTTTCGTTTGCATGATATCATCTTGAACTCAATTCGTTTTAGTATATCGATCGATACTTCAAGCATTCTGAGTCAAAGCTGAGAAAAGACTGAACAAAGTAAAATATCGATTCTACCTTTACTCACTAAATTCTCAGCTAATCATCAACGGATATTCAGCAGCATCGTTCATTCTAGGAAGCAGTTCAATCATTAATGAGGCAATTCCTATGAAACGTTCACTCATTGCAGGATTATCTATTTTACTGCTATCTGCTGTAACCGCAACGGCTGCCCATGCTGAAACTCGAATTGATCAAGAACTGAGTATGATTCAATTGGTGCCAAGCCAAGTTCTGAACAACATGCTCACGCCGAGTGATCTAGCAAATTTAGCTTATCGTGGTTATTTACGCGATCAGGGAATTTCGAGCTACAGCCAACTGATTTATGATTACAAAGCTGGGCGAGTTCACGCAAAAGATATTGTTCAAGCGGCAATTGTTACAAATCGACTGCCTGCTAGCACTTTGAATGATCGAGGTTATCTCAATGCTGTGAATCTTCAAATCTCTGGAATTGATAGCCACTAGATTACTTCGCGATCGCTCATTTTTCATCAAGGTACTAAACCATGACTGTTCCAACTCAAGAAGAACTTAGATTGGAAGCTACTCGAACCCACAAAGCTCATTGGCGCAGATGGGGATCTTATCTCAGCGATCGACAATGGGGAACCGTTCGCGAAGATTACAGTCCGTCTGGAACTGCCTGGGATTACTTTTCTCATGATCAAGCGCGATCGCGTGCTTATCGTTGGGGTGAAGATGGTTTATTGGGAATTTCAGACAATCATCAACGACTATGTTTTGCGATCGCGCTGTGGAATAAAGCCGATCCAATTTTGAAAGAACGATTGTTTGGACTGACTGGAAACGAAGGGAATCATGGCGAAGATGTCAAAGAGTACTATTTCTACTTGGACAATACGCCAACTCATTCCTACATGAAAGCGCTGTACAAATATCCACAAAGCACTTTCCCTTACACGCAACTCGTTAAAGAAAATCAGCATCGAACTCGCCAAGAGCCAGAATTTGAACTCCTCGACACAGGCATATTTGATCAGCAACGCTACTTTGACGTGATGGTTGAATATGCAAAGCAGGATGCTGAAGATATTCTGATTCAAATTAAAATCACCAATCGTAGTTCCGAAACAAAGCCTATTCATGTCCTTCCAACCCTGTGGTTTCGGAATACTTGGTCTTGGACTCAAGATAGTTCAAAGCCCTCACTCAAAATTGTGCGCTCGAATCATACCTATGATGTAATCGAAGCAGATCATCCAACCCTCAACAAGCGATGGTTGTACTGTGAGAAAGGTGAAGGATTACTTTTCACAGAAAACGAAACTAATAATGAGAGAATCCTGAGTTCCCCGAATCATTCTGCTTATGTCAAGGATGGTATCAATGATTATATTGTTCATGGCAATGAGGAAGCCGTAAACCCAAATAAAATCGGCACAAAAGCAGCCGTACACTATCAATTGATCATTCCAGCCCATGCGACTCAAACAATTCAATTACGGCTCAGCGATCGTTCAAATTTAACAACTCCTTTTGCTGATTTTGATGCGATTATCAGAGCTAGACAACAAGAAGCTGATGAATTCTACCATCGCATTACACCCTTTCCACTGAGCGATGAGATGCGAAATGTCCAACGTCAAGCGTTTGCTGGAATGCTCTGGAGCAAGCAATACTATCATTACAGTGTAGAAGAGTGGCTCAAGGGCGATCCGATTGCTCCTGCGCCTTCAGAGCGCAAATATGGACGCAATCGTGAATGGTTCCATCTCCATACAGATGATATTCTTTCGATGCCTGACACGTGGGAATATCCTTGGTTCGCAGCTTGGGATCTCGCATTTCATTGCATTCCACTTGCGATGATTGATCCGGAGTTTGCGAAGCATCAGCTAGATATTTTGACGCGGGAATGGTACATGCACCCCAATGGACAAATTCCAGCTTATGAATGGGCATTCGGTGATGTGAATCCGCCTGTTCATGCTTGGGCAACTTGGCGTGTGTACAAGATTGAGCAGAAAATGTATGGACGTAGCGATCGCGTTTTCTTAGAGCGCGTGTTTCAAAAGCTTTTACTGAATTTTACTTGGTGGGTGAATCGCAAAGATGTAGAAGGGAGAAACATCTTTCAAGGTGGATTTCTAGGACTCGACAATATTGGAGTGTTCGATCGTAGTGCAACACTTCCAACGGGTGGTCACATCGATCAATCCGACGGCACAAGTTGGATGGGAATGTATTGTTTAAATTTACTTGCGATCGCACTTGAACTTGCTCAAACCAATCCAGTCTATGAAGACATTGCAACTAAATTCTTTGAACATTATCTCTACATTGCTGATGCAATGAATCGTATTGGAGAAGCAGAAACTTCACTATGGAATGAGACCGATGGATTTTACTATGATGTTCTACATTTACCGAATGACCAGCAGATTGAATTGAAAGTGAGATCGATGGTCGGGCTGATTCCTTTATTTGCGATCGAAACATTAGAGCCAGAAACACTTCATCAATTACCTGCTTTTAAGAAGCGGCTAGAATGGGTTATTCAACATCGTCC
The DNA here is from genome assembly GCF_026735145.1 of Leptolyngbya sp. GGD. Lineage (NCBI taxonomy): Bacteria > Bacillati > Cyanobacteriota > Cyanophyceae > Leptolyngbyales > Leptolyngbyaceae > Leptolyngbya > Leptolyngbya sp. GGD. The sequence goes on from NZ_JAPQKE010000007.1 coordinate 191,742, forward strand.
TGACTTGAGGCGTAATGTGGCTTGTATGGAGACACAAGGGATGCAGGCTAGGAGATTGTTAGCGATCGTGTCTCAAGACAAACTTCGACGAATTTTACAGAAGATGCTGGATGAAACTGAATTTCTCAGTTCTCACGGAATTCGCGCCCTCTCGAAACATCATGCTACCCATCCTTATACGTTTGATGTGGATGGAACACAGTTTCGAGTAGACTATGAACCTGCTGAATCTAGCAGTGGTTTATTTGGAGGAAACTCGAATTGGCGGGGAACGGTTTGGTTTCCAGTCAATTTTTTACTGATTGAGTCACTGCAAAAATTTCATCATTACTTAGGCGATGATTTCAAAGTAGAGTGCCCAACTGGATCAGGGCAATGGCGAAATCTTTGGGAAGTTGCTTTAGAACTCTCACATCGGCTGATTCAGATTTTTCTTCAAGATCCATCTGGGCGACGACCTGTCTATGGGGCAACAGAGCTTTTTCAAACTGATCCAAATTGGCAAGATTTGATGTTGTTTTATGAATATTTTCATGGAGACAATGGAGCTGGAATTGGAGCCAGCCATCAAACCGGATGGACAGGATTAGTTGCAAAACTGATTCACCAGATTAGCCAGTATGCAGATGGTTAACTTTCTTACAGCTAAAAGATTCGCAATCAAATCAGATCCCTATGCTTCGGTGCTCACCCGCCCCCGGAATAGAATCCAAGGGTAACAGAACAATGTGCTGTGATTCAGATAGTAACGACTGCGTGAGATTTCTCAGCTTCTTCTCAGGAAAGACTTAGCACATTCGACGTTTTTTCCTCATACGACTCTCAGTTTCACCTCGTTTAATTAGAGTCAAGCTTTCAGAAGTTCACTGACTGAGCGAAAACTAGAACCTTTCATTTCACAAGGAGATTTGACGATGCTATTTCAAAGACTTGTACTCGGAATGATGATCGCGATCGCTGCAACCATCAGCACCCAACCCTCAGCCTTCTCGCAAACTAACGCCAGCAACCCAACACACACCCGGCTCTCTGAAGTTGGCACATCCCCAACCTTTTCCTTGCATCCACCCACTCACAGTCAATTTAAGAATTCGACTCAGCCCAGGCTCTCTGAGATTGGAATGTCAACAATGATGCCTACACAGATGACTGAATCCCAAATGGCTCCAGTCCAGTTCAGCGGCGGGCAAGCTTTTTTCTCGCATCCCCCTCGCCTCATGCGCGCTTATACCTCTCAGTCGCAAGCTTACGTGCCATCGACTTATGAATTTACTCTGGTTGTTCCCTCAGATGCAGGACAGGCGCTCAAAGCAGTACGAATTGCTCAAGAGCGCAACTTAGAAACCGTGAAGTTTGATGTCGGCAGAAGCAAAGCATTTGCAGGCGCTCGGTATGCAAGCGGTGCTGAAATTCCTTTGGCAAGTATTGGAGGAACATCGGTGCCGGGTGAAGCCACGATCGTGTTTGATCAACCTGTTCAACCTGGAAGTACAGTCACTGTTGCCTTAGAAGCAAAAGCAAATCCAGCTTCTGGTGGAATCTATGAGTTCGGAGTCACTGCTTTTCCGGTTGGAGAACAGAGTATGAGCCAATTCTTAGGATTTGGACGGCTCAATTTCTATACGGGTGGGGCGCAATAAAACGAAGTTGACCTAGAACCCTAATTTCGGCTGTGATTGATAACGAATTACAGCCATTGTTCTGTTAACACACATTCAATTGATTTTCGACTATCAATCTAGACGAATTCAGGTAGATCTCATTCATGAAGCACCCGATGATAGCAACACAAAAGAACTCACAACTCGATCGCTTTCGCTGGATTCCATTGAGCAAATCAATTCCCCAAGCTGATACAGGTGAAGAAGTCATTCAAGGACTAGCAGGCAATCCGAAAACGCTGCCTTGCCGTTATTTTTATGACGATCGCGGTTCACAACTATTCGAGCAGATCTGTGATACCCCAGAATACTATCCAACCCGCACTGAACAAGGCATCTTAGAAAGATATGCCCCAGAGATTGTGAAACTGACAGGAAATTGTGAATTGATTGAACTGGGTAGTGGCAGTTCTCGGAAAACTCGTGTCCTCCTCGAAGCTTATGGGCAGTTGGAGCAACCTCTCTATTATTTTCCGATCGATGTCAGCGAAGGCATTCTCAGAAGTACTGCTCTCGATCTATTAAATCAGTATCCAACTTTGCGGGTTTGTGGGTTAGCTGGAACTTATGAACAAGCCTTAGCAGAACTGCCCTCCTCTGAATTAGAAAATCGAATGCTAATTTTTCTAGGAAGTACTCTAGGAAATTTGGATCAGTCAGAGCGAGATCGCTTTCTCACACAAATCCAACATGCGCTCAAGCCTGGGGAGTTTTTCTTATTAGGGGTAGACTTGCAGAAGTCGGTTGATCTTCTCGAAGCTGCTTATAACGACTCTCAGGAAGTTACGGCCGCATTTAATCTCAATATTTTGCAGCATCTCAATCAGCAATTTCAGGGCAATTTCGATCTCACCCAGTTTCAGCATCTCGCTTTTTACAATCCTGTAGAGGATCGCATTGAAATGCATTTACAAAGTCTCATCAATCAGATTGTTAAGTTAGATGCACTAAACTATCAAGTTGCATTACAGGTAGGGGAAACGATTCGCACTGAACTCTCTCATAAGTTCCATCTCCCGATTCTAGAGCTAGAGCTTGAACATCACGCATTGCACCCTCTCCAAATCTGGACTGATGCGCGATCTCATTTTGGAGTTCTCCTCTGTCAGCGTCAATGTACTTCGCTGGATTGTCCATAAATTTTGATGTCTACTATGCTGAAAGAAGCTTCTCTTTGGAGCTTCTCAGCAAATTCTCATATCTGTCTCAGCTTTCCCTGGGCTTAGGTCGTGAAATGGGTAGTGTTCTAGACATAGGGAATTGGATCAGGGAGTGTCTCCCGTCAATTCTTGCCCAAGGTGCAGCGATCTCATGTAGTCGTTCGCTGAAGATCCGACGATGACAGGAGGCGTTATCACAGAAGAATTTTCGCACTTCAAATTACATCACCACCCGATAGTCCTCCCACGGTAAATCCCCGATTGTTCGTTCATATCGGCTATGCACTCGAATTGCTTCCTGCTGACAAATTGGACAGGGCGCAGAAGCTTGCGTTGAGCAAAGATTGATTTGCACTTGCTTCTGAACGCGATCTAGCTCATAGGTTTGAATCTGTATGTGTTCTGAGTCAGGGAGTAGTTGTAAAAGTTCCACGAGTCATCTGAAGCGTTCCTTGCCCTACTCTAGCGAATTGCTTCACCAAATTTGGACAAGTACCTGATGTGGAACTTCCGAGCTTTTGGTGATCTTGCCTCATAATAGAACTATCCGTCTCTTCAGGATTCTAGAGGCTGTGAAACTCCTCCAACATTTTCTGCCTGACTCTCAAAAACTTCGGCTCGAACATTGGCATTTTAAGGATTCAGAACCTCACTTATGGGCAGTCGTCACCTCAACTCAGACAAGGGCGGAATGCCCGGCTTGTCGTCAATCTAGCCAACGAGTGCATAGCCGTTATCAACGAACCTTAGAAGACTTGTCAATGGCACAATGCCGCCTGACGCTCCAGGTCAAAGTGCGAAAGTTCTTCTGTCTCAATCCGACCTGTTTGCGTCGAATCTTTACCGAGCGGCTTCCAGCAGTGGCAGCACCTTGGGCAAGAAAAACACTGCGTTTGGTGCAGCAATTGCAGCAGTTCGGGTTAGCCTTGGGCGGTGCTGCTGGCTCAACTCTTGTGAAACAACTGGGCTATGTCGTCAGTGGCAGTAGTCTTTAGAATTCTTAACCTGAACCGATTCCTTGAAAGCTTTACCTGGAGAGTTTAAGTACATAAAATTCTCCAGGGATAAGGGGTTCAGGTCTACCCCAATCTTACCTCAATAAACTACCGGAATCGCCTGAAAAACACCCAAACGATAGCACTACTACACTAAGTTTGCTGTCAGAGAAATATCACTTTAAAGCCCAAAAAGCCTTTGGAACAAAGGCTTTTTGAGGACTTCGTTTAGAAAGCGGGTAACGCGATTCGAACGCGCGACATTCACCTTGGCAAGGTGACGCTCTACCACTGAGCTATACCCGCATTTGGTACTTTATTAATATCGCACACTAACTTGGAACTGTCAAGAAACTCCAACAAAAAAATTCGAGACCTAACTGCAGAGATCTCCCCGGTCAATTCGCATTATTCAGAGATAAGGTTAGTATGTATATTCTTATTGTTAATTAGCGCTACATTCAATGGTTCAGTACACCCTCGCTCAAAGCCCCGAAATTATCCTCACTGTTTCCGGTAAAGACTCGCCCAAAGCCCGCGAGAAAGCAATGGATCAACTCATGGAACTGATGGATGAAGGGAAACTACCAACAGACTTGGCAGATGGCTTCGGACCGCAAAATTTTATCGAAATTAAAGACCCTGGTAGTCAGCCTTCCAGTGATGAAGACGCGATTAATCAAGCTGTGCAAACGTTGAGCAGTCTGGCAACTTTGAAATTAAAGGCACAGGAATCTCGATCGGAAGCCCTCCAAGTTCGGAAGCATATCGATGTTCTCTTCACAGATGATCTCGTCACCGAAGAAGAAATCAATGGGCTGAAAGAAGGTTTTAAAGTTTTGAAAAGCTATGCCCAGACTAATCTGAGATATCGAGAAGCGCGATCGCAAGCCGAACAAGCCCGCACCATTTTAGATCGGGCATTGCAATCCTCAGAGCCAGAGCCGAGAAAGAAGTAGAATATAAGTGAAGATTAGTTAAGAAAACTTCATAAAATGACTGGCACTGCAAATCAAGTCGTCTCTCTGCCCACGTTTGAGAAACTGACGTGGGATTGGCAAGGGCATTCGATTCAGTACACCGTTCTGGGAACTGGGGAGCCTTTGGTATTGATTCATGGGTTCGGAGCTTCGATCGGGCATTGGCGAAAAAATATTCCAGTCTTGGCACAGGCAGGATATCAGGTATATGCGATCGATCTGCTCGGATTTGGAGGATCGGCAAAGCCCGCACTCGACTACACCGTTGAACTTTGGGTGGAATTAATTCGAGATTTTTGGGCAGCAAACATTCAGCGCCCCACCGTGTTTATCGGAAATTCGATCGGGGGATTGCTCTGCCTCATGATTTTAGCGAATCACCCTGAAATCGCAGCAGGTGGAGTTTTGCTCAATCCAGCAGGCGGACTGAATCATCGCCCGGAGGAGTTAAACCTGCCGTTGCGATTGGTCATGGGAACATTTGCCAAATTGGTTGGATCAAAGCAGTTTGGACGATGGATGTTTGATCAAGTGCGTCAGAAAGGACGAATTCGCAACAGTCTCAGGCAGGTTTACCGCGATCCGGAGGCGATCACAGATGAATTAGTGGATTTATTGCATGAACCGTCTTGTCACCCAGGCGCTCAGCAAGTCTTTGCATCTGTGTTGATGGCACCGCCGGGACCGAAACCAACCGAGTTATTACCGAATATTCAATCCCCGCTTCTGGTGATTTGGGGGGAGGCAGACCCTTGGACACCGATCGCAGGATCACAAATCTACCAATCCCTTGTCCACTCCCAGCCTGTGCAATTCGTCTCAATTCCTAATGCAGGACATTGCCCCCATGACGAGCGTCCAGAGGTTGTCAATGAGTTCATTATTCAGTGGCTCACCGAACAGAAATAGGCAGATTTTAGCTGGCACCGTGCTTGGATAAGTAAAACTCGCAGTTTCACGGAACGCTCCACAGGGATGAACAAGCTAGGCTCTAGGGTGAAATTCCTGAAATCCTAACGTAGGGCGGGGTGTTGCTATGACTCTTGATTCAAATCCCAAGCACGATCAGCTTTCAGTGGAGCGCGACACTGTTCTCCCGATCGAAGATGCGAACAGAGTTGTCTCAGAATCATTCCATGCAGATGGTGCCGAGGCAAATCAACTGTTGAACTTGGGAATAGAGTTACATCAACGCGGAGAACTCCATGCAGCGCTCAATACATTGCAGAAAGCACATCTTCTGTATTGGGAAATGAATGATCAGCAAGGCGCAAAGCAGGCTCTTGAGGCATTAGGACAAGTCTGCTATACGTTGGGCGAGTATGCAAAAGCGATCGATTATTCGCAGCGGAGTCTTGTCCTAGCGCAGCAAATTCGGCAGTATCTCAGTAGCGTCAAACTGTTGGGAACACTCGGAAATGCGTATCGACATCTTGCAGACCACGAGAAAGCGATCGACTATCAGAAACAGAGTTTGATGTTAGCGCAGGAACTTCGCGATCAGCGGAGCGAGATGGCAGCCCTGAACAATTTGGGATTAGCCTACAAGGCAGCAAATGAACCGGAGATCGCGATCAAGTGTGAGCAGAAAGCATTGGAAATCGCCCAGAAATTGCAAGATTATGTCGCCACGGGACAGATTTTGAAGAATTTAGGCAACGCCTTCTACGCGCTCGGCGATTTTGAGCAAGCCATCGCTTATTACCAACAACGATTGGAGTTAGCAGGTAAATTAGGCGACCAGCGGTTGGAATTGCAGGTTTTACGGAATTTAGGCAACGCTTGTAATGTGACCGGAAATTATGAAACTGCGATCGCATATAATCTGCGGCGAGTTGAGATTGCACAAAAATTAGGTGATGTCCGCACACAGGAACAAGCGTTGGGGAGCCTGTGTGTGGCTTATGAAGCATTAGGTCGAACGACTTGCGCAATCAAATATTATCAGCAGCGATTGGAACTGGCACGTCAGAACCAGGATGAGCGATTGGAGTTGTATTTACTCAGCAATCTCAAATCAGCATTTTCGATGCTTGGAGACTATACCAAAGCGAGTGAATATAGCGCACAAGCAAGACTAGGCTAGTGCGAAGTTGCAATCTAAGACGGTCGATTGATTGCTTCCGACTGAGAATATTGGGGTTTGTAGGCATCTGCCGTTGCAATCAGAGACCATCCGGCATTGCGAAGCTTCTGATAAGTTGTCCATCCCTTCGATGCGCCGCGAATTTGTAAATCGGGAACGCGGTATTGGGGAAACGAGTGATAAGGTGTCCAAGTTTGGTGGGACTGTTCACGTAAATGCAGAATCTTCGTACCCCCACCCAATCCTGCCAACCAGCACATTTGTCCAGCCATTGCAGTGATTTCTCCAGTGAAAACGACGGTTGATATTGAAAGGCTTCAGTCGCCTCTCAACTGATTACGCCCACATTATGTCACCATTTATTAAAAATCATTGATAAAAAGGCAGAATTATGGGTCAAAGAATTATATCTTGCGGATGATTAATGGGGATAGAAATCAAGGCATCTGACGAATTCTAGGGTCAGATCCCTCGTGCTGAAATGACATAGGAAGAGTAAACTGCTGAGGAACAGTCGCTGAGATGAAAGTGTGGCGTTTATTCCTAAAAACGCTATTTTCTCCGTAATTTCCGGCTTTTTTTTCTATATATCTGAAGATTATTCAAAATTTCTTATCTATTTTCTTGAATTGCGGATAGATATAGAAGAACATTCAGATTGCACGATTCTGCTTTTTGTTCCCCATTTCCCTTGATAACTTTCTATGACATCAGTTTTGGCTTCTGAGATTTCTTTATATGAACTGGTCGCAGGTTCGACTTCAGCGCCGTTTGCGATGCAAGTTAGCCCGGTGACATTTAAGGCATTGATGAGTAGCCTCCTCGATCTACTGGTTGAGCAGAATGATACAGCTTCGGTATGGGTAAAGTTACCGAAGGGAGATGCGTGGCAAACAGAGTTTGATCGCTATTTGGAGCGAGCAGGGGCGGATCAACAAATTCACTGCTTTAAGAATCAGCGAGACGACAATCCCGATGCTGACTTAAAACAGGCATTCGCAGGGCTTGAGCGGACGGGGACAAACCAGCCCTCAACAGTTTTAGTATCGCCGGAGAGTCCGTTAAGACGAGAATATTTTTTGCTGATCTGGTCGAAACAGTTTTGTGGTTTGTTAGTGGGGCATCGGGCAAGACTTGCCCCGGTTTTACGGGAAGGGGATACGCTGGTTCAAGTGGATGAAGACGGCACTGAGAAGAAGCAGTCTTTGATGGCATTTTTGGTCGTTGATCCGATCGTCGTGCGCGAAGCGATCGCAAGTTTACAGCCTCTTATGCCTAGGAGTGCGACGTTGCCAGAGTGGGAGACGTTCGATCCGATGCTCGTCAATCAACTGTTGACCAAGCATATTCAGCGACAAGAGGAATTATGGCAGCGGGCAAGTACCCATCGCAAACAAGCTGAAATGGCGAATTTGCTTCAGCTTCAGAATGAGGAATTACTGAGTACAATTCGGTTGAAAGATGAGTTTCTGCATAATGTAGGGCAGGAGTTACGCACGCCATTGACCAATATGAAAACGGCATTGACGTTGCTAAATTCGCCGAGTCTAAAGCCGCCTCAAAAGCAGCGCTATATGGATTTGTTGGCGAGAGAATGCGATCGCCAAAGTTCACTGATTACAAGTTTGCTCGATCTCGTGAGCTTAGATCAGATGGCAGAGCAAACCACGGTTCAGGCGTTAAGTTTGGGGGATATTGTGCCGGGAGTCGTGAGTACATATCAACCACTGGCAGAAGAGAAAGGGGTGCGGTTAGCCTATACGATTCCAGAGAATTTGCCTGCAATTTCGTGCTTTCCGACTTGGTTGAAGCAGATTGTGATTAATCTGTTGCACAACGGAATCAAGTTCACACCGCGAGGGGGACAGGTCTGGGTGAGAGCGAAGCAGCAGGGTGATTATGTGCAGCTTGAGTTTCGCGATACGGGCATTGGCATTGCGGCTGGAGAGATTCCGAAGATTTTCGATCGCTTTTATCGGGTGCGGCAAGCGGTGGATGAAGATATGGGCGGGGCTGGATTGGGTTTAACGATCGTTCAAAAATTGTTGCTGCATTGCGGGGGTTCTATCTCGGTAAAGAGCCGGGTAGGAGATGGATCGACGTTTAATGTGCTACTGCCGATTTATCGAGGATCAGAAGAAGGGTAAGTCTTAAATATTTGAGAGAACCTGATTCAAAAAGACTGAATTAAATAGACTGCGATGATCGGATTTCGGCTCTGCTCAGCCCACAAATTGTGTCGATTTTGAAGGCTGAGCACAGGTGAAACATGAACATTGAATGTAAGACTTTATAATCCTGCAAACCATTCGTAGCCTTGATCTTCCCAGTAGCCTTTTGAGCGACCGAGTTGGCTGACGAGCGTAATGCGAGTCACCCATTTGCTTTGTTTGTAGCCTAATTTGATCGGGGAGGCGAGGCGGAGAGGTGCGCCATTTTCAATCGGTAAGGGTTGACCGTTCTTTTGATAAGCCATCAGTGTTTGAGGATGCAAACACGATCGCAGATCCCAACTTTCTAAATAGCGATCGGCAGATTGAAAATAGACATATTGCACACCGGGTTTAGGCTGTGCGAGTTGAATTAAATCGCGCAGTCTAACTCCGCCCCATTGCACGATCGCTGCCCAACCCTCGACACACACGTGACGAATGATCATTGAGGTCAAGGGTAATTTATAAATGTCTTCTAGGCTAAGTGACATCGGTTGATTGACTTCGCCATCAATGATCAGACGGAAGCGAGCAGGATCGATTTGTGGGGTGAATCCGAAGGTGTTGACGATCAATTGAGCCGGTTCAATCTGACTCACTGCGAATTCTGGCACGGGAGATTGGGGCTTGAATAGCAGTTCTTCAAATTTTTGATTGAAGGGTTCTGAAACGGCTCCAACCACATCTGCAAAGATAGGGACTCCACAGCCACCCAGAATTAACCCTGAGCTTGAAATGCCAGCAATTTTGAGAAAGTCACGTCGCGAAAAGTTTTGCATGAGGTTTACCAGAACATTGAATCGATGAGGCGACTGCCGCCGACTTTCAGTACGAGGAGAGAATGAACGATCGCAAATCCAATCACCGTTGGCACACTTAGGAAATGCACCACTCGCAACGCTTGCCAGTCGCCAAACATCTCGACAATCCAAGGAAATTGAGCGGGTTTATACATACCAATCCCGCTGAGAATGGCAAGCAGGAGAATCGGCACGATCGACGTATAAACGAGTCGATGCCACGCATAGGCTTTGCGTTTGGGATTCTTTCCAGTTTGCAGGGCTTGAATATCGTTTGTGCCCACAAATCGATGCCGCCATCGCCGGGTCACAAGTACGTAAATCCCATACCAAACTAAATTGAGTGAGAAAAGCCACATGCCTGCAAAGTGCCAATCTCGCCCACCTGCCAGCCATCCTCCTAAGGCAAAAATGGGCGGAATGGTCATGCCTTGCCGTCCTCCAAACACAGGATTGGCATTGTAGATCTGGATTCCACTGGTCAGCATGATGAATAAACTGACAACATTGATCCAGTGAAAGGTTTTGGCAAGAATTGCCTGTTTTGGGAGAACTTTTAATTCCATCGGGATCGCGCAATCTTTACATCTTGTAATGTGACATAAAACTGTGAAAGTTGCGCGTCAAGCAGTTTGGGGCAATCGACGATGATAGATTGAGGGCAGTTTTTACTTGATGTCAGCTATGAGTTTATCAACGCTCATCCTCGTGGCGATGGGAATTGGGATTGGATTTGGGTCAGTGTTACATGATTTCTTTCCGAGTGCGATCGCTCCACTCGATCAGTATTTGCTCACACCCGTGGGGACTTCTTTTTTACGATTGATCCAATTCGTGGTTGTCCCGATCGTGTTTTCTTCACTAATTTTGGGACTGACTCGGATTCAAAATGCGGCTCAGGTTGGACGCTATGCCGTCAAGCTGATTTTGAGTTACTGCTTAACAAGCGGAGTTGCCGTCGTTGTGGGATTGGTGCTGGCAGTGGTGATCCGTCCTGGAGTTGGCGTATCCGGGTCTGGAACAATCGATATGGAAGCGATCGCACAATCTCAGTCGCTGATTGATTGGCTGGTCAGTTTGATCCCGACGAATCCGATCGAAGCGTTGAGCAATGGAAATTTGCTTCAGGTGATTTTTTCATCAGCATTGATCGGCGTAGCGATTCAGCTTGTTGGAGAAAAGGCAGCGAGTTTCGTCAGCTTTGTTGAGAGCTGTTATGCAATTTTTGAGAAAGTTCTCTCTCTCATTTTGTACGTCGCCCCGATCGGTGTGTTTGCTTTGATTAGCTCGGTGATTGCGACAGAGGGATTGCAACTGATTCTTAAGCTCTTTAATTATGTGTTCTTTCTCCTCGTTGGTAGTCTGCTGATGGTGGGCTTTTATCTATTGATCCTCTTTTTTCTCAAAGCAAAACCGATCAAATTACTACAAAGTCTAGTTCCTGCGCTATCTTTAGCATTTGGAACAGCCAGTTCTAACGCAGCGCTCCCGATCTTACTCAAAGACGTTCAGGAAGAGTATGGATTGCGCGAAGACATCGCAAGTTTCGCAATTCCGTTAGGGACAGCCTTAAAACGCGATGGCTCTGCCATTCTGCAAGGATTCAATGCTGTGTTCATTGCTCAAATGTACGATATTCCACTGACCACATCTTTAGTTTTAGCGATCTCACTCAGTACTTTTTTGGTTTCTTTTAGTACCCCAGGAGTTCCAGGCGCTGGAATTATTATGATGACAACTGTTCTGAGCGCAGCAGGTTTACCGTTACAGGGAATTGCAATCGTGGCAGGCGTTGATCGGTTAACGGATGGATTCAAAACGGTGATGAATATCATCGGTAATGTGTCAAATGCAGTGATTCTCGAGCGCTGGGAAACTCCGCAACCGTCAGAATCCCAAAATGAAATGCTGAGAGCTATCGACTGAGGGATACACAGCCACAATCTGAGTACTAGCCATAAAGTAAAGTTGCTCAGAATTAGCGAAGTTCCTGAGTCAAGATCTAGAGTAAACTGCGCGTGTTTAAAGAGTGGTTGCATCGGCTGATTATGTGGATTTCAAACAATATCAACATCATTCAGCCGATCTCTATCACTGGAATCTAAAGCGAGTGGCGAATTGAGCTTGAAAGTGTGGGTTCTTTCAACCCTAGATATTTCTGCCAAAAAGTATGAGACATCAGCTCTTGTGCAGCATTTTTCCAGTTTTTACTTGCGATAGACCATTCTGTCCTGCCCTTATCCACAATGCTAGACCACTGCGCCATAAGCTGAACATTGGTCAATAAATCAACATTTTGCTGATTTTCGTAACTGCGGCTGAGTTTGAGCGTGCTAGGATGTGCGACTTCTGGATCGATGCTCATAATCCAGTCTGGACCTTTTAGATAGTCGTCAAAGGCTTTGATGAGCATTTGAGCGCGATCGAAGTCTGGCATTAACAAAGAAAGTGCAATTTCTTGCGTCAAGTTACTGACAGTATGCTCATAGCTTGGCGAGAAATGCACAGCGTATGTAATGAGATCATTGCGGAAATAATAGTAAGTTTCCCAGTTTAAGTTCTTAGCAGAGGCAGGAATATGCCAAACTGCCATCGAAGGAAATGTCGCGATTGGAATGCCTAATGTCATTTTCGCTCTGAGGCAAAATTCAACATCATCCAGTTTGATAAAGAGTGGCAACGGCAGGTTGAGTTTTTCGACAAGTTGCCGAGAGAATGAGCAAAACCAAAAGCCACCATAATCTGCATCTTCTTCAACGAGCAATTGATTTAGCGATGCATTTTGGCTTAAGTCAATTCTATAATTGAGAGCGGTTAACGAGCCAAATGCACCCTTTGTTGCTGGATCTTCGTTGTAGGTTGCTCCTGCTTCGTACAAGACTTGTTTGTTATTAAGATCAAGTAGACCGCCTGCAATGATGAACTCAGTCTTCGCATACTCATGTACTGCGAACAACCTGCAAATGCTTTCGCTTTCTAACTCAATATCATCATCCATCAATAGAAGATGAGAGGAACTCTTTTCTGCTAGAGCTTCCATGATGCCTCTGGTAAATCCACCACTACCGCCAGCGTTTTTGTTAGGAAAGAGCTTGACTCTCGGATCATTAAACTCATTATGATCTAGCGTTCTGCCGTTGTCAGAAACAAACACTTTAAAGCTCTTATCTTGCAGAAGTTCGTCTTGTAAGAGACTTGTTAATGTTTCTCGAACATAGTTCTCTTTCTTGAAAGTGCAGATGACGATTCCGAGTGATACTTCTCTTTCTTTGGGTTGATCTGTTGCAATCCAACCTGCTGCAAAGATGCCCTGAGTACTCAGACAAGTAATTTCAAGGTAAATTCTGCCAGCTTTCTCAGTCTGAACTAGATTGATCGGTGCAAGCTTAACAGGTTTTGAGAGTTGGCATTGCTCAATCTTCTCTTCTAAAATTGTCTCTCTTTCACCGCTCTGTACTTCTCTATAAATCGCAACTCTAAAGTCACCTTCGAGTTTCAGAAGATAGTAGATAGAATTAAGCGAGGTATATTTGACATAGTAATTTTCATAAAACGAATTAAAATAAGAGCTTGAAGAGACAACTCCTCCCTGCTGTAAGACGGTTCGTTTACTATTGTCCTGAACATCGAGCGATGCTGCTTCATTACATCGAATATATAGATCGGAAATATCCGAAGACTTGGGAAGTTTTACTCTACCAACTATGTTCATAGTTCTATTTAATGGGTTGAGCGAATTTGAGCATATGCCTAAAAAGTAAGAAAGAGTGACTATCAACAACTCATTCTTACGACTGATTTATAGTAATTGAATCAAATTGCGCATGTCTTCGATTACATGCTGAACACCTGCTGCTTGTAGTGCAGATACTCGATCGCTGCGCTCATTCTCCGTGATATGAGTTCCGCCCACATAGCCGATAACGATAGGAATTCCAGCAGCGATCGCTGACTTCACTCCGCTCATTGAGTCCTCAACAGCAACACAACTTGTGATATCTGCACCTAAGCATCTGGCAGCATGGAGATAAATATCTGGCAAGGGTTTAGGTCGTCGAACTGGAAGAGAGTCGTTTGCGCTAAAGATTCGGCAGTTTCCCTTTGCGGAATGTTCACTCGTAAAATAATCGCTCAACTGAGCAGCAACTAGGCAAGCTCTGAGCCGTCGCAGGCTACTATTACTGACTAGTGCGAATTCGACTTCCTGCCTGATCAATTCAGACAATACATCTGACGTTCCTGCGGTTGCTTGTGCTTCGAGACTGAGGTGATCGATCGCACGATTCTCTTCTTCTAATACAAGATGCTGAATATCAGCTTCAGTCAGAGCCATAGGCGAGTCTTTATAAATCTGCGCCAGAATCTCTTGATAGGGCTTTCCTGCAAAGTTTTTAATAAATTCAGGTAGATCATAAAACTGTGCGCCGGGAAATTCGCAAGCAACTTCAGCAGTGAGCTTCCACGCGCTTTTGAGCGCGATAATTTCACTATCAACAATCGTTCCATCATGATCAAACAGAACAACTTTATGTGGCTGGAATAATTTCATTCTAAATAGGCTCCTCACTGTAATATCTAAGTGTCGCTGATAGTCCACGAGTCCGAATCTCTCGCAATGCGCGATCGCAGTATCGATCTAAAGTGTCAGTGCATTCGCATTTCTCTAGACCGAGGATTTCGCTCAATGCTGCACCTGCTTGAGCCATGATGATGACATCTGCTTTATCATTTGCATGAAAAGCTGTGCCCGTTTCGCTGATGCCGTCTTGTAGAGCAAGCATCCATGCGGCGATCGGGAGCATTAGATGCTCTAAATTCAGCTTTTGAGCATGAGCATCTTGTAGAATCGGAAGAATATATTTGCCTAATTTTCGAGCGGTTTCTGCTGAAATTCGCGCAATTAAATCAGGTAGTGCTTCATTACTCAGTCTACGTAATACCTGCTCGATGTAATGCTCACACATGTAGTCAGGAACCGGAGTGGCAGCAGCAATGTCCTCCATCAAGAGCCGAATAAACGAGTAAAATTCTGGCGATTTGAGACATTGATGGACGTACTCAACTCCGGCTCTCACTGCTAGACAAGCAATAAAAGAGTGAACTGCATTCAGAAATCTCGATTTCATGTATAAGAACGGAGTAATATCGTCTGTCATCGTTACTCCGGTTTCTTCCCACAAGGGGCGATCGCTCGTAAACTTATCTTCGACTACAAATTGCCAGAATGGTTCTGTAACAATGGGAGCGCGATCGCGAACTTGTAGGAGTCTGTAGGGATGCTGATCATCCGACTCATGCTTTTGGGGCACAATTCGGTCTACTACAGTATTTGGAAATGCTGCCTGATTGATAAGATAGTCAGCGAATGCAGGATCAATTTGATCTGCATAAGTCAATACAGCACGCTGCAAGATAGTTCCATTTCTAGGCAAGTTGTCGCAGGATAGGGTAGTAAACGGTGCTATATCACGCTCTCGACGACGACGAAGCGCTTCAACGATAAACCCAATTGCAGTAGTCGGACGATCAGGATGGTTCAGATCATGCACGATCGACTCGTGACTCAGATCGAGGTTGAAATTTTGGTCGAGACAGTACCCTGCTTGAGTCACCGTCAGCGTAACAAGATGCAGAGAAGGTGAAGTCATTAACTCCAGCACATAGTCTTGCTCTGTTATCCCATCGACAATCTGATTGATTGAGCCAATGACCCTTGCCGACTCATGGATTTCATCGCCGCTATATCGATCAGTTGAGGTATACAGAAAGTTCTGCGGCTGCAAGGTTGCGATCGCGCTTCGGCTTTTGAGACTCACGCCACAGATGCCCCATCTTAGGTCTTGACATTGATTAGAAAGATGCTCATGAATGATACGGGCGAGATGTGCTCTGAAGAAACGACCTGGTCCAAAGTGGACAATTCCTGTATTTAAAGCTTTGCGATTGTAAGAGGGGGATTGGTTCCAAAGGTCGGCAACATTCTTGTTAAATGCTACTTCTGAGCTTTGAGACTCTGCGCTAGTACACGCAGACAAAGCATCCGGCGAAATGTGGCTTATCATAACATTTCTGAAGGTAGAACCTATATTTAGGTGTAAAAGTATTACTTGCAAAGAAACTCAGTGAAGCCAATCAGCTTTTGAGAAAATTACTATTTCTGAAATAGCAAATAGACTGCAAGAACTTTCTATCAACGAGATAGTCACTTCACTGCGTTAAACTAAAAAGACTTGAGATAAGTGTGCATCCTGATGATATTGACATCAATGCAGCGTGCTCTCTACCGCTAGTCAAATTTCCTAAATCAAGAAAAAGGTTCCCTGTATACTAAGCTTTGTCACAAAGTATTCTCTAAGCAGAACAGTTGACTGCGAATCAGCTCTGCTTTGGAATGGAATTTGAGGCGGATAAGGACAAAGAATAGCATCTATGAAGTGAGCCTTATGGCAGATGCAAGGTTTTAGGGTAAGTCAACATGCTTGAGTGTTTGTCTAACACCACGGTCACAGCATTGATGTGAAAAAACGCCCCCTTGCCGGAACGTGAGCCGTTATCAGCGTGGGAGCGTTCATGTCATTCAGAATGCTGTGTTTTAGCTTTGCCAAGCACCACTGCATTGGGGTTGTACTGCACATTCTGAAATTTCTGTCAGTGTTTCGTGCCCGAGCGTTGCAGAAGCGATCGCTGCGATCTCAAATTTAGGAGTGCGATCGGCATAAAGCAAGCCATTTGCTTCCTGGAAGGTGTCGGTCAACTGGGTATAACAGAATCCGCTAAACATTTCGACGCGGTTTACCACGTTCAGAAGCTTGTGATACCGCAGTTGCAGGTCGCACACATCTGAGGAACGATCGTAGCCCCAGGCTTTATCTGCTTGCGTATCAGTCGGGCGAGTGTAGGCAACGCCTCCAAACTCAGTCAGCATAATGGGTTGTCCTTGATGAGGATAGCCGTCTAGGGTAAGGATTCGACCACCAGGACGCTGGCTTTCAAACAGATCCGAAAGTTTCACTTCAGAACCATAGCGTTTTGCAAGACGATCAGGCTGACTATCATAGTCATGAATTGCCAGAATGTCTGTCGTGGTACTTTCCCAGCCATCGTTACCGATCACAGGACGAGTCGGGTCAAGCGTTTTTGTCAGATAGTAAAGTGCTTGCACATAGTGCCGTTGCGCTGCTGTTTCGGCAAGGTTGGGAACTCCCCAAGATTCATTAAAGGGCACCCAAGCAATAATACAGGGATGGCTACTGTCCCGATCGAGCACTTCTTCCCATTCTCGTGTAATGCGTTCGATCGCTTTGCGCGTAAATCGATAAGCACTTGGCATTTCTTCCCAGACTAAAAGTCCCATGACATCTGCCCAATACAAGAATCGAGGGTCTTCAATCTTTTGGTGCTTACGAACGCCGTTAAAGCCCATTCGCTTTGTGAGTTCAATGTCTAGGCGCAAGGCTTCATCAGACGGAGGAGTCATCAAGGTATCTGTCCAATATCCTTGATCCAAAACGAGCCGCAGATAATAAGGATGACCATTGAGCATAAAGCGATCGCGCTGAATACTCGCAGTCCGCATCGCCGTGTAGGATTTCACTTCATCGATCAAAAATCCTCCGCGCCAAAGCTGGATCTGAGCATTGATCAGCGTCGGCTTTTCAGGACTCCATAACAGTGCATTGCGATAGTCATCAATGCCAGGATCAGAAAGCGCAATCCGGCGATTGATGTCCTCATCTACAACCTCATACATATCGTTGACGAGAAGCCGATCGTCCACACTCAGACGAACTTTGATATACAGGTCATCGCATTTTGCACCTGCCATTGATGCTTCAAATCCGATTTCCCAGCGCTCAAAATGGGGTGTCCAGCGAATTTTTGAGATGTAGGTTTCTGGTACACACTCGACCCAGACAGTTTGCCAAATTCCAGTTGTGCGAGGATACCAAATGCTATGAGGCTCTGGAAGCCAATCTTGTTTTCCTCTAGGTTTAGCGAGATCATGTGGGTCGTCTTGTGCTAAGACGGTCACGCGTTGAGTTGTTCCTGGTTTGAGAAAATCGGTGATGTCAAAGCTAAATGGGGTATGTCCGCCTTCATGACCGCCAATAAAGTGATCATTCACCCAAACAGAAGCTTCATAGTCAACTGCGCCAAAGTGGAGCAAGACTCTTTGATGATCGATCGGAACTTCAAATTCTCTTTCATACCAACAATAGGGATGAAAGTTAGTATCACCGATGCCGCTTCGCTCAGATTCAGGAGCAAAGGGAACTTCGATCGTGTGAGTCCATTCCGAAATGTCACTTGGGCGTTTCCAATTTCCTTGATCGTTGAAGGAGAATTTCCAGGAGCCATTGAGGTTTATCCACTGCGATCGCTGAAGTTGCGGACGAGGATAACCTGTTTCGAGTTGACGACAAATTGCGATCGGACTAGAGACAGAATGAGCGGTTGTGTCGAGGCTTTTACCGAGTAGTTTCATGGAAGATTGCTCCTTCAATTAGGAGAAGTTGCTCTTGGCTTCAATGCTTTTAAATAGCAAGACTAAAACCTAACATCAAAATTAATACTCTTGATGAAAGTTTACAGTTTGAATGACGATCTTTTTGATACATCAATTCAAAAGATATGATATATCCTAAGTCGAATTTAAAATTTTATTCAAAAAAGGCGATGTATTTTCTGAACCTATTCTGCTTAGATCAAGAGTACTTATGCTTATATTTTAGCTTAATTTAATTCATCCCTGGGGCAGAAGAAGTTTCAGAAATTAGCCCATTTCTTCTACATTTGATGAGAGATATTAGTGTTCGACAACTACGAACGAGAGAAAATATCAGACAAAAAATCTATGAATTCATATCTGTTAAGAAGATGAAAATAAGCGATTTAGTCTTCTATTAGAAAAAGTTTTTATGTATTAAGAATGACCATTATTGTTTACATTAAGCGCTTAATTATTTATTGGTTTTCGAGTCTTTTTACCCTTTTAGATCAACCAATCTCATCTCTTTAGACAGAAGCAATTCAAATGCGTTCAATCTACTTTTGTTGAAGTAGTAATCATACTCTACTTAACCTTTTAAACCTCAAAGAATCTATGTCCTCATTTAACATAGGATTGGATGGCTATATTAGTTCAAACCAGATAAGGCAAAAGCAACTTACAGATGCATTGAAAACAGATGCATTGAAAACAAAAGAATTTCAGGCTTCTAATTTTGATGTTTCTGAGGAGGATGCAGCTAATTTAAATACACCGGATCTGGTCTGTTTATCTCATTTACGTTGGGATTTTGTCTATCAACGTCCTCAGCATCTCCTGAGTCGCTGTGCATCCCAACGAAGAACTTTCTTTATTGAAGAACCGATTTTTGAATCGAGTGCATCTTGGCGATTGGAAACCAGCAGACGTGAGTGTGGTGTTTGGGTTGTTGTTCCCCATTTGCCTAAAGGGATGAGCCAAGAGATGGTTTCAGCAATGCTGCAAACCCTGATCGATGAGCTATTTGAAGAGTATAGTATTGCTGCACCAATTCTTTGGTACTATACCCCGATCGCACTATCATTCACTGAGCAGCTTGAGGCATGCTGTGTTGTCTATGACTGCATGGATGAGCTATCGGCATTCAAAGGAGCTTCTAAGACCCTGAGAGAATGGGAAGCAAAGCTATTCAAGCGGGCCGATGTCGTTTTTACAGGAGGACAAAGCCTGTACGAAGCAAAACAACATCAGCATTCTAATCTTCATGCGTTTCCTAGCAGCATTGATGGCGCACATTTTGCTCAAGCAAAAAGCATTACCGTTGATCCCCCAGATCAAGCTTGTATTGTTCATCCTCGCTTAGGGTTTTATGGTGTAATCGATGAGCGCATGAACTTAGAGTTAGTCGATGGCATTGCTGAAGCTCGACCTGATTGGCAACTGGTATTCATTGGCCCCGTTGCGAAAATAGACTTAGACTCTCTTCCTCAGCGCCCTAATCTTTACTATTTAGGCAGTAAATCTTATCAAGAATTGCCGCACTATATTGCGAACTGGGATGTTGCCTTATTGCCTTTTGCCTTGAATGAATCAACTCAGTTCATCAGCCCAACCAAAACGCCAGAATATCTGGCAGCAGGTAAGCCTGTCGTTTCGACTTCGATTCGTGATGTGATTCGTCCCTATGGTCAAGAAGGCTTAGTTCATATTGCCGATCGACTCGAGGACTTTATTGAAAAAATTGAGCTTGCGATGCAGCAGGGACAGCCTGAACACGTTGATGCTTTTCTGGCTCAAATGTCTTGGGATCAGACTTGGGCAGGAATGATGCAGCAAGTTGAGACTGTGATTTTGAATTCTCGGAGAATTTCTAATGTTTGACTATCTGATCGTGGGTGCTGGCTTTGCAGGAAGTGTAATTGCTGAGCGATTAGCAAGTCAGTCAGGTAAGAAAGTCCTGATTTGCGATCGCAGAAATCATATTGGGGGTAATGCTTACGATCATTACAATAATGCTGGTATTTTAGTTCACCGCTATGGGCCGCACATCTTTCATACCAATTCTCGCGACGTGTTTGACTATCTCTCGAACTTTACAGCGTGGCGACCGTATGAGCATCGTGTTCTTGCAAGTGTTGATGGTTTGCTGCTTCCCATTCCTATCAATCTTGATACAATCAATAAGCTTTATGGGCTAAAGCTTACTTCATTTCAGGTCGAAGAGTTTTTTGCATCAGTTGCAGAGCAGAAAGACTATATTCGCACTTCTGAAGATGTGGTCGTGAGCAAGGTTGGGCGAGAACTCTATGAAAAATTCTTTCGTAACTATACCCGCAAACAGTGGGGTATGGATCCATCCGAACTAGATAAATCGGTGACTGCCAGAGTTCCAACTCGAACGAATCGCGACGACCGCTATTTCACCGATACCTATCAAGCAATGCCGCTGCATGGATTTACTCGCATGTTCGAGAACATGTTGACACATCCTAATATCAAGGTAATGCTGAATGTAGATTATCGGGAAATTCAGAAAGTAATTCCCTATCGAGAAATTGTTTATACCGGACCTGTTGATGAATTCTTTGACTATCGCTTTGGTAAGCTCCCTTATCGATCGCTTGAATTCAAACATGAAACACACGATAAGCCTCTTTTCCAATCCGCTCCGGTGATCAATTATCCAAACGAACATGCCTATACTCGGGTGACTGAGTTCAAGTACTTAACTGGACAAGAGCATCTTAAAACCAGTATTGTTTACGAGCTACCGCAGGCAGAAGGCGATCCCTACTACCCGGTTCCCCGTCCCGAAAATGCTGAAATTTACAAGAAATATAAAGCGATCACAGATGCGACACCGAATGTCCATTTTGTAGGACGATTAGCAACTTATAAGTACTACAACATGGATCAAGTTGTTGCTCAAGCTTTGGCAACCTACGCGAAGCTTTCCGAGCGTTCGACCTGGCATCCTGAAGATGTGCAAGTTTCTCCAAAAGCACTTGCACCCGATCAAGATCTTTCTGCTACTAAGAAAAATGGCGGCAAAGCATTGACATCAACTTAAAGCTTAGCTACTTAGCCCGGTTCATCATTCTATGATTTGAGCGATCGCTCAGGAGGCTCTTGTGTCATCCCCAACCATTTTAGTCACGGGTGGAGCTGGTTATATTGGTTCCCATGCTGTTTTAGCCTTGCAGCAAGCAGGCTACGACGTTCTTGTCTTAGATAATTTATCGAATGGACATCGAGAATTAGTCGAACAAACATTGAACGTGAAGCTGATTGTGGGAGACACAAACGATCGTCCTTTACTCGATCGCTTGTTTTCTGAAACTGCAATATCAGCTGTGATGCACTTTGCAGCCGATATCGCAGTTGGTGAGTCAGTCAGCAATCCTGCTAAGTACTATCGCAACAACGTTGTCGGTACATTAACGCTGCTTGAAGCAATGGTGGCAGCATCAATCAAGCAGTTTGTTTTTTCATCCACCTGCGCGCTTTACGGCATTCCAGAGTTTGTTCCGATTACTGAGGAGCATCCCCAAGCTCCGATTAGTCCCTATGCGATGACCAAGTGGATGGTAGAGCGCATCCTGCATGATTTTGATGTTGCCTATGGCTTGAAGTCAGTCGCTTTTCGGTATTTCAATGCTTCTGGAGCCGATCCCGATGGACGATTGGGAGAAGATCACGATCCTGAAACGCATCTGATTCCACTAGTCTTGCTCGCTGCACTAGGGCAGCAAAAATCGATTTCAATTCTGGGTACTAATTATCCCACTCCTGACGGAACTTGCATTCGAGACTATATTCATGTCAGCGATTTAGCTCAAGCGCATGTATTAGGCTTAAAATACTTGCTCGATGGCGGAAATAGTAATGTATTCAATTTAGGCAATGGCAATGGTTTCTCGGTGCGGGAAGTGATTGAGACGGCGCGGCAGGTAACAGGAAGACCGATTCAGGTGATAGAACGCGATCGTCGTCTAGGCGATCCGCCGATTCTAGTTGGGAGCAGTGAGAAAGCACACCAAATTCTAAAATGGCAGCCTCAATATGCTGATTTACGGAGTATTCTGAATCATGCGTGGCAATGGCATCAAAAGCGACATGCTCAACAGCCTGATCAGATAACTTCAGCATCAGAAGAGATGTCTTCCCCGTCTATCGAAACCCTCGCGCGCCAATAGAGTATGTATTCTCAAACTTTGCTCAAACCGGATGGTCGCAAACTGACCCTTTATAGTCGAAATGCGATCGCTGAAAACATCATTGCTCCTAGCCCAAGCCCTGAGCCGATTCAGGCAAATCCTCATCTGCGATGGCATCCCTTGCGCGGCGAGTGGGTCTGTTATGCAAGCCACCGTCAAGGGCGAACCTTTATGCCGCCTCCAGAATACAATCCCCTAGCTCCAACCCGTGATCCTGAATTTCCAACCGAGTTACCCCAAGGAAACTATGATGTCGCAGTGTTTGAAAATCGGTTTCCTTCGATGCTAGTCACAGCAACAACTGCGCCGCATGAAATTGTTGAAACGCTCCCTGCGAATGGTGCTTGCGAAGTTGTTGTCTTCACTCAAGATCCGCAAGCTTCCCTAGCATCGCTGGAATTAGATCACTTAGAGTTGCTCATCCAAGTTTGGGGCGATCGCACTCGTGTGTTGAGCGAAGTTCCTCAGATTCAATATGTTCTCCCGTTTGAGAATAAAGGAGTCGAAGTTGGTGTTACACTTCATCACCCGCATGGGCAAATCTATGCTTATCCTTTTGTGCCGCCTGTTCCAGCTCGCATGGGACAGCAGCAGCAAGCTTACTATCAAAGCCACCAGCGCGGACTATTACAAGACCTCATTCAGCAAGAAATTGCGGATGATCAACGAATTTTGTATCGGGATGAAGTTGCGATCGCGTTTGTTCCCGTCTGTGCCCGCTATCCTTACGAAGTTTGGGTCGCTCCGATTGAACCAGTCGCAACATTGATGGATTTAACGCCTGAGCAGCGTGAAGGGCTAGCAAGAGCGCTCAAAACGGTCACGTTAAAATTTGATGGTTTGTGGCAGCGATCGTTTCCCTACCTTATGGCGTGGTATCAAGCGCCGATAGATGGACAAGCACATCCTGAATGGCACTTACATGCAGAGTTCTATCCGCCTTACCGCACCTCAGATCGACTCAAATATCTAGCAGGCACAGAACTAGCAGCAGGTATGTTTGCGAATGATGCCCTTCCCGAAGATAAAGTCAAAGAACTACAAGCTGTGACAGTCCATCTAGAAGAGAGAGTAAAGATTTAAGAGGATATTTGAACAGAGCTAATGACAGCGATCCGTATCTCAAAATCAGGAGAACACCCTCAAAACCGGGAGAATAACGATGCAGACCCAACTCAGAAACCATTCCTCAACGCTCAGCCAGCAACGCAATGCGGAGATCGAACAAAAACTAAGCTGGATGCGTAAAGCGCTGTATGAAACTCATGCAACCGGTCTACGCTTGCGCGGAATTGATTGGTTTTCCTGGGCAACAGCAGGCGGCTCGAATATGGTTTTGCTAGCTGCTGAAACAGGTGTTGCTGAAGTACTTGTGACTCTGGACGGAGCTTGGATTTTGACAGATGAAATCGAAGCTCAGCGGCTTCAAGACGAAGAAATCCCTGCTGGATCTGCTTATCAGTTCGCCGTCAACCCTTGGACAGAGATCGATATTCGAGAAGCTTTTGTGCGAGAGACAACTCAAGGCGGACGAATCATCAGTGATTTACCCTTGATGACTCTCAACGATCGCCCTATCCTAGCAGAAACATCTCTGCCGAATACGTTGGTAAATCGTAAACGATCGCTGTTGCCTAGTGAAGTCGAGCGCTATCGCCAAGTTGGACAACTCGCTAGCGAAGCCATGACCGAAGTGCTACCTCAGGCTCGTCCCGATTGGACAGAAGTTCAGCTTGCAGGAGCAGGAGCCGCTGCTCTTTGGGCAAGAGGGCTTCATCCTGCTTTGACTCTAGCTGCTGGAGAACAACGTCTGCAAAAATATCGCCATACGCTTCCTAAACAAGAAAAAATTGGACGAGCTGCGATGCTAGTCTTTTGTGCGCGTGGATTCGGTCTATATGCCAATCTCACCCGCTTTGTTTACTTCGATCGTCTCTCAGAGACAGAAGCAAGCTTACACCATCAAGTTCGAGAAATTGAAGCTGCGGCGCTCAATCAATGTCAAGTGGAAACGCCCCTAGATCAGATTTATCTCACTTTACAACAAGCATACGAACAGCATGGTTATCCAAATGCGATTCGTGAACATCATCAGGGTGGAACAACTGGGTATTTATCCCGTGAAGTGATTGCAACCCCGACTACAAGCGATCGCTTAGCTGCAAATACAGCGATGGCTTGGAATCCCAGTCTATCAGGAGCAAAAATCGAAGATACCTTCTTGCTCCATGAAGATGATCATCTCGAAAATCTCACCCTTGATCCAAACTGGAATAGCATCGAAGTGCATCAGCAACAACGTCCTCTGCCTCTAGAACGAATCTAGTTTGACTGATATGAGTACAGCCACTACATTTACATTTGAGCAAATTTTTAACACTGCTCCAGATGTGCAAGCGATCGCACCCGGACGAGTGAATTTACTCGGCGAACATACTGATTACAATGACGGCTTTGTTCTGCCCACAGCAATTCCCCAACATACTACGGTTTGCCTTGGAACTAGCTCCGATGATCAATTTCACATTTACTCTCACGATTTAGAAGAGCAAGTCAATTTCTCTTCGCGTGATCCAATTCCTCAAGGCTTTAGTCGCTATGTGATCGGCTGTATTCGTGCGATCGAAGAACAAGGTATAGTTATTCCACCGCTGAATATCTTTGTCACGTCTTCTGTTCCGATTGGTTCTGGGTTATCGAGTAGTGCTGCATTAGAAGTGGCGATGCTACGCGCATTACGATCGCTTCTCAATCTCAAAATCGATGATGTTCAGATTGCACAGTTTGGGCAGTATGCAGAACGAACTTTCGCTGGCGTACAGTGTGGAATTATGGATCAAATGGCATCAAGCCTAGCTGATTCTGAGCATCTTTTATTTCTTGACACGCGAACACTCGATCGAGAATTACTGCCATTTCCAGAAGGATCTACATTTTTGGTGATAGATAGTGGGATTCCGCGCACGTTAGCAGGGAGTGGATACAATCAGCGTCGGTCAGAATGTGAGGAAGCAGCAAGATTGCTCGGTGTTCCAGCGCTGAGAGATGTTCAGGATGTTAGCGCGATCGCTGCTTTACCGAGTCCGCTACAAGAACGTGCGCGTCATGTCATTACAGAAAACAATCGGGTTTTAGAAGCACGCCTTGGGGTATCTGCTCAACGTTTTGGGCAATTGATGAATGCGTCTCATGCAAGCTTACGAGATGACTATGATGTGTCGGTGGAAGGATTAGATATGCTGGTCGCAATCCTGCAAGAGACTCCAGGCGTATTAGGAGCAAGACTGACAGGTGCAGGATTTGGAGGAGCTTGTGTAGCTCTAATTGATTCTAATGCTGAGCTTAAAAATGCGATCCAAGCAGTTCTCGATCTCTATCATAACGCAGGTTATACTGGCAAAATCTTAGTTGATCGTCCTTAGAGTGTGTTTTAAGAAATTGGTAAATTAGTGTGCGTCAAAGGTTCCGACGTGTGACCTGCCTCCGCCCCGAATGCATTCCGGGGCAGGCAAATGCGTCTCAACAATTACTTTTAAAGCATCCTCTACGATCTTTAGCTAGAAAGGATAAACACGCGGTGTATGTTGCACTGTGATCCAATGGTCAGTGGTAAATTCTTCAACCACCCAACTGCCTCCAAATCGACCAATTCCGCTATTTTTCTCACCGCCAAACGGTGCATTCGGTAAATCATTCACAGTCTGATCATTAATGTGTGTCATGCCTGCTTCGACTTGCAGTGCAAACCGCAATCCTCGACCTTCATCACGAGTGAATACTGCACTCGATAGTCCATATTCAGTCGCATTTGCGATCTGTAGCGCTTCTGCTTCGTCACGCACTTTCAAAATGGAAGCGATCGGTCCAAACATTTCCTCGCGTGCCACTCGCATTTCATTGTTTACATCAACAAAGACATGCGGCGGTAGGACTAATCCTTCTGGTTCACCGCCTAACACTTGACGCGCACCCTCTTGATGAGCCGATTCGATATGCTCTAGCAGTGAATCTAGCTGAGCTTGATCAATGATTGGACCAATCACAGTATCCGGATCATTCGGGTCACCGACTTTAAGAGCGCGAACTCGATCGACAAAGCGATCGACAAATTCATCATGCACCCGCTGATCAACCACAAAGCGATTGATGCTCATACAAATCTGACCGGAATTCAAGAACTTACCAAACACCGCAGCATTCACAGCAAGCTCTAGGTCTGCATCATCTAAGACAACAAATGGACTACTTCCACCGAGTTCAAGTGACACTCGTTTCATAATTGGGCTACTCATCGCGAGTTGTCCAATATGCCGCCCTGCTTTAGTTGAACCTGTAAAGGTAATCACTCGTGGAATCGGATGCGTCACAAAAACATCACCGATCTCACTAGCTTTTCCAGCAATCACACTAAACACACCCGGCGGAAGACCTGCTTCTTCATAGATTTTGGCAAGGATTAAACCACCAGAAATCGGAGTGGTCGAAGGTGTCTTTTGCACAACTGCATTACCGAGTGCTAGCGCGGGAGCAATCGATCGATTCGCAAGGTGTAGCGCAAAATCCCAAGGACTGACAACCCCAACAACGCCCACAGGTTGACGATACACGCGACTTTCTTTTCCAGGCAGGTCAGCAGGTAGCACATGACCTTCTGCTTGATACGGAATTCCAACCGCTTGCTGCATGAGCGCATAAGCCGCTTGCCATTCGAGCATCGCTTTATTGCGCGGGCTGCCTGCTTCTCGAATCAGCCAAGAGACAATTTCTTCTTGACGCGCTTTCATGATTTCGGTAGCTCGCTGCATGACTCGTGATCGCTCACTCGGTAATGCCTGTGCCCACTCAACTTGAGCTTTCTTCGCCGCTTGATAAGCTTCCTGAATGTCTTGTTCACTCGCAGCTTGAAATTCAGCGATCGAGGTTTTGCGATAAGGATCGATCAAAGTAACTTTGTGTTCAGAGCGACCTTGTACCCAGCGTCCACCGATAAATAAGCAATCGAGACCTGTGTAGGGAGTAGGTGCAGTCGATTGAGGGGGGCGTTTTGGAGCGGTAGCAGTCATGGTAGCTTCTCCTGATTAAAACGTGATTAGTCAAAAAATGATTGGTTAAAAAGTGATGGAAATCTGCAATTTAAGGTGCAATCGTTACATCTGCTTCGAGTTCCAGCATTTTGATAAATGCAGACGCATTTTCTTCGCCCCATCCTTGATTTACAGCGGCTTTGATGGTTTCTCGTACGGCGACTGCCGCAGGAGTTGGAGCGTTTAGATCTTGAGCAAATCGAGCAATCAAGTTGGCATCTTTGAGTAAATGTTTGAGTGCAAAGCTCGGTGTGAAATCGCGATCGATGAGGGTCTGACCCATTCCATCAAACAGCGGAGAACGAAAATCAACCCGATGTAGCACGTCTAAGACATCTTTCGGATTTAGTCCTGCTTTCGTTGCTAGCACCAGTGCTTCGCCAAGGGCTTCGATTTGAGTTGCTACGATCGAATTACCTACAAGCTTCATTGATGCGCCTTTGCCTGTGTCGCCCATGTAGTGAACAGATTCGCTCATTGCATTGAGCATCGGCTGCACACGATCGAAGACTGCTCGTTTTCCGCCAACTACAATCCACAATCCACCTGCCGCCGATTCGTTTTTACTCCCAAACACTGGAGCATCTAGAAACTCAACTTGTTTTTCTGCATAAGCTGCGGCTTGACGCTGAGATGTACTGGGATGCACGGTACTTTGGTCGATCGCGATTTGTCCCAATCTCACATTCGATAAAATCCCATTCTGTCCAAAGACGACTTCTTCAACGACCTGATCATTTGCAAGGCAATAGAAAATTACATCCGCATCTTGGACGGCTTGAGCAGGAGTTTCTGCTTGAGTTGCACCCTTTTCGACAAGTGCCTTTCCGGCTTCTGGGCTGCGATTCCAAACAGTCAGAGAATATCCTGCTTTGAGTAGATTAGCTGCCATACCACTACCCATCGTTCCTAGCCCTAAATAGGCAATTCGTTCCATGAAATTGTCCTTGCATGAGGTTGAAGCAATCCTGTTGCGTAAAGATTACTCTCGGAGCAACTGAAGCAGTGAGTCCAGAAAACTTCGGGAAAGGAGCAATCTTTTCACGCGACATCAGATCATCCTAGAGACGCAATTGATTCTGCTCCTCTAACGAACGAGAGAGAAACTGGAATTCTCTGCACAATTCTCAGAATCAATATGCTCTAGAACGATAGGATACTTCGCGATTCCTCTAATGCACTCGCATCTCTCGCAAATAGTGCGATCGACAAGGAGAACCCCAGCAAACAGACTGTGCTGGCATCGACTTGAGTACGGTGCTCCGCGCCCCAATCACTGCATTGGAACCAATCTGCACTCCCGGTGCAATAAAGCAATCTGTCGCAATCCAGGCTCCATGCCCAATCTCAATCGTTTTTGTGACAAGTCCAAACGCGCGATCGCTCAAATCATGGCTTCCCGTACACAGATAGCTCTTTTGTGAAATCACACAATGAGAACCAACCGAAATACGATCGAGACTATAAAACACGACATTATCGCCAATCCAGCTATAGTCCCCGATCTCAACTTTCCAGGGATAAGTAAACCGTGCCGTCGGACGAACGAGCACCCCTTTGCCAACTTTTGCCCCAAATAGTCGCAACACAGCACAGCGAACTTGATTCAAAGGTTGAGGAGTGATGGGAAATACGATCGATTGAACCAACCACCATAGTAAGACATACCAGCCTGGACGACCGCGATCGTACCAGGATTGATCATAACAATGTAAATCGACGAGCGGAGGCGCATCTATGTCGATCGCAGACCCTTTCAAACTTGTCATGATTCTGGCTGTACGATCGGAGTTGGATTCGGTTTCGGGGTGTTTAACGTTCCCCCAAACTGCTGTAGCTCATACAGCTTCACCCCAATTTGAAACTCGTACTGGCTGAGCAACCGTGCATAGATATAACCTGCTCTCCCATCTAGGAATCCAAGCCGGAACACATAAGCCAGTAAGAACCTGAGCGTCGGTTTGAAGGGCAATCTTACCCAGATCCGCTTCAAAAATCGCTTGCGCTGTACCGAATCGCCAAAGAAATTTGCACCGATCGTTCCTTGATCGTCTTTGCCATTGAGTAAATTCAGGTAAACCTTCGCTTCCCAATTAGAATAGCGATTGTGTCGGTCTAGCCAGTGATAAAGATCTTTGAAGTCAATGTGGAGCATATCATTTTGCAGATAGCCCACTTT
Source organism: Leptolyngbya sp. GGD (assembly GCF_026735145.1). NCBI lineage: Bacteria > Bacillati > Cyanobacteriota > Cyanophyceae > Leptolyngbyales > Leptolyngbyaceae > Leptolyngbya > Leptolyngbya sp. GGD. The sequence goes on from NZ_JAPQKE010000007.1 coordinate 221,605, forward strand.
CTCAGACATGACAACATGCTCATGGACTTCGTTGTCACCCGTGTTGCGAATTGCTTCAGTGCTGAGGTTTTCGTAGCGACCTTTCGCATGTTTAAACAAGCGCAAATTCCAGTCGGGATACTTGCCACCGTAGCGAATCCATTGTCCTAAGAAGAACACACGGCGATTCAGATAGTACCCTTCGTACTCTGGATTTTGAATTGCAGTCTCGATCTCATCCCACAGTTCTGGTGTGATCCGCTCATCGCAGTCTACAATCAACACCCACTCATTGCGAAATGGAAGATTTTCCAGGGACCAATTTTTCTTCTTCGGCCAGCGTCCATTGAAGTGAAACTGCACCACATTCGCCCCATAGCTCTCTGCAATTTCCACAGAGCGATCGCTACTTTGCGAATCGACGACAAACACTTGATCCGCTCGCGCAACACTTTCTAGACAAGCGGGCAAATTTGCTTCTTCATTACGGGCGGGAATTAGAACAGAAACTGGGAGTTTAGAGAGACTAGACATAATTCGGGTGCAGAAAGGGCTTGACGCAACCACGTCGCTCCCAGTATTCCCAATCCAATTTTGGGATCACACTCAAAAGTCTTGTCCAAAAACTCTTGTAAATAACGCCCGATCTTCTGGTGAAAACTCGCTTGAATAGATATTGAGGTAATCACGGATAGGAGTAGGTTATGAAACTATTCACGATCGGCGATAGTGTTTCTCAAGGATTTATGTCAGGAGCCGCTGCTCGAACGGATCTTGCTTATTCAACGCTGATTGCGCGAGCAATGAAACTGACTGATTATCGGTATCCGAAGCTGTGGGGAGCAGGCGGATTACCGTTGAATTTAGAGAATGTTCTGCGTCAACTGCAGGAGACATACGGGACAGATATTTCTGCGTTTGAGTGGCTCTCGGTTTTACAACCACTCGGAAAAATTATTGATAGTGTAGAAGACTACTACGAGCGCGGTCAGGGGGCTGAAAACCAACCTGATCCGAGCGGAGTAGAGTTTTATCACAATGTTGCAATTCAGGGATTTGATGTTGCAGATGCTTGGTTAGTCAATGCTGAAACCTGCAAAACAGAGATTGACAGCAATCCGAATGAGAAAAAAGACAATACGTTTGGATTTCCCAGTGCAACGTTTTATCGGACTGCGCTTAAAGTCCTCAATCCTTCACTGAAACCTCAGTTCGACCAGTACACTCAGTTAGAATGGCTAAGACATCATGCGACTCAAGAAGGAGTTGAAAATTTACTCTTGTGGCTTGGTGCGAACAATGCGTTGGGAACAGTATTGGGATTGAGCATTAACCAAACACCAGGGACAGGTTCGAGATCGCTCTTATCGCTCTCCCGCGAACAGCGCGAAGCTTGGAACCTTTGGCATCCCAATGATTTTGCAGTAGAGTATGCTGAGCTTCTCGATCGCGTTGATCAGATCATGCAGAACAGTCGCAATCAAAATTTTAACGTCTTTGTGGGAACCGTTCCGCTCGTGACGATCGCACCACTTGCGAAAGGATTTGGAGAGACGATGAAAATTGAGGTTGAGACAGATTTCAGTGATAGTCAAGAAAGCTATATTTACTATAAGTACTACAGTTACTTCTTCCGAGAAGAAGAGGCAGTTCGCAAAGGGAAACAAGTATTCTTAACTTTGAATGATGCAGTGTATATCGATAACTGCATTCGGCAATACAATCAAACCATTAAGAAGCTGGTCGCGCAAAAGAATCAAAACTATTCTCAACCGCGCTATCACATTGTTGATCTTTCAAAAGCACTTCAGGACATTGCATTTAAGCGAAATGCGGGGCAGGTCAAATATCAATTTCCAGACTATTTCAACTTTAAGTATCCACCTGTGAATACGAAGTATTATCATGCTGATCAGCAAGGACACTTAAAGCAAGGTGGATTGTTTAGCTTAGATGGTGTTCATCCTTCCGCGATCGGGCAAGGACTCATTGCCTATGAGTTCCTCAAAGTGATGCAAAAAGTCGGTGTCGTTCGCCAAATTAACTTAGATTGGGAAGCGATCTTTAAGAGCGATCAGCTTTACAGCGCTCCAATTTCGCTCATGCACGATTTGTATGAAAACGATCGGCTTTCAGAGTTCTTCATCGATTGGATTGCTGGCAAACCCGCAGCTAGAACGGAAAGCTTCCACTTAAAGGCAATGGCGGAAGATAGCACACTATAGAGATCGTAGTGCTCAATCGGTTGAAAGTTGGGGAAATAGGGAAGTGGGTAGCAACTTTCTCCATTTCCCAACTTGCAAGATCTTGTCAATCAAACAGGAGTGCTATATCGAGCGCAGCAGGAACTCCGACATTTTGCAAAATTTGGAGTTTCACATTGAGGCTCAGAATTGCTCAAATTTATTTGTCTAAGTCCTACAGTGGAATCCGAAGCTTTAACTTACCGCGCAGCAAATTAATCTTTGATGGATTCAAATACTCTTGCAATCCTGAAACTTCATTCAACAGCGATGTACTGCGAGCACATTCTTCTTCTAAGATTGCAATATAGCGATCGAGATCTTGATCAGAGATATGTTGTTTCAACATATAAGTCGCGATCGTAATATTCGAGACAGGATGCCGTAAGCCTTGGGATAGCTTCTGCAACAGCATACTATTCATCTCAGCTAGCTCTTGACTGGTTTGGAGTTGCTTCTCAATGGATTGGGCAGCTTGTGCTTGTGCCTCAGACTGACGAGTTAAGCGATCGTACTTATTTAAGCAACTCTGCACCGCGCCGATCAGTTCTTCTTGAGTAAAAGGCTTGGTCAGATAATCATCTGCGCCCAATTCCATTCCCATTCGCACATCTGTGCGCTCAGAACGCCCGGTCAGAAAAATAAACGGAATCGTTGCCGTTTCAGCCTGCTGACGTAATTCGCTCAACACCGTATAGCCATCCATTTCAGGCATGACGACATCACAGATCACAAGGCTCGGCAGTGCTTCTTTCGCCAATTGCAACCCGGCAACACTACTACTCGTCGTCAGTGCTTGGAAACTTTGAAGCTCTAGAATCTCTTCAATATTTTCTAAGATTTCTTGATCGTCTTCGATCACTAAAACACTGTTCATTGACTATCCCAAGGTAAACTGCACTGGCTAGCAATCCGCTTTCTCTGCCGAAGCGATGAGAGCAAATCTGTCGAACTTGCCCTTGTAGATCAACCCCTTTGAAGCCTATCGATCAAGGTTTGCAAATTTACTTTCGTCAAACTTAATCGCTATACAGTACATCCTACACAAGAACTTGACCAATTTCAGTATCTTTTCGTAATTTCTTTAAGCTTTTGTGAAAGAGATTGAGAGAGATCATAGAAGATTTCAGCAAAATTACTGACTGTATCTCTCTCCATCTCGTTAAACACTGCTCAATCTGACTATTTTTTCGTCATCCAGCTCGGGTTCCCATAATTAAGTTCCGAACAGACGAATAGATTACCGTTCGCATTTTGATGCCTTGCTGATGGCTCAGATATCTTTCTCCAAGCGCGATCGCACAGACAACTTCGCTCAAACTGAGCCATGCTCCAAATTCCTGTAGAAAATGTAAATTCAGCGCGATCGCAAGCGTGACCAGAATATAAGTGCTAGCAACTTGAGCGTGGTTCCAGCCCGATTGCTGTAGTCTCTGATAAAGGTGAGTGCGATGCGGCTGAAAGATATTCTCTTTCCGAATCACACGCCGAATCAGCGTGTAAATCGCATCTGCAATCAGTGGTAATGTAATCGCTAAAGATGACCAAGCCTGCACCGCATCCCCAGACTGATTTAGCAGCGAGATTGCAATCATCGCGCCCAAAACAGTACTGCCGACATCCCCCATGAAAATTTTGGCAGGTGACCAATTCCACCAGAGAAAGCCGAGCAATGAAATCGCCAGCAGCGCGAGCATTGGCTGGTTATATTCGATCGCTAAGTACGTGAATTGCACAAAAGATACGCCTGCGACTAATCCATCTAACCCATCCATAAAGTTATAGAAATTGATCAGCGCAGTCATCCCAATCATGGTTAATGCAATCGCAAGCATCGCTCCAACCATGCCCAGTGGAGCTAGCCAAGGTTGAGGAAAAGGACTAAACGCTGCGATCGCAATTCCAGCAGAGCTAAGTTGTACAAGATAGCGAATTTGAGCGGGAACATCACCGCGATCATCGAAAAAGCCAACAATAATTAACGGAATTAAAGCCGCCCAAATGAATAACGCATTGCTAGCAGTGAAGGTTTGCCAATCCAGCCACGCTAGCATAGCGCTCACGAGAGCAAATGCAATCACAAACCCAAGTCCTCCTCCACGGGGTGTCGGTTGAGTATGCGAACTGCGATGGTTTGGCACATCAAGAAGATACTGACTGAGATACTGTCTAATCGAGGCGACTAGCACAAAACTCAAGCCACCACTTGCCAGTAGCAGACTGGGAAAAATATTCATAGGAACGAAACCGAAACGATTTTTTGAGCCGCTTTTAGATAGACCCCTTCAGCTTTTTTTACTTCAACAAGTCAGTGTGTATCTTGGAACCCTCTCGCAGTTTGTTCCAGACCTTGTTCGAGGGTAAACGGAGGCTGCCAGTTAAGAGTCTGGCGAAGCTTTGAACTATCGATCGTCAGTGAACCAAATAAACGATCAAGCGTTGCCGTTTTACCCAAGATCCGGGCGAGGTTAGTTAGTATTACAGGCGAGATTGGCATCAACCGGACAGGTTTCCGCATCGATTCCGAAATTTTTCTAACGAGTTCTGGGGTAGAAACGTCTGTGCTATCACTGACAAGAAACGTCTGTCCAGCGGCTTGAGGATGTGTGGCGCAAGTGACGATCGCATCCACTAAATTGCCGACATAGACTAGACTCCGCTGGTTGTGAATTCCACCGAGCGGGAGTGGAATGCCTGTTTTGACTAGGTTCATCAAGTTGAGAAAATTCGCTTTGACCCCTGCTCCATAAACTAATGGGGGGCGCAAAATTACAATCTCTAAATCAGTGGTGGCTGCAATCTCATTGAGCGCACATTCTGCTTCCCATTTACTGATGCCATAGGCATCAGCAGGTTGAGGCGTACTGCGCTCGGTGTAAGGTGATGCTTGTCCATCTCCGTTGACTTTAATCGAACTGAGATAGACAAAGCGTTTGACTCCAGCAGTAGCAGCAGCGATCGCGAGCGATTTGGTCGCTTCAGTATTGACTGCCCGAAATTCACTCAAGGGATCAGCCGCAGTATCGTTCATCTGATGGACTCGGGCTGCAAGGTGAATGACAACATCGATTTGAGGCAGGATGGGATGATCATCCAATTCTGCGATCGAGGAGACTAAAATTGGTGTTACAGAGGGAGATAACACTGCATCACTGCGAACTACGCCATAAACGGTATGTTCTGAATGTTCTAAAAGCTGACAGAGGGCTGAGCCAACAAAGCCAGTTGCGCCAGTAATCAAAAAGTTCATGCGGGGCGTGCGACGAGTTGAAAGACCTTAACAAAGTATTTAGACAGAACCTTGGTCATGTTTGTTTGGATGCCATTTTCTAGGCATCCTCGAACGATCTCTCGGTTCAGAATCCAATTGCTTGAGAGATTTGCAGTGCTAGCTCCTCCAGTCCGCATCTTGACGAGAACTTGTGGAATGTAGTGATAGCTCATTTGATGAATTGCCAGAAATCGAATCAAGAGTTCATAGTCTGCTGCAATCTTATAATCGGTTTTGAAAAAACCATAGCGATCAAATGCCCATCGTTTTACGACAAAAGTCGGATGAGCAGGCATCCAACCATAAGCAAATTTATCCGGATGGAAATGGGCAGAACTGTAGTAGCGCACGATTTTATCTGGCTCGTCATGCTTCACGTATACGAGATCTGCAAATACAGAATCGACTTGGTGCTGCTCGAACTGATTGACGATCGTGGAAATAACGTGTGAATTGAGATACACATCATCTGCATTCAGAATTGCAATCGCGTCGCCTGTCGCGAGCTTGATGCCTTTATTCATTCCGTCATACATGCCGCGATCGGGTTCTGAGACAAATCGAGCAATGCGATCGCCATAAGATTGAACAATTTCGACCGTATTATCTTTGGATGCTCCATCAATAATGATGTGTTCAATATTGGGGTAATCCTGAGCAAGAACGGATTCGATCGTGTCTCGAATCGTGGCAGCAGCATTGTAGGTAACAGTAATGATAGAAACTTTCATGGGTTTAACAGACTAGAAGAAAAGCTTTGCTCTTTGATAGCGCGAGGTTTAATCGCAACCGCAGGATTGCCCGCGTAGATGGTCCAAGAAGTCAGTGATTTTACAGCAACGCTTCCCAAGCTCAGAACCGAGCCTTCGCCAATTTCAACACCGGGAGCGATCGTCGATCGTGCGGCTAACCAAGCGCCAGATTTTACGGTAATGGGTGCAACTCGCAAATCAAAAGTTGAAGCTGTCCAATCGTGATTACCAGTACAGAAATAAACCGATTGGGACACACAGATATGATCCTCTAAAACAATCGGAGCAAGATTATCAAACCAGGCGTTTTCTCCAATCCAGCAATGATTCCCGATCGTCAATCGCCACGGAAATTTTACTTGGACTCCCGGTTTAATTCGGACACCTTGCCCGATCGATGCGCCAAACGATCGGAGTACCCTAACTTTGAGACTAGAGATCGGGAGCAATCGACTTCGGACGATCGGATCTCCGATGAAAAACCAAAGCAATTGTTTCCAAGCAGGTGCGCCGGGAGAATAATCTTGAATTGTGTATTGATCGAGGTGAATGAAGGTCACAATAATTCTGATAAAACAATTACGAACGACGATTTTTTGGATTCCAGGTACAACAACGATCGCCATAGACATCGCGGTAGACTTTCTGCACCACTTGCTGATAAGGCTCCGGATACCAAACATTAATCATCAACACATCTCCAACCTGCACTTTAGGCAAGAGATAGTCATATAGAGAAATACGATACTTCTGCTCAAATTGCTTCGGATCTCGAATCAGCACTGCTTTGAATCCTTGAGGATGTTGTTCTCGGTGTTCACGATTCACATCGTATTTCCAGGCATCAACCCGCTCTAAAGGTGCAGAAAATGCAAGATAGTCTGGATTATTATTAGTGTGCTCTGGAATGATCAAGCTATCTGGAAATTGTTGCTGGACTTTCGCAATTACATCCGACCATTTATCATTGTTCGAGTCGATATAGAAAAGCGTTGCTCCCCACCGCTTTCTTGCATAGGCAATTTTCTCACTAATTCCTTTTACTGCATCTTCTTTGGTTTTATAAGACCAGTAGTGAGCAATGTTCTTATCTTTTTCCCACCAACGAGGCGGCAAAGGAGTTTGGTAAGGATACATAAACTGAGATCGAATTGTCACCCCCACGCGTAAGCCCGCATCTTTGAACTTCTGAAAAAATTCGTCGGCAATCTCATCCATTTCCGGTGCGCGTTCCTCGAGCAGTCTTGGATCACCTACCCAGGTATATGCCCCATCTGCCGCTTCAATTCCTTCGACATCAAAAACAATTACACCTTGAGCATTGATTTGTCGCAAATGGTGAATCGAGTAGGCAGCGAGTCCCATCATACGCTTTCGGAATTCTGTTTTTCCGGCTGGGGTAAAGAGATTTAGATCTTTTGAGTTCAGCCATTTTCGCGGATTGTTCGGAGCATAGGCAGGGCTATTTCCGAGAAAGATCGTACCAATCGCGCGGCGATCATTCCAAGTAAAGGTTCGGGCTGCAACTTTGGTCGATCCCGATTGCGATCGCGCTTCCGCAAAGTTTGATGGCTGACTACAGGCAGCCAAAAAGCAAATCGGCAGTAAGAATGTGAGCAGTCTTAATCGTTGCATAAGTCAATTCATTAAGGTTTCAAACTTGAGCCAGTTCGCCCAGTTCCAAGCCATAGCAGTGCGCGTCCCACATCTCGCACCATTCGCAACTGCGATTCTGGTGGATAGTAGGGGTTATAAGCAGCAACCGGAGTAAACGCAATTCCTTCACTGCCAAAAACAACCGTGGCAATTGCAGTAGATCGCGCTAAATGAAAATCAGAAGTCACAAGAAAAACATGCGGAATGTGCTGCTGTTTAAGCAGATCGACCATCGTCGTGAAGTTGCTAACTGTATCTGTGGCTCGGTTATCCAGATACAGCCTCGATTGATTAATGCCTGCTTTCGTGAAAATTTGCTGCGCCTCCGAGCTTCCAGAAGACACCCAAACGTCTAAATTCGGATATTCACGGGCAAGCTGAGCGGCTTTTTGTTCACGATCGGGTGTTCCACCCACAACGAGAATCAACTTTGGAACTGGCGCGAAATGACGTGCGATTGCAAGTCTCACTGGAAAATAGCTCCCTAAACAGCACAAAATTCCCACTAAAGCGAGCAGTACAGCCCGTCGAGACGGTTTCAAATTATTACCTCTCATCGAATCGGCAATCTATTTAATAGCAGGCAATCGACCTCGAAGACTTGCCCCTGTTTTTCTAGCTATCAGCCACAGCACAGAACGCCCAACATCGCGCATCACTCTCAGTTTTGATTCTTGGCGCTGTTCTCCGACCACTCGGATTGGCGTAAAGGTGATCCCCTGACTACCGAAAACAACGGTCGCGATCGCTTCGGCTCGCGGCATATGATAATCAGAAGTCACAATATAAACGTGCTGAATTCCACGTCGCTTCAAGTCGGGGATCACGGTTGTAAAGTTGGTGACGGTATCGGTGGCACGAGTGTCAAAATACAAGCGCGATCTCGGAATGCCTGAGTGCTGAAAAATGCGTTTGGCATCTGGAGAGCCGCTAGATACCCAGATTTTGAGCGAGGGATACTGTCGGGCGAGGTTGACGGTGTATTCTTCTCGATCGGAACTTCCCCCCAAGATAAGAATCATTTCGGGCGTGGGGGATTGCTGGCGAGCGATCGCCAGTCGAGCCGGGACATATCCCAACCCAAGCAGAATGCCAACGGAGGCAATGCACCGAAGCAGTCGAGAACGAATTAACACGGTAGACCCTGATCACTGGTAGAACCCTTGACCTCAGTTTACCGATTTTCGCAATTTTGTTAACCTTTCTCTGCTTGGATCAAATGAATCGATAACAAAATTTCAGCTAGAACACGCTGAAAAGTGTAATACCATCCTGCCCAACCATCAAGAATTCCACCTTTGAGAATCAGACAGTAAATCAAAATGACAAACGGCGCGAGAATTTTGGTTTTCCGAATACGATCGCCCAAACTCAGTTCATGAGTCGGTGTCGCTAGTAATTTTTTCACCTCCAGTACCATATAGCGATCTTGTGCCCAGAGCCAGCGCGCCAAGGGTTTACGATCGTCGTGATAAATCGGTGCCTTCAAAAAACCAGATTTGCCTTGCACTTCAAGCTGTTGAGTATGACCGTCATCAAAGTAGTTCGCTTTCTCGCGTCGAAATAGCGCTTGTCGGGGTGGTAAAAGCGTTCCTCGTAAGGGTTTACCGAAGACACAATATTTGAATCGAATGAAGAATCCATTGATCGGCGTATCGGTGGACAGTGATCGAATCTCTTCAATCAGTTCAGGGGACAGCACATAATCTGCATCTAGAGAAAGCACCCATTCTGACTCCACTTTATCTAAGCCATAGTTCCACTGGTTGGCGTGCGTATCAAACGGTCGGGTAAAGATCTCAACTTGAGGATAAGCCCTCAAAATGTCTAATGTCTCATCGGTACTCCCACTATCAATGACGACAATTCGCTTCGCCCAAGTCAACTGTTCCAGTGTTCGACCAATATTAGCAGCTTCGTTGTAAGTCAGGATCAAAGGAGTAACTTCCATGAGACGAACCTCTGAAGACTGTTCATGAGACAGGTTGTGAGCTAAGGGCATGTTTTTTTCGATCAAGAATATCAAGATAAGCTTGGTGCAACGTTCCGGCAATTTGATCCCAGGTATAGTGCTGAAAAATTAAATGACGGGCACGTTCTCCAAGCGCTTTTGCAGCTTCAGGATAGGCAAACTGTCGTCGCATCGCTTGTGCGATCTCATCCGCATCGATTTCGACCACTTTTGCGGCTTGTGCGATCGCAGCTTCTGGAAAATTACACCCAGTTGTAAACACACAAGGCAATCCCGCTGCCATTCCTTCAAGGATCGATAGACTAAAGCCTTCGGAATAAGACGGAGCGACATACAAATCGACTGCTGCTAATGCTGCATGTTTTAGTGTTCCAGTGAGCATTCCAGCAAAGGTGACGGCTTCAAGAACTCCAGATTGCTCGAAGTAAGATTGTGCAGTTGGTAAAAATCCAGTGTTGTCAGGTCCTGCTACGACTAAATGAGTATTGGGAAACTCTGCATGAATTTGAGCAAAAGCGGGAGCTAAGAGATCTAACCCTTTTTTTGGGTCAATCCGCCCTAAAAATAAGATTAATGATTTACCTCGCAACTCTGGAAAGGCTTGATAGAACAGTTCAGAGTCAGGGAGCGGATCGAAGTCCTGTCGATGGACACCGTTTGGAATAATCTTTAATGGAGCGGGCAAAGATAAAGGTCGAATCCCATCGGCTTCAGCTTGAGAAAGCATCTGAATCACACTCGCTTTTCGCAGAATTGGACGCTCGATTAAAGTATAGTATGCTTTTTTCTTGAAGCCTTTGTAGTTCAATGCCCACGGGTCTAACATTCCTTGAGGATTGACAATATAGGGAATCTTGTACAGTTGGCATAACCAATGTGCGATCGCAACTGGATAAGTAAATAGCGAAATCGTATGAACTAAGTCATAGTCGCGAAGATGCTGAAACAACCAAGCTGTGAGCGGGTAGCTGAATTTATATTCACTCAACCGCCAGCGCGGAAAATATTGGATTCGATAAGATTTCTCTTGCTGCCAAGTGCAGAGCGGCACATCTAAGTTGGTTGCCCCATTCGCGTCTGTGGTCACGACATCGATTTGAAGTGCTCGATCGCCCAAAGCTTGAGCAAGCTCTAAAACTAATTTCGATGTCCCGCCATACACAAGACCGATCGCAGGAATAACAATTAAAATTTTCATGTTCTACTTCAATACGGATTCAACTGCTTGGTGCAAGCCCTGAGCGAAATAGTTTGGAGAAAACTTTTCAATGTGTCTCAGTGCGGCTCCTCCCATTGTTTTGGCATAATTTACATCTGAACTAACTGTGCTCATGAACTGCTGCATCTGTTCGACACTGTTAGGATCAAAGCCCCAACCATTCACGCCTTCAATCACTAAATCTTCAAAACATCCACATCGATTGGACACCAGTACCGGAAGTCCTGCCGCCATAGCTTCGTTCACAACTAATCCCCACTGCTCTTGATAGCTGGCATGAATAAAGCAGTTGGCATGAGCAAAATAGGGCATGAGTTCCGCTTGCTGAAGAAAACCAGGAAGATGAACGCGATCGCTTAATCCTTCTGCCTGAATTTGTGCTTCAATCTGAGGTCTCAGTTCTCCGTCACCGCATAAAACTAAATCCCACGGTTCCGAAGTTTTTTCAACATACGCAGCGTAAGCCGTAATGAGATTTGGAATATTTTTTTTCTCGATAAACCGATTGATCGATAGGAAGAAGGGAGCTTTTACTGGATTGGGAAGTGATCGCAATCGATCCGGATGAAATACTTCATTGCCCACCACGTTATAGCCTAGAAAAATTCGATTTTCAGGTATTCCCAACTTCAGTAGATATCGTTTCTGCGGCTGCCCTCCGACTAATGCTGCTTGATACTGGTGAATTAATCGTCGCTTCAATTGCTCTTTAATTCCAGTGCGAGGAGCATCATCTTCTTTAGAAGCAGATAAGAGAATTACAGGCTTCCGATGTAAACGACTCCAACTGAGTGCAGCTAACATTCCAGGTTGAAAATAACCTGCGATCGCAACGACATCTGGATTAACCTGAGAGAGCGTTCGATGAACAGCAGCAAACAATTGATTCACTCTGACTGTCTGCAATGAGCGATCTGGAATGACTGAGACAAAAGGAAAATCCGCTTCTTCCTTCGATGTTTTCCAAGCATAGTCCTTTTCAGAGCGCGCTAATTCAATACCAACACATTGAATCATTTCGCTGTAAAGATGATGAAAGGCATTTACTCTCGCGAAGTGGTAAGGACCATAATTATTGAATAGCACACAGATGGATTTTCTAGACATGATATCTGTATACTCCTAGCTGGTCGTCGCGATCGACTGTGAAGTGCGAACTCGTTTTCGAGCATATAGAACTGCTATTCCAAGAAAAATTAAGTAAAAAGTCATATCTGCAAGACAGGTACGTGTTCCATGAGTCACACCTTTCAAGGCACTAGGAATAAAACTAACGTAAAGCAGTTGAGCTACAAAGCTATTGTCTCTTGTTGCTGAAGTCCAAAGTACTTTGTAGAGATATCCTAATGCTAGAAATACTAGACAGCCAAAATAGTCAAATTCTAGAAAAGAATCACACACACCAGTCGGAACTAATCCAGGATTCACAACAAATCCGTCGTACAGCTTTTTGAGATTAAAAGACTGAGTTTCAATCATCAAACTGCTTTTGAAATCTCTCCCTACTAGTTGCCCCGGGATAAATCGGAACACTAACTCATTCCAGTAGCCAACACCATAACCATATTGCCCGGTTTTGACTGCCGCATCCATCTGTAACGCTGCCCATTCAAGCTCTAAATCTTTCGCGTTGGAGATATCTGCCTGAAGCGTTCCAACTGGATCTAAGTTCCATAACTGACTCCAGTCCCCGCTTGAACTAATACGTCGATACTCACCTGCTAATGGGATAGCGAGAAGTGCAAACACAACTCCTCCAACTACTAGCGATCGCGGTGGTTTCCAACCCCTATGAAAGAAGAGGGTGAGGGCAACTGTAAGTAGAAGAGACGCTATGACTTCTCGCCGACCATAGAAAACGACTCTCTGTAAAGGACCTAACGCAGCGAATAAGGTCGCAACTAAGCGAGACATAGTTGGACACTTCAAGCATAACGATAGCAAAATCGATAGTCCTGGAAGCGATAAATAAGTGAAGGTCGATAAGATTGTTCGCAGTCCTGTGAGTTGTCCACGGTTGTTTACTGTGGCTTCTGTTCCACTTGCCCAACGAGAAAAAATGAGTCCTGCCGCTGCAAGTATTAATCCAATCTGAAACAGTTTTTTGTCGCTGAGCGATTGTTGAAGTAATCGAATTGGCTTTTTTGGAGCGGGGAGCCAAGCACTCAAAAAACTGGCTGTTGCACACAGAAACGACATTAATAAAACTCGTTCTAGTGCAGTTTCTGAGGGAAGTTTCTTAGTTAGATAGAGAGAAAGTGCTTGCGGGACAAGAAAAGCAGCAAAAATTCCTCCCATGAAGAAGGGGTACTGATACACTCTCGACATTCGATCGAGTCCCCAGCTAACACAGGCGATACAAGCGACAATAAAGAGTACAAGGTAGATATCTGACATAGGTTCCTTAGAATAAAGCCTAGATAAGAATTTCTCTGCGAATGGTCTCAGTAAAAATGCTCCAGTGATTTTGGTCGGCAAAAAACTGCATTTTGTCAATATTGCCCAGAGCAGAATTGCCCAAGCAATCCACTAAACTTTGAGCGATTTCTTCTGGAGACTCGGCATCGATCGATAAACCCAAGCCATACCGCTCTGTGAGTTCTCCCATCAAGCCGTAGTTTGAAACCAGCATCGGTTTTTGAGCAGCCGCTCCTAGTAGCAAAATCCCACTCATTCCCACATGCCGCTGATACAAGGCAAGCACAATATCGGAAAGCTGAAAATAAGCTGGCACTTCCGCTTCGCGCAGAAAACCCTCTTGAATCAAAATTTGAATCGGTTGAGATTTGCGAATTTCAGCTACCTCCTGATCAATTGCAGCTTTGTCCTGAGCAGGAATATCACCGACTAGTAGCAGACAGATCCGCTGACATTGCTCCGGAGACATCTGTTTGACCGCATCAAACAGCTTATATACCCCTTTGCGCCCAGTGATTCGACCAAACAGTAAGAAAATCTTCCGATTTGGCTCAATTTCCAGCTTCATTCTTAAATTCGCAACTGTTTCACTAGAAACCGGAACAATTTCGACTGGATCGGGTAAATGAACAATTTTGGGTGCAAGATGTCGAGAGGAGAGAGCTTTCACCGCAAACGGATCAAGACAGAACAACGTGTGAAACTGAGGTGCTCTGAGCGCAAGAGACAGTAATGCTTGTTGTCGCCACGATCGCACTTTATCTTTCAGCGTCATCGCATGATGCGCGAAGGTGTGATAGTGAAAAGTCGGACGAAAATAGATGCCACTAAACGGACAGGGGGCAGACTGACCGAACGCGATCGCGAGTTGAAAGTAATCGAAATACATCAACAGCGCATGAGTCGCTTGAATTTGTGCAGCATATCGGCAGAAAATCCGCCACTCGACAAAACCCAATCGAAGACCTGAAGCCTGTTTGCGCTCTTGTTCTTCTGGGGCTGAAATCGCGAGTAATTCGATCTGAGCATGTCGATCGACGAGTTCTACGACTTCCTGATGCACCGTGAAAAAATCCGGCGAGACCACCAGCGTTAGTCTCGTTGAGAACGGTTCTTCGAGCCAAGCTTTCACTAGATACCGTAGGTATGTTCCATGATGTCCCCCGCTGAGCAGGTCGAACAACATGACATGATCAGTTTTTAACATTTAGGCTTGACTTAGATGTTGGACAGCATCAATAAAACGTTTCTCAGCGGCAATCGGACGCGGTGGCGAGGGAGGCGAATTCAACGATTGAGTGAAGAGATCGAGCAATTCAAACTCGTCATCGTAGCAATACACGCCTGCATAGCTAAACGCACTCCGGCACGCATTTCCATTCGCAATCACTGGAATTCCAGCCATCAGAAGCTCTGGAATGCGAGTGAGCGCACCAGAACTTGCAGTTTGGTGAATCAGAGCAGTTTTGGCATGAGTCATTAACGCAGTCAGTTGCTCATCGCTGACTGTACCGTGGAGCGTGAATGTCTGATCACAATAGTCTTTCAGCGATTCGGTTTTGTTACCAACAATATCCACCTCAAATTCGAGATGCGGGCGGATCTGTTTGAGCCATTGAATCTGCTCAATTATGCCCTGGCGCGTAGGGGGATTGCTCGCGCTGCCAAGAATGAGAAAGCGATCTCCGGGTGTTCGTCGGGCACGAATATTGAGTAACTGTTGTTCAATCTCCCGGGGTGGATAGTACGGCAGATAGTAGGCATTTGCGCCATGTAACCGCAGCAACCATTCTTCCTCGCGTGAGATACAGAACACAAAATCGGCACTGACTAAAGCCCGAATCTCTGTGGAAAGCGATTCGGGAAAGGCATCCGGAACAAAATACTCTATATTCTGGGGAACGGCAATCACCTTAAAGTTTCGATCTTTCGCAACATAAGGTGCAACATAGTTTTTGGTTGCTTCCCAGAGTAAAAGATTGCTTTCAGTGTGTTGAGATAAAACCTGATCATACAGTTGCCGCTGAAAGCCACAGAATGCCAAATTCTTGAGTGCAGGTTGAAGTTCAATTTGATGCTTCAGAATAAAGCGAACGGTTTTCGGATTGCACAACGCTCTGATTGCCGCAAAAACGCGATCGCGTCCCGTTGTCAGCAGTTGTCGCTCGAATCGAGTGAATGGAATCTGCGATCGCGTAAGTAGCTCTACAATTTGAGCACTGCGACGATTGCCTCCGTGACCGACTGGGCTAGGGTCAAAAAACGAATCTAGTACAATGCTCATGCAGTTCGGCTCCATCCAGATTGACTCAAGTGTTTCAGCAGAAAAGATAGATTAGGCATGACCAGCAATCACAGCAGCGTATTGTTCTAAATGTCGATCGAGAATCACAGGCAGTTCGAGATGTCGATGCAGTTGCGCGATCTCAGTTGTATCTTGAGGCTGTGAGAGCGTTTGTTCGATTGCGATCGCTAAACTATCCGGTTCATACGTTGAAAAAGTCGAAATTGCATTCGGTTGTAAGCAGTTGTATTCAGCAATTTGAGGGAGGTTAAACGCCAGAATTGGCTTGTGAGCAGAAATCCAGGTACAAAGAGAACCAGAGGCTGAAGTTTTCTCAAACGGACAGACTGCCAGATGAGTCGCAGCAAGATATCGGGCTTGCTCGGCTTCAGAAAGATAGCCTGTGACTCGAATACGATCAACAACACCCAAAGTCTTCGCTAAATCTAGTACCTGCTCTAAAAATTCAGCATGTCCAAGTCCTCCTGCAAAAACCACGTCATAGTGTGGGGGAAGTTTCGCTAAAGCCTTAACCAGTAAGTCATGTCCTTTCCCGCGATAGATAAATCCTAAAAGCGTAATCACAGTCTTTCCAGACAGATTCAACTGCTCACGAGCAGCTTCTGGACTGAGATCAAACCTGCGAGTTTCGACAAAATGAGGAATGATTTTGACATTGAATGTATGGCGCTCGAGGCGTTTTGCTTCTTCTTCGGTACAGACCAGCACAAAAGACGTTTCGTGAACAATTTTTCTCAATGCTCGAACGTTGGGAGATATTTGCTGGCGGGCGAAGGTCGTTAACCAGTCAAACATCGATCGCTTTCTGGATAGAACTTGCTGCAATAGCTGTAAATGGTGCGGGGGATAGAATACATCATGCAGCGTAGCAACTTTCGGAGATGTGCAAGCTTTGAAGAAGGTGTCTAGGTGTTGAACTTGTTGTTTTCTGCCCCAGATTTCTGCATTGTGCTGAAAGTGAACAATATCCGCTTGAGAAAGCGTTTTCGCGGCGACTTGCAGATTTTGTCGATCGACATTCTGATCTCCAGTTAAAACAACTTCAGCTTCGATCACACTCAGTTCAAGTCGAGTTCTAGCTTCCTTTGCCAAATAGCGTCCATAACGCACAATTCCGTGCTCTGGCGCTCCAATATGCAGATATCCGATTTTCATGTTATTTCAGCGATCGAGCAATCTTTGCGATCCCGCGTTTTAGCAGGTGTGTTGAATCATGTACAGTGTTGAGAACGACGTAGAGTAAGGCGTTTTGAGTGCGAACTAAGAAAGGAAGTTGATCTCGATAGCGTTTGAGCAATGCCGCCGATCGAGCCGTTCCCTGCCCAGTTTGCCAATCGGTCACAGTCTTTGTACCAGAAATTTCGCGATAGTTTCCCCATGTGCGATCGACATGTTTCACCGTTGCAACTTGGACGGCTCTCAGAATGAAATCGACATCCAGGGCAAAGTGTTCTTCGATGTTGTATTCTCCGATCGTGTCGTGTAGACAAGCATGATAGAAATAGGCAGAAGGATTGATCGGATGAGGATGAATGTTTGCTCCGAGTAAGAGATCAGTGAAACGAAGATGTTTAGGACGATTGTATTTTTTCAAATTGCCATGATCATCCCAGACATTACAGTTACCCACGACTAAGCTCGGAACCGGAAGCGTTTTGAAAAGCTCGATCGCTTGGTTCAAGACATCCGGCTCATAGTAATCATCGACATTCAAAAATCCAACAATCTCCCCTTTTGCGAGGCGAATCCCTTTGTTCATCGCATCCGACTGTCCCCGATCTTTCTCAGAGATCCAGCGAATATGAGGATAGAGATCTGCATAGTATTTGATAATTTCGATGGTGCGATCGTGTGATCCCCCATCCATGATCAAATGCTCGACCTCTGAACAGTTTTGAGCAATAACCGATTGCAAGCAAGCTTCAATATAATGTTCACCATTGTAAACAGGAGTAATCACTGTAATCATTCGGGCTACCAAAAAGCGATGCAAGAGGTCAGTTTGTAATCGAGGTTTTGATTGCGCTCTCCAATTTTTTTGGCAGGTACACCACCTACAATGTCAAACGGAGCAACTGATTTCGTCACAACCGCGCCCGCTGCAACTACCGCACCTTTCCCGATCGTCACTCCGGGTAAAATTGTCGCTCTTGAACTAATCCAAGCATAATCTTCAATGACAACTGGAGCGGAGGTTCCAGCAAACTCTCGATCGTTCAAATCATGCTGTGCTGTCCAGATCCAAGCCGCAGTTGAAAGATTGACCGAATGCCCAATCGTTAGTCCGCCCCGCCCATCTAACACACACTGATCGCCAATACTTGTATGACTACCGATAATCGTTTTCTCAGGAGAACGAAAATGGCAACTGTTATAAATCACAGTTCCCTCACCGATCGTCAGATGGTAGAGCCTGCGATAGAGAAAATGGCGAATTGCTTGCGCGGGAATCTTGCCGATCCACTGCAACAAACTGAATTTAAACGAATCAAAAAGATAACGTTTTGAAGGCATCGACACGATGGGAAACGACTGAACACGAAGACTATCACTCATAGATCACTGGGATAAACTCTGCTGGTATACGTCGAGATAGCGTTGAACTTGCAAATTGATCGAATATTCTGAAACCGCAATCGATCGACAAGCTTCTCCCATCTTTCGACGCTGTTCCGGATAGTTCAAGAGCATCTGAATCCCGCGACTTAGATCTTCGACATCTTCAGGCTTCGCAAGATATCCAGTTACATCCGGACGAACTAAGTCTGAAACTCCTCCCACGTCACAAGAAACCATCGGCGTTCCGCAAGCCATACTTTCTTGCAGCACAAGTGGTAAGTTATCGGCACGAGTCGGAAATACAAACAAATCTGCCGCAGAATAAGCGATTGCTTTCAAATGTTCTTCTTTCACATAGCCAAGCGAGATCGTATCAATGCCAACTTGGGCTGCAATGTTGTCTCCCTCTTCGCCCATTGCGAGTAGAACTAAGTTGGACTTTGCCGAGTTAGGAAGTCGCCCTAACGCTTGCAGCATCACATCACCACCTTTACGGGCATCTTTCAGCGTGTGTGAGACAAACAAAATCACTTGGCGATCGGGGGGAATTTGAAGCTTCGACCGACAATCTGCTCGATTCAGCGGTTGATAAACTTCTAGATCAATACCATTCGGGATGTGATAGATCGGAAATCGGCTCAGCAAACTCTGGTGAGCTAAATCTGCCAGCCATCGACTTGGCGCAATGACAGAAAACGCTGCTTGATTGTAAAGCCAGTCTTTGAGCTTCCATTCCCATCGAGTGCTGTCTCGGCGCATTGCAGGATAAATCGTAAGATCTGGACAATCTCCGCAGCCGATTTTCCAGCGATCGCAGCCATAGCTATAGGCACAGTGTCCTGTAAACAGCCACATATCATGCAGAGTCAGCACTGCAGGCTTACGTTTTACGAGTCTTGGCAGAGCGAGATAGTTAAAAAATCCAGTGTGGATGTTGTGGAAATTCAGAACCTCAGCCGATTGATAAAAATCATGGTGAGCGATCTGGAATGTTGACCACAAATGTACGTGATTGAAACCGAACTTTTGGGTGACGCGCTTGAATTGCTGCTCAAACGGTGACCCATGAGGCACTAAAGACACTCGATCGTCATTCGTTTCCATCCGCCCGACCATTAAGCGAGAATCCACGCCTTGACTAAGTAAGCCTTGATGCAGACGATAACCCGCGATCGCGGCTCCGCCATAGGTATCAGATTGATTGATATGTAGAACTCGCATCAGTTGGGTGAAGTTTCGCAATCAGATCACAGATTTCGCGTACTGCTCCCTGTCCTCCGGACTTTTGAGTAATATAGACGGCAACCGCTTGAGTTTCGGGCATTCCATCGGCAACCGTGATCGGCACACCAACCGTTCGCATGGCAGGAATATCGACTAAATCATCACCGATATAAGCGACGCGATCGAGCGAAACCGACAAGGTTTCACACAATTGTTTCAGTGCAGCTAACTTATCTGGAACTCTGAGATACACATGCTGAATTCCCAACCGCTTCGCTCGATGCAAGGTCGCTGAAGAAGATCCTGCCGAAAAGATTGCAACTTGTACCCCGCAACCCATGGCTCGCTGAATCCCTAACCCATCTTTGACGTTAAACTTCTTCAGT
The DNA here is from genome assembly GCF_026735145.1 of Leptolyngbya sp. GGD. Lineage (NCBI taxonomy): Bacteria > Bacillati > Cyanobacteriota > Cyanophyceae > Leptolyngbyales > Leptolyngbyaceae > Leptolyngbya > Leptolyngbya sp. GGD. Next base: position 241,589 of record NZ_JAPQKE010000007.1, read on the forward strand.
TCTTCGCCCGTTTCGGTGTAATACAGTCCACCGTCCGTCAGAACACCATCAACATCAAGTGCGAGTAACTGCACTTGAGCCAATCGTGCTTCGAGTTCGGCTTGAGGGATCAAAGTCATGATTCAGAGACCACCGAGCGAATCTGCAAAATCGGCTTCAAAACCGCTTCTAATTCTGACAGTGGAATCATATTCGGACCATCGCTGGGTGCATTGTCAGGATCTTCGTGAATTTCCATGAACAGTGCATCAATCCCAACGGCAGCAGCGGCTCTTGCAAGCGTCGGAACAAAATGACGCTGACCACCAGACTTGTCGCCTTGTCCTCCGGGCATCTGAACGCTATGTGTCGCATCAAACACAACCGGATAGCCAAGTGCTCTCATCTGCGGCAGCGATCGATAATCCACAACTAGCGCGTTATAGCCAAAGCTTGTCCCGCGCTCGGTCAGCAAAATGTTTTTCGCGCCGCTCGTTTCCAGCTTCCGAACTACGTTCTTCATATCCCACGGTGCGAGGAACTGCCCTTTTTTCACATTCACCGTACGTCCCGTTTCAGCCGCAGCAACTAAGAGATCCGTTTGGCGACACAAGAAAGCAGGAATTTGTAGCACATCGGCGACTTCAGCCGCGATTGCAGCTTGATTACTTTCGTGAATGTCAGTCAGTACCGGAACTCCAATTTTTTCTTTCACCTTCCGCAAAATTTCCAAGCCCTCGTCGATCGCATGTCCTCGGTAGGACATGATCGACGTACGATTTGCTTTGTCGAATGAGGATTTGAAGATGAACGGAATCGATAAGCGATCGCAGACTTGTTTAATCTGGTCTGCCATTTTCAGCGTAAAGTCTTCTGATTCGATCACACAAGGACCGCCAATCAGCGCCAATGGCTGATGCTCTCCAATCGTGATCCCAGGTGAGATGTTGACTTGATTCATAGGAATGGCTTCTTCAAGTAAAGATTAAATCATGGAGCGCAGTAACTGAACGATCTCAGATGATACCGGATTGACTGCGAATAGAGTGGCGAGATTTGTAGTCTACGAATGCTGGAGCTTCCAGAGTACGCGACCAGTCAGCTTGTAATAGAACACCGTCAGAACATTGCCTTTGAAGTATTGGTCAATATGTTTCTTCGTTCCGCCTTGAAAGTGAAGCGAATTAAACCGCACCCACTGATCCGAGTTCAATTGTTTGCAAAACGGCTGTCGATTTCTCCATTGAATCTTTTTCAAACCGTTTTCCATCTCGTATCCGCCGCTGTCTGAGTCGATTTTGAAGTCGAATGTGGCAGATTCGATGATCTCCCCTGTTGAAGCAATTTTATCGGGATACAATTCGCAAAATCGCCGCAGCAAGCTCATATCTGAAATTCCGCCTAAAACCTCAATCGGCAAGTGCGGACGATCTGCACGTCGCTTGGCTTGTTGTTGTTCGATGATCTCAAACAAGTCTGGATTGGTGTAAGTCTCCATAATTAGGTTACAGAACTTACGAATGCCGCTCAGCGTAATAAACGAGTTATGCCCACAGCCTCGATTGTGTACAGTAAATTCAACCTTCGGATGCTTCGCTTGAATACGATCGAACTCTTCAGTTGCATTGCCATAAAGCATTAGATCGGAATCAATGTGCAGGCAGACGGGAATATGATTGACCTCCATAAATTCTTTCAAAATGAACCAGCGCTGAAAACACAGCAACTCATACTGATAGCTATTGGGACTTTGGTGCTGATTGCGATACACCTGATCAAACGCTTTTGCTGCCGCAAAATAGTTCGAGATATCATTGTGATGTACAAAGTTGAGAAAAGCATTTCGTCGATCACCTAATAGAACAATTTGCGATCGAGGATTCGTTGCTTTGGCTTGAGCAAGTGTGTATGGCAAATAAGGTGAATACCCGGTATGAATCATCACAACCGGAATTGCTCTGGGAGTTAGCTGAGTCATATCGGAGACGCTTGCGAAGAAAACACAACCTTTAATCCTTTTGGTAGCTTAGTCGAGAAGACTCTAATTTTCTCGATTTCGTTTTTGTACACAAGCTGGGGAGGGGGAATTTGTTTCATTAATTCGACTTCTCTACTCGTTGTGTGATAGCAGTAAGTTTTACAACTGTCATCAATGCCGAAAATGAGAAATGCATCAATCTCCTGGCTAAGAGTATGTTGAGATAAAAAAATTGAATTCACATTTGCGACCGCTGCAACAGGCAACATCCGCTTACGTATATCTGTTTCTACAAGGTGAGAAAAAATGAAGCTTTGAGCAAAAGAGATCGCGAGCATTTTCGGATTTTGATGTAATAGTTCAATCACTTTGCGATCGCTTTCAGGAAATCGACTCCGAATTTCGTTACTTGGGTATGCTGCAATATCAACCGGAGGGTTAATCTCCCAAAAGCCAAAGACTCGATGAGGTGCACGTAAAAATACAGTCGTTGTAGAAAACGCTAGAACTCCCAAATAAAGTAGAGCGATTGTCTTGATAATTCGGTCTTGATTGAGCTTATTTTCTATTGTGCAAAACCCAACTTCATAAATCAGCAATGTGAGTGAAGGAAAAAGCGGATAATAGTAACGTTGATCTCCGAGATATAGAAAGTTAACAGAAGAAAAGAAGCTAATCAAAGCGAGGAAAATAATAAGTGCAAAATTAAGACAGAGAATGAATTCAATTCGAGGATTTCTTAAGTTTCTTGCTTTAAAGCTTGGATAGCCCCAGATTAAAACAAATAATAAAACTAGCAATATAACTATCACTAGAGATCGACTGCCAGGAATATAGTAATGATTAAGGTGGCTAAATAAAAGAAACTTAAATTGCGTGATGCTATTAATAATTTCAGAAAGTTTGCTGCGTAATATATTGATTTGAAAAAATCTCTCTGAAGTAAGCTGAGTGGGAACAGTTGTCTTAACGAATATGCGATAGAGCAAAACCGCGCAAAAAAAGATTCCAAACCCTAGAGTAATTTTTCTAAGCTTAATGAATCCTTTTCTTCTGATTAGAAACAGTAGAAGAAAACCAATAAAAATAAAAGCTGAAGCATATCGAAAGACATACATTAAGCCCACTAAGCATCCGAGCCAGAAATATCGATTGAGTTTCTCATCTTGGGACAATTCACTCAAATAAAATAAGCGGATGATAAACGGGATGCCCGCCCATAAAAATAAATCAGTTCCAACCCAATCATAAGTGAAATACAGCGGAAGTCCGAGCGCTAGCAGAACGGCAGCGCTGTTTGAGACGAATGTTTGTTGTTGGGATTGAATGACATCACGAAAAATGAGTGCCCATCCGAACCAGCCGAGAATCGTTGCGATCCCATACATAAACTTGAGTGCGATCGCAACCGAAAATCCAACTTTGAGTAATAAAAACAAAGTAAGCGAAAACCCTGGAGCAAACCAAGTGAGCGGATTCACTTTCGGAGGCTGCGAAAGATCATCGTTCAGAATGTATGTTCCTAATCCTTCTCCATTAAGCAGCGAAAGTGCCGCACCAATCTGAACTGAAGCATCACTATTTATCAAAAGCGGAGCTAGCGATCGTAAAAGCACGATCGCACAAGCCATTCCAACAAACAAAATTATGATCCAATGTTCTGTCTGAATTGGTTTCATAGAGAAAACTTGAATTTGAGTCCTTTTGGTAGCTTAGTCGATAGAATTCTGACCTTTTCCTGATTGTTCTCATAAACCACTTTTGGTGGAGCAATTTGCTCGATAAGTTCAACTTTTTTTCCAGAGTCATAAAAGCAGTAAGATTTACAATTTTCTTCCATTCCGAAGATTAAGTAAACAGGTAAATCGCGGCTTGAAGTATGCGTTGAAAAAATCTTTTGTTTCAGATAGGAAGCAGGTAAAAACCGTCTGCGAATTTCAGGATCTAATGTGTGATAAAAATCGAAGTTTTCAGCAAAGGAGATAATCTTCGCTTGCGGATTCTTTTTGAGTAACTCGATCGCTGTTTCATAACTGTCTGGATGTCGATTGAGAATGTCATTGCTGGGATATTCTGTCAGATACATTTTGGCATCAAATCGATCAAAGCCAAAGACTCGATCGGGAGTACGCAAAAAAACAGTAACCGAGAAAAATATTAAGCTTCCTAGGAAAACGAGCGAAACGATCTTCAGCAACTGATTCCAATCAAATCGAGTTTGATCCTGCCCAAATCCAACTTCGTACGCGACCAGGACAAGCGATGGAAAAAGTGGGTAGTAGTACCTCTGATCAGCTAGATAAACGAAGTCGATCGACGAAAAAAAGCTGATCACTGCGAGCATTGAAATCAGTCCAAAGTTTAGACATAGAATGATCTCTAATCGAGAATTGCTGCTTCTTTTCTCTGAACCGCTAGGGTAGCCCCAAACCAAAATCGAAGCATAAATCAGCAATAACGCAAACACGAGAACAATGATAATTCGACCACTCGGAATCACTCCGCTCAAATGGCTAAAGAGCAGATACCGAACTTGTCTCAACCCGTCTGCAATCTGTATGAGTTTTCTCAACAAAGCATCGGGTTGTAATAACCCAGATACCGTAAGCTGGCTTGGAACGCGGGTACTGACCAGCGATCGATAGATTGAGATTGCGCCATAAAACAGCCCAAATCCTAGAAGAATCTTTCCTAATTTGAGAAAGTTTCGTCGCTTTATCAAAAAGAACAAACAGAAGCCAACAATGATGAAAATTGCGGCATATCGAAACGCATACATCAAGCCGACTAAGCAACCAATCCAGAATGATGCATCATTTCGCTCATTGCTCGAATAGAATAAGCGAATGATCAACGGAATACCCGCCCACAAAAATAAATCAGTTCCAATCCAATCGTAAGTGAAATAAAAGGGCAGCAAGACTGCAAGCAAACCTGCAACACATTGAGAAAGCGCCCCCTTTTGCTGCGATCGCAGCACATCGCGGAAGATCAATCCCCATCCTAACCAGCCCACAATTGACGCGATCGCGTACATCGCTTTCAATGCGGTCGGCATCGGTAATCCGAGCTTTAACAATCCAAACAAAACTAGCGAAAAGCCAGGTGCATACCAAGTGAGTGGATTAACCTTCGGCGGTTGTGTCACATCTGAATTGAGAATGTAAGTCCCAAATCCATCTCCATCTAACAGTGAAAGTGCTGCTCCAATCTGAACTGAAGCATCACTGTTGAGCACTAATGGACTCAGAGAGCGTAGTCCTACGATCGCACAAGCTACTCCGACAAATAGAACCGCGATCCAATTGTCCACTCGAATTGATTTCATGGTGTGCTAATTCTCTGAATAGAACACTAAGTTCGATCGCATTCCCCACAGCTTAAAGTGCTTCGTCTGTACTTTAGAATCGGCTGGAAATAGTTTGAGCACGTCTCGCTCGGTTAATAGATTTAGATTGGCTTCTGATGCCCAAAAAGACTTACCCATCAGTTTGAGAATCGCTCGAAACCAACTCGGAGGCAACCAGTGAAGCAGCGGTAAGCTCGTGTGAAACTCGATCGGAAACCAGCGGTTCGGAGTCGTAATAAAACAAGTCTTCCCAACGCGGCAGAGTTCTCGAATGAAGGCTTTTTGCTGTTGAGCGTTGCCGACATGCTCTACCACTGCGAACGTGACGACCACATCAAAACTGCGATCGGGAAACGGCAACCCTGATCCATCCGTTCGCACAAACGTTAGTCCAGGATGTTCTTGCTCTAAAAAAGACGCATCCTCAGTTCCCACAGCTGTGATGTTTTCTGGATAGGGATAAAGCTTCTCAAAAAAGTTACAGTCAAGCCGCTGATCCGAAGTCACCCCTACATCAAGCACCCGCGTCTTACTAGAAATTGGAGCAACTTGCATCAGCGTCTTAAACATTTGCTGCCGAGCATACCAGGAAAGCTGAGTTGCAAATCCGCCCAGCTTTGGACCGATATAAGGGCTATCATGCTGTGTCGAAATCATAAGTCTCAATCTCACTAGAGTTCTAGAATGCTCAGAAAGAAGCTAGAAAAAATTACTTGCACACCTAACGCCAGCGCTGTCACAGATGGAATGACTAATCGCATCACGATCGAAGGATTCAGCTCACCGAAAGAAGTTCCGCTCCAGACATTCAAGGCATAAATCGTGCCCCCAACGCCTACTGTCAAAAGCACACTACCTAGCATCAGCCCAGACTCTAGTGAGATGTGACGCAGCACGCGCAGCAATCGTTGATCGGGCGGCAACAATCCTTCTCGAATTGCAAACAGCTTGGAAAAGACCGCGAAGGCAGTGACTTGAAATCCAACAATCACAGCAGTCGCCGCGTACAAGAGCGTATGAACATCAAAAATGCCGCGCGTTTCAGGCAGTAGCCATGCAGACAGCAACACACCCATCAGCATCAGCAAAATTCCAGGATACAGAAAGAGCCAACGAGGACTGTAAAGCAACAGAAATCGGAGATGCCTCCAACCATCGCGCCAACTTCTAAGATGCGGGGGACGACTTCGACCATCAGGCGATAAAGTTGTAGGCACTTCAGTCATGCGGAGCCGATACAATGTCGCTTTCACCACCATTTCGCTGGCAAACTCCATCCCCGTGGTCTGAAGCGCCAGTTCTTGAATGCTCCGAGTTCTGAATCCGCGCAATCCACAGTGAAAATCTCCACAAGGACTCGCAAACAACACTCGTCCGACCCAAGTTAAAACTGGATTGCCCAGAAATCGATGCAGTCGCGGCATCGCGCCCGGTTTGATCCCGCCGCGAAACCGATTTCCCATCACCAAGTCGTACCCTTCTCGCAACTTTGCGAGAAACGGTGTCAGCCGCGTGAAATCATAGCTATCATCCGCATCACCCATAATCACATATTCGCCACGTGCTGCTTCAATACCGCCTCGAAGTGCACTTCCATATCCTCGCTGTGGAATATCAATCACTCGCGCACCCAAACTACGAGCTATTTCTTGAGATCCATCAGTACTGCCATTATCCGCAATAATAACTTCGCCCGAGACTTGATGCTGTTCTAAATACCATTGTGCTTTTTTAATACAGGTTTCAAGGGTTTCTGCTTCGTTCAAACAAGGCATGACGATCGATAACTCGACTGTAGAGACAGCGTTGCGCGTACTACTCTCGCCAGAGAAAGCGTTGTACATTTCGGTTTAAAAGGTGCAGGTGAATAGAAATACTGGGATGCACCAGAAGGTTTGCGGTGCGAATCAGACGCGATCGCAACCGAAATCAAGGACAACGACAATCTGAGTGGAACAACTTTGCAAGACGATCGCAAAACTAACTTATAAAGCAACTGACGAGGCGATCCAGTGTTGTGCTGCGATCAAATCTTCAGGAGTATTGATTTCTGGAACCGCAGCTTCGGTGCGACAGACCCGAATGCGATATCCATGCTCTAATACCCGCAGTTGCTCTAATGCTTCACAGTATTCGAGCGGTGTTGGAGTGAGTGTCGCATATTGGGCGAGGAAGTCTCGTCGAAACGCATACAGTCCTAAATGATGAAACACTGGAGCAGAAGTCGTATTGCGATAGTACGGAATCGACGCTCGCGAGAAATACAGCGCGTTTTGATATTGATCGCAGATCACTTTCACCACATTCGGATCGCGATATCCGGTCTCTTGATCTAAAGGACAAGCCAGCGTCGTCATTTCTGGTCTTTCTCCATCCAGATAAGGCTGAATGAGTTGCAGCAGCATTGCTGCCGTGACAAACGGCTGATCTCCTTGAACGTTCACCACAACCTCAATGTCTGGATAGCGTTCTGCTACTTCTGCGACTCGATCCGTTCCAGTCGCATGATCGCTCGAAGTGATCTCCACTGCTCCCCCAAAGCTTTGAACACAATCCGCGATCTCAGCACTATCCGTCGCGACGACCACGTGCGAGAATGCAGAACACTGTTTTGCAGCTTCATACACCCATTGCACCATTGGTCGATCGTCGATTTGCACCAACGGCTTACCAGGAAATCGCACTGACGCATACCGCGCTGGAATAACTGCCAAAATCCTTACCATTACAAGCCACTCCGTACAATGTCATGTAGTCGAATCAGTCCTAAACAGTGTTGCTCATCATCAACCACAGGCAAGACTGCAATCTGAGACGTGCGATTTTCCATTAATTGCAGGGCATCGTAAGCGAGCGTTTCTGGAGTGACGACGATCGGCTTCGGAGTCATTAATCGTACAGCGATCGTATGTGCTAATTCTGTAAACTCTAGTTTCTGTATCCAGCGCCGCAAGTCCCCATCAGTAATCAATCCCAGCAACTGTCCTTGATCGTTGATAATGCTGACGGCTCCTAATCCTCCCTGCGTGATGGCAGCCAGCACTTCTAACCAAGAGGCATCGGGAGCCAGCTTGGGACTATCTGGATGCAGGAGATCTTTTACTGTCAGAGTCAGACGCTTACCGAGCCGACCTGCTGGATGATTGAAGGCAAATTCTTCTGGTGTAATTTGCTTAATCTGCATCAAGCTCATTGCTAACGCATCTCCGATTGCTAATGCCACGGTCGTGCTAGTTGTCGGTGCGAGATTCAACGGACAGGCTTCTCGATCGACAGACGCATCGAGTGTGACGGTCGCTTGTTGTGCCAGCGACGAGTTGAGATTCCCTAGGATCGCGATTGTCGGCACATGACGATGTTTGAGGTGCGGCATCATCTGTAAGAGTTCATCCGTTTCGCCACTATTGCTGAGAATCACGCCGACATCAGCAGCATGGACAATTCCTAAATCACCATGTAGGGCATCGCAAGGATGGAGATAGACCGCCATTGCGCCGATACTGTTGAGCGTGGCAGCGATTTTCTGAGCAACAATGCCAGACTTACCGACTCCAGACAGCACCACTTTGCCGCGACAGTTGAGCAAGAGTGTAACGGCTTGTTCGATCGCATGCGGATCGATCTGTTGAGCAGTTCTCGCGATCGCGTCGGCTTCGAGCTGGAGCAGTGATCGGACTTGCGATCCGTAAAGTGACCCGTGAAGCTCTGGTTGAGTCAATGGCATTAAATGAAAGCCTCCAAACAACAGGGAGAAAATAGACACAAGTTTCGTATCAAATCTTCTTTTCTGCCACAATGAGCAGCAGGCGAAGAAGGAGAGGAACTGAGATCAAAGGCGACCCTCAAAGCTCAACTCTCAGCAATTCTACGATCTGTAATTACCCTCGTATTCTGGTATCAATCATGCAGTCAGGGAGAAATGATAGAGGTTTAACAATTGTTTACCTGCGTCAAGACTCCGTGACTATGCGCAGGCTTTTCCGGAAAAGAGAGCACAATTGATGTAAAAAGGCGATTTGATTAGATCGATGCCAGCACTTGCTCAAGCGTTCGAGCAAATACTTCGATCGGGTCTGGAGGAATGACGCGACGCACCTTTTCAGAGGCGGCTTTGCCCAGTTCATACCAAGATTCACGCGCGTCCCAGGCTCTTTCGAGCGCCTCATCCAATAGTTCAGGCGTAGGCGCTTTTGCAACAAATCCATTCACCTCGTCTTCGACTAACTCTGTATTTCCGGCAACATCTGTCACGATACAAGTTCGCCCACACAACATCGCTTCAACAATGACCAGCGGTAATCCTTCGTACCTAGATGGCAAAATCAAGCCATGATGCGTTGCCCAGACCTCTTCGATATTCGGAGTGAATGAACCAAATTCGATATTGGGCAGATCCCAGAGAGTTTTCAGGCGCTTCAGCGTTTCGACATGATCGCCTGCTCCGATCAACGTAACTGTGAGTGGCCGATTTTTCCATTTTGGCGATCGCAGCACTTCAAACAGCACATCCTGTCCTTTGCTAATTGGGTTAATTCGCCCCACACAGGCAAGTTTGAAACCTGCATCAGTCGAAGTCCAAGGTGGAGCCGCATCGTACGCTACATTGAACGGATTTCGCACCACTTCCGCTTGCGGTAATTCAATCGCAATCTGTTTGACCGTCAGATCCAGTGTCCGCTGCGAGACGAAATAACAGCGCTGAGTTTGGCGATATGCGATCGCGAGTCGTTGATTTAGCGCATCGGGATACCAATACTGCTCAGAACCCGATTGTGCGATCGTGACATAGGGAATATTTCGAGCAGCACAAGCTTCCATCCAGTACAGTCCATCATTGTTACAGGCTTGACTGATGACTGCTAAATCGGGCTGAAAGCGATCGAGCCAGCGATAAAACTGCTTGCCGCGCTGAGCAATGAAGGTCAACTTTTCGAGCAAATTGCGATCGTAATAGCGATACGTAACCGAACACATCGACTCAAGTGCCTGAATCTGCTTGGGTTTGGTTGCCCATCCTTTCACATTCACTCCGACTTGATAACCAGACTGAGCCAGCCGCATCGCTGTCTGTGTCCAAAGTGCTTCGCTGCCTCCCCAAGGTGCAGTATCGTTGATGCCAATAAATGCAATTTTCTTCATGGGTCAGGCTCATTTTAAGACAAAGTACTTTTTCTGCTGATTCATCGGTTCTTCGATCCATTTCCAAGCCAGGATTGCAATGACGATCGAGACTGCAACATAGACCGGGAAAAGAATGCGCGTATTGTCGATCGCCCTCACATTTAACCCCCCTAAGAGTTGGTTTTGAAAGAACGGCGGAATCTCAAAGTGAAATAGATATACGGCATAGCTAATTTTGCCGCCATACACAAGCCAGTTTTGGTTCAAGATGGCTCCAGCCAATCCGTTAAACCCAACAGAAGCTCGCCCAATGAGCCAGGTAAAAAACAATCCTGCTCCAGTTTCATCGAGGGTGACGAAAATTGCAGCATCTCCCCAAACCAGTCTTCCAAACATAAATGCCATGAGCATCGGCGCACCCAGCCACAGCCCGATCGAACAGAGCTTTCTTGCTAGCACTTGTCCAGACTGTCCCGCTGCGATCAACGCACTGAGCAAGCCCCCTAAGCAGAGCGTATCAAAGTGCGTTGGAACCATCATATTGGCTTGATGCGGAGTCAAACCGTAGACATGTAATACCAATCGCAACATCGGAGAAAACAGAGTCATTGCCACTAACAGAGGAATGAGCATCTTTTTGGGCAGACAGATGACCAGCCACGGCAAAATCAAATAAAACTGAGCTTCGATCGCTAAAGTCCAAAGATGTGAAAGTAGCCCAAACGTCTCAGGCTGAAAGGCAAATAGAATGTTTTGGGCGTACAGGATAAAAGCGAGAATATTGCCCCGAATGTCAGGGTGAATGATAAAGGCAAATGCAAGT
>NZ_JAPQKE010000008.1:0-242311 GCF_026735145.1 Leptolyngbya sp. GGD
CTGCGGTTCGGAGCCTCGCTTCAGCGCGCTTCCCTCACCGCTTTATTAATGTATCAAGCCTAATTGGGTTTGTCAACAAAGTCTTGCAAGTTTTTTGAGAGATTGGGAAAAATAGGGGATTAGCCTGAATTTGATAGACTTTCTAGAATTTTTGAGTAAAGGGTTTGGGTGAAAATTCGAGCAGTTTGTTTGTCGTTCTCTTGGCGATAGTCGTTTATGTAGAGAGGCGGATTGATTCGGATCGAAGCTTTTGCACCTGCTGAGGCGGTTGGGGAATAAAAAAGAGCGATCGGTAAAATTGGTACCCTTATTTCTCCGCTTGCCTCTGCTTGAAGGACTAATCGCGCTAATCCAGTCTTAAACTCGCGCAGGGGCTGGTCTCGCACAATTCCGCCTTCTGGGAAAATGACAAGTTTGTGTTTGGCTTGAAGAAGTTCGATCGCACATCGCAAACTGGAAACGCTAGGACGAGCAAGATTGACTGGGAAAGCTCCGAGGCGTTCGATCGCCCAGCCTTGGATTCCTGTAAATTGATTCGCGTTTGTCATGAATCGCAGGGGTTCTTGACTCAAGAGCGATAGAACTAAAGGATCCCATCGGCTGAAATGCTTAGAGGCAAGAATACAAGGTCCTTGCTGAGGAAGATTCTCTCGCCCTTGAATTTCGATCGAACTAAAGTACAGTCTGAGAAAAGTCCGATGAATTGGGAAGAGTGACCAGTAAAGCCAGGGTTTGACAGTAGCGGTGGTGGACACAATTTATCGATTTAGGGTGCGAACAGTGAGCAATTGGGGGGGCGTTGCATCGGGAGGATAGAGAAAATCGACTTCGACAGAGCGACGTTCCCCAGGCGAGAGCGTCAAAGTCAGAAGCGGATCACCTTTTTGACCTCGGCGTTGAACGAGATGGATAAATCGGGTTTGAGGGGTTGAGCGATCGTCTAAATAACGCAGCCGAATTGTACCGCGAAAGAAAATTTGAGGCGCAGGAGCCGTGAGGAAGACAACTTCATTCCTACTTCTATCTTGTTTGAGCGGAGTTTCGATCGAGACTTGAATCGTTTGAGCTTGACGCGTAGAATTTCGCAGGGGAAGGGTCAAACTGTAATGAATTCCGTAATTTCCATTTGCAAGGTAGGCAGTATCGGGATAGCGCACCAGCATCGGAGCACTTTGAATCTGACCTGTTCCAAATGTGCCTCGTTCCAGCGTACTTAAACCATAAGAAAAGGCGCGACCGGGTTTGGGGATATTGAGAGAGTTCGAACGAGAATCATCTGTTATGTTGGTGCGCCATTCTGAACCTTTGGCAACACCAGCGACCCGACCATAGGTAATGTTAGTTGTTTTGGCGTTAGGAGGAGTGGGAGGAATATCTCTAGGTCCTGCGACTCCAGCATTCACTAGAAGATTTAGCCATTCTTCGATCGTCGGAACTCGCTCAGTTCGATTGGCGTTTAATGGCGCGAACATTGCTAGGGTGGCAACATAGACTGGTGCATTACTATTGAGACGCATTAACGTAGAGCGTCCGTTTGAAGTTGGAGTGACTGTACCTGCTGGAATTGGGAGATTCATCAGCATTTGTGCCTGTTTCGGTGGGATCATCATTCCCGTTGGAATACTGCCATTCCTGCGCCCACGAAGAATATCATTTACAACTCGGCTGCCCGGCCCGGCAAAGACTGTGCCTAGCGGATCTTCAACAGAGGCAGGGAGATCAACAAACAGAGCATCGGGGCGAGTGAGATAGCTGGCAGCTTGAGAGATATCAATTTGAACTGGGCGATCGTTGGGATTGTAGACCACGATGCCTTGGAAGAGCGATCGTGTTTGACTGGGATTGCTGGCTCTAGAAATATGATGGGCGAAGATATCAAATCTGCCGTTGAATGCGTAATTTAGATGAGCCGAGGGAACCCGCATTCCTGCAGATGGAAAAGTTGAAAGGAGAATCCCTTCTGTGAGAACAACTTCAGGACTATTGCTATTGAAAACCGGAACATCATCAAGTTTGCCAGGCAGGGGACGAATCTCTTGAGATTCAATGAATTCTTGATTGGGAATTCCCTCCTGAAATGGGAGAATTTCTTGGTTAGTCGGTTGTGGGGCAATCATCGGGGCGGGAGTGGGAACCCGTGGGGGAAGTTGGGCGAAGGAGGAGAAAAGCAGGCTCGAAAACATGGACTTGCTACCGACGAACTTAGAAACGTCAAAAATGCTACCCCTATATAGCCCCATTTCCGACAATCTTTGCCTTAATAAAGCATAGAAATTATCGCAGCCTTACAAAAGAACCTCCCAAAAGTATGGTGAAGCTTACCTCTAAAACGCGATCGCAGTCACAATCACAATCTCTAAAACTGTCATTAGGATTTTTTGTATTCGTGACTAGCGCTGATTTTGTCAGTACAGAAGTTTTTGCCCAACCGATCTTGCCGTTCAGTGCAGCCAAGAGTTTGGCACTTCCAAAAAACAGCGATTATTGTGAAGGGCGGCTCAAAGATGGTTGGCTCCAGGGCACGCATGTTTGCCAATTTCCCAGCGGAAATCGATTTCAGGGAAATTTTCAGCGGCACGATCGAGAAGGACAGGGGGTGTTTACCTATGCAGATGGCACGCGCTGTGAGGGAAATTTTCAGAACAATCTGCTGAATGGTCGTGGGATGTGCCAATTTGCGAGCGGAAATCGCTATGAAGGCGAGTTTCGACAGAACATTCGAGAGGGACAGGGGGTGTTTACCTATGCAGATGGCACGCGCTGTGAGGGAAATTTTCGCTCGAATTCGCTGAATGGGTTTGGACGGTGTACGTTCTCCAGTGGAAATCGCTACGAAGGAGCATTTCGTGACAATGTGCGGCAAGGGCGTGGCGTTTTTATTTATGCAAATGGCACACGCTGCGAGGGGGAATTTCGGCAGAATGCGATGACTGGATTTGGAGTCTGTTTGTACCCAAATGGCGATCGCTATGAAGGCGAGTTTCAGAATAATCAGCGCAATGGACGTGGGGTTTATATTTTCTCAACTGGAGCGCGATCGCAAGGAGTTTGGCGAAATGGAAATTTACCACAGGTCAGACCATCTCAGCCTAGACCACAACCCCGACCCCAAGCGCGACCAAACCGCCGCCCAACTCGATAAATATTGATTTTGCGGCGATCAATGTTCCAACATTTGGCGAAAGTAAGCGAAAATTTGAGAGGTTTTCACTTGAGGCAATCCCAATGGCATATCGCTTACTATTTGTGTGCTTAGGCAATATTTGTCGATCGCCCTCTGCCGAAAACATCATGAATCATCTGATCCGCCAAGCTGGATTAGAGTGTGAAATTACCTGTGATTCGGCAGGAACATCGAGTTATCACATTGGCAGCCCACCTGATCGCAGAATGAATGCTGCGGCGAAACTCAGAGGCATCGAACTTGTTGGACGTGCAAGACAATTTGAACGCGCGGATTTTGAAGAATTCAATTTGATTCTGGCAATGGACATCGATAATTTTGAAGCGATTCAGTCGATCGATCCTGCTGGAACCTATCAAGACAAAGTTCGCTTGATGTGCGACTTCTGTACCGAGCATTCCTTAAGAGAAGTCCCTGATCCTTATTATGGTGGGACGGAAGGATTTAACTTTGTGATTGACCTGCTTTTAGATGCGTGTCAGGGATTGTTAGATTTTGTGATTCAAGAACAGAACTTAACACCTACGTCTGCACGGTAGATGAAGCGATCGTGATAGACTGAGAGCATTCAACACAATTCCGACCGAAATACCGGGAATAAATGCTTACGGCAGCTTGATTTGATTCAAGTGCCGAATTATTGTCTTTAGCCGATCCACCAATTGCAATGGTCATTTCTTCTACACCTCCCTCCGTCCGCAAACCCTCCAAAGTTGAAGGCATCAAAGAGCGTAGTAACTTCTTACGCGAACCCGTCGCTTCAGAATTGTTGCTGGACACGAACGCTTTTTCCGAAGACGGCATTCAACTGCTGAAATTTCACGGGTCTTATCAGCAAGATAATCGTGATAATCGCGTCAGAGGACAAGAAAAAGATTACTCGATGATGCTGAGAACTCGCTCTCCTGGCGGGTTTGTTCCCCCTGAGTTGTATTTGACCATCGATCGGTTATCAGATGAATATGGCAATCACACGATTCGGGTCACGACTCGCCAAGCGTTTCAACTACACGGCGTTTTGAAGAAGAATCTGAAAGCAACGATTAGCGCGATCGTCAAAAGTATGGGATCAACGCTGAGTGCTTGTGGTGACGTGAATCGAAACGTCATGTCTCCGCCTGCACCGTTTAAAAATCGCCCAGAGTATGAATATGCTCGGACGTATGCGAATAACATCGCTGATTTTCTCACGCCGCAATCAGGTGCGTATTACGAAGTTTGGTTAGATGGGGAAAAGGCGATTACGGGTGAAGAAGATCCGGAAGTCGTCGCAGCGCGGAAGCGGAACATTAACGGCTCCAATATTGAAAATTCGCCTGAGCCGATTTATGGAACGTACTATCTGCCTCGGAAGTTCAAAATTGCAGTGACAGTTCCCGGTGACAATTCTGTTGATTTGTTCTCGCAGGACATTTCTTTGGTTGTTTTGACGAATGATCAAGGTGAGTTAGAAGGCTTTAATGTCTATGCGGGAGGCGGGCTTGGGCGGACTCATGGCAAAGAAGAAACTTTTCCTCGCATCGCTGATCCCATTGGATATGTTGCCAAAGCAGATGTTTACGATTTGGTAAAAGCGATCGTTGCGACTCAGCGGGATTATGGCGATCGCTCTGATCGGCGTCATTCTCGGATGAAATACCTCGTTGAAGAATGGGGCGTTGAGAAATTCCGTTCTAAAGTTGAAGAATACTTTGGTAAAGCGATCGAGCCGTTCAAGCCTTTACCTGAATTCAAGTTTCTCAACTATCTGGGCTGGAATGAGCAAGGCGATGGAAAACTGTTCTATGGCATCTCGATTCAGAATGGTCGGATCAAAGATGAAAACGGTTTCCGGCTGAAAGCAGCGCTCAAAAAGATTGTGACAAAGTTCAATCTGCCGATGTTACTGACACCGAGCCAGAATGTTCTGTTATATGACATTGAAAAGAGCGATCGCCAAAGAATCAATCGCATTCTGCGCGAACATGGGATCGAACGTCCTGATCAGATTGATCCTTTAGTTCGTGATTCTATGGCATGTCCTGCATTACCGACGTGTGGACTGGCAACCACGGAAGCTGAACGAGCGAGTTTACCAATTTTGACTCGAATTCGGTTATTGCTCGAAAAAGTAGGCTTACCGAATGAGTCATTTATCTTCCGCATGACAGGCTGCCCGAATGGCTGTGCGCGTCCGTATCTCGCAGAATTGGCACTGGTGGGAACGGGTCCAAATATGTACCAAGTTTGGCTAGGTGCGGCTCCCAATCAAACGAGATTGGCAAAGGTCTTCATCGAGAAGATGAATTTGGATGATTTAGAAGCGGTATTCGAGCCTGTGTTTACGTACTTTAAGAAAGAGCGGCAGGCAGGGGAAAGCTTTGGAGATTTCTGCGATCGTGTTGGTCTAGATGCGATTCATCAATTCACCGGAGTATAGCTTCAACGAGTGACTTCAACTCGGAAGACAAAAGGGGCGTTCATTACGCCCTTTTTTACTGACCTGAATCTAGGGCAATTCTAAACTCCGCCAAATATACCAACTCGCGATCGTACAATACGGGTTCCAAGCCTGTCCGACTTGCAAAACTGTCTTTTTATCTGGTAATTCTTCTAGCTGATAAATCCGCCGAATTCCCGCTCGAATCCCCAGATCATCAACAGGCAAGACATTCCAGCGATGCAGTCGAAAAATCAGAAGCATCTGAACAGTCCAACGTCCAATCCCTTTGACTTTAATCAGTGTTTGGATAATCGCTTCGTCTTCTAATTCTTCTAATTCTTCTAGCGTCGGCAATCCGGTTTGAATATTTTGTGCCAGATCCTTGAGATAAACAATTTTTTGGCGTGAAAATCCAACTCCTCGTAGCGTTTCATCTGGCGTTTCTAGAATTGCTTCTGCTGTGATGGCGCGATCGCGGTAAAGCTCAAGAAACCGATGATAAATTGCCGTTGCAGCTTTTGTTGATAGCTGTTGATAAACAATCGATCGCGCAAGTGAGTGCAACAAATCTCCTGATTGCTGAGTCAGTTTGCACTCTCCCACTTGATCAATGACTGTTCCCAGTCTCGGATCAGCAAGCTTTAAAGTTTGAATTGCGATCGCATAATCATTCATGCACGACAATGGCAGACTTAATCGCTCTGGAAACGGCTTTTCCATCTTTATCTACTTTGCCATAGAACGTTTGATCTTTGTAGATCAGCGATGACGATGAACCCCCATCTAAGTTCAAGGCTTGTTCAACACCCAACCGTTGCAAAAATCCAGTCATGGCTTGTACAGACATCCCGGAATTCTGCGGTGCATCTGGCTTTTGGGCTGCCATAACTAAAATGACTGAACCATCTTTTAAGATCCCGATCGCACTTCTCGCATTGCGCTGCGTGACCCCAATCGAATCTCTTCCGACCATCTCATCGACAAAGCCCTCTTGTTTCGCGGTCAATTTGGGTAACAGTTGAGGACCAGCGCCAATGGCATCGATCAACTGACACCCCGACGGTGCAACTGCCGAACGAGCCGCGATCGCATATTGAATCTTCTCGCCGCATTTGTACTGTCGAAACTCCGATCGCTCTAGGATTTGAGGCAAATACGGCTGGAGATCGGGATTCTTCATTAAGCGATCATTGGTGTTGGGATCTGAAACAACTTTGCCGTTTTTCGTAATATAGGAAGTCGTTTTTTCATTTTTCGGGTCAAAGAACCCACCATTTAGGGCTGCGATCGCATTCATCGATTTGCCAAATTGCTCGATCGGTTCCAACTTTGGAGAAAGCGCGATCGACACTTTAAATTGACTTTGAGGTGCGATCGTCACCGTATGAATTTCGCTATTAGGCAAAGAATAAACCTGATATTTAGGTACACCCTGAGTAACGCTTGCCGATGGAGATGCAAAGACGGTTGGTTGCTGGGTGGGAGCCACTTGAGAAGAAACAGAAACCTGAGAAGAAACGAGAGAGTGAACAAACCACAATCCTAAGCTACCGCAGCCAAATATTGCCAGACTTGCAAGCCACAGCCTTTTCACGATCGAACTCCTGATGATGTTGATGACCGAATAACACAAGCAATCTCTCTATTAGAACGCGAATTGGCAAAGACGAGCGAGAAACAGGTCATGACTCGCTCAAGATAGTACAAACATCCAAGAAACTACGGAAATGAATTGCGCCAAGTTTAACGAAGTTCAATCTTTGGATAGAGTTAGTCCGAGATTTTACGGCTCTAAAGCTATGACTGTAGGTAGACCGCTTTGCATATGCTCTCGATCTAGAATTATTTCACTATAAGTAAATCTGCAATTGAACTGAAAAGTTTATACGTCTGTAGGAGCAGCCAAAATGGAGAAGATTCGAGTTGTATTGATTGAAGATCATGATTTGACTCGCTTTGGGATTCGAGCACTTTTGAGAGAGCAAGGTATTGAACTTGTTGGCGAAGCGCGGGATGCTCGATCAGGGTTGAATCTGATTCGCTCAACTCAACCGGACGTTGCGATCGTCGATATTGGTTTGCCGGATATGACCGGGATCGAACTGACGCAGCAATTTAGAACCGATGGAGAAGCTCCAAACACCAAAATCTTGATCATGACGATGCACGATGATGAAGAGATGGTACTCGCTGCATTTGCGGCAGGCGCAGATTCTTATTGCATGAAAGATATTACAGGCTCACGGTTATCTGAAGCGATTCACACAACTGCCTCTGGAAACGCCTGGATCGATCCCGCGATCGCGCGAATTGTCCTAGGTCAAGTCAAGCTGGCTCGACCGACTGAAGCGACCACGACAGTTACCATTAACAAACTTTCTTTTGAAGATAGCGGCATGATTTCTGAATATCCGCTAACGACTCGGGAGCTAGATGTACTGGAACTGATCGTAGATGGGCGAAGTAACGCTGAGATTGCAGAGAAGCTTTACATCACAATTGGAACGGTCAAAACTCACGTTCGCAACATTCTCAATAAACTCTGTGTGAATGATCGGACTCAGATTGCAGTTCGCGCACTGCGAGCAGGATTAGTGAAATAAAGCCTCAGAACTCCAAGCTTTTGCTAAGCTCGGAGTTCTCGTCATTAGGGAGCATCTCGATCGACAACTTCATCTTTGAGCGAAACGGCATGACTCGAAGGCGTAATCGGTCTACCTCGATACTTAGAATATACTTGCGTAAACTCAGCTCCAAACAGCAAAATCTGTGCTGAATAAAATACCCAAATCAATATCACAACCAGCGATCCAGCCGCTCCATAGGTCGAGCTAACACCGCTATTACCCAGGTAAAGACCGAGTAAGAACTTACCTAGATTGAACAATAAAGCTGTCACTGCCGCACCAACCCAAAGGTTCTTCCAAGGCACATGCACATCGGGCAAGAATCGATAGATTGAAGCAAAGAGCAGTGTAATAATCCCAAACGAAATCACAAAATTGAGGATTTGCCCAATCGCGATCGACCCCGGTAGAAATGCTCCAAAGTACGCGCTAATCCCGGCTAGAATTGCAGACAAGACTAACGAAACCAGCAATAAAAATCCAATCACTAAGACCATTGCAAACGAGAGAAACCGCGCTTGTAGAAAGCTTTTTACTGCCCGCCCTGGCTTCGGTTTTACTTCCCAAATTGTATTGAGTGCCGTTTGCAACTGTCCGAACACTCCAGAGGCTCCAAAAATTAGAACTACAATCCCGATAAAGGTTGCAACTCCTCCTCCTGCTCCAGGCTTACTGGCATTTTCGATCATCGATTGAATGAACTCTGCGCCATCTCTGCCCACTAAACCTTGAATCTGCCCAACAATTTCGCCTTGGGCTGCCTCTTGTCCATAAATTGCACCTGCAATTGCGATCGCAATGATCAACAGAGGCGCGATCGAAAACATCGTATAGTAAGCCAACGCCGCCGCTAACAAAGGAACATTATCTTCATTCCACTCTGTCACCGTATCTCGCAGCAAGCGCACAATCGTTTTGAATCGCATAGGAATAGACGTTTAGATATATCTATGTGCCAACTTATAGTAAGACAAAGATTCATTTCATCGCCCACAAGTACGAGTTTTGCGCAAATCCACCTTGAGACTGAGGAAGTTCTGTCAGCGCTCCTAACCTCAGAAAGGTACGACTGAATCTCCAGCCTGTTAAGTTAATCACATGGTTTTCAAAGAGTTAAATTACACGGAAGATAACTATGAATATTCTAGCTTGGATCATTTTGGGACTGTTGGCAGGTGCAATTGCAAAAGCAATTTATCCCGGTCGTCAAGGCGGTGGAATTCTGGGAACTTTGATTCTCGGTATCGTTGGTGCCTTTATTGGTGGAACGATCGCAACGCTGCTTGAAACTGGAACATTTGCTTTCGCTGCAACTAGCTTGAGCTTGACGGGCGTTTTCTTGGCAGTTTTGGGTGCAATTATTGCGCTCTTTATCTACTACAAGTTCGCAGGCCGCGCTTACTAAATCTCACTGACTAAATCTAAGGAGAAATCTGCTACCAAATATAAGGAGAAATTTGCTATGAGTCAGGATAGAACGATCTCAACCGATAGCCACGATCGCGCTCAAAGCGATGCCTATGATCCGCATATTATTCCAGCTGAAACGGCTGCTCGCAAGGAGCGCGAAGGTTCTCAGTTCAAGACCGTTCCAACCGAAGAACGTGAAGCTTCTGCTTCAACGGATGATCAAACAGATTCAAAAAGCATTGAAACAACAGGAGGTTACACTGTTGATCAAGAAGGCTTACTGAACAACTATGCGATCGAACCTGAGATGTACTATGAAGTTCCTGGTGATGCCCGTCAGGCTGAAGAGGAGCAACATCAGCAGCGAGTCGAAGAATATCGCGAAATCAATCAGGATGAAGAAGGTAAGCTGACGATGGAACACGATCAGCGTGGGCGAGGAACAGGGGCGATTTAGTCCAGCAAACGCTTTCTCTATAATTCCTAGCGATCGCGATCCTGTTTGAGTCGTCACTGCTAGAAAGGGTGGAGAGTAGGGAATTAGAGCATCACTCTAAACTCCCTACTCTCCACTCCTTACTTCACAACTGATTTGAAGCTGCTGAAGGCGTAATGATCACGCCTTTTTTCATAGCTCTTTTTTCAATTGAAAAAAGCTATATCCAGAAGGATAATCATCAACTTGAGCAAACATTTCATAGCCAAGCTTTTCATAAAACTCCTTGGCTTGAAAACTAAACGTATCGAGTAGCGCTTCGGTGCAGCCCCTGCGTTTCGCTTCCTGCTCTGCTAAATGCATCAATTGGCTTGCAAACCCTTGTCTCCGAATTGATTCTTCAACCCATAGCGCCTCAATCAATAGCCAATTCCAGCGAGTTAAACTCACTAAGCCTGCTTTGACTTTATCGCGATCGTCTAACAAGAAAATTTCAATTGGCAATCCTCGTAATGCACTTTGATCAAAGTAGCCATTCGCTGATGTCGTTTCAGGATTATATTGCCGTAACTTAGATCGCACATAGTTACGGTAGGAAGGATGCTCCTGAGTAAACAGTGCAAAATGATACGTGTCATTTCGCTCGATTAAAAGCGCTGGAATCTTCTTTCGCAGCGCAGCATCAAACGCTTGCACATGAGCTTCAATCCCCGTAATTGCCGTTCCCACAACAACTGCATATGCACCTAAATCGATCGCTTGTCTTGCAAGTTCCGGCGAATTGACTTTGCCCTCACAAATAACAGGTACATTTGATTTCTCAAGAATCTCAGCTAACAGATCAAAAGCTGGCGGTGAACAGCCTTCTGTCGCTGGCGTAAATCCGTACATGGTCGTGGCAATCATGTCTGCCCCAGCTTGAATCGCTGCGATCGCAGATTCCAAGCTATCAATATCCGCGACCACAAGCTTACCGAGTTCCTGATGAATCCTCTGGATCAAGATTTCAATGGGTTCAGGTCGATCGCGCAAGGTCGCATCGATCGCAATAAAATCGGCTCCAGCTTCTGCTAGTGCTTGAGCCTGTTCAAACCTAGGCGTGATATAAACTTCATATCCTGGAATCTTCTGCTTCCAGAGACCCAAGATTGGAGCCGAAATCCGCTGCCGGACAGCAGTAACTCGTTCTGGCGTATCAATCCGAACGGCAACTGCATTTTGGGCAACCACAGATTCTGCGATCGCAGCAATGATCGTCGGGTGATTTAAGGGTGAATCTGCGGGTGCTTGGCAAGATACGATTAGCCCAGATTCAAGGGGTTTTAGAAGTTGGGCGATATCGCGAGGCATAAATTGAATGACCACCTGTGAAGACATTACATCAATGTGAAGACATTACATCAAGACGTGGATATGGTTTTGTTATTACCCTGATTACAAACTACCTTGCATTGTGGAGGTATAATCGAAAACCGTCAACAAAGATAGACACTAGCGTATTAAACACCAAATTCATCTATCTTTGTGATGAAATCTGCGGTATTTAATCGGCTCTCCATTAAAATCGGCAAGCAGAATTCTAATTTGCGACTCCGGCTTACAGCTTGACTGAGAATTAAAATGCATCAGGCATCCAGGGAAGCGGACTCGAAAAGAGAGAGGTTGCAGTCTCGATCGCAGTTGCAGTTCCGTTCAGTTGGTATGAGCAAGCGAGTTGCTCTGCGGTTAACAATCCTGTATACAGGGGAGAAAGTGCATTAATGCTGAGCTGTAGCTCACCTTTGCCCCCTGGGGCCAAGGTTCCTTTCCCTTTGGCAATACTCAGCGTAAATAAGCCATGATTGCTTGAAAATAGGGAATCGTGAACATTGAGATGGAGTTCAGTTTCGATTGAATTCGGATAGCTCCGCTGTTCTAGTGCTTGTTTAAGGTGCACAATCCGTAGCATCCACCGACTCAAGGATTTGATTTTAGCAGTTTGATCCGGCAGACATAAACTAAGAACATCAATGGGTGAGCTTTTCCATTCAATGCGATCGATTTGCGATCGATGATGAGATAAAAACGCCCAGAACTGCCGCATCGCAGCAGGTGACAGTAAAACCCAATCTTTGACAATCAACCGCCCTTGGTTTTGCTGAAAGGTAATATAGCCTTCTTCTCCGATTTGATAAGCATACGTTGGAGATTTTGCATCAAAGCTATAGAGATTCGACCAAATGACAGAATTGCGATCGAGAAACCCTTGATTTCGTTGGGCTTGCTGATTGTATAGTGTAGCAAACAGAGGAGAATCTAAACTTAACGATCGAACTGGCAAGTCTTGTGAGTGAAGTTGAATGCTCGCCGTATCCACTTCCCAAATACAGAAAGCTCCTGCTTGCTCATATCCTACTTTTCGATACAAAGGTTGAGCCGCAGAAAATAAGACAGAGAGAGGCACTTCTCGATCATGCAGTTCTTGCAACGTCGATTTTAACAGCACGATCGCACTACCCTGTCCTCGCCATTCTGGAGCGATGCCCACGGCTGCGACTCCAACCATCGGCAGGTTCACTCGGTTGTACCATTGCCCTAAATTGAGCAATCCCAATCCTCCGATCACTTCTTGGTCTGCCCATAAAAGCCGAGTATTCTCTACTCCAATTCGACTGAGATAAGTAGGCTCATCTGAAAGTGGCGCATCAAAGCACTGCGACAAAATTCTGCCAAACCGTTTGAGATCGCTGAAATCTTCAGCAGGATGAAAAGTGAATTGCATTCGCTCAACCAAACAGGATGCAACCTTACTTTACCAATTTCAAGTTTCAGGGAAAATCAAACGACACTTGGCTTCAAGAAAAAACACACTCAAGCGATACTGCCCCGCTTTCGAGTTTCTTTGTAGGACGTGCCGACATTGCGCAATCCAGCTTTGATCATCTGCTGTTCGAGAAGTGCAAAGAATCGAGCGCGATCGCCGCCGCGTACAACAGCTTGATTATGCGCCTCTGCCAGCGCCACGGGATATCCATATCCTTTCTGCACCTGACCCAATACTAAACTCAATGCAGATTGCAACATATCCTCATCGGCTGCAACCCAAGCCGGAACTTCCACCCGCGCAATTTCACTACCAACATTCACATAGCAGAAATGAATCGCATGATCGCCATAAAATTCCTGAATTCGAGCCGAACTCTTCCATAAGGGACTACGCTGTCCCGGTTCTAGCCTAATTGCCCACAAAGCTGCATCTTTAAGTGGGTCGAGAACTTGGCAAGGAGCACGATCGACAACTTCACTACAATGCGTCATACAATCCGGTGCTAAGTAAGGACAGCTTTGCAGCCTTAAGAAATTCAAAGCTTCTCCGCTGCGAGAAGCACTGATATAACCAACTAGCGGCACGGAAATCGCTCTTAATTGATCCCATGCGGCTAGGATGGGAGCCAGAATACGATCGCGTGCTTCAGCAGGTAACTGTTCTAAAAACCAGTAAATCAATGAGCCATCTGTAAGCGCGAGTGTTGGAGCTTCCATTTCATCAGTTAGAGCTTGTGCTAACTCTGCTAGAATTTGCGCTTCTAAAGCAGTTCTTTGGTAGCCCATCCACTCCTCGGTGCGAATTCCCCATTGCCTAGAAACATAGAGATCTTCAGGGCGATAAAAGACTTCAGGCAAGCTATCGAGTAAAGGTAACTTGCTTTGCCCATAGTGCAAAATGATCCGTCCCACATTGATCAAATAGCAATAAGCAATTTCATGATGACTGGGTGCGATTTGAGAACCATCGGTGGCAATCACCGTATGAGCCGCCGGAGGTGCGGCAATGTCAATGCGAGTGTCGAGGGATTCGAGCGGCATTGCTGCAGTGAAACTTAAGCGATCGCGCCATAATTCTTGCATTTGCACGAGATCTGCTTGTCGCTCATTTGCTTGCGCCATTAGCAATTGTGCTCGATCGAGGCGTTGTCGAGTTGCCGTTGCTTCGAGGGTCAACTGTTGGCTAATGCCTTGCATTTGTTGAGCGAGTTTTGTCAGATCTAACATCTCAAAAAACAGATCACTTGCACTAGAAGCATAGCGTTTTTTTGAGATGCTGCATCCTACTGATTCAGACCAGCGATCGCTTCTAGAATAGAAACCAAGAACAGTTTGACTCAATTCATAGGAAGATCGCCGATGTACGGAGCCGATCCGAAAGACAAGCACCCGATGAAGGGATTTCCCCAAATCTGCTTCATTCAAAATACCGTTCAGAATCCAAATATCATCATTGGCGATTACACCTACTACGATGATCCAGAAGACTCTGAAAACTTTGAGCGCAATGTTCTCTACCACTTTGACTTTATTGGCGATCGCTTAATCATCGGTAAGTTCTGCGCCATTGCAACAGGAGTCAAGTTCATCATGAATGGCGCAAATCATAAGCTCTCTGGCTTCTCAACTTATCCGTTTAACATCTTTGGCAATGGATGGGAGACAGTCACACCAGTTCCTCAAGAGCTTCCATATAAAGGCGATACGGTGATTGGCAATGATGTTTGGTTGGGTTATGAAGCGATGATTATGCCAGGAGTTCAGATTGGAGATGGCGCGATCGTGGCTGCGAAATCGGTCGTCACGAAAGACGTTCCTGCTTATACGATCGTTGGAGGCAATCCCGCAAAACCAATTCGACAGCGATTCTCAGATGAAGTCGTGCAAGCGCTACTCACGATCGCTTGGTGGAATTGGGATATCCAAAAAATTACCCGCAATCTAGACAAAATCGTTTCAGCCGATTTAGATGCCTTGAGAGCTTGTGAATAAGCTAACATCGGAATTGAGTTTTTCAGGACTAGCCCATGTCGATTATTGTTTCGCCAGCAGATCTTGAGTTTTTCCGCGAACAGCTTTCAGATCACCCGACTGCTTTAGCAGCTTTAGACGTGATTGAAGATTGCGACGGAGATCTTGAAGATGCAGCAATTGCTCTGGCGATCAAATCAGGACAGCTTCCTGAAGAAAATGAGCGCTGGATCGATGGATTGGCAAAGCGCTGGCGGCATATTCTCTGTGAGGCAGATATTAAAGAAAAGTTAGAAGATGGTTTGTCCGGCGAGTTGGTGGATACAATCGTGTCTCAAACTCAGCTACCCATGCGGCTTGCGGTTCCAGTTGCAATTTACGTCCTGAAAACAGGGGTTCAACCGTTTTGCCAGCCGATGGGAGAGAAGATTTTTTAAAACTCAGCTTCGTCAGTCAAGGTTTCGATGAGCAAATCTACCTGACGCTGACGCTCTGCCAGAAATGTTTCACACTGCCGCAAATACTCTACAGCCGTCGAAAACTCTTCAAACACAGCCGCTAATTCCAATTCGCCGGATTCAATTCGCGTCAAAATCTCCTCAACTCGTGCCACGGTCTGCTCATAGTTCCAAGTGTCCGTAGAGAGTTGATTCAATGTTTTAGAAGGGTTGAAGCGAGAAGAATTAGCCATTCGTCATTTGCAAGTGGGCTTTCCTTATTTATAGTTGTTCTGGATTCGGTTGGGCTGATGTATTCAATACACTATTGACGTACACCTCAATTTCTCCTTGTCCTAGCTGAATTGTCAAGTTATCCCCGATCGACACATCCTTCGCCGATCGCACAATTCCTTTCTCAGACCGGACGACAGCATATCCTCGCTGCAAAACCGCTTGTGGATCGAGCGTGGCTAATTTCTCTTGCAACATCTGACAATGCTGCGATGCAGATTGGAATCGTCTTTGCGTCGAATGAATTAATCGCTGCTGCAACCAGGATACGACTTGCATTTCCTGTTTTAATGCCCGATCGAGCTTCAAGCGCGACATACGATCGCGCAATCCCACCAATCGATCCTGAGCGATCATCATGTACCTCGCCATGGCTGAGCTTAATGCCTCAGATCGCTCTAAATGAATCTCATACAAATCCGCCAAACAAGGCACTGCCTGTTCTGCCGCCGCAGTTGGCGTATGTGCAAAAACATCGGCTGCTAAATCCGCCAACGACTCGTCTCTTTGATGTCCGATGCCCGCAATTACTGGAATTGAGCAGTTTGCGATCGCTCTCACCACATTTTCGTCATTAAAACAAGCCATATCTTCGATCGCACCGCCTCCTCGTGATAGAATTAGTACATCCGCTCTGCCATCTCGCTCCACTCGCCTGATCGCATTGACGATCGCGCTGGGAGCCTGATCGCCCTGCACTAATGCAGGGGAAAACAGCACCCGAAGACCTGGATACCGTCGTTTGAGCGTTCTTTGAATGTCTCCCCAAGCGGCGGCTTGCGGTGAAGTCACCACCGCCACAGTTTGAGGATGAGATGGAATTGGGCGTTTGCGATCGACATCAAACAGCCCTTCTGCTTCTAGACGGTCTTTGAGTTGACGCGATCGCAAAGCACGCAGACCTTCCCCACCCGGAAGTGCCTGCCAGACCACCAACTGATAACTGCCCCGGTGCGGCTGTACATGCACCCGACCGAGCACAATCAACTGTTCTCCCGGCGCTGGGATCGTCGTCAACTTATGCAATTGACTACTCCAAACCACACACTGAATCACCGCCTTGGCCGCTGGATCTTGCAGCGTAAAAAACAAACCGCTGCGATATCGAGTTGCACTCGAAACCTCTCCGGTTAACCAAACCTGACGCAGTTGATCATCCTGCTCGATCAGCGATTGAATGTAAGCCGTTAAATCCGCCACAGATAGGGCGGAATCCGGAACCAATAAATTCGGCAGTTTCGAGGTCATACTCGTTACCCTAGAGAGAGCAATTCCAGATCTCCATGCTACAAATTTTGGGAATAAGATGATAGATCAAAGCGCATCGGGTACAATTGCCCCCTTGATCAAGTTTGGATTCATTCCCTCCCGTTTGCCCCACATATTTTTCACACCTACTTTCTGAGGCGCTAATGGCAAGTAAAACAACAACAACAGAAACGACCGATAAGCAAAAAGCCCTAAATCTCGTGCTCACCCAGATCGAGCGCAACTTCGGGAAAGGCAGTATTATGCGCCTAGGCGATGCCACCCGGATGAAAGTAGAAACGATTCCAACGGGAGCCTTGACGCTGGATTTGGCGCTCGGTGGCGGCTTGCCGAAAGGTCGAGTAATCGAGATTTACGGCCCTGAAAGTTCGGGTAAAACGACGCTGGCGCTTCATGCGGTCGCAGAAGTACAAAAATCGGGTGGAATTGCAGCCTATGTGGATGCTGAACACGCGCTTGATCCAAGCTATTCAGCCGCTTTGGGTGTCGATATTGCAAATCTTTTGATCTCTCAGCCAGATACGGGTGAATCGGCATTGGAAATTGTGGATCAGCTTGTCCGATCGACTGCCGTTGATGTGGTCGTCGTGGACTCGGTTGCAGCGTTGGTTCCTCGGGCTGAAATTGAAGGCGAGATGGGTGATTCGCACATGGGTCTGCAAGCCCGTTTGATGAGCCAAGCCTTACGGAAAATCACCGGAAACATCGGCAAATCGGGCTGTACGGTGATTTTTATTAACCAGTTGCGGCAAAAGATTGGCGTGACCTACGGTAGCCCAGAAACGACCACAGGCGGTCAAGCTCTGAAGTATTACGCTTCGGTACGACTGGATATTCGTCGAATTCAAACACTGAAGAAGGGAACCGAAGAGTTTGGAACCCGTGCGAAAGTGAAGGTGGCAAAAAACAAGGTTGCGCCTCCGTTCCGAATTGCAGAATTTGACATCATTTTTGGTAAGGGAATCTCTACGCTTGGATGTTTGGTCGATTTGGCGGAAGAGACCAATGTGATTGTCCGTAAAGGCGCATGGTATAGCTACAAGGGCGAGAATATCAGCCAAGGTCGAGATAATGCCATTAAGTATCTCGAAGAGCGTCCAGAGATTGCCAAAGAAGTTGAAGTGCAGGTGCGTGAGAAGCTAGAGATGGGCGCACAGGTGTCAGCGAATTCAGTGGGTCAAGTGGATGAGCATGAGCTAATGGATGATGACGAAACCTTAGATGAAGAATAGGAATTTGGGCGATCGAGCCTAAAAGAGTGGTTGAAAAGTATCGACAGTTTCTTCGCTCCAGTCTATCTCGCCCCGGAATTCCATTCCGGGGCGGATAGAGGCGACGAATGATCCTTTTATCAAACATCCCCTAAGCATTATTAGAGACAGTTGAAGGTTCAATTGTCTCTTTTTTATTTGTTTCTCTCGCTGCTGTCGATCGCAGTGCTTGTCCTAGCACTTGAATTGCAATCCCTGGTTGAAACAGACTTGAAGCAGGTTTAAGCATGTGCATGACTTCTAAAAACGCTTGATAAATCTCTTTTTTCTGCGTCATCAATTGACCGAGATGATCGAAATACAGATCGAGCAATCGATTCAGTCCTTGGGACTTTAGCCCTTCAGCACTGCTGTAGCGATAATCCTGATTAATCGCAAACGTCCAAGGCTGATTTTGTACCTTCGCGACCTCTTTCTGAATTTTTCGAGCCAGACCTTTTAGTGAACTCGATCGATGTTGTGTGAAACACCGATCCAAAGTCTGAGCGCTGAGTGCTGCAACCGTCATGCCCTGTCCATAAATTGGATTGAACGTACAGGCGGCATGTCCGAGCACGACAAAATTCTCAGGCTGGCGCTGCATTTTCTCATACCGTCGCAATCGATTTTCAGTTTTCCGAAACCCGTAAATGGGCGTTAAGGGTTCTGCATCTTTGATTGCCTCATAGATCTCAGGACTGACCAAAGTTTTTGCAAACTCTAGAAACTCCGCTTCGGTCGTGGGCGGATAATCTCGTTCTGCACCAGCCAATCCGACTGACCAGCGATCGCCTTCGATCGGGAACAGTGCGCCTCCTCTCGTTGCACCTTGAGGCGCACAGGTAATAAAGATACCTTTCCAATCAGCTTGAAAGTCCGTAGGCAGGCGGTAGATGCGACTCGAATACCCAATGAAGGCATTGACAAACAGTTCTAATGGAGGTTCATATCCTAAAGCTTTTAGCCATTGCGGCGTTTTGGAAGTTTGTCCACTCGCATCTACAATCCAATCGGCAGATAGAGATTGATCTTGAATTTTAACGCCGGCGATGCCTTGTCCATCTTCAGCTGCAATCAGCCCTGTGACCTGAGACTCCGGTAGAAATTGCACATTCTCGACTTGCTCTAATCGTTGCCGAATTGTCCAATCCAGTAAGTCTCGGCTCATTGAGATTTGGACTAAGTTCGATTCGTACCGGGGGAGCCACCCAAACGCACCAAACAATGCCACATCGCCTGAAGGATTTAAGGACACTGCGCCAGCTTGAATCAACTGATCGCGTAATCCTGGAAACAATGCTTCGAGAATTAACTGTCCGCGCATTAACAGAACGTGTAAGTGCCGAGATTGAGGCATACCATTTCGGGGCTGAGGTGCATCGGGAAACCGATCTCGTTCCACGATCGTCACTTGCTCGAAGTGATTTGCTAAAACTCTGCCTGCTAACAATCCTGCCATTCCACTGCCAATCACGATCGCATGTTGAAATCTGCTCATTTTAGAACTCCAGCCTTATTTTTAGCGATCTGCGTATATGTCGTTTTTCACCGGGATAGAATTAATTCTAAAAGTACAGAGGAGCGATCGTGTCAGATCACATTGGTTTTCTAGAAAATTGGCAGGATGCTTTAGTGTTTTGGTCTTTCGTTGCGGTGACAGTGTTTGTAACTTGGCGGATTCTCGTGAGTAAGCCGAGAGATTAGGACTGACAAAGGCGTTTGCGATCGTGAGTTCTTTTGATATCATCATCGCGGGATTAATTCGACACTATGACGCTTACCGTTCAAGATATTGGCGAACAAGGATTATTAAAACGAGTTCAAGCTTTTTGTCCTCGTGCGATCGTAGGAGATGATGCTGCGGTTCTGCCGACTGAACCTGGAAAATCGATTGTGATTACTTCCGATGTTTTGGTCGATGGCGTGCATTTTAGCGATCGTACAACTCCGCCCGAAGCCGCAGGTTGGAGAGCGATCGCGGCAAATCTCTCTGATTTGGCTGCTATGGGAGCTACACCGCTCGGCATCACGGTTGGATTAGGTCTCCCAAAAACAACCCCCGTAGAATGGGTAGAAAAGCTTTATCAAGGCATGGCGGATTGTCTAAATCAATACGGGGGAGCCTTGGTCGGTGGAGATTTATGCCGATCGCCTGTGATTACTGTCGCGATTACTGCATTTGGTCAGGTTGATCCGAATCGTGTGATTCAGCGATCGACCGCTCAGCCCGGAGATGCCATCTTTGTGACTGGATTTCATGGTTCATCTCGTGCAGGATTAGAAATGCTCCTGAATTCTGACCCTGCACCAAAGAGAGCCTCATTAATTCGCGCCCATCAATATCCAATTCCGCGATTTGATATTCCTCAACTGACGAGCCGCGTGTCTGGAATGGATAGTAGCGATGGCTTAGCAGATGCAGTCCTACAAATCTGTCGGATGAGTGGAGTCGGAGCGAAGCTCGATCGTGCTTTAATCCCAATTGATCCAGCTTTGAAACAGTGGGTGACTGCTGAAAAAGCAATAGAATGGGCATTGTATGGCGGCGAGGATTTTCAGCTTGTTTTATGTTTGCCGTTTGAAGAAGCGAAGCTTTGGGTCGAGCAAGTCAGCGGCTCAGCGATCGTGGGTCAAATTACTTCTGATTTAGCAGTGCGATTGATTGATAGTTCCGGGGAATTTAGCGATCGCACTTTGAGCTTAGACCAAGGATTTCAACATTTCCAAAAGTAAGCGATTAACAAGAGTAGGGAGCTAGCAAAGAAACAACTCCCCACTCCCTACTCCCACCTAATTCAGCACTACTCTAGCTTCGGACTACACCAAAAACGACAATTGCTGTTGTTGTTGAGCGAGTACTTTCAGCAGATCTTGAGTCGTAAATGGTTTTTGTAAGAATCCTTGAAAGCCACGTCTTTCAGCTTGAGTCACAATTTCAGTGGATGCAAGTCCGCTCATCGCGATCGCATAAATTTCTCCGTTCACTCGCCGTAGTAAAGGTAACGTTGCCCATCCATCTAATGTCGGCATCATCAGATCCATGATCACAGTTTGAATCTCTGAATGTTCGGTCAACAGTGAGATCGCTTCTGTCCCCCCTTTTGCGACAACAACCTGATACTCATGAGCCAATAGCATCGCTTGTAAAGTATCACAGACTGCCTGCTCATCATCCACGACTAGTACCCAAGCTTGCTGACCTGATAGAGACTGTAGTGTCTCCTCTGAAGGACATTCTTTTGAGCAATCCGCAGGCAGATAAATTTTGAACTGACTCCCTTGATTAAACTGACTTTGAACATCAACAAATCCATGATGGCTTCTAACAATGCCTAGTAAAGCAGAAAGTCCTAAACCTGTACCTTTTCCGATCTCTTTCGTCGTGAAGAATGGATCAAAGATCCGATTGAGATTTTCTGGCGAAATGCCCGTTCCGGTATCTGTGACAGTGATGACCACATAAGAACCCACGTGAGCATCAAGATGTAACCGCGCGATCGCATGATCAATTTCAATGTTCTCAGCCTGCAGCGTTAGAGTTCCACCTTCAGGCATGGCATCCCGCGCATTCACACAGAGATTCATTAGAATCTGATGGATCTGGGTTGCATCACCTGTAATCGTGCAAAGGTCAGAAGCAATATTGGTATGAATGTCGATCGATTTAGGTAAAGTCTGCTGAATGATTTGCTGCACCTCACGCAGAACATGACTCAATTGCAAACTGACGCGATGTCCTTCGACTCCTCTTGCAAACGAGAGAATTTGCTTCACCAAGTCCGCGCCGCGCCGCGCGCTCGTTTCAGCCGTCTTTAAGAGGTAGCGATTGCGATCGTCGAGATTGGGAAGCTTCAGCGGCAGAATCTGAGTGACTGCCAAAATGGGCGTGAGAATATTGTTGAGATCATGCGCCACTCCACCTGCTAGAGTACCTAAACTTTCGAGTCTTTGTGCTCTGAGAAATTGGGCTTCGAGCTGCTTTTTCTCGGTAATGTCCATTTGAATGCCAAGCATTCGCAGCGGTTGAGCCACAAGGCTACTTTGTACCGCAATCCAGCGCAGACTTCCGTCAGGGTGCAGAATTCGGAATTCAGTATCGAGAGCTTGCTGATCTTCAATCTCAATCTTAGTTCGATCGTCAGGATGAAGTAGCTCAATCCAATGCTCATAGCTCCCAGCAAAACTTCCCGGAGCTAGACCATAAAGTGCTTCAGCCTCGGCTGTCCAATTAATCTCGTTCGTTTGTAGATTCCATTCAAAGGTTCCAGTTTTCGCAGCTTTTTGAGCGAGTTCTAATCGGGCTTGGATTTTTTGACATCGTTCAATCTCTTGCTTGAGTTCTGCGGTACGTTCTTGAACGCGTTGCTCTAAGATTTCATTTGCCTCCCGCAATGCTTCTGCGGCTTGTTTTCGCTCGATCGCATATCGCATCGAGCGAATCAATGTATCCGGATTGAGTTGACGCTTCATCAAATAGTCTTGAGCGCCATGTCGAACTGCATTGATTGCTAGATCATCATCATTGGTATTCGTCAGAACAACAATCGCAACACTGGGAAACTGAGAGGTTAAATTACTCACAGAATCGAGTCCAGTGCTATCAGGTAAAGTCAAATCAAGTAAAACAATATCAAAATGAGTCGATTTTAACTGTGCGATCGCATCTGACATGCGCTGTACTGGGACAAGCTCAAATCGAGTCAGAATCGTGCTTTTGAGAATTTCTTGGAGCAGGCGCACTTCTGGAGCACTATCCTCTACAAGCAGCACCTGCACAGAAGGCTTCTCTAACCAGTTCTGATAGGTAATGTCGCAGTCTCTAACCAAAATTCCTCAATCCCCTGAATAATCTTAAATAGTTGGGGTAAATTTCGAGATTTAGCAATGTAGCAATTGACATGCAAATCGTAGCTTTTATGAATGTCTTCTTCATTGCGCGAAGTGGTCAGAACAACCACGGGAATATGCTTGAGCAAAGGATCAGCTTTGATCTCTGCTAGCACTTCCCGCCCATCTTTTTTTGGTAAGTTCAGATCCAACAGAATCAAATCCGGGTAAGGATCTTGAGCCTGAAGGATCTGCATCGCTTCCATGCCATCGCGAGCAACAATCACATCACATTCTGTCGCTGTGCTTTTCAGCGCTTCTTGGATGAGCCGAATGTCGCCTCGATTATCTTCGATGAGAAAGATGCGTTTTCTTTCCGGCATCTCGTCCTCCGACGGGAATGGTGAAGTAGAAGGTTGCGCCTTGATTGACATTGGATTCGACCCAAATCCGACCTCGATGGCATTCGACAATCTTCTTACAGATTGCGAGTCCCATTCCAGAGCCAGGATATTCATCGCGGGTGTGCAAGCGTTGGAAGATCACAAAGATGCGATCGCTAAATTGCGGATCGATGCCAATGCCATTGTCGCGCACTGAGAACAGCCAAGTATCTTCTTGCCGTTGCGCGCCGATATGAACCTTCGGTGGTTCTGTGCCTCTAAATTTAATCGCATTCCCAATGAGATTCTGGAAGAGCTGCATCAACTGAGTTCCATCTGCCACAATTTGAGGCATCGGATCATACGTTACAGTCGCTTCCGTCTCGGCAATGCGTCCTCTGAGGTTACTGAGTGCATGAGTCAGCGCCGCTTCAGAATGAGTCAGTTGCCATTCAATGCCTTTGAGATCAACCTTCGAGTAAACCAAGACATCATCAATCAACGTCTGCATTAAGCTCACACCTTCGACAGCAAAATCGATGAACTCAGTGGCATCTTGATCCAGCGCATCGTGGTAACGCATTTCGAGAAGCTGCACATAGTTCGCGACTTGATTGAGTGGCTCTTGCAAGTCATGCGAAGCAACATAGGCGAACTTCTTCAATTCAGCATTCGATCGCTCTAAATCCTGAGCTAGGAGTGCGAGTTCTTCAGCTTGCTTGAGGACAATGTTGACGATCGCTTTTCGCAATTCCAATGTAGCTTGAATCTCGACAGGCTTCCATGACAAGGAATTGAGCCGAACTGTCTCTTTCCAAAGCTCAAAGGATTTGCGGGGGCATAAACGACGATCGTCTCCGGATTCTTTAAGCTCATACGCATGATTTGGATCGCCTCCCCAGTTCACAGTTTGAATCACTTCTGGACGGAACCAGAGGACATAGCTCCGCTTAGAAATTGGAATCGCGAGTAATCCACTCGCCACATGCTTAAATCGCTCCGCATCAGAGTAAATCAGCGGCAGAGATTGAGTGTAAAACACCTCGTCATCATTGTTCTTCGCAAGCCATTGAACCAGATAATTCAGTTCTTCTTCAGAGGGGGTTTGCCCTAAAGTCGTCCAGCGTCCACCAAAACAAATTGCTGCACCTGTTGCATCTGCGAGATCGAGTAAATTCGGCTCGGATTGTGTCAGACCCTCAATAAAGTTACTTGCTTCAGACATCGCTTCAACCAAGGCAGATTGTACCTGTGCAAGGCGCATTCGATAGGTATAGTCTGCCGTTTCTTCGCGAGTCGAGATTTCTGCAAAGATCACACGCCCTAAAAATTCGCAGGCTTTCCGCAATTCATACGGCACAGGTTTGGGAGTGCGATGATGACAAGCAATCAAGCCCCAAAGCTTTTGGTCTTTCATCAAGGAGATGGTCAACGATGCTCCAACTCCCATATTGTGCAGATATTCAGTGTGGCACGCGTAAGGACTGCGAAGAATGGACAGGGTTAAATCGGTTGGCTGGTAGGTCAGTGGATTATTTGCCGGATAGAGGGCAACAGGTTCGGCGTGAGCATCTGGAATCACGCGAATCCAGTTAGACAAGAACATTTTCCGAGCGGGTTGCGGGATATCGGATTCAGGGAAATGTAGCCCAAAGTAGGATTCAAGTTCTGCAATTTTTTCTTCTGCAACCACTTCGCCATGTCCATCATGGTCAAAGCGATAAAGCATCACTCGATCGAATCCGGTGACTTTGCGAACTTCGCGGACAATAATTTGACAAAAATCCTGAAGATTAGACGTTGCTTCGAGCTGGCTAATCGAAGCTTTTGCAAGATGATAAAAGCTCAGAAATGGAATGTTTTCCTCTGTCAAAGCAGGTTCTAACTCTAGAACTAAAAAGCCGTCTGCGCTGCGATGGAATACGGCATCAAATACAGCATAGTCATCGCCATTTCGTTTGATCCAAATTCTCGTTGGATTAATAAAGTCAAGATTGTCTGCGGATAATCCAGCTCGGATTCGTTCAACTTGGAAAGAGTCGAGAATTTCATCGATCGCTTTTCCGAGCAATGATTCAGCATCCATTTTTAACAGAGAAGTCGTATTGCGGCTTGCCTGCAAAATAATTAACTCTGGCTCCTTTAACACGAGCAGGATGCCATGAGGTTGAACCTGGGTAAGGCGATGAATGGAAGGTTGCTTCAAGCTGATTAAACTGCTTGATTGAGTATCTAAATTTAAGTCAGTCATAATCTTTTCCTGCCTCTGTGAATTGCCACATCTACCCCTACGTTCCACGTCCGAGCATAGCGCAGGAATTTCAGCAAGATCGTTAATTAAAATCGCCAGTTTTTTTAATTAGATTTCTGAGCTTATAAAATTTAGGACTCTGCAATCAAAGCACAAACAATCCTGAGCGCTCACTCTCCTGGTAAGGTTACAATTCCTAACCAAAAATCTTTAATTCGCTGAATAATTTCAGTCAATCGATCGCGTTCCGAAGATTCGATCACATAGCTATTGCCTTGCAAAACATAGCTTTGAAAGATGTCTTCTTTCTTCTCAGAAAAGGTCAGCACGATCACGGGTATTCTTCTAAACTGCGGATCGGATTTGAGTTCTTTCAAGACTTCATGACCTGTTTTTCCAGGCAAGTCCAAATCCAGCAAAATTAAGTCAGGGCGAGGAGCATTTTCGTAAATGCCTCGGCGATACAAGAAATCGATCGCGCTTGCACCATCGGCGATCGCTTCGACTCGACAAGGAACTTCATCCTGTTGAAAGACATTTTGAATCAGGATCGCCTGCTCTGGGTTTTCTTCTAGCACTAAAATCAAGCGTTCCAACAGATCTTCCTCCAAGGCTGTGTGATCACTTTTAGTATGAAAAGTGCGATCGACGAAAAACTCTCTTGATTTTGTTAATCTTTCAGTCTCGACCTGATTTGTCGAAATCACTCGAAAAAATTGAGGAATGATGGCTTTAGGCTTGAAGCAGAAATTAAGCCCCTTCAGAAATTTTGATTATGCTGACTCATTCTCGATCGCTGTTTACAATTCTTCTTCTGACCACGACGTTCGTTGCAGTTCCGCTCGCTTCAGTTTCTCTCACGGCTCCAGTGCAATCACCGCCAAAAGAGATGTCTATTGCTCGCATGGGTCTTGCAGGCATCAAACTGGGTATGAAAGCGTCTCAGGTTGAACGCAAACTCGGCAAGCCACCCCAAATGGCATCTCAAGCTTCAACCTGTTGTGGAACCTTGCTCTACTGGAAATATCCAGAACTGGAAGTGCATTTTGAAGTCCCAATGGGCGTTCGTCAAGAACCGAATGCTACAGTTTATTCGATTACAACGCGTAGTTCAAAGTTCGCAACATTAGAAGGAGTGCGCGTCGGCGATCGCCGAAACAAAGTCTTACGAATTTACGGAACGCCCAGTGCCGACGAAGACAATGCAGTGTTTTATGCCAACGATCAGTACGCTTCGTCCTTAGTGTTTCGATTTGAAAACGATCGCGTAGTGGAGATCAGCGCCGCCTCACAGTTAAATTAACTTTGCTTGGAACTATTGTGATGAAGAGTATTCATCAATCAATATCGTTCACCTTTAGGACAATGAAATTTTTTAACCAGGGTATAGGACTTGCAACATTTTTGTTCCTCACAACAGCGATCGCGGCTCAAGCACAACAGCCTGCACAAGCTCGGATCTATGAGTTTCAGTGTCGCGAGGGCAAGCAGTTTCGAGCAAGATTTATTGGCAATCGTGCGATCGTGACTTTCGAGAATCAATCTCTGAACCTGCGCCAAGTTCGCACAGGTTCTGGAATTCGATATCAAGCTGGCAAGTACACCTTTTCTGGCAAAGGAGATCAAGCTGAACTGACGCACAACAATCGACCATTTTATCAAGCTTGCACCGGAACAATGATCTCTCCAGCCTCTACAACCGTCTCTGGCAACGTCACTTATCGAGAGCGGATTGCTTTGCCGCCTGATGCGATCGTGCAAGTCACTTTAGAATCGGTTGACGCACCAATCGAAGTTCTTGCAGAACAAACTATCGAAACGAAAGGCAAACAAGTCCCGATCCCGTTTTCGCTCAATTACAATACTTCTAGCATTCGTGAAGACATATCTTATGTCATTCGTGCCCGGATTTTAGTCGATCAGCAGCTTCGTTTTGCTGGAGATGTCGCTTACCCAACTACACCGCATCAGAAGCCTGAAAAAGTTGAAGTAATTGTCCGTTCAGTAACGCCCACTCCAAGATAGGTAACTTAAGGAACTGGAATCCCTGGAATATTCACACGAATCCGATATACAGAGCTACAAGCCGTAACATAGAGACTGCACCAATCAGCATCACCCCAGGCACAGTTAGAAGGCTGCTCTGGAAATACGATCGTGCCCAGATGAGTTCCATCCGGTTCAAACACCCAAACTCCCCCAGGTCCAGTCGCATAGAGATGCCCGGCTTGATCAACCTTCATGCCATCTGGATTCCCAGATACTCCCGGAGTACTCATCGCGCAAAAAACTCGATCGCCTGTTAGAGAACCATCCGCTTGCACATCAAATGCACGAATATGACAGCGTTCCGACGAATCATCAATATACAGCGTCCTTTCATCTGGAGATAATGCTAAACCATTCGGTGCAATGAAATCTTGAACAACCAGTTTCAGCATTCCATCAATTGATAGATAGTAAACTCCTTGAACAGGTTGTTCTTGCTGCTCAGGTTGAATTCCATAAGGTGGATCAGTAAAGTAGATTGAGCCATCTTGTTTCACAATCACATCATTAGGACTGTTGAGTTTCTGGTTACCAAAGCGATCGCATAACACAGTAATCGTTCCATCTAGCTCTGTCCGCGTCAAACGACGGCTTCCTTCCTCACAAGTGATCAATCGTCTTTGTCGATCGCGCGTCAAGCCATTCGCGTTACCACTAGGCTCCCGAAAAACCGTTAATTGTCCATCTGCAAATTTGTAGATCCGATTAGCAGGAATATCGCTAAATAGTAAACATTGTGAATCTGCAGACCACAGCGGACCTTCTGTAAATTTCAACCCGGATGCAATGCAAGTAACACGAAAATTCTTAGGAAACAGGGTTTTGAACGATTGTGTTGTTGCCTGTAAGCAATTTCCTGGCAAGTATTTTGCGATCTGCTGTTTGATCTTTAATTTTATTGTCATCACTTTAACTGCATGAGGTTTGTACACAGCATTATCAACGATTCGATTCCTAAATTAAAAACTCGTCATAGTTAAAAAAAGAACAAAGCATGTTCCGAGTACTATTTAAAGAAATGTCTTAGAAATGTGCATCAAGAGATTGCATCAGTCTCTGAATATCACAAGATGCCAACAATAAAAGTATCTATACTGCTGATTATGTCTAGCTTTCATAATCGACAATCCACTAGCAGCGCTTGATGAAGTTTCGATGAAGCCTTGCAAAGATTTCCCTGACGCTCGATTGTGACGCTGTAAAAACTGCAACAAGTCACCTGTGTAATTCATATCAGCCTCAAAATGAACATAAGCTTTCAGGTCAATACACCGCAAGTCGTTTGTGAAACGATTGATGGAGAAGTCGTCATTGTTAATTTAGAGAAAGGATACTACTACAGCTTGCTTAAGACAGGCGCAGAAGTTTGGAGTGGTCTTGAGCAAGGCAGAGATCGTCTTCACCTCATTGATCAACTCACGCAAACCTATGCAGCAAGCTACGAGGATATTGCAACAGCCGTCGATGAGTTTCTAGACCATCTAATCCGTGAAGAACTGATCTTGAAAGTCGAAGGCACGACGCTTGATTCGCCAAATCCCACCACAACGATTGCACCTTCTGCCTCCAAACCTCAATTTGAAAAACCGATATTGGAAAAGTTCACCGACATGGAAGACTTACTCCTACTTGATCCAATTCATGAAGTCGATGTAGAAGTAGGCTGGCCTAACGCCAAGTCTGCCTAACGCTCATGAACAATTCACCAGAGAAGCACAAAAAACACATCTTCCAGTTTGGATTCTATCGTCTCACTTTCACACAAGAGCTTCTGTTAAAAGCAGCCCTTTTGAAGGGTCAATCTGCACTCACCGCTTGGGAGCAGTGGAAATCTCGCGTCGATATTGAAACCTTAGACTCAACATCCTTTACACTCCTGCCGCAACTATACCAAACTCTATTGGCGCACGGTGTCGAAGACCCTCACATGGCAAGGCTGAAAGGGATTTATCGGCGCACTTGGTATGCTAATCAACTTCAGATCCGATCGCTTCATACCATTTTGGCAGCCTTGGCAGAAGCTGGAATTGATGCGATCGTTCTCGGAGATGCTGCCCTCAATTTTCACGGCAGCAATTTACCTGTCTCCAGTTTCCATTTGCTGCTCCGCCAAGAGCAGCTAGACCCTACCTTCAAGACGCTTACAGCTCTTGATTGGGAAGCCCCTGCACCGACTCCGGGACAGTTGTCAATCCAATTCAAGGCGCAACAGCAGAGCCTCTATATTCAGACGCGTCTATTTTGGGCATTCCCTCAAGATGAGACAGATGAGCAGGTTTGGCGGCGAGCCATCTCGCTTCCTAACGCTGGATTCTTACTCGATCCAACCGATCAGCTTTTAGAAATCTGTGCAAGAACATTCTTGAAGGCAAGAGGACAAACCATTCAGGGTCTCGCAGATGCATTTTTACTGATCCAGAGATTTGGCGACGATCTGGACTGGCAACGATTGATCACTCAAGCACAACGCTATCGTATGATCTTGCCCCTGCGAAACACGCTGACGCTGTTGCACCAAATCCTTGAGTTAGATGTACCGAACTGGGTACTGCCTACGCTGGTGCAGATGCCGCTCCTATCTGAGGAATTGTCCACCTATCAAGTCTTAGCAGGAGAGTGGCAACCGTGGCTGAGAGCGCAAAGCTTACCTGTGATGCGACCTTTAGAACAGTATTTATTTCAGCTTCGGCATCGCCCATTTCCAGGTAGACAAATTCTGAAAACGCTTCTTGTTCCCCGATACTAAGTCACTCTTATGCAACTTACTCCAGCTCCACCCGCTTTGAGATTAGAAGAACAGGAACAGCTCGTCTATTTTCAGATGGTTCATGCAGGATTTGAGCGAGCCGCTCAAGCTGTTGGAATCGTGAAGTTCTTCTATCTAATTGGAGGATATACGATTTGTCTACAGTTTGCAGGAGACGGATTAGTTCCCTATCTCACACCTGCACTTGCTCACTTAGTGACTTCACCTGTAGCAGATCCAGATCTCACGATTTGTATTTGGGATAGTGCTTCTACCTCAACGCAATTGCCATTACTGATTGGCAGTCTCATCGAACTGCTTGAGATCAATTGGACGAGCCACTTAGGACCGCGCAAAGAAGTCAAAGGATACGATGGCGATCGCATTCGCTCCAACTTTCACATCGGACCGAACATTCTGAGCGTGCTCGATCGCAAGCAAAATCTTGCCTGTTACTGGATTAAAGATGCCGAAAATATTCCCTACTGGGAAAAGGGTTCACCTCTGCAAATGATTCTAAATTGGTGGACAACCGATCGTCACAAACAATATGTTCATGCTGGAGCAGTTGGCACTCTAGATGGAGGTGTCTTGCTTGCAGGGAAAGGGGGGTCTGGCAAATCTTCTACTGCGCTCGCTTGCATCGATAGTCCACTCGTTTACGCCAGCGATGATTATTGTCTGCTTTCGATGGAGCCGACTCCCTATGTTTATAGTCTCTACAACACTGCCAAACTGAAGGGACAAGAAGATTTAGAGCGATTTCCTCGGTTGGCCCCTTGGGTCAATAATCGCGATCGCCTAGATTCAGAAAAAGCAATGCTCTTTCTGAATCATCACTGCCCTGAAAAAGTCGTCACAGGCTTTCCGATTAAAGCGGTATTAGTTCCACAAGTAACTGGAAAATCAGACACGCATTTGCGCCCGACAACAGCAGCAATGGCATTAAAAGCACTTGCGCCCAGCACAATGTTCCAATTAGCAGGTAGTGGAAAAACGGCATTCCAGATGATGTCTAGCTTAGTCAAGCAAGTTCCTTGCTATGCTCTGGAACTCGGTACGGACGTAGCCCAGATTCCCGCTGTGATTGCGAATTTACTGACATCACTTTAAATGAGGCAGTGAGATGAGAGCTTTGCAGCGAAAAATGATTGATGGGCTGACCCGATTTACACCCGCTCTACTTCCACCCCAGCGACAATACTATAACGAAACGAATAACGATCGTTGGATTGCTGAATATGTGTTTCCAGGCAAGCGAAACGGTTATTTCTTAGAAATCGGAGCCGCGAATGGTAAAGCAGCCAGTAGCTGTTATGTGTTGGAACAAGAGTTCGGATGGACAGGGATTTGTGTTGAACCGAATGACTATTTTTTTGAACAGCTTGTTGACAATCGCCCCAATAGCACTTGTGAGAAAGTTTGCCTCTCAAATCGAGTTGGCAACGTCATCTTCATAGAAGGCAGCGAAGAT
This sequence comes from Leptolyngbya sp. GGD, assembly GCF_026735145.1. Taxonomy (NCBI): domain Bacteria; kingdom Bacillati; phylum Cyanobacteriota; class Cyanophyceae; order Leptolyngbyales; family Leptolyngbyaceae; genus Leptolyngbya; species Leptolyngbya sp. GGD. Next base: position 31,836 of record NZ_JAPQKE010000008.1, read on the forward strand.
ACGGTAAGCCCCTATCTGAGTGGGATTAAATCTAATCTGGAACAGGTCAAGCAGGTTGCATCAAGACAGTTACTAGACCCTAAGCAATACCAATCATGAGCACTTCTCCTTTAGTAAGCGTGATCATCCCCACCTGTAACTACGGAAAATTCATCGCAGCAACGTTGGATAGCGTACGCGCTCAAAGTTACCATCCGCTCGAAACGATCGTGGTCGATGACGGTTCAACGGATCACACTGCTGATGTAGTACGTGCTTATCCAGAAGTGCGTTACTTTTATCAATCGAATCAGGGAGTATCAGTAGCTCGTAATCGCGCGATCGCAGAGGCTCAAGGAGAATTCATTGCGTTCTTAGATGCAGATGATGTCTGGCAGCCCAATAAGCTCAGTATTCAGATTGCCTATATGTTAGAGAATCCGGATGTTGGCATCACCGCAACGAAAATCAAAAATTTTATCGAACCAGGAACTCAGCTCCCATCCTGGTTTCAACCCGAAATTGGGCTTGAAGATCACAAGAGTCCCATTCCTAGTACGCTGGTCGTTCGCAGAACTGTGTTTAGTCAAATTGGGAATTTCTCGCCTGATTATCGTGCCAGTGAAGATCTCGAATGGTTATGTCGAGCCAGAGATGCTCAAATCCCTATCATCACACTTCCTGAAACACTGATTCTCAGGCGGCTTCATGGCGCGAATTTGTCCTGGCAAGCATGGCGTGAAAGCGTTCATCGTGCCATCAAAATCCTGAGAGCATCGCTTGCCCGTAAAACACAGCGACTCGTTGATTAAGTCAATTTAAGAGCGGTCAGCAAGCGTTCAGCGTCATCTTGAGGGTCATATACAACGAGTCAGGGCGAACCAGTTGATCAGACGTAATCTGAGGTTCTTGCTTCACTTCTCGCCAGCCAGAAACATGATTCGTGCTGGCATAGATGATTTGCTTGACTCCAGCTTGGCGAGCTGCTGCAAAGACGTTGTATGTTCCACCAATACCGCTCGTATAAACGTCTTGCCAAGGCTGATCGATACGAGGATTTGCTGCAAGATGAATCACAGCATCGACTCCTTGCATTGCCTTAAGCACTGCTCTAAAGTTTTCGATGTTGACCACTCGCATATCTTGCACCTGGGGAATACGTTTACGATCGAGACAACGAAAGTGATAGGTTTCCCCTAGATGTTGCTGCAAGGACATCCCAATCGTTCCGGCTGCTCCCGTCAATAGAACAGTTTTCTGATCCGACTTGGGGCGAGGTTGAAAGAAGTTGCGCATGTTTAGATTTCCTGAGTCGTTTGAGGGAGATTAGACTGCCGCCGTCGATCCAGCATCGTTTTGAGAATATGGAGACGTTGATTCGCGTGCTGACGTTCTGTAATGCCACTGTTCGTCTCGTGCAGCCGCCTATGATAAACAATGTCGGGCAACATGAGCTGTCTCAACTGTTGTTCGACCGCGCGGGCATACCAACTTATATCGATTCCTGTTTTTAACTCGGTTTCAAACTCACCGACTCGCAGGAACGCCGATCGCTTAATCAGCATCGCGCTGGAAATATAAGCAGCACTCGGCTGCTCCGGACAGCGAATGCGTTGCCGAAACGTTTCGTCTAGCTCTGGACTATAAAACTGTTGAACATAGCCAAACACAGCCTCCAAATTTGGATCAGATGTAAAAGCTGCCATTTGTTGAGATAACTTGTCTGGCATCCAAATATCATCGGAATCAAGAAAGGCTAGAAATTCGCCTTGAGCTAAGCCAATTCCGGTATTTCTAGCGGCGCTGATTCCACCATTGGGCTGATAGTGGTAAACAAGATTTGGGAGATATCGTTGAGCAATCTCTGCACTACGATCGCTCGATCCATCATCAACCACAACTAACTCGATCGCTGGATAAGTCTGAGCGAGAACACTATCAATCGCCTCAGCCAGATAGCGATCGCGATTGTAAACCGGAATAATCACACTAACCAGCGGAAAATTAACAGTCATCAGAATTGTCCTTTCATTAAATCATTCGATAAACTTCACTGTTACAAAAGCTATTCAGGAAGTAATCTGCTGAGAGTTTCTGTCTGGTTTCGCAATGCTTCAGGTAAAGGTGCGTCTCAAGAATTAAGGACGTATCCAACGCTTTTTCTGCGGCTTCTTCTAGAGTGTTGAAGTACATGGGATACTTATCACCCAAGTATTCTTTCACGGACGGGAGTGGATTGACGAGCAGGGGAGTTGCACGAGCGATGCATTCAATAACGGCATTGTTCGCGCTGGCATCATACAAATCGATAAAGGCGATATTGGCAGCTAACAGATCATCGTACTCATCATTAGGGAGATGTCGAAGAACAGTCGTATTTTCTGAGTATGCTTCATCAACATCGATCTTATGAATTCTCGCTTCTTGCTGCATCAGCTTAGTAATGAGATCTTCGGCTACATCAAACAAAAAACCTAGCCTGACTTTCTCATAGCCCAGTGAATTATCTTTATCCAGTGGGAGTCGATAAATCGAGTTCAATTTGCGGAGCCACCATCCAATCTGCACCACTTTTTTACGTGGATTTTGTAAGAATTGATGAAAATCAAACTGTTTTTCAGGAATTTCAGTTGGATGAACTAACACAGAAACAGGCTTGCCTGTCTGCTCTCTTAGCCATTCTGCATGATAGTTCGAGAGGGCAAACAACCCAATGCAATGAGGTAGACTATCTTGCCAGATTTGCTTTTGAAATAGCCTTTGGAGTGAATTGTGATAGTGAAACCAAATGGGAATAGCAGGAGGATTGTGGAAGAACCCAACCCAAGGTTTTTGATAAGGCGTAATTCCTTTTTCTTCTGAGGTTGCGAGATACTGAAACACACCATCAGCTTTCATTTTTGCCAAAATTTGGCGCGATCGCGATCGCGCATTGTGCTGAAATAGAAACTGATTTTCTATACACCCATCAAACAAAACACCATGAGGATTGTGCAACGGACTCAGTGCCTGAACTGCAAAGTTCCAGCCGCTACGATGAAACCCAAAAATTCGTTGTTTTCCAAGATTAATTTTGCCAGTGGTAATTCTTCTAGGTATATGTTCTGTCTTGATCACGCTTGAGTTTCCTGCTGAAACAATTTCCGCTTGACTAGAAGAACTCTTACGTTCTGATAAGCCCAAACAGTGATAGTAAAACGATAGATCGGTTGCTTCAAAATCTAAGCTCAGCGCTTGCTCGTAGTACTGCAATGCTTCTTCCATCCGACGTTGTTTGAGCATCAAATTAGCGACCTGCTGATAGGCAGGCGCATAGTTCGGATGTAGTCGGATTGTTTCTTGATAGCGCGTCAAGGCTTCGTCCAGATTACCTCGAGCGTGCCAAGCGTTCGCTAACTGGAATTGAGTTAGGGCACTCTCTACATTAGATGACTGTTTCATGGGAACTATACCTTGCTTTGTAAAGTGAGTAGTTTACGAGCAAATCTGTACTGGATTAAAAGTCGAATTGGGCGAAGCACATAGTAAAGGAAAAACAGCCAGTTTGGTAAAGGCAATAGCTCACGATCGCGCTCATTGATTGATGTAGCGATTTCCCAGATTGGAAGCAGTGTCATGAAAAAATAAAATCCTGTGATGAAGATTCCATCCCGCGCTTGATCTAGCGTTTTGAGTTGATCGGTATATTCCCACCAAGAAGTTTGCAACACGCCTGTAGGAGCGCGATCGCTCTCAAAAACTTGCTGATGGCTTGAATCGTTTCCGGCAAGTTTCTCGCGCACAAATTCGGGTAGCGGAACACCCAGAAGTTGAGCAGTCACCTCAACCCCGATGAGAAAAAGCCGTTGGCTTCGTAAATCAGCCGATAGTTCTAGCGCAGTATTCCAGTTCAACTTAGGATACGCTTGAATGATCTGAGCAACATCACAAATCTGCTTAAATGAACGCTTCCAAGGTTCCTTCGCAACATTTAGACATTGAACGACCAATGCTGTCTCCGGCGAAAACGTTTGAATCGACTGTCCCATTAGATCGATCGTGTCTAGATTTTCCCAGAGGCGCTCAATGCGATCGCACTTCCAAGTTCGTCTCGGCGGAATTCCCCAATGTAAGTCAATGCTTCGCTCTGGATTACTATGCAGCAAAGAGTGTTGAAACTTCTGATTAAACAAGGCTGCATCAGGCGTGCGGTTCACTAAAGAAATCTGAAGATATCGCTGAAATTGTAGAAGTTCGCCTGTTGAAACTGGAGAATGATAGCCTGCTGCTACTAAGACTGCTTTTGCTTGCCAAAAATCTTGCCGCTTAACAAGAATATCTAAATCATTGAATTGACGAAAGGCAATATTGCCGTATGCAGAAGCCGCAAGTGCCGATCCCTTAAATGCGATCGCATCAATTCCAGCCGCTTCAAGCTGCGCAAGCACCTTCAAGAGTTCCTGAGTTTGCGAGACATTATGCAATCCATTCATCCGATAACAGACTTGCAAATTCATCAGGATGGATCGCGGGACTTGAACATCCATCGATTTAAGAGCGTGATATAGCAGCGGCATAACGCCATGATCGATCGCAGTTTTTAACAGTACCGACCAATCGATCGCCCCTCCCAACGCATCTTTCACGTCGCACTCGGCTGTTGTGCCGAAATAGAACCGGATACAGGCTAGTAAAGCAGTATTTTCAGGAGTTGTCATTGATAGTGTTTGGCTTGAATTTCAAACAAGTGAGCATAGGTTCCTCGTCGCGCCATTAATTGGTTATGCGTCCCACTTTCTGTGATTCTTCCTTGATCCATCACATAAATTCGATCCGCCATCTTGACCGTTGAGAGACGATGAGTAATTAACAACGCTGAGCGATCGCGCATCAGATCCCGAAATTTCTGAAAGACTTCAGCCTCAGCTTTGGCATCCATAGCGCTGGTTGGTTCATCGAGCACAACCAACTGAGCTTCACGTAAAAAAGCCCGAGCTAATGCAATCTTTTGCCATTGTCCTCCGCTGAGTTCTTCGCCCCCTTTAAACCACTTTCCGAGCAGGGTGTTATAGCCTTGTGGCAAGGTTTGAATCACCGCATCGGCACCCGATTGATGAGCAGATTGAACAATGCGATCAGAGGTAATCGGTAGTTCAATATTGCCAAGCCAGATATTATCTTGGGCGCTGAATTGATAGCGCGTGTAGTCTTGGAAAATCACACTGATCTGACGATGCAAATCGTCAGGCGAGAAGTGCCGAATATCAATGCCATCGATCGTAATCCGCCCTTCTGTGACATCGTAGAGTCGAGTCAAAAGTTTGACCAATGTTGTTTTACCCGAGCCATTTTCACCAACGAGTGCAATCACTTCTCCTGGTTGAATAGAAAGATTGATTTGCTTCAGTGCAAAACGGGCAGAATTCTGGTATCGAAAACTGACATTTTCAAACACAATTCCGCGGCGAAACGGATTCGGCACAGTTGTCGGGTGAAGAGGTTTCGCGATCGTGGGTTGAATCGCCAAAAACTCGTACAGGTCAGCAAGAAATAGATGATTTTCATGCAGGCTTGCTAGATTGCCAATGAGATCTTTCAGCGCACCCTGCCCGCGTTGCAGAGCTTGGCTATAAAGGACGAGATCGCCGAGCTGAAATTTCCCCTGCAACGTTTGTTCAATCATGAATCCATACGCTGCAAGAACTGCAAGGCTCGTGATCCCTTGCATGAGCAATCGAGCACTGGCTTGTCGGGTAATCAACGCAAGCTTTTCTCGCAGCAATTGCTGTCTTAACTCCTGCACCCATTCAATCAGTAAGTTGCCAATATTGAAGAGCCGAATTTCTTTCGCTGGGCTATCGCCTAACAGTAAATGCCCAAAATAATTAGCTTTACGTTCAAGTTCAGTTTGATGTCGCTGCCACTTGTAAAGCGCTTTAGACTGTTGAACCCGCAGAAGCATCATGGGCATCGAGGCAACGACTAAAATACTAATCAACCCCCAATGCATCGTGATGAGTAACCCGGCAACCACAATGAGAGAAAGGGCACTTTGCCCAATTGAGGTCAAATTGTTCAACATTCGAGTAGGACGGTGAGGCGCCTCCCACTTCGCACGCTCTAGAATGTCTTGATACTGAGGATTTTCATAAGACTCTAAATCAATCTCGATCGCTTTTCTGTAGAGTACAACTTGCATGTAATCCGTCACTCGCTGAGATAAAGTCGTCGAAACTAACTCAGCGATAACGGCAGCAAAATTAGTCAGCAGCATGACTATTCCTGTACCCATCAACAGAAATAGAATGTGATTAAAATTTTGAGACTGACTCGTTCCCTTGAGACTACTGGCAATGCTGTCAACAATCAGCTTAATCAAGTAAAGCTGGATCAGCGGTAACAGCGTTTGAACAATCGCCACAAAGCTATGAATCGTTGTCCAGAATGGCGAACTTTGCCACACTAACGTAACTGCGCGGTTAATTTTCAACATGTAGAAACCCAACAGGAGAATGATCTCCGAATGATTTCCTATTCAAGTGATTTAGGAAACAAGTAGAGCAAGTTCGGTTTCTACTGATTCGTGTACTCTGTTTTTACGACAGGCTTTTTTGAAAAACTTCACGCAAAATTCACATTATGATCTGGTATCAATACTGATTCGTCCAATGCGATCGAATGGATAAAACCGGATCCAAGCGCGACCCAAGATAAAATCTTTGGGCAAAAAGCCCCAAACATGCGAATCATTACTATTGTTTCGGTTGTCTCCCATCACAAAGTAGCTATCTGCTGGAACAGCTGCAGGTCGCATCGTATACTTTGGCGGTTCAGCAATATACGGTTCTTGTAAGGCCTGACCATTGACAAATACTTTTCCAGACTTAATCTCGACCGTTTGCCCAGGCTTGCCAATGATCCGCTTGATGAAGGCTTGATCTTTAGAATATCCAAGTTCTTGTAACTGAGGGGGTGGATCAAAGACAATGATGTCGCCAAATTCTGGTGGATGCGATCGATACGACAATTTCTCAACCACTAAGCGATCGCCCACTTGCAACGTCGGAACCATTGAATCAGATGGAATAAATCTCGGTTCTGCCACATACGATCTCACGAGCAAAGCCAAAATCAAGGCAATAAATAGAATTTGGAAGTTCTCCCACCAGATTTTCCATTTGGGCGGAGAATCTGAAGCAGGAAGATTTTGAGGTTCGGCTTTGGTTTCGGGAGTCATGGCACGTTTAACTTGGTCTTTGGACATTTTATCTCTCTTCCACTTCTTTACCGATTTTGACCAGGCTTTCTTGTAGCAAAATAGAAACTGAATTGTCTGTAAAAACGTGCAAAATTCAGGAGCATCGTTCTATGCCAATCACTTCACTTCAAGACCTACGAGAAAATCTCGATGGACTGGGATACTATCTAGGTCCTAGAGGACTTGATGGGTTAGGAAATAGCGTGAATGCTTGCGATCGTGACATTCTCGGTGCGATTAACTGTGACACGACTTCGCTACGAGTCTTATCGAATTTAGACGACTACACCCGTGCTGCGATTCTGCAATACCAATTGGATAGCAACATGGCAGCAACCGGAAACGATGGTGCAGATTTGAGAAGTTCGATCGAGAAGACGGTGAGAATTCTACAAAACAATCTCAAAATCGTTTTGAAAGTCGATATTGAGCTGAGCGGCAACTACCGCCGCACGACTTATAGTGCTGTTAAAACTTATCAAAGAACTCGCAAACTTCCTGTTACAGGAATTGCGACACTTACAGTTCGGAGACGCTTAAATGATGATGCAAAAGGTGTCGTATCTCCAACTCCGACTCCCACTTCCGAACTGAATGAACTTCGCAAACTGAAAAGCGATTTAATCACTTTGAAACAGAGTCTCCAAGCCCGACAAATTAATGATCAAGAGTTTATTCGCGAAGTGTTTGCAAGACTTCCTTAAGTCCGAGAAGTTGGAGGTCTTAAAATTCTTAACTTTTCATTCAGGTTTAACTTTAAAAAGAACGATCGCGATTCTCAAAAGTGAACTGCGATCGTTCAATCGTGAAATTCAATTAGTTCATTTTAGAAGCCAAACGATCGATCGCATTGGTCAAACGTTCTTGAGAAACTAACAGTGGATCGGGTGCCGCAGTTTCTTCGATCGCTTCTTGTCGGGAAAAACGTCGCTTTGCTTTCTCAAACGCGCGAATCATCAAGAAAATCGAAAGAGCAATCACTAGGAAATTGATAACCGATGCAAGAAAAACTCCATACTTGATGCCTTCATACGAAAGATTCTGCAAGCTATCGACTCGGGCAGCTTTCAGAGCAGGATTCAAAATTAACGGAGTAATAATATCCTCTACAAACGAAGTCACAATTTTGCCAAAAGCAGTACCAATAATGACTGCAACTGCAAGGTCAATAACATTTCCTTGCATGAGAAACTTCTGAAAATCAGCCCAAAAACTACTTCTTGCCATAAGTCAATTTATCCTCAACTTTCACACTAGAAATGACTCAATCTGCTAACTGAATCATTTTCTACTTTCGCGTATTATAAGACGAGAGTTATTGCAGTTTTTCAAGGATCTGATATTTCTTATAGTTAGCATCAAAAAAATAAAGCGGTAGAAAGAGTTGTCTTTCTACCGCTTTTACTATTCAAGAATTAGAACTTATTCGGCTGCTGGCAGCAATTCTCGCTCTTGACCGTGAAGTACCTTCACTTGTCCATTCTCATCTACGTCAACCGTCGCAATATCGCCATCTTTCACCCGTGCAGACAGAATCTCTTCTGCTAACGAGTCCTCAAGCAATCGCATAATGGCTCGACGGAGCGGACGTGCACCATAGCTCGGATTGTAGCCTTCATCAACGAGGCGATCTTTGAACCGCTCCGTGACTTGCAGCGTAATTCCTTGCTCTTTCAAACGCTTGAACACGTCGTTGAGCATGATGTCCGCGATCTCTTTGACTTCTGCCTTGTTCAACTGACGGAAGACGATAATTTCATCTAGTCGGTTCAAGAACTCAGGACGGAAGTATTGCTTCAGTTCTTCGTTCACCAAGGAGCGAATCCGGTTGTATTGCGATTCCGATTCGTTCTCGGTAGAGAACTCGAAACCAAGTCCACCGCCACCCTTCTCGATCACCTTAGAACCAATGTTCGAGGTCATGATCAAGAGTGTGTTCTTGAAGTCTACAGTGCGTCCCTTGGCATCGGTCAAACGACCATCTTCCAAGATTTGCAGCAGCATGTTGAACACGTCGGGGTGCGCTTTCTCGATTTCGTCGAAGAGCACAACGGTGTAAGGTCTACGACGAACCGCTTCAGTCAATTGACCACCTTCGTTGTAACCGACATATCCAGGAGGCGAACCGATCAGTTTAGAAACGGTGTGACGCTCCATGAACTCTGACATGTCGAGACGAATCATCGCTTCTTCAGATCCGAAGAAGTAAGCTGCTAAGGCTTTCGTCAATTCGGTTTTACCTACCCCAGTCGGTCCAGAGAAGATAAAGGACGCGATCGGGCGATTGGGATTCTTTAAGCCCACCCGTGCGCGGCGAATTGCACGCGATACTGCTTTCACCGCTTCATCTTGACCAATCAAGCGAGTGTGCAGCGTATCTTCCATGTGCAGCAGCTTCTCAGACTCAGATTCGGTGAGTTTGTTCACCGGAACGCCTGTCCAGGAGGCAACGATTTGCGCGATGTCATCTTCGCCGACGACCGGAGAAGCATTTTCATCGGTCGCTTCGGTTTTGCGGGTTTGAGCGATCGCTCTGATTTCCGCTTTGATCTCCATCTCGCGATCGCGCAGTTCACCTGCCCGGTCGAAATTCTGAGATCTGACTGCATCATCTTTGTCTTTCAGGACTTGACGCAGTTCGCGATCGAGTTCTTTTGCTGCGGGCGGCAATTGAGAATTAATCAACCGCACGCGTGACCCTGCTTCGTCGATCAAGTCGATCGCTTTATCCGGCAAGAATCGATCTGAGATATAGCGATCGGATAGCTTCGCGGCTGCTTCTAGCGCTTCATCTGAAATTTTCAGCTTGTGGTGCTGCTCATAACGTTCGCGTAAGCCTCGGAGGATCTCGATCGTTTCATCGACCGAAGGTTCACCCACCATGACAGGCTGGAAGCGGCGTTCGAGCGCTGCATCGCGTTCAATGTGCTTCCGATACTCATCGAGCGTCGTTGCACCAATACATTGCAGTTCACCTCGGGCAAGGGCTGGCTTCAGAATGTTGGCAGCGTCGATCGCGCCTTCTGCCGCGCCTGCACCGATTAAGGTATGAACTTCGTCAATGACCAGGATGACATTTCCGGCAGAGCGGATTTCATCCATGATTTTTTTCAAGCGTTCCTCGAATTCGCCTCGGTACTTGGTTCCTGCCACGAGTAGACCGATATCGAGGGTGACGACGCGCTTATCTTCTAAGATGTCAGGAACGTCATCATTGGCAATCCGTTGAGCGAGTCCTTCAGCGATCGCGGTTTTACCCACCCCAGGCTCACCAATTAACACGGGGTTGTTCTTCGTCCGACGACCCAGGATTTGAATGACTCGTTCGATTTCTTTTTGGCGACCGACCACGGGATCGAGTTTGCCTTCGGCTGCCATCTGCGTCAGATTCGAGCCGAATTCGTCTAAGGTCGGGGTTTTGGTGCGACCTTGGCTACCACCCGAAGTGACTTCGGCGGTTTCGCCTAACATCCGAATAACTTGAGTACGAACTTTCGAGAGGTCAACGCCTAGATTCTCTAACACCCTGGCGGCAACGCCTTCACCTTCTCGAATTAATCCTAAGAGCAGGTGTTCGGTTCCAATATAATTGTGACCGAGTTGGCGAGCCTCCTCAAGCGAGAGTTCCAAAACGCGCTTTGCCCGTGGGGTAAACGGAATTTCCACTGCCACAAAGCCGGAACCGCGACCAATGATCTTCTCAACTTCAATCCGAGCGTCCTTGAGGTTCACTCCCATCGATTTGAGAACTTTGGCAGCGACACCCGTTCCTTCTCCAATCAGACCCAGGAGGATCTGCTCTGTACCCACAAAGTTATGACCCAAGCGGCGTGCTTCCTCTTGGGCTAACATAATCACCTTAATGGCTTTTTCTGTGAAGCGTTCAAACATGGCGTATTTCCATTCACCTGCTGCGTAGGTCTGATTCTAGCATAGCCGAACTCTCCGGTTACGGAGTTCCGAAACAGGCAAATGGGAGGATTACCGAACGAAATCCTGCCGTTAGAATGAATTGAAATTGTGTGATTTACTACCAAAGGCAGATTGTTATCGAATCTTTAGGGAGAAGTCAAGCTGATTTTTTTCAGGTTCAGCAAAGCTTCAGGATCGCTGAGTGTCCATTGTTGCTGGTGGAGTCGATCGCGAATTTGTTGCCACTTTTCCTTTAGAGAATCCTCGAATTCTGCTGTTTGTAGTTGACCACGCCAGAGAATTAAGGCATTTTCGCCCGTATCAGTGTAGTAATTCTTACGCTGACCTGCAACTTTAAACTGGAACTTTTCGTATAAAGAGATTGCAGCCTCATTAGAAATTCTAACTTCTAACGTAGCGTGTTTCATTTGGCGTTGACGCGCCCGCTCGAGCAATGCCAGTAAGATCAATTGTCCAAATCCCTGATGTTGATAATCGGGATGAATCGCGAGAATGGTAATGTGCGCTTCGTCTACGATCGCCCAGAAACATCCATAGCCAATTAAATGATCCCCAGATAAGAGCGCGATTAATTCACTATTTGGGCTGTCTACTTCTCGCTGATATCCTTCGATCGTCCAGAGTCCATTGAAGCAAATTTGATCCAGTTCGAGGACTTTGGGGAGGAGCGGGTGGTCGATTGTCTGTAGCGTAATGGAATTCACAGGGATAGGATGAACAGAACGAATCTGATTGTATCGAAGTGCGATCGATATGAGAAAATTTTGATCACTCACGATGTGGGCTTGAGAGATGCTTGAGGCAAGACTTTCAACTCGCGAATGGAGATTTTAAGGGTAGCATTGCCAGAAGCATGAGAGCTTTTGAAATCAGGTGAAGCACGGGTTGAAATTAGCAGCAATTAGACAAGTTGATGAGATCGCGTCAACGCTGATTGGTAAATGAGAAGATGCGATAACTCATCATTGTTTACTGTATAAATTACTCCTAGACACTCGTTCTAGAAAAGTTTAGACTGGATCTTTCCTCAGCTAAGGAAATTATGTGAAGGCAAAAGTTTTAAGCCTTCTATGCGATCGTTTTGGCGCAGGGTGCTGTAATGCTCAAGTTCTCAACTGTGTAAACTTCAAGACCCATAACAGAAGAACCGATGAACCCATCCATTCGTGCCATCCTCATGACCTTCTTCATCACTGCTAGCTTTGGTAGCCCGGCTTCGGCTCAGTTTGGCGCACCTAGCAGTCTCAGCTTCAGCAACATGAATGCCTACCTCAGCATCCAGAAAAATGCTGCAATGGTTCGTGAAACTCAGACACGACTTGATGGCATCAATCGGCGCAATAACAGTAACCAAAGTGCTCAAACCACTGCCCGTGCTCAAGCTCAAACCGCCCCACAAACAAGCTTTAGCTCCAGTCCGCAACGCCTGCTGGTGACGCAGTTTTCTCAGAGCTTGAGCAACGACCCCACTATAGTAAGTCAGTTGAACGAAACCTTTATCGGGGGCTTCACTGCCTTCGAGCAAGAAGCCCAACGTCTGGGTCGCCCTAACAATGTCGCGATGGCATTCACCTACTTGGTAGGGGTTTGCTACATGGTGCATTACGGCGAGGAACCTAGTGAAACTGCGCTGATGAATCTCCAAGCTAACGTCGATGCTGCCTTCGGGTCTTCGGCAACTTTCAAAGCACTGAACAGCCAAGAGCGTCAAAAGCTCTATGAAACCTTTGTTCTGATGGCGACTCTGCCTCTAGCGGGCTATACAGTAGCAACCGAGGAAAAAGACCAAGAATTGCTCGAAACCTACCGTTCGATCGCTGGAGTTTCTCTCGAAACTGCTTTGGGAGTGCGCCCAGATCGGTTGCGATTTACGGCGACAGGGTTAGAACTGCGCTAAAGAACAAATCTGATACAAAACGGTCACGCTATATCCGATCGAGCGATCCCCAGATAAGAGTGCGATTAATTCACGATTGAGGCTGTCTACTTCTCGGTGATACCCTGCGATTGCCCAAAGTCCATTGAAACAAACTTGATCCAGTTCGAGGACTTTGGGGAGGAGCGGGTGGTCGATCGTTTGAAGCGTGATGGAATTCACAGAGATAGCGCATAGACGGACGGATCTGATTGTATCGAAGTCAAGTCGATCGAGATGAAAGAACCTATGAATCTCTGAGGCTGTATCCAGAATCAATCAAGCTGTTACCGTTTGAGCTAGCATCAATCCAATCTGAAATCGCAACGATTTGAATGAAATCGCATGAAAATTCGGAATGTGCAGCCCAGTGACTATCAATCCATTATTTGTGTTGTGAATGAATGGTGGGGCGGCAGACAGATGAGAGATATGCTCCCTAAGCTCTTTTTTGTTCACTTTTGTGAGACAAGTTTCATCGCAGAAATTGATCAAAAAATTATTGGTTTTTTAATTGGCTTCTTATCGCAGAGTCACTCGGAAGAAGCATATATTCACTTTGTTGGAATTCACCCGGATTTTAGAAAGCAAGGTGTAGGAAGTGCTTTGTATCAACAGTTCTTTCAAGTGGTGCAAAGGTTTGAGCGGGTTCGAGTTAGGTGTGTAACTTCCCCGGTTAATCAAGACTCGATCGCTTATCATCTACGCTTGGGATTTGAAGCTGAACCTAGTCATGCTGAGAGAAATGGAGTGCCTTTCCATCCAGATTACGATGGCTCAGGAGAAGATAGGGTTTTATTTATCAAGCAACTATCAGAAATTAATAGGCTGGTAATCTGACACAAAATCTAGATCGTTATCTTGAATGTGGCTAGAACTTAGCGGGTCGCCGTTTTGCATTTGTCAAATCCGAGAACGGAAACGGCACGATCACCACATCGCCCTTTACAAATCTTGCCAAGCTTCGCCCTCCTCCGGTCTAAGCCAGTCCTTCGCGAGAACTGTCTCACTCATCTCACTGATTTCAAGTTTGTTCCGCAAATGTTTTGATTTCAGAAATTGAACAAAATCTAGAACTTCTTCGAGCAAGAAATCAGGGATCTCGTCAATTTCATGCAGCAATTGTTCTTTCGCTTGCATAGAGGTAATTGCAGTAGGCTTCATTTCACTCTACACAGAAGCGTGTGAGTTAATACGATCGACCCAATCGCACCTCGAAATTTCAGACTGAGAAGCGATCGACGAATTACAGCGACTTAATTTGGAGTGCAATCAATCTGGAATAGAGACGATCGATCAATCTGCAATCAGAAATTACTCTTAAATCCAAAGCCCTCAATTGTAAACTGGTAGATACTGCAAAAAAAGCTAGCTACAACACCTGCCAGCATTGAGGACTCACGCATGGTATCGACTCCGATTGCAACGACCGCTTCTGGTCGTCAATATCTCCCAAATTCCGGTTCCGATCGCTCTCCCAATCAATTTCTCATGCCCCTGACCGCGAAGGTCAACGATCGCGATCATCTCGAAGTCGGCGGCTGTGACTTGACTGAACTGGTCAAACATTTCGGCTCTCCGCTCTACGTTTTAGATGAAACAGGTTTGCGAATGGCTTGCCAACAATATCGCGATGCGTTTCGCCGCTACTATCCCGCAGAGACGCAGGTGTTGTACGCCTCAAAAGCTTGGAACTGTTTGGCAGTCTGCTCGATCGTCTCTCAGGAAGGACTGGGGATCGATGTGGCAACCGGAGGCGAACTTTATACGGCACTACAAGTTGGAGCCGATCCAAGCAAGATTTATCTGCACGGAAATAACAAGTCGATCGCTGAATTAGAATATGCCGTGAAATCCGGTTGCACGATCGTTGTTGACAATCAGCTTGAACTACAACGATTGGCGCAGATGAATGCTGAGCGTCCGATCCGAGTCATGCTGAGAATTACACCCGGATTAGATTGCCATACGCATGAATACATTCGCACCGGACACTTAGACAGCAAATTTGGCTTTGATCCCAATCAAGTCGAAGACATTTTCCAGTTCATCAGTCAGAATTCAAATCTTGAATTAACTGGCTTGCACGCTCATATCGGTTCGCAGATTTTTGAACTGCAAGCGCATCGCGATTTGCCCAGCGTCATGCTGCAATGGGTGAAGAAAGCTGCTCAATACGGTTTGAATGTTCCCGAAGTGAATATTGGTGGCGGTTTAGGGATTTGCTACAACGAAAGCGATGATCCACCTAGCATTGATGAATGGGTGAAGATTGTTGCAGAATCGATGGTCAAAGCCTGTGAAGCAGAAAATATGCCGCTGCCGAAATTGCTCTGTGAACCAGGTCGATCGCTGATTGGGTCTTCTTGCATCACAGCTTACACAGTCGGTGGACGCAAAACTGTGCCGGGAATTCGCACTTATATTAGTGTCGATGGCGGCATGTCAGATAATCCGAGACCGATCACCTATCAGTCCATCTGTCGTGCAGTGGTTGCGAATCGGATGTCTGCTGAGCCAAAAGAGACAGTCACGATCGCTGGAAAACACTGTGAATCCGGAGATGTCTTAATCAAAGATATTTCGCTGCCTCAAACACAACCGGGAGATATTCTCGTCGTGATGGCAACGGGAGCCTACAATTACAGCATGGCATCGAACTACAATCGGTTGACTCGTCCGGCAGCAGTTCTCGTGTATGAAGGAGAAGCGAGCATTATCCTCGAACGAGAAACTTATGCCGACTTGATTCGCAACGATCGCGTCCCGGATAGATTGAAATAAAGCAGGATGAAGGATAAAGGGTGAGGATGAGCAGAGATGGAAATTCAATTGCAAGTCTCCCCTCTAAGCTTGTATACAATGACCCAAGCCCTTAGTCTCTTACTCTTTATTCCTTCTGCTTTGACCTCCCTACTCAAGTTCGTTTTTGAAAATCTCCGATTTCTCGTTGATGTCGGGTTAGTCTTGGCGCTGACCTACGTGATGCTCGTGATCATCGGACGAGAAAGACGTACCCTCTGGATGGTGCGGGGGTTTATTATTTTGATGCTCGCGGCGGCGGTGAGCCGTCGCATGGATTTAGCCTTGCTGAGTTTTGTCCTCAATAATCTGGTGGTTGGGGCAGCCGTAGCAATGGCGTTTATTCTTCAATCTGAGTTCCGCCGATTTCTTGAGCAATTGGGACGAGGAGAAATCGCGCAACTTTTTCAGCCGTCCAATCGAAATTTACCCAGTTCAGATAGTGTGACCGATGAGATTGTCGAAGCGGTGAAAGGACTGTCTCAAAACCGCACTGGAGCTTTAATTATTATCGAGACCGGAACTGCGATCGACGAACGAGATTTCTCAGTTCCGGGTGTTAAACTGAATGCCGAAATCTCTAAAGAACTTCTACAAACGATCTTTCAAACTACGACACTTTTACACGATGGAGCTGTTTTAATTCGAGGGTCTCGCGTGATTGCCGCCGGGGTAATTTTGCCGCTATCGGAAAAGACAGCATCTCGGCAACTTGGGACTCGGCACCGGGCTGCCATGGGCATTACTGAGAAATTAGAAAATTGTATTTGTGTCGTCGTTTCTGAAGAAACCGGGTCGATTTCGCTGGCTGAACGCGGAATGTTAAATCGTCCCTTAACCAGCAGTAAACTAAAGGAGCTTCTAGAAGAACGGTTTTCACAGTCGGGCGATCGCGAACCTGTCACGCGCGATCTGAAAAGTCTCGGTCGTCAATTCCGAACAAAGGCAGTATTCTTATTCTCGCGTTTATTTAACGAAGGTAGTTTAAAAGACCGCCGGATTCGGAATGAACGTAAGCGAGGCGACTCTTAATTCTGCTAAAACCAAGTTGACTTTAACCCCTTTTATCGGCGTTCCCCCGAAACCACAATGACTGCCAAGCACAAAATTTTACAAGATTTACCTGCTGATCTAGACCGCAATCGCTTGCCCCGCCACGTCGCGGTGATTATGGATGGAAATGGACGGTGGGCAAAACGGCAGGGTAGACCTCGAATTATGGGGCATCGACGTGGTGTAGATGTGCTGAAAGATTTACTTCGCTGCTGTCGCGATTGGGGAATTGAAGCCTTAACGGCTTATGCATTCTCAACTGAGAATTGGGGACGCCCACTCGAAGAAGTGGAATTCTTGATGACTTTATTTGAGCGAGTCTTGCGGCAAGAGCTGCGTGAAATGAAGGAAGAAAATGTCCGGATTCAATTTGTTGGGAATTTGGATGCGCTGCCCACGAGTTTGCAGGCGGAGATCGAACGGGCGGTTTTAGAAACGAAAGATAATCCGGGAATTCGGTTTACGGTCGCAACGAATTACGGGGGACGGCAGGAGATTATTAAGGCATGTCGCTTGATCGCCACTCAAATCCAACAAGGTTTGATTCAGCCAGATGATATTGATGAGAGCTTATTTGAGCGGCATTTGTATACTGCGGGAATTTGCGATCCGGATCTGATGATTCGGACTAGTGGCGAAATGCGGCTCAGTAATTTCTTGCTCTGGCAAGCCGCTTATGCAGAGTTGTATGTAACCGATACTTTATGGCCTGACTTCGATCGAGCTGAATTTCATCAAGCTCTAATCTCTTATCAGCAACGTGAAAGACGATTCGGCAAGGTTGGGAAGAAACTTTAGGATCAAGGTAGCGCTGAAGCATCCTAATGTTTAAGTACAACCCTTCTCATAAATATCTCTCGTCTGAAGAGTTGCCAGATTCAAGAGATGAGCCTGTTAGTGAACTTCAAGCGACAATTCCCAGATTGCTGAAAGAATCTTTGGGTGATTTGTGGTCTGATCGGTTTGATTGGTTCTTTGGCATTCGTATGGGAATTTATTACGATCCAGAAGAACCTGCGATCGTGCCGGACGGATTTCTCAGTTTGGGAGTTGAGCGGTTTATCGATGAAGATTTGCGGCTCAGTTATCCCTTGTGGGAAGAAGGTGTCGTTCCAATTTTTGTTTTAGAAGTCGTTTCGCAGAATTACCGAGGTGAATACAGCACTAAAAAACTCATGTATCAGGAAATGGGGGTGCTGTATTACGTCGTATATTCCAGCCGCCGCCGTCGCAAGCCACCGCTTGAAGTTTATAAATTAGTCAATGGCGAATATATGTTGCTTTCGACCCAATCTCCTTGTTGGATGCCGGAAATCGGTTTAGGGATTGGGCGAGAGCGTGCAACTTATCTGGGCATTGAGCGGGAATGGGTCTTTTGGTACAACGAGCAAGGCGATCGTTATCTTCTCCCGGATGAGCGGACAGAATTAGCACAACGCCAAGCTGAAGCTGCACAACGCCAAGCTGAAATTGCACAACGCCAAGCTGAAGCTGCACAACAACAACTTGAACAATTACGAGAACAGCTACGCAGTCGTGGAATTGATCCGGATACGCTTGGATAGTTGAGCGATCGTGATTTTTTCGCGATCGCGCTCTTGATCCGGCTACGCTCTAAACTGCGGACAAACTACCCAACTGGGCACTGTGGATCACAGATCGTGACTGACACAATGAATTCAAAAGCACCGATGCTTTAATTCATGATTCAGGAGAACGTAATGCCCTCTTCCGTATTTTCAGTCGATCGCGGTTCGATGACGAAAATTCCGTCTCATTTGAAAGACCGTCTCTCATCTGAAGCCGTGAAACGACTGGCTGCCCCCAAAGTCGAAGTTTGGTTTACTGGATTTCAATGTTTAGAAGAATCGAATGAATGGTCGGATAGTGATGAGCCTTATATGTTTCTAGGCGTTTCTTCTTCTGATCAAGCGCAAACACCTTATGAAACAGGTGTAATTGAAGTGGACGAAGGCGATGTCATTCGATCTGCAATCCGCCTGTATTCAGGATCTGCAAGAGACTTGATTTTAGCAGCAGTCATTCGAGAAAACGATGAAGGTGATCCTCATGCTTTCTCTGCAACATTTAAATCAATTTTGGATGCAGGGAATAGTGCGCTCAACAGTCAAACTGGGGTGTCTGTGCCAGAAACGGTAGAAATGTTTATTGCGAATAAGTTAAGTGAGCTAGTCGGCGCAGGGGATGATGATGTCGGCAGACGAGCGGAGCTTTTTACAAAAGAGCGCTTGATTCAGCTTGCAAATCAAGGGGAAGGGGGTGATCCAATCGCTGATTTCACTTGGGAAATGGGCAGCCCATCTGAGGGACGCTACCGACTCTACTTCTTTGTACGTCGCATCTAGTTTCTGCGCTGGACGGGTTTCTCGACTTAAAGCAAGTGATACCAAATCAATCTGTCGCAATGAAAAAAACAATTTGGTATCACTTTCCCAAAATGCGATCGTATATGATCGCTCCCAGAGTCTAAACTCTTGCCTGCGGACTCTCTAAATTGAACAGCAGTTCCAAAGTCTCCATCGCTTGTCGCCGCGCCTCAATATCCTGCTGCGCTCGCAATTGAACCATCGGATCGTGCAAAATTTTATTCACAATCCCTTTGGTCAAGGCTTCAATCACCTCGCGATGTCGATCGCCAAATTCTGTCCCTAGTCTCGATAAGGCTTTCTCTAGTTCCTGTGCCCGAATCGCTTCAACTTTGTCTCGCAAACAGCTAATCGTCGAAACGGTTTCGAGCGATCGCCACCATGCTTGAAACGTTTCTACTTCTTCTTCGAGCAGTGCTTCTGCTTCCATCGCCATCTGCCGACGACTTTCCTGATTTTGGGCGACCACCGCTTTCAAATCATCGACGTTAAATGCTCGTACCATCGGCAATTCATTGACATCTGCGGCAACGTTTCGCGGAACCGCAATATCAATCACCATTAAAGGCTGGTTTGCGTCCAAAACAGGTTCGAGATTGGCACGATCGAGAATCGGCTCGGTCGAAGACGTACTGGTAAACACAATGTCAGATTGTGCGATCGCATCCATCATGTCTTCGATCGGCAGCAATCTCAAATGAGCATCCGGGAACATATTCGCAAGTTCGCGGGCGCGATTCATCGATCGATTCAAAATCACAATGTTATTCGCGCCTTTCGACAGTAGGTGCTGCACCAACAATCGAGACATCTTCCCTGCCCCGATAATCGTGACGCGCTGATCTGCTAGCGAATCGACTTTCATTTGCGCCAATTCAACGGCTGCGGAGCTAATTGAAACTGCTCCAGTTCCAATGCTCGTCTCAGTCCGAACTCGTTTTCCAGCGCTAATTCCTTGCTTAAAGAGTTGATTTAGAATTCGACCAATGCCTTGATGTTGCTGACCAAGTTTGTGGCATTGTTTCACCTGTGCCAAAATCTGCCCTTCACCCAAAACCAGACTATCGAGACCCGCCGATACTCGCATCAAGTGCATGACTGCATCCTGATGTAACAGCGTGAACAGATAAGGACGCAAGCGAGCACTGGGCAATTTACTATGTTCTGATAAAAATTGATTGACTTCTCGAATACCTTGCTCAGTCTCAGAAGTGACTAAATAAAGTTCCAAGCGATTACAAGTACTGAGAACTGCGACTTCTTCAATGTGGGGATAGCTACACAGTTGTGCGATCGCTTTATCGCAAACAGGTTCCGGGATACTTAGCTTCTCACGAACCTCAACTGGAGCAGTTTTGTGAGTTAGCCCAACAACAGCAATGTTCATATTAAAAAGCGCTCTGATAAATCGGAAGGGTGAAGGGAAGAGTGGGGAGTGGGGAGTGGGGAGTGGGGAGCAAGAATGCTTTTACCCCCTACTCCCTACTCCCCACTCCCTACCTTCTTAGTGCAACTGAACAATCTTCGGCTGGTCAAACATGTGAATCGTGTCCACAAACCGTGCCGTCTTCGATTGGCTAGAGATAACCAGGGTTTGGGTTCTCGCGCCGCCTTTGAAGAACCGAACACCGTTCATGATGTTGCCGGGAGTGATACCTGTTCCAGCAAACAACACGGTTTCACCGGATGCAAGTTCTTCAGCGGTGTAAACCTTATCAGGGTCAGTGATGCCCATTTCTTTGAGGCGAGCAATATTTGCTTCTTTGCTCTCTCCGATCAATCCGGTTTTGACGACTTCTGGATCGTAGATCAATTGTCCCTGGAAGTGTGCGCCGAGACAACGCAGAGCCGCAGCCGAAATTACACCTTCAGGAGCCGCACCAATTCCCATCAGGGCGTGAATATTGGTTCCAGCGAAACCGCAGTTAATTGCTGCGCCTACGTCACCATCGCTGATGAGTTGAACGCGCGCGCCTGCGTCACGGATTTCTTTGATCAAGTCATTGTGACGATCGCGTTTCATGACGACGACCACCAGTTCATCGATCGAGCGATCGAGGCATTCAGACAAGATTTTCAGGTTTTCGGTGGCTGACTTGTTGATGTCAACTTTACCTTTTGCAGCAGGAGGAGCCGCAAGCTTCTTCATATAGAAGTCGGGAGCTGCAAACAATCCGCCTTTCTCGGAGATTGCTAGAACTGCCATCGAACCTGGCTGACCATATGCACAAAGGTTTGTGCCTTCGCAGGGGTCAACAGCGATATCGATTTCGATCAACTCTTCGATGTTGCAAAAATCTGCTGCATCAGGACGAGAACAAATTCCGACTTCTTCTCCGATGTAGAGCATCGGCGCATCGTCACGTTCCCCTTCTCCAATCACGATCCGACCACGCATGTAAATTTTGTTCATGCGTTCGCGCATCGCTTCTACTGCAACTCGATCGGCTTCATTTTTGTCGCCTTTCCCCATGAGGCGTGCCGAGGCAATTGCCGCCTGTTCTACGACTTCAATAATCTCTAAACCAAGCGTGTTTTCCACGAAATAAGTCCTCCAACTGCTGATTAGTCGCCGTTTTCATGGGCAATCTCAGTTATCAATCCTACCAAATGGCGGTCTTTCAAAGTGCGATCGGGGATCTATTAAGTTTTGCTGCGATAAACTGAGAGATTTTAGAGCAATGGATTCGCGCTCTAAGATGCTTGTGAGGTTATTTCTCTGATGGAGCTAATCCTCTGGATACTGACGCATCGAACCCTCATCCTCAGGAGCCAACCCCCTCATTTTTCCATTCTTCCATCAGCAAAATTACGCCCTGAGTTGTGCCTTCACTTCTGACCAATGGAGTGCAAGTGACATGACATTGAATGCTGCGTCCCCGACGATTAACCGATGTCAGCATCAGATCGATTGTGCCCTCAGACAATCCCAACAGACAGTCCCGAATCGGTTGGCATAGCGCTTCGACAGGCAGCCCAATATCGAGATTGAGAAAATTCTGCCCGATCGCTTCTTCAGGGCGCATGCCCCAGAGATCCTCGGCTTTGTGATTCCAGATCTGAACACGCAAGTCTCGATCGACGACGACCACTCCACCTTTCAAGCTTTTGAGGATTGATTCTAGAAAGGCATGGCTTTGATTTAGTTCTTCGCTGCGACGTTGAAGTTCTTTGTTGACGGTTTGGAGTTCTTCATTGGTTGATTGAAGCTCCTCGTTCATCGTTTCGAGTTCTTCGTTGGTCGATTGCAGTTCTTCGTTGGTTGTTTCTAATTCTTCATTGCTCGATTGCAGTTCTTCATTTGTCGTTTCTAATTCCTCATTGGTCGATTGCAGTTCTTCGTACGCTGTCTCCAATTCTTGATTCGAGTGTTCGAGTTCTTCCTGCAACCGTTTGTATCGCGTCACATCAGTAAAGCTGACACTGACACCAAGAATATTGTCCGACGGATCAATTAAAGGCGTGATTTGCACGTCTAGATAGATCAGTTCACGGGCGGTTTGCCATTCGACATTGCAAAGAGTCACCGATCGACGATCGATATAAACTTGCTCGATACACGATCGGAGTTCGACCGGGCGGTAGGAAATTTCTAAGTCCTGGATCGGGCGATCGATATCTCGAAGACTAATGCCAAACAGCGATCGAGCACGTTCATTGACCAAGGCAAGAAAACCAGCCGCATCGATCACTAGCCTCGCAAGGGGCGCAGTTTCAAATACTGAGTCACGGAGTCGCGCATAGCTCGGTAAGAAGTTGAACGCTTCATCTTGAGTCGGTTGACTGGTTGCTACAGGTCGATGTGCAAAAGTTGCTCTGGGCACTTTTGAGAAGATGCGATGTTTCAACTGAACTGGGGCAAACGTGCTCGTATGAGACAGCAGCATTTCAGCTTTACCCAAAAACAGAAAGCCACTCTCTCGCAGAGAAAAGTGAAATCGAGTCAGAATCTTCGCCTGAGTTTCGGCATTGAGATACATCAACGTATTCCGACAGATGAGCAAATCAATTCTGGAAATGGGCGCGTCATGAATCAGATCATGTCGTCCAAAAATCACAGATTGCCGTAAGTCTTTGCGAAAGACATAGAGAGCATCGGACTGCTCAAAGAAGTGCTCGATCTGTTCAGGAGTCAATTCAGTCAGTTCACTATTAGAATAGCTAGCCTGACGTGCTTGATTGAGCGCGTCTTCATCAACATCTGTAGCGTAAATTTTGACGCGATCGCGAAACGGTTTAATGCCTAAAACTTCTGCCAGCAAAATTGCGATCGTGTAGGCTTCCTGACCCGAGGCACAGCCCGCTGTCCAAATACGAATCGGGTCAGTTGGATCTTTCTGAGCCAGAATTTGCGGAACAATCTCGCTGCGAATGCAATCCCAAGCAGGTCGATCGCGGAAAAAGCAAGTGACATTGATCAGCAGTGTATTAAATAATTGCTCGAACTCTTCAGGATGAACTTCGAGATAATCTAAATAGTTACTATATCCTTCGACTCCGACTGTCTGCATTGCTTTGTGAATGCGACGCACTAAGCTGGGGCGCTTGTAGCCTGTAAAGTCAAAGCCACGGCTCTGTTTGATGTAGTCCAGCAGTGCTTCGAGTTCAATATTAGTTTGATGGTCTTCCACTTGATTTGTCCTTGTACGCCTGCGGCGTTTTTGTGGGTCATAACGTTAACGTTGCTAGACTTGCATTTGAAGGTTTTTTTGAGATCGATTCTGTCCGCACTGGAATTTGAATCCGGATTGAACGGTGCGCGAACCCCTTTGAATAAAGATTAAAGTTCTCAATCCGGCTGTCACTCTCGCTCAAGGGACTTCGCGCTGTAGAGATTGTGAATTCTATTCACGGGCAGGAGGACATCAGAAACGAAATGCTCAAGCATGGTCTTGAGGGCAAGATCTGCTGAGCCTAATCGATTTCCTCTGGGTGAGGCTGCAACTCAATCTGCTGAGACAAGACCTGTTTCAACACTGCCGCATGATTTTCCGCTTCTGCTGCTCGTTCCAGAAATTGTGCTTCTGACATGGAGTAATTCGATCGCTTCGCTTGTGCTGCCATGCGCCGTGCCAGTGCCGCTTTTTCTTCTAAGGCACGATGGGCTGTCCAAAGCGCTCGTTCTAAACTGTTGTCTTTTTCCGAGAGCAAGCTATCGATCGAATAAGCATGACCCACATGACAGCGATATCGCATCAAATTTTGATCATGCAACTCCCACAGCACACCACCACAGTCAGGACAGGTAAAGGTAGATGCTAATCCTGTTCGCTCTCCTCGCTCGCTCGCAGCTTTTTCCTGTGCTACCCACTCCCTTTCATGCGAAATTTCGTCAGTCATCGGCTTTTGCTCATGGATAGGTGTGAGGGAAAGCTCGATTAATCGCTTTGCAATGTCTCTGACCCTCAAAATTTCGTCTACTTCTACCGCATTGATTGCGCTGAGCGGCATTCCAGCAAATAAGGCTTCATTTGGATCTTGTACGATCGCAATGCCGCCACGAGCTTTAATGGTCAACAGTCCAGCCGTCCCATCGTCTAGCGTTCCAGTTAAGATGACTCCAATTGCCTGCCGACCGTAAGCATACGCGATCGAGCGAAACAATGTATCGATCGCAGGGCGATGTCCATTTTCCCGCGCACCGTGATCAAGATGAATGTGACCCTGCCGAACGAATAAATGATGGTCAGGAGGTGCAATGTAAATTTGTCCGGGTGCGATCGCGTCTCCTTCTGCTGGATGCTGTGCAGGAAGCGTCTTGAGGCGATTGAGAATTTGGGGAAGAACACTAGTTGCACGAGGAGGGAAATGGATCGCCACAAAGATCGCTGCATCTAAATCGCTCGGGAGTTGACTCACTAAGTTCGACAGCGTTTCGACTCCACCTGCCGAAGCCCCGATCGCAATAATATTAGGTTTAGTCATAGCTCCTTCTGATCAGTGATCAAGAGAGATGCGATCGCGGATTGTTTAGAAATTCAATGCTGTCCCGCACTAGCTTCAAAGTCCGGTGTTAACTCTGCAAATTCCCCTATAAGGACTGCTGAGCTTAGCCAATTGCTCAGATATACAATCGCTTCAGAGATGTATGACAACTAGGTGGGGTCTTCAACTTCGTTCAGGGCAATGAAATCGTGGAGGCAATGAAAACGCGGGTTTAGAGCGGTGCAATGCGGCGAGGAAGCTCGACCCGAATCGTTGTGCCCTGATCGACTTTGCTGTGGATTGAGATTGATCCGTCCATTAATTCTACCAGAGCATGAACGATCGCGAGTCCCAAGCCTGTGCCGCCGACTTGTCGAGTGCGCGATTGATTCACTTGCCAAAATTCTTGAAAAATATTCTCTTGATCGGCGACATCAATACCAATTCCGGTATCTTGAACCACAATTAAAATCCGTCCTTCTGGAGCTTCCCAGAAGCCGACAGTAACAAGACCTGAATCCGTAAATTTGACGGCATTAGAAATCAGATTCACTAAAATTTGGCGAATTCGACCCGGATCATTGACGATCGGTAAACTGTCCTGCGAACAATCAAGCTCTAACGCTAAGCCTTTTTGCTCTGCTAAACAGCGAAGATCCTGAATCGTTTCAGAAGCAATCTGAACCAGATCAAATCCTGCGGGTCGAAGTTCAAGCTTTCGAGATTTGAGCTTAGAAAAGTCGAGCAGTTCTTCGATCATGGCTAACAAATGATGACTATTGCGAACGACATGATCCACCATTTGGTTCAACCTACCATCACCCAAAAGCGCAACGCGATCGCCAATCAGCCGAGAAAATCCCAAAATTGCATTCATTGGCGTTCGCAGTTCGTGAGAAATCGTTGCCATGAACTGGTCTTTGAGTCGATCGATTTCGATCAGTTCCAGATTTTGAAGTTGAGTGTCTTGAAGTTGTGCCTCAGTGCGTTTGCGATTCGTAATGTCGCGAATCAGCCAGCGCAGTGCAGTTGCTTTTCCTTGTTGATCAAGTACTGCTTCAACTGTAATTGCTGCGATGAACGGCTCACGCTTGCGTCCACAAACCATCACTTCCCATTCTTGGACTCGATAAATCGTTGGTAATTGATTCAGAATCGATCGAAATGCCTGACGCTGATGTTCAGGAATAAAGCTGATTAACGGTTTCTGGATCAAATGCCGATGAGCAATATTAAATTGTTGAAGTGCGACCCGATTTGCCTCTCGAATGATTCCATATAGATCCGTAATTAAGTACGCATCCGGCGCAAATTCAAACAACTCTTGATAACGCTGTCGCTCTGCTTCAATCTCAGACTGAGCTGCGATTAACATTTCATTTTGTTGTCGTAATTCTTCTTCTGCAATACTCAGTTCTTCTAAGGCTGAGAATAATTCCTCTAAACAATCTTCTATGCTTGCAGAAGATTGCTTAGAGTCTTTTGTATTTTTATATAGAACTTGTGTCCGCTGCTGAACCGTTTGGATATAGCTGCTCAGCAATGTATTATCAAAGGCTTCCATGATTCTGCTCTGCAATGAGTTTAAGGCGAACTTTGGCACTTTTCCTACCATCGGGAATTCTGCCTTACCTTGCATCTATCAGATGGATGGAGCAGATGACGAACAGGGCGATCGCAATTCAGTCAACTCAGCAGATCTGACTAAAGCGCCTGCGACATTCGAGTTTTCTGAATCGTTAAATTAAAGATAAGACTCTGCCCAGTTTTGGAATTCGGTTGCACACTAAAAGAAGTCACCCAGTTCTCACTACACCAAGGGTTAAAGTTATGGCTCAAGCAACAGGCAATGTGACGATCGAACAGCGCCTCAATACTCTGATCGAATCCGCTCACGATGTGTGCAGTACCAATGGAACAATTTCCGATGATTGTGCGGCGGCGTGGGATGCGGTTGAAGAAGTTCAAGCTGAAATCTCACATCGCCGATCGGCGGTGAAAACTTCGCTGACTGTTTTCTGTGACGATAATCCAGATGCGCCAGAGTGCCGAATCTACGACGTTTAGACCTTCAAAAGCCGGGGCGTTACAACACTCCGGCTTTCCTTTAGAACCAATCTTCTTGTTCCAACGTTTCAATCACTTGTAAGCCGCGTGCGTCTCCAACTTTGAGCATTGCAGCTTTGGCATCTTCTCGCACGCCAGAATCTTCGTCTTCTGCAAACGCCTCGATCAAGGCATCGATCGCAGTTGCATAAACGACATTCGATGGCATCTCTCGACACAACTCACCCAATGCCCAAGCGCAATTGCTCCGAATGGCTGCAACCGGATCACGTCTTAATCCTTCAATTAAAGGTGGAACGGCGGCAACGATTACGTCGTATCCGAGGGTTGCCATCTGGGCAAGAGAACTTGCTGCCCATAAGCGAACGGCTGAAATATCAGTTTTGACCGCCTCGGTTAAGGTATTAAGCGATCGTCGATCGCGACAATTCCCCAGTGCCCAAACGACTCCTTTGCGGACATAGCCATTCCAATCTTGCTGATAGCGATCGACTAATGACTCCACCGCTTCCGGGCTAGGATTTCTTCCTAACGCATACGCTGCACTCACCCGCACTAACGGACAAGGATCGCTCAACAGTGCAATCAGTTTTGGAATGGCACGATCGTCTTGCACATCACAGAAAGCTCGTGCTGCTAACATGCGTTGCTGAATATCGGCAGCATCCAATAAAGGCAGCATCGCCTCCGGATCAGGCTTGGCAGCAACCTCATCCTCGACCGTCGGCAGTTCATCCAACGGATCGGCTAAATCCTCTTCTAGGTCTAAAACCTTTAAATCATCATTGCTATACATGGGATTTATTTTATTCTGCTAATCGATCGATTTTGTCATCCAGCGGGATTGGGTGCCATACCCTAGGGCTTGATAGAGTGACAGTGCAGGCAAATTTGTTTCAAAAACTTGCAGCCCGATCTGGCGATCGCCGCGCATTTTTGCCCATGTTTCAGCGTAACGCACGAGTGCCGCTCCGATCCCCTTGCGTCGATGTTCAGGCATGACATATAGCAACAAAATATGGGTCTGTCGTTCGCCTGTGCCTTGCTCAATTGCGCTTCCAAGCCATAATCCGGCAATTGGATTCCAACCGGAACGAGTTGAACATTGAACCCACTGCAAAGGTGTTTCAGCAGAGAAAAACCGCGCGATCGCAGACTCAAGCTGAGGAAAATTGCGCCCGGGAAATAGTTCTGTATAGGTATTCTGCATAAACGTTAGCAATCGATCGCGATCGCGTCCGCTACCTGAGCCGCGTTCAAGCACATATCCTGGC
The DNA here is from genome assembly GCF_026735145.1 of Leptolyngbya sp. GGD. Classification (NCBI taxonomy): domain Bacteria; kingdom Bacillati; phylum Cyanobacteriota; class Cyanophyceae; order Leptolyngbyales; family Leptolyngbyaceae; genus Leptolyngbya; species Leptolyngbya sp. GGD. The sequence goes on from NZ_JAPQKE010000008.1 coordinate 60,408, forward strand.
AGGAATTCCGACACGATCGTTTAAAGCTGAGTCGGATCATTCGGCAAGCCCTGAATAAACGGTGCAAGTGCGGGCGGTAAACCTGCAACTGCATCGACATCAGGAGATTGTGCTTTATCACCACGAGGAGTGACTTCTTCAATAGGTGCAGGTGCTGCCATGTCACTCGGTAGAAAAATTCGAGCACTAACAACGACTAGGGAAAACAAAAATACGAGAACAACGATCAACGGAGCGATGTATTGACGAAAGAAAGCCATGATTCGTGTTGAGGGGCGATCGCGGACAAACAAAACTCTACAAAACGTTGCAGAGACTCTTAATCTAAGAATAAAGCGCTTTGCGAGATTCCAACCAATCTTTTTTGGTTCGGAAAATACGATTTTTTAGATGCTTGCGTTAAAGTGACAAAACAGATTATATTGATTAAGACATCCAAGGGCGGATGGCGAAACTGGTAGACGCACCACACTCAAAATGTGGCACCGAAAGGTATGAGAGTTCGATTCTCTCTCCGCCCATCACAAATTACCAAGCTTAATGATCAAACTTAAAACTGGTCAACAGCCGGAACTTTAGAATTTCTTGAAAATATCTAATTTTGCACGATCGTCTGAAGCTACATCACGTTGGGCAAAGTGCTTTCTCAATTATGATTAGGGCAATCGGAATAGAGTATCAGAGGTTGAAATGGCTGAAACCGCACTTCAACTAAAGCGCTGGACGATCGATGAGTACCATCAACTCATTGAGACTGGTTTGCTTGGTAACAGCCATGTCGAGTTATTAAATGGTCAAATTATCGAGATGCCTCCTGAGAACCCGCCACACGCTTATCAGAGCCAAGAGGCTGATCGGTATCTTGCACGTCTTTTAGAGCCACATGCCTATATTCGACAAGCGAAGCCAATCACATTACCCAACCACTCAGAACCAGAACCAGATATCGCGGTTGTTCGTCCTCCAGGAAGTTCATATCGTCATCATCATCCCTATCCCGAAGATATTTTCTTTTTAATTGAGTATTCGGATTCAACCTTGAATCATGATCAATCCGTCAAGTTAGCAGTTTATGCGACGGCTGGCATTTCTGAATATTGGATCGTCGATGTCAAGAAAAACCGCCTCATTGTTCATCGCGATCCTCAGGGGTCTGAATACACTTCAATCACAGAACAGAATAGCGGCATAATTCATGCGATCGCATTTCCAACGATTCAAATTGATGTCCTTCAAATTATTAATCCCTAGTCAAAATTCAGGGCGGTTAACCGTTGGCTTCACCCTTTGACAGGCTTGATTCTCGCGCTAAAATTTAGATACGAATCAAAAGGACATGAAATATGGCGATGATGAAACGTTGGGAATCGCCCAGACGAGAAGGGCGAAACGATAAAGGAAAAGGTGGAGCGGCGAGACAAAGACAACTCAAGAAACGCAATCAAGTCCTACGCAAGAAACTCCAAGACGGACAAAACAATTCAAACTCTGGTAAATCGGGGAAAGAGGATACAACTCTCTCCCCGATTTTTTATGTATGAAGCAAAGTTGTGAATTCACGCTAAAGTGGTACAGTTCATTTCGCTCGGATCGCTCGATCGTGGATTACGAAACTGCACGTCAGCTCTTAATTGACCAAACGAATTCGACTGCCAGCGATACCTTTCTGGGACGGTTGGGTCAAGGAAAACCGCCTGTTCCGGGTCAAGTCACTTCAATTTTGCTGGCGTTGAGAGTCGTATTTGATGCGTTGAAAGATCAAACCACCCTCGATCGCACATTGGCTGCTGCATTATTTTCGATTTCTAATGAAGCAAGACGCTTATTTAATAATGGGTTAGGCAAAAGTCGCGATTGTCCACCGCTATTGAATGAGGATTTAGACCGAATTGCGATCGCCGTCAAAAGTATTTTTTCAGGCACGTGGCAAGGCTAAAGCTTCGATTTGGCGCACAACCGTTAATGCAGAATAGCTCACGCCTGCGGTTCCTTCTCCGGGATGGGTCGAATCTCCGACCAGCCAAAGCTGCTGAATTGGCGTTCGATTTGCAAATCCAAAAGGCCCAAATGTCGGGATGCGCTGCCCAATGCCTCCTACAATTCCATCTGCACGTCCTGTAAATCGCTGGAATGTTCTGGGAGTCGCAGATTCTTGATACACGATCGTCGATGGATCGAGTTTGAAATACTGCCCTAATTTCGCGATCGCTTCTTCTGCATACTGCTGCTTCATCGCCTCATAATCACCACTATTTTTCCAAGCGCCTGTATCGGTGAAAGAAGACGCGATGATCGTTGCTTTTCCGGCTGGAGCGCGACCATCTCCTTCGTGACTGACTGAAACGAACAGGGAATTATTTTCACCGATCGCGCCTTCGTAATCGTAGAGAAATTGTAAATGAGGCGGGCAATCGGCAGGAATTGCAGCTCGATCGACTCCTAAATAAATCACAAACGCGCCCGAAGCAGGCGGCAATTTCTCGACTCGACGCTGATACCCTTGAGGCGCATCTTTTCCTAAAAGTTCGACTAAATTCTGAACCGTCACGTTTGCAACCACGTGATCCGCAGACTCGAACCAAGATTCATTCGTTTTCTGATTCCGAATCGTCACCCCTGTCGTGCGTCCCGCTTGCGTGTGGATTTGCTCAACGCTGTGCCGCATTAAAAGTTTGCCGCGATCGCGCTCCAAAGCTTCGACTAAGCGATCGCTCAAAACCTGCATACTGCCTTGCAAATGAAACAAGCCTTGGGGCGCTTGAGAAACACTTAAAGCTGTTGCAGCATAAAGCAACGCAGTTTCCTCGGCACTCACTTGAGAATAGAGTTTCAATTGCAGATCGAGAAACGTGCGAAGTCGGCGATCGTTTAATCCATATCCTCGCAACGCATCACCGACCGTTGAGAAGGTATGTGGCAAAGTGAGCAGTGTATTCGGTCGAACGGCTTTTGTCAGTTGCCATAAATCCCAAACGTTTCGCGGTGGAAGCACCGGATCGCGGGATTGAAACTGCCAACTGTAGCGGAATAAATCATTCAGCAATTGCCAAAACGGTTCGCTGCCGGGAAATTGTTTTTGGCGTTCTGCTTTCCAGCGATCGGGATCTCGCCAAACCTGAATCGGCTCACTTTCACCCGGAAGATAAACTGCACAGGCTGGATCGCAAAATGTCGCAGGGGGTAAATCGATCTCAAGCTCTGAGAAAATTCGGTGATGAATTCCACCCGGTTCTAATCCTGCAACCTGGGTCGCACCCACATCGAAGGTAAAGCCTTGCCGTTTGAATGTTGAAGCGCATCCGCCTGGAACAAGGGCTTGATCTAAAACCAGGACTTCATACCCGCGATGAGCGAGAAGGGCAGCCGCAGTTAATCCACCAATTCCAGCACCGACAACAACAACTTTCTGGGGCATCTTTCTATACTGCTTAAAAAAACTTAACCTTCTGACTTCATTGTAAAGAATTGCAGAGCATCGTGCACAATCCATTGGTGCAAGCTTTTGCTTGAAATCTAAAGATTTAGAGTGTCAATTGCCACTTTCGGAAGACTAAGATAAGTAAAGCGACGCTACAGGTAAGCCATGACTTCAACGTTGATTAAATCTCCGAAGCTGAACGCGCCCACGATCCATCGCCTCTCGAATGGGTTGACGATTATTGCCGAACAAATTCCCGTCGATGCAGTCAATCTCAATGTTTGGCTAGATGTCGGAAGTGCGATCGAATCAGATGCGATTAACGGAATGGCTCACTTTTTAGAGCATATGGTGTTCAAAGGAACCGATCGCTTGAAAAGTGGCGAATTTGAGCAACAGATCGAACGCTGTGGTGCAGTCACAAATGCCGCAACCAGCCAAGATTACACGCATTACTACATTACGACCGCTCCCAAAGATTTCGCAGCTTTAGCACCCTTGCAAATGGACGTGGTGCTGAATGCTCGGATTCCAGAAGATGGATTTGAACGCGAGCGATTTGTAGTGTTAGAAGAAATTCGGCGATCGCAAGACAATCCTCGTCGTCGCACCTATCAACATATGTCAGAAATGGCATTTGAAACCCTGCCGTATCGACGACAAGTTTTAGGGCCAACTTCCGTAATTGAACATCTCAGCGCTCAACAAATGCGAGATTTTCATTCCACTTGGTATCAACCTCGATCGATGACGGCGGTTGCAGTTGGAAATCTTCCGGTTGATCAACTGATTCAAATTGTCGAAGACAGTGTTTCTCACGCTTTGCCCACGGCTGCACCGGAACGCGATCGACTGTTTGCAGAACAGCCGTTCACTGAAATTATTCGTCAAGAACATGTAGATCCCAGTCTGACTCAAGCGCGATTAATGCTGTTATGGCGGGTTCCAGGATTAGACAATCTCAAGCAAACCTATGCTTTAGACGGAATCGCGAGCATTCTCGGACATGGCAGAACAGCAAGACTCGTCAAAGACTTGCGTGAGAATCGCGGCTTAGTGTCCAGTGTGTCGGCGAGCAATATGAACTATCGTCACCAAGGCATTTTCTGTTTGTCTGCTCAGTTGCCAGTCGAAAATATTGAAGCGGTTGAAGCAGCGCTGTTAGAGCATATTCAAGCTCTACAAAACGAATTCGTGAGCGCATCCGAACTGGATCGAGTGCGAACTCAAGTTGCAAATCATTTCACGTTTGGCAACGAAACACCCAGCGATCGCTCGGGTTTGTATGGCTATTATCAAGCTCTAGTCGGCGATTTAGAGCCAGCATTCAACTATCCGACTTATATTCAATCTCTGTCTGCTGTAGACCTGCAAAATGCAGCACAAACTTATTTGCCAACTCAGGCGTATGGTTGTGTTGTCGTGAAGCCGGGAAAATAGACCTGAGAAATATAGACTATGTGGACGCAGATCGATGCTCAGATTAGTCAAGCAATTTCCCACCCGTTTGAAAGTCGCGATCGACGTTCTGTGGGTGGAGGTTGCATCAATCAGGGCTATCAGGTGAGCGATGGCAATTTCACCTTCTTCGTTAAGCTCAATCAGGCTGATCAACTGGAGATGTTTACAGCCGAAGCGCTCGGACTCAAACAGATGGCAGAAGCGCAAGCCATTCGCGTTCCGAAGCCCATGTGCGTTGGGGTTGCTGGAAATTCTGCCTATATTGTCTTGGAGTGGCTGGAACTCGGTCGCGGGAGTTCTCAAGCTTGGGCAGAATTGGGGCGCAATCTGGCTCGAATGCATCAATTTCAAAAATCGACCGCGTTTGGGTGGGAGCGCGATAATACGATCGGCTCAACGCCTCAGAAGAATCCTTGGACAGCGAATTGGGTAGACTTTTTCACCCAATATCGGATTGGATATCAGCTTGAATTAGGACATCAAAACGGCGGACGATTTCGCAATGGCGATCGCCTCCTCGAACAGATTCCAGAATTACTTGCAAATCACACTCCAAAACCGTCGATCGTGCATGGAGATTTGTGGTCAGGAAATGCAGCAGTAACCCAATCTGGGGAGCCTGTCATTTTCGATCCAGCAACCTATTGGGGCGATCGAGAAGTGGATTTGGCAATGACCGAACTGTTTGGGGGCTTTCCTGCCGAATTTTATCGAGGATATGACGAAATTTTTGCGATCGATGCAGGCTATCACCAGCGAAAAAAACTCTATAACCTGTATCACATTCTGAATCATTTTAATTTGTTTGGAGGCGGCTACGAATCACAAGCGAATCGCATGATTGATCAGTTGATTCTTTAAGCTGTTCATTCGAGGCAACAATGCAGATTGCACCACTCGAATTGTTGCCGTTGCCTCAGCTCTGTCTAAAGCGTCACCTTTGACGAGGCGGCGCTTTCTCCTGCAACGCGGTTGGCATGATAAACACCGTCTCGCCTTGCTCGTTTTTTCGCTCAATTGCACCGAGTTTTAAAAGTTCGCGTCTGGCGCGATCGACCGATTGCTGATCCCCAACTTCAAGGGCATCCTGATAAACCACTTGCCAAGCTTGAAACTGCACTGCTTCAATATTGGGCTTGGTTTTGAGAAAATTGGCAGTCTCCTGGAAGTTCGGTGCAAACTGCTTGTACTCTTCGCTTTCCGCTGCCCATTTCGCAGTCATTTCAAACGATTTTGCTGCTCCTGGCAGATCCCCAAGCAATAAAATTTGATCTAACCCCGCAAATCGCCAGACTGAGAAAGCCTTGGGATGCATTTGAGGCGTAAGCGCATCGGTTCCTCGCTTCATCAATTTCAGCGCTAATTCTGGCTGACCCAATTGATGCGAAATACTGCCAGAAATAAACAAGTAGCTATCGACAAAACGAGGATCGTGACGCGTCACGATATCAAAATACTGGGGAGCAAGCGAGAATCCAGTGACTTTCCGAGCAGGTGCATCGCCGTAATACTGAACAAAATTGAGGAATGTCCAGTTCGCCACCATATTATCAAACCCAAAACTTGGCATTTTGCTGAGCAAAGTGAGGCGGACTCGTTCCTGTTGCTCTGCTTGCTCAGGTGTTTCTAACGTAATCGAAGGTTGTTTGAGTCGATCGTACTGAATTGTTATCACTCCCGCGATCGCGACTGCTGCGATCGTCACATGGGCAATGATCCCGCTACAAGACTTCCAAGTTTGACGCACGCTTAACACCACAACAGAGAACCTCATTAAGAAAGGTTTACAAAACTCGCAAGAAATTCTTACAACAATTTGCCCAAATTCCGTTAGATTGTCATAAAGATTGCATTCATCGTTACCTTGTCTGAGCCATATTAAGGCACGTTTTCAACTCAGAGACACTTAATTAACTGTCCTAAAACTGTCAGACTGACCGGAATTGCTCCGTATACGTTGTATCTAGTCTTTGGGGTAATTCTGATCCCCACTCTTCACCTGAATCCTGAACTTAATTAAATTTCGTTGATCGAATTCGACCAATGTCACCCTAAGTGACCGGTGTAAATTATTAACTGTCCACTTCTCGCCTCCTCAATACTCAATGAACCAACCCACTCGCCGTGTATCGCTGCTTCAAGTCGCTCTCTGTAGTGGTGTCGTTGCAGCTACAGCTGCTGTATCCGTATTTGGATCTGATCGCTCGGTTCGGGCAGCACTTCAAGACAGCCCCAAATCTGTTTTGGACGAAGCTTGGCAGATTGTGAACCGCGAATATGTAGACGGTACGTTTAACAAAAATGACTGGCGTGCTGTCCGGCAATCTCTTTTGAGTCGAGACTATAGCTCTCGTCAGCAGGCATATACAGCGCTTCGAGATGCTCTGAAAAAACTCGATGATCCCTATACCCGCTTTATGGATCAAAAGCAGTTTGAGGCATTGAGTAGTCAAACGTCTGGAGAACTTTCAGGGGTTGGGATTCGCTTGGAGCAGAATGAAAAAACTAAAGTGTTGACTGTGGTTGAGCCGTTAGAAAATTCTCCAGCGATAAGAGCGGGGATCAAGTCAGGCGATCGCATTCTGGCGATCAACGGCAAATCGACCAAAGGCATGACGGTTGAAGACGCATCCAATTTGATTCGAGGGGAAGTCGGAACAAAAGTGACGCTCCAAGTCGGGCGAGATGGAGCGACTGCCTTTAATCTACCTCTGACCCGTGCACGCATCGAACTGCAAACCGTTCGTGCAGATGTCCGGCAAGAAGGCAAAAACAAGATTGGCTACATTCGCCTCGCTGAATTTAGCAGCCATGCTGCTGAACAAATGGAGCGAGCGATCAAGAAATTGAGCGATCAGAAAGTGGATGCCTTTGTGCTTGATTTACGCGGCAATCCAGGCGGGCTGTTGCAAGCCAGTATTGATATCAGCCGCATGTGGTTAGATAAAGGCGCGATCGTCAAGACGGTGAATCGTCAAGGCGGCAGTGATACGGCTTATGCGACGGGTAGACAATTGACGAAGTTGCCGCTAGTGGTCTTGGTCGATGGTAGATCGGCAAGCTCGAGCGAGATTCTCACAGGCGCGCTGAAAGACAATAAGCGGGCAATGGTGATTGGCAGTCAGACCTTTGGAAAGGCATTAGTGCAATCGGTGCATTCGCTGTCTGACGGATCGGGACTGGCGGTGACGATCGCGCATTACTACACGCCCAACGGAACAGACATTAGCCACAAGGGAATTTCACCCGATGTGAAGGTTGATTTGTCTGATGCTCAGCAGAAATTCTTGGCAACCAATCCGAAACTGATTGGAACGATTCAAGATCCGCAGTACGCTCAAGCGTTGAATACGCTGCAACGGACGGCACTGCTGAAACCGAATGCACAACAAGCCTCGCAATCCGCGCCAGCCAATCGTGAATAGGCGAACTTGATCAAGTCTGAAAAAGGATCGTTTAAGACGATCCTTTTTTATTCAGATTAAGAATTGAGTCATTCTGAAACTTGCGTTCTAGGCACTTGATACGATCGCATTCAATGCATATCTCTTCAAATGCAAAAATTATGACGACAACGATTTGCTATCCTCACACAACTGATCTTGCTAGCGATGATTATCTCGTCGTTGGGTTGGCGACTTGCTTTATCAAAGACGATGATGGGGTCCATGAAGTGAATGTGGTTGAGCCAATTCCTTCTGCGGCATTAGAAGCGATCGTCAAAGGCATCCCAACTTCTTATAAAGTTGCAACTGCGACGACGCTCGGCTCTGTGATCCCGGGTGAAGCGTTACATCTCCCAGAGTGTTTTCCATCAGACGCGCAATTCTGTGATGATTTTGTTTTCCGCGCTACGGCATCGGCTCGAACCTATAAAGCGCGATCGATTGCTCAATCTCACATTCCAACAGGTACAACACGCGAGGATTTCAATTTCTCAACCGAGCGGAAACGAGTGTTAAATTCTCAGCGAATTGTGAAGACTGAGGATAATGTGAAACAACACGAATATACGCACAAGGTTCTGTAGAAAATTTTATGTTGAAACTGTTTGGGGGTGCGCGCAGTCGAGCATCGATTGTGCAGTGGTATCTCGAAGAATTAGAGATCCCTTATGAGTTTGACCTGCTTGATATGCAAACTGGGGAACATCGGCAGCCTGAATTCTGCGAGATCAATCCATTCGGCAAGGTTCCTGCGATCGTGGATGGGGATCTGAAACTTTGGGAGTCGGGTGCGATCTTGCTCTATTTGCTCGATCGCTATGACAATGCGGATGTTAATCAGCGTGCAATTGCGGCTCAATGGGTGCTGTTTGCCAATGCCACGTTGGGCCCTGGGATCTTCGTAGAGACGAATCGAGAGCGAGAAATGCCGCGACTGATGCAGCCTCTCGATGAAATTTTTGGCAAGCGTAAATTTATTGCAGGCGATCAGTTTACGGTTTCAGACGTGGCAGTTGGTTCGTTGCTTGCTTATATTCCGTTGATGTTAAAACTGGATTTGAGTGAATATCCGAATGTGGTGAGCTATATGCAGCGAATCACAGCACGTCCGGCATTTCAAAAATCGATCGGCGGTCGGAAATAAATGCAACAAAGGTCGAGCATCGTACAACAAAAAAAGGGGGCAGTGTTGACCCCTCTTTTTTTTATCGTTTTGATCGATTAACTTATTTGAAACCGACGGCTGCTTGCCATACAAATGCCAGCAACAGAAAGAAAACAGGGATTACAGGCAAGATATCAACCAGCGGATCAAAAATCGAATAAGCTTCGGGCAATTTTGCAAGTAGCATTGCTGCTTCCATGACTCGATGACCTCTCCAACACAGGACTCATAATTGATACGGATTTTAACATGATTCGAGGGTCGTCTTTAAGGCAGAAAGTTGGGATCAAGAATTTCTGCGATCGAGTAAGGACATTCAGGAGGAAAGGTTGCACTGGGTAAGTGGGTTTCCTTCACAGCTTCTCTGCATCCTCGTCGATAGTACTTCTCAATCCAGCTTGGATCTTCAAGAAACCGCCTCAAACTAGGCGTATCCTCTAGACAATCTTGGATGTGATCTCGGCAATTGATGATCGTCGTTTCCCAGCTTTTGGTTCTTCGTTCTGGTTGATATTGATATTTGAGCAAATGCAAAATGAGAACCTGCAAGTAGCTGCCAAGCTCTCGTTGTTCACTGCGTCCCAAAGCTTCTAATTCCTCGATCAAATTTTCGATATCTAATTCTGCCCAACGCCCTTTTTTCAAGGAGTCAGCTTGCTGCTGTGTCCATTGGAAGAAGTCGCTATCGTAGAGTTCCATAGTGCTGATGCCCTAGAGAGGAGTAAGCCATTTTGCGAATTCGGTGTGAAACGTGCCGTTGAAAATCGCCGCCCGAATTTGGGTGGTGAATCGGATCAGTTCAGTAATATTGTGAATCGAAATTAGGGTGTAAGCCAGCAGTTCTTGTGACCGCAGCAAATGGCTGATATATGCCCGACTGAAATTCTGGCAGGTGTAACACGGGCAAGTTTCATCGATCGGCTGAAAGTCCTCTCGGAACTTCGCATTTTTCAAATTCCAGCGATCTCCTTGGACTAAAGCGGCTCCGTGTCGTGCCAGTCGAGTTGGAATCACACAATCGAATAAATCCATGCCAGCCGCGATCGCACGTGCGATTTCGCGATAGGTTCCCACACCCATTAAATAGCGAGGTTTATTGTCGGGAAGTAAAGGAGTTGTGGCTTGAACAACGCGATCGATAATCTCAGGTGCTTCACCAACACTGACACCTCCGATCGCATATCCTGGCAAATCTAAATCTGCCAATTGTCGAACGGCTTCGGCTCTGAGATCTAGGAATTCTCCCCCTTGCACAATCCCAAATAAAGCTTGATCTGATCTCCCATGTGCCTCAATACAGCGTTTTAGCCAATCGTAGGTTCGAGAAGTTGCTTTCTCAGTCGCTTCTCGTCCCACTCCCGGTGGAGGACATTCATCGAATGCCATGATCACATCTGCACCCAGAGCATTTTGAATCTGGATCGATTTCTCTGGTGTGATTTTGATCATTTGCCCATCGCGAGGCGAGCGGAAGGTTACGCCTTCATCGGTGATCGTTCTCATCTCACTTAAGCTAAAGACCTGGAAGCCGCCTGAATCGGTCAGCATTGGCTTTGACCAACCCATAAATCGATGTACGCCTCCGGCTCGCTCTACGATGTCTTCTCCAGGCTGCAAATGCAGATGATACGTATTCGACAAAACCATCTGTGCGCCTGTGGCTTCGAGTTGATCAGGCGTAATGGTTTTGACATTGGCGAGTGTGCCGACGGGCATGAAGCGAGGCGTTTCGACAATGCCGTGAGGAGTATGGAAGACTCCAGCGCGGGCGTGGGTATGAGTGCAACGAGCTTGGCACTGGTAAGAGAATTGATTCAAGACTTGGGATTCCGAAACAAACGCAAGATTCCATCATAAGGGCGAGGGGATGAGATTGCGATTGTCTTCCATAAAGCTGATTCAACTCAATTTGACTTTGCCTAAACTAGGGAACTAAGAGATTTTCATTTTTCTTTCATTTTCTGTCATACTTTAGAGTATTCAAACTTTTCATTATTCTTTCATTATTGACCAAGGACACTGATATGCAATCGACTCCATTCTTTGAGAATTCTTATCCCCGATTGACTGTCCATACTCAAGCGCTGGATATTTCACCAAATCTGACAGTCGAAAATCTTAGTGTGAAGTATCGAGCGATCGAGGCACTGACGGATGTTAGTTTCTCGCTTCAATCTGGTCGGTTGGTAGGAATTTTCGGGCCGAATGGAGCTGGAAAAAGTACGCTCATTAAAGCAATGCTCGGATTGATTCCGGCGGTGAGCGGTGCGGTGCAGTATGAAGGAAAAGCGCTGGTGGATCAGTTGGATCGAGTCGCGTATGTGCCGCAGCGATCGCAGATTGATTGGTCGTATCCTGTCACCGTTTGGGATGTTGTAATGATGGGGCGGACGAAGAAAACGGGCTGGTTTCAGCGATATTCTTCGATCAGTCGCAGGTTAGTAACCCAGGCCTTAGAGCGGGTGGGAATGATGGAGTTTCGCGATCGCGCAATCTCGGATTTGTCCGGTGGGCAGCAACAACGAGTCTTTTTGGCGCGGGCATTGGCACAGCAAGCGGATGTATTTTGCTTTGATGAACCGTTTGTCGGAATTGATCAGAAAACCCAGACAATTATGTTCGATGTGTTTAAGGAGTTGACGCGCGAGAACAAATTGGTGCTGGTGGTGAATCACGATTTGGGTGAATCGATCGTCAATTTTGATGAGTTGATTTTGCTGAATAAATCGCTAGTTGCAAGTGGATCTCGGCAGAAAGTCTTGACTCAAGAGAATTTGCAGCAGGCTTATGGTGGGAAGGTTGTATTCTTCTCGGATGCTGCTTAGGATCGCGAATTCGATTCACTCAGCGATTTAATTCATGGTAATCCAGACAAAACTCGCATAGGGTGGATTACAAGCATGGCGGGTAGTCTACGTCAGGCGAACTTTGTCGTCGCTGTGAGTTCTATTCGCTAGGCAAACATTCAGAGTCATTTCATCCACCATCGAACTATGGAAGCCCTCATTGAGCCTTTGCAATATGGATTCATGCAGCGATCCCTAATCATCGCCATCTTAGTCGGGTTGATTTGCGCGATCGTCGGGAGCTATTTGATTGTTCAACGCTTAGCCCTCTTAGGTGATGCAATTAGCCACTCGGTTCTGCCAGGACTCGCGATCGCATTTCTGTTTGGATTCAATATTTTTGTGGGCGCATTCATCGCAGGCGTTCTCAGTACCTTGATTATTGCTTGGATTCGCACGCGATCGCCGATTAAAGAAGATGCCGCCATGGGCATTGTCTTCAGTGCGTTTTTTGCACTTGGAATTACGTTAATTACGGTGATTCAAAAAGATAACAAAATCGATTTGAATCATTTTCTATTTGGCAATATTTTGGGTGTGACAACAGGCGATGTGCGAGACACTGCGATTATTGCTGCGGTGATTTTAGCGATCGTGGTGCTCTTTTATAAAGAACTTCTTTTCTATACTTTTGATGCCTTAGGCGCACAAGCAGCAGGGCTTCCGACCAATTTGCTGAATTTGGGTTTGATGGTCTTGATTGCATTAACGATCGTTGCCAGCATGAAAGCTGTAGGTGTCATTCTGGTTTTATCGTTGCTCATTACTCCAGGTGCAACTGCCTATTTGTTAGTCAAGCGATTGCACCACGTCATGATCGTTGGAGCCGCGATCGGGATTTTCTCCAGCATCAGCGGCATGTATTTGAGCTATTTCTACAATTTGCCATCGGGAGCCGCGATCGTGATGGTCACATCGGCATTGTTTTTTCTGGCGTTTCTGTTGAGTCCTCGACATGGAGTTCTCACACAACCGCGATCGACGACTCGACAATCGATTCCGTTATTACGTGAGATTAAAAGCTTAATGCCTAGAAGTCGTCAAAAGGGTTAAACGAATCAAAACGGCGGCGGCGAGGTTCATCCCGTTCGCGTTCTCCAAGTTCGCTCGGTGGGCGATCGCTACTCCATGCCCACCAAACTTGACCGCATTGGCAATGATAGAATTCCTGCCATTTTTTGCGATAGTCTTCGGTGAATACCGGAGCGCGACGATTGATCCAAACTCCATTCGCTTCCTTGGAAGACTTATGACAGGTTGGACAAGCAAAAGAGAAAGAATGAACTGCCGAAGTTGTCCAAGTCGGCGGAGTCGGTTCAAAAGCGTCCATTATGTTGCGTGCGGTGAGTTAACGCTCTGTTCATTATGACTTGGAAAGTTACTTTCGGGATCAGAAAAAGTGGGGAGTAGGGGGTGGGGAGTAGTCTGGCTTTCAGTTTCAATCAAACAATCTAATCCTTCTTCTACGGATGGTGGTGCTCCGTATAATCGGCGAGCCATGCGGTGAATGACTTCTTCTGGAACTTGGCGCGATCGCAGTCGATTTCGCTCTAGACAAATCTCGATCGTTGGATTGACCCAAATTCCAGTGATGTGTGTGAATCCAGCTTTTCGTGCGAGTGCGATCGCGGCTCGGCGTTGTTTCCGCACGGCATTGGTGGCATCGTAGATTGCAAATTCGAGTTCGTTGGCTGCGATCGCGTTTGCCGCTTGTTGAAATTGCGATCGCACTTCGAGCCAGATTTTCAGCCAACTGCCTTGAATCGCCTCATCTCCGAACAGTTGAGCGCGAATAGCATCGGTGGAGATTAACCTTCTTGTATGAGTGTCCTGCAAATTCCATTCGCGAGAGCACAACAATTCGGAAGGCAACGATTCATCTGCCAACAAAGAATCTGCCAGAGTCGATTTCCCGCTCCCTGGCAGTCCAATCATTAGCACTAATCGAATCGGTTTAGATAATCGTTCCGTCGGGAATCACCGCATTTTTCAACGTCACAACAATCCCACTGCGAATATAGAAACCGAGATTTTCTCGATCGGCTTCCTGCACATGGTCTTTGTTCACAATTTGGACGTTACATCCAATGTGAGCATTCTTATCGATAATGGCACGACGAATAATCGTGTCTGAACCAATTCCTAGCGGTACATTTGGACTATCACAATCCGCACCGGATTTGCGCTCAGTATTACCTTGGTAGAAGTCCGCTCCCATGATCAGCGAATCTTCAATGATCGAGCCTGCTTCAATTCTCGATCGCACACCCAACACCGAATGATGCACTCGGCAATTTTTCAGGATGCAGCCTTCACCCACGATCGATTCGGTAATTTGAGAATCGAGGAATTTGCTCGGTGGCAAGAAGCGTTGACGAGTATAGATCGGAGCCGTCTCGTCGTAGAAACTGAAAGGCGGATAGGGTTGTTGGGTTAATGCCAAATTCGATTCGTAGAACGCTTGAATCGTTCCGATGTCTTCCCAATAGTCGTTAAACAGGTAGGCTTGAACGTTGTAAGTACTTGCCGAACTAGGGATGATTTCCTTTCCGAAATCAGTTTGATTCGGGGCTTCTCTCAATAATTTTTCGAGAACTTCTTTCTTGAAGACATAGATCCCCATTGAAGCAATGTAGGGGCTTTGTTTTGCTTCTTCAGGCGACAATCCTAAAACGGTCGTATCAACCTGCATGGCTTTCAACGCATCGCCTTTCGGCTTCTCGCTAAAGTCTACAACTCGTCCAGAATCATCGATCTTCATCAAACCAAAATCAGAAGCGCGTGCCTCATCCATCGGCACAACTGAAAGCGTAATATCCGCTCCAGTTTCGCGGTGACGCTGAACGAATTCGCGATAGTCCATGCGATACAAGTGATCACCCGACAGAATCACATATTCATCAATGTCCCATTCTTGAAACAGCCAAATATATTGGCGAACCGCATCGGCAGTTCCTTGGAACCAGTTCGGATTTTCGGCAGTTTGCTGAGCGGCGAGGACTTCAACAAATCCTTCACTGAACCCTGAAAAATTGTAAGCGCGAGCTAAGTGGCGGTTGAGAGAAGCCGAATTGAATTGCGTCAGAACATAGATCTTAAAGATCTCAGAATTGATACAGTTACTGACTGGAATATCAATGAGTCGATATTTTCCGGCTAATGGGACGGCTGGCTTCGCCCGCTGCTTGGTTAATGGATACAGACGGGTTCCAGCACCCCCTCCTAAAATAATAGCTAAAACTTTTTTCACAAAAATAACCTCGCACTTCCACTTCGACTCCCACCATTAGTTTCTGTCTGTATGGCAAAGTTGACAAGAGGTTTGAGGCAGAGAAATTGAAATCAGGGATCAATATTCTCGAATCCGTAGATATTTGCATTCTAGAATACATTCAAACCCCTGAGTTCAGGAGTAACGCTACGTTTAGAATATCTGTGTTGAGTTTTTTGTGAGTCAGCCTTTGGAAGCTTTGCGTCGAACTCCGTTGTATGAATTAGCGATCGAACTCAATGCCCGGATGACGGGTTTTTCGGGATGGGAAATGCCTGTCCAATTTGGCGGAATTACTCAGGAACATCAGGCTGTGCGATCGCAAGCAGGCATGTTTGACATTTCCCATATGGGTAAATTCACGCTGAGCGGTCGGGATGTTTTGACACAAATCCAAAAACTTGTGCCATCGGATCTGAGTCGCCTTCAGCCGGGACAAGCTCAATATACAGTCTTGCTAAATCCGCAAGGCGGGATCATTGATGATTTGATTTTCTATTTTCAAGGCGACGATCGCTGGGTTGTGATTGTGAATGCCGCAACGACTCAGAAAGATCGCGAGTGGATGCTGGCTCATCTGAGTGGGATCGAGTTTCAAGATCTTTCAGAGACGCAAGCTTTAATTGCAGTGCAAGGGAAAAAGGCAGTCGAATATTTAAGCGAGATCGTCGATCAAGATTTGTCAGGGGTGAAAGCCTTTGGGCATTTAGAAGCGCATGTTTTAGGACAGCCTGCCTTCTTAGCGCGTACCGGATATACCGGAGAAGATGGATTTGAAGTGATGCTCGCACCAGAAGCTGCGATCGCACTTTGGCGATCGTTGTTAAATTCCGGCGTGACTCCTTGCGGGTTGGGATCGCGGGACACATTGCGATTAGAAGCGGCAATGGCGTTATACGGACAAGATATTAACGAGACAACAACGCCCTTAGAAGCGGGGCTTGGTTGGCTTGTGCATCTCGATACCAAGGGTGATTTTATCGGGCGATCTGTCCTCGAAGAGCAAAAACAAAACGGCGTGAAAAAGCGCTTAGTCGGATTACAAATGCAAGGACGAAATATTGCGCGACATGACTATCCGATTTTCTTTGAAGGGAAAGAGGTTGGAATTGTCACCAGTGGGACGTTAGCACCGACGGTCGGACAAGCGATCGCGCTTGGCTATGTTCCGACTGAATTGTCGAAACCTGGGCAAACAGTCGAAATTGGCATTCGAGGGAAGAACTATCCCGCGATCGTCGTGAAGCGTCCGTTCTACCGCGCAAGCAAATAGAATAAGAAAAATCTTCGATACGTTTAGACATCATGGCATTTGAATATCCTGACACACTGAAATACACAGACTCTCACGAATATGTCCAGCTCGATGGCGACACTGCCACGATCGGGATCACCGCATTCGCGATCGATCAGCTTGGCGATATTGTGTTTTTGGAATTGCCAGAACCTGGAACTGAGGTTCAAAAAGGCGAGAATTTTGGCACCGTGGAATCCGTGAAAGCGGTGGAAGATTTGAAATCTCCGGTAAGCGGAACCGTGCTAGAGGCAAATACAGAAATGATGGATTCGCCAGAGAAATTGGTAGACGCTCCCTATACAGACGGATGGCTGATCAAGGTGCAAATCAGCGATTCGACTGAGATTGACGATGCGATGTCAGCCGATGAATACCGTGCTCAGGTTGAGGGTGCTTGAAAATTTCTCAGTAATTTCCGAAATCTACATGGCAATTTCACTGTAGCTTTACACCCGCTAGTTCCGCTGGCGGGTTAATTGTTGCAGAATGTGTCTAACAAATTTTGATATCTTGAACGTTCAACGTGCTTGATGGTTTGGAATTTCAGTTTTAAAGCCTCATTTAGGCTAGGTTAATCTGTCTGAGCTTCAGATTTTGAGTCTTCTCAAACATTTGCGGCTCCGAAAATTGACTTAGAATCGAACCTGCTTTTGTCACTCTAAACGATTCGTAATCTATGTCTGAACCCACAGTGTCCGTGTCCGCATTGTCCGACTACGCTCGCTCGCTCGATTTCGATTCGTCCGAACCTTCAGAATCCACTGTTTCGACTCCTGAATTGACTTATACCGATCGCTTTGTCGATCGACATATCGGGGTGCGAGGTGAAGAAATTCGAGCAATGCTCGCGGTATTGGGATTAAACTCGACTTCCGATCTAATCGAGCAGGCTGTGCCAAAAAGCATCCGAATTCAGCGTCCGCTACAAATTCGATCGGGTCGGAGTGAATATGAGCTTTTGAAGGAACTCAAAGCGATCGCGTCGAAAAATCAAGTGCTGCGATCGTTGATTGGCATGGGCTACTCGAATTGCATTACGCCTCCTGTCATTCAGCGCAATATTCTCGAAAATCCAGGTTGGTACACGCAATACACGCCGTATCAGCCCGAAATTTCTCAAGGACGGCTCGAAGCGCTGCTGAATTTCCAAACCATGATCATGGATCTCACAGGCTTGGAAATTGCGAATGCCTCACTTCTAGATGAAGGCACAGCAGCAGCAGAAGCGATGTCCATGAGCTATGGCATTGTGAAAAATAAAGCGAAGACGTTCTGGGTGTCAGAAGCATGTCATCCTCAGACGATCGAAGTGATTCAAACTCGTGCATTGCCACTTGGAATCGAAGTAATCGTCGGCGATCACCGAACATTTGAATTTGACACTCCGATCTTTGGGGCATTGCTGCAATATCCCGCAACCGATGGCGCGATTTATGACTATTCTGAATTTGTCGATCGTGCTCATCAAGCGGGCGCATTAGTGACGGTTGCGGCTGATCTGTTGAGTTTGACCTTACTAAAAGCACCGGGAGAATTTGGAGCCGATATTGCGATCGGCAATACTCAACGATTTGGGGTTCCGCTCGGGTATGGTGGCCCTCATGCGGCTTACTTTGCGACGAAAGAAGTTTACAAACGCCAATTGCCTGGAAGATTAGTTGGTGTTTCTAAAGATCGTAATGGTCAGCCTGCTTTGAGACTGGCGCTGCAAACTCGCGAGCAACATATTCGCCGGGATAAAGCAACGAGCAACATTTGTACAGCCCAAGTTTTACTCGCTGTGATTGCGGGCATGTATGCGGTGTATCACGGTGCAGAAGGCTTGAGAAAAATTGCCGATCGCGTTCATCGTTTAACTGCACAATTAGCGATCGCGCTGCAAAAGCTCGGACTCAAGCTTGGAACTGAGCCTTACTTTGACACGCTCAAAGTCGAATGTGATGCGGATGCTGTTCTGGCGCGGGCGTTGCAGAAAGGGATCAACTTACGCAAGATTGATGCCGACACTGTGGGTATCTCGATCGATGAAACCACGTCTCAAGCGGATTTACTCGATTTAGTTGGTTGTTTTGCGGGTCGATCGCTGCCTGCGATTCCTGATCCTCAAATTCCATCTGCGTTTATTCGGACTTCCAAATATCTGACTCATCCAACTTTTTCGGCTTATCGATCGGAGACGGAACTTCTGCGATACATGTATCGCTTGCAGTCGAGAGATCTCTCTCTTACGTCTGCGATGATTCCGCTCGGCTCTTGCACGATGAAGTTAAATGCAACTGCTGAAATGATTCCGATTACTTGGCCAGAGTTCGGACAGATTCATCCTTTTGCACCGACGAATCAAACTCAAGGCTATCAAACGTTGTTCCAACAGCTCGAATCCTGGCTGTCTGAAATTACCGGATTTGCAGGCATTTCATTGCAACCGAATGCAGGCTCTCAAGGTGAGTATGCTGGCTTGCTCGTTATCCGTCAGTATCATCAAAGTCGGGGTGATACTCATCGCACGATCTGTTTGATTCCTCAATCTGCTCATGGCACGAATCCAGCGAGTGCAGTCATGGCAGGGATGAAAGTTGTTGCGATCGCATGTGATCACGAAGGCAACATCGACATTGCAGATCTCAAAGCAAAAGCTGAACAGCATCGAGAGAATCTAGCAGCCTTGATGGTGACTTATCCTTCAACGCATGGTGTGTTTGAAGAAGGCATTCGAGAGATTTGTGCGATCGTGCATGAGAACGGCGGGCAAGTCTACATGGATGGCGCAAACATGAATGCTCAAGTCGGCTTGTGTCGTCCCGGTGATTTTGGTGCAGATGTGTGCCATTTGAACTTGCACAAAACCTTCTGTATTCCGCATGGTGGCGGCGGCCCTGGAGTCGGCCCAATCGGGGTTGCTTCGCATCTTGTTCCGTTCTTACCCAATCATTCTGTAGTTGCAACGAGCGGAGAATCGGGAATTGGAGCTGTGTCAGCCGCGCCTTGGGGCAGTGCTAGCATTTTGCCGATTTCGTGGATGTACATTGCAATGATGGGCGGTCAAGGCTTGACCGAGGCAACTGAGATTGCCATTCTGAGCGCGAACTATATTGCAAAACGCCTGGAAGGACATTATCCCGTGTTGTACAAGGGCAAGAATGGCTGGGTCGCGCATGAATGTATTCTCGATCTGCGTGAATTCAAGAAAAATGCAGATATCGAAGTCGATGACATTGCAAAACGATTGATCGATTACGGCTTCCATCCGCCAACAGTTTCTTGGCCTGTGGCAGGAACGGTCATGGTTGAGCCGACTGAGAGTGAATCGAAAGCGGAACTTGATCGTTTCTGTGATGCCATGATTGCGATTCGAGAAGAGATTCGAGCCATTGAGAATGGCAATGTCGATCGCACGAACAATCTCTTGAAGAATGCACCTCACACAGTTGCAGATCTCACGTCTGAGACTTGGGATCGTCCTTATCCACGGCAAGAGGCAATTTTCCCGACGGCATGGACAAAAGCAAACAAATTCTATCCAGCCGTTGGACGAATTGATAATGCCTTTGGCGATCGCAATTTGGTCTGTTCTTGTTTGCCGATGGATGCGTATGAATAAATCGGCAAGATAGTGCAAAAACTTGAGTAGAGATAGGTCATTGACCCATCTCTACTCCAGGCAGTATTGCTAGAGACGATTCTGAAAATAGTAAGAGATTGCTGTGCGATCGATGTCTGCTCAGCAATCGTCTTAATCTAGAACGCGCCGACCTTCTAAAGCACGCGCTAGGGTTACTTCGTCTGCATATTCCAAATCTCCACCCATTGGTAGCCCGAAGGCAATCCGCGTCACACGAGTAAAAGGTTTTAGCAAGCTTCCAACATATAGAGTTGTTGTCTCGCCTTCTACGCTCGGACTGATGGCGATAATGACTTCTTCGACTTTTTGCTGACTGACGCGCCGAACGAGTTGCTTAATGTTGAGTTGCTCAGGGCCAATGCCATCGATCGGGGAAATCAGTCCCCCTAAAACATGATATTTCCCGCGATATTCCCGCGTTTTCTCAAGCGCGATCACATCACGAGACTCTGCCACAACACAAATGGTTTTCGCATCGCGTTGGGGCGATCGACAAATCTCACAAACGGGTTCAGCCGACAAATGACCGCAAACAGAACAGAACCCAACTTGCAGCTTTGCTTCCATCAACGCCATTGCCAAAGCTTTTACTTCTTCTTCGGGGCGTTTAAGGATGTGTAGTGCGAGACGTTGGGCTGATTTAGGGCCGACACCTGGGAGGTGTTGAAGTTGCTCGATGAGACGAGCTAAAGGGCGTGTGTAAACCGTTGTCCTTCCTCCGATTCGCTGGATTCGATCGTAGCGTAAACCGCTACTATCCGGGAGGCCAACTCATCGATCGACCGCCCAGAAGATGCAGGTGCATATGATACACGGTTTGTCCGCCATCTTCACCTGTATTGATGACAACTCGATAACCGTTGCTGAGTCCTTGTTGTTCGGCGACCCGTTTAACGGTGAGGAGGAGATGTCCCATCAGGGCATGATCCTGGGATTCGGCATCGGCGAGTTTCGCGATCGGTTGTTTGGGAATGACCAAGATGTGAACGGGCGCTTGTGGGTTCACATCGCGAAAGGCGAGGGCTAGGTCGTCTTCGTAGACAATATCAGCAGGAATTTCTCTACGAATAATCTTGCTGAAGATTGTGTCGTTCGAGTCGCTCATGACAGCAATTAAAAGTGGTTCGCTGATTATTGTATGTCAGGAAAGACTCGACCAAAATGCAGTTTGGGGAATCGTTATGAATTCTTAGACTCGAAGAAAATGCCGCTCAATGAGGTGGCAGAGGGCGAGAGCATCACAGATAATTTGCAGAAATAGGAGCGTGTTCAAATCCTTGTTGACGAGCAAGATTGAATAATCGCTCTGCTTCTACTCGATTGCCCTTCTGCAACTCGATCCCTGCTAAGTTGCTCGATGCAAGCCCATATCCTTGTCTCGAAGCATGGTGATACCAGGTTGCAGCCTCGTCAAGGTTTTGTTTAACGCCAAGCCCTAAATGATAGAGGTTTCCGATAATCGTTTGAGCTTCCGCGTTGCCTTGGTGTGCGATCGGCATCAATAATCTTAACGCTTCGTCATAGTCTTGGCGATCAAATGCTGCGATACCTAAATTCAGTTCCGGCATAGTGTTTTCGCTAATATTTTTTCTACCATAGCTCATAGCTCAGGTAGTTCTATGATCAGCTCGTACTCTAACAGCAACGGAATTTTGAGGGAGATTAATCCTTTGACCAAAATCAGCTAACCAAAGCGACCCTCGACGTAATTGCGGGTGCGGACATCGGTTGCTGCACTAAATACTTTACTGGTTGCATCAACCTCAATTAATTGTCCGATTTGGCTTTCATCGGTACTGAAGAATGCGGTGCGATCGCTGATCCGGGCGGCTTGCTGCATGTTGTGCGTCACAATCACGATCGTGAATTGTTCCCGCAATTCCTGGATCAGTTCTTCAATCTTCATTGTTGTGATCGGGTCGAGCGCCGAACATGGCTCATCCATGAGTAGGACTCTGGGTTTGATAGCTAGTGCCCTGGCAATACAAAGCCTTTGTTGTTGTCCACCTGACAAGCTTAAGGCTGACTTGTTCAAATGATCTTTGACTTCATTCCACAGCGCTGCACTTTTGAGGGCAGATTCTACCATTTCATCCAACATTGAGCGGGAAGGACGACTAAACACGCGAATTCCATAGGCAACATTATCGTAAATGCTCATTGGAAACGGGTTCGGCTTCTGAAAGACCATGCCAATTTGCCGCCGCAAGCGATTGAGATTGACCCGATTACTATAGATATCTTGCCCAAAGAACTGAATCGTTCCTTCGATACGCATATTGCTCTCAAGCTCACCAATGCGATTCAGTGTTTTGATAAATGTAGATTTACCGCAACCCGAAGGACCAATGATCGCTGTTACCTGTGCAGAAGGAATCTCGATCGACACACCTTCTATTGCTTTGCGAGTGCCATAGTAAACGGCTAAATCTTTGACACAGAGAGCTAAATCGGTTGCTTGAGAAGCAAATTGCATAGTGGGATCGGGTTTCATGGATTATTGATGGCGACGAGTGATCAATCGGGAAAGTAAATTGGTAAGAATGACAATTCCTAAAAGCACAACTGATGCTGACCACGCTAACTGATTTTGCTCAGGAAAGGCTGAGCTTGCATAGTTGTAAATCATCACGGATAGCGATGGCGTTGGGTTCAAGGCCTGCTCGACCCAGTTCTGGCTGAATAGTGCAGTAAATAGCAAGGGAGCAGTCTCACCCGAAACACGAGCGATCGCTAATAAAACTCCCGTTGTAATACTAGGTAATGCCGCTTTCAATACAACTTTGAAGGTTGTTTGAATCGAGTTAGCACCCAATGCGGCGGAAGCTAAACGCTGCTGAGTTGGAACTAGCTTTAATGCTTCTTCGGTTGACAAAACAATGATGGGTAGCATAATCACAGCTAATGCGAATGCACCCGCTAATGCAGAAAAACCGCGATATCCCAAAATCGTAGAAAGTACAATCACTGCATAAGCAAAAACACCAACTACGATCGAGGGAACTGCACTCAAGATTGACATCACAAATCGAACAATCTGAGCAATGGCATTGCCGCGTCCAATTTCAACGAGATAGATAGCCGTGAGAATACCAAACGGAATACTCATCATCGCGGCAAGTCCAACCATAAGGACTGTACCTTGAATCGCATTAGCAAATCCGCTTACGACACCTGCTTCCCCCACTGGAGCAGGAAGATTCGTCAACACTTCCCATCGCAAATTGGGTAAACCTTGACGGAGAATTTCAAACAAAATAGACAAAAGCGGAAGTAACGCGAGTCCGGTGAGCAGAACTGCGATCGCACTCATCCCATAACTGAACAAACGGCGATCAACCGATAATGGCTTTGTAAGTTGCCGATCAAAAAAACTTGACATTGATCAAAATCAATAAAAGACTAACGCTTGAAGCTTACGATTTTTACCAATACGGTTGCGATGATATTAACGATTAACGTTAATGCAAATAAAATCAATGCTAAGTACATCAATGCGCCGATATGTAATTCATCTAATGCTTCGGGAAATTGGTTTGCTAAAATTGCAGGAATCGTATTACTTGCATCTAGCAACGATAAGCTAACTTGATCCGAATTCCCAATTACCATCGTTACAGCCATCGTTTCGCCTAACGCCCGACCCAACGCTAAAATGACGGCTCCGACAATTCCTGAAGCACTCGCAGGTAAGAGAATGGTGAAAATCATTTCCCACCGCGTTGCACCGAGTGACATCGAAGCAGTTCTTAACTCTTGCGGAATGCTTGTCATCACATCTCGGCTAATTGCTGCGATCGTGGGTAAGATCATCACTGCCAGAATCGTTCCAGCAACGAGTAGACTTGGTCCAAAGGTTTCGGTACTAAAGAACGGAATCCAACCGAATTGCTGATGCAGCCAGAGTTGAATCGGTTTCATAAATGGAATCAAGACAAAGATTCCCCAAAAACCAATAATGACACTAGGGATTGAAGCAATGAGTTCAACTAGAAACCCTAACAGCGATCGCACTACCGCAGGTAAGAATTTCTCACTCGTCACAATGGCAACGGTAATGCCAACTGGAACCGCAAATAAGAGTGCAATAAAAGAACTCACAAGAGTTCCGTAAATGTAAGTCAGAGCACCAAATTGAAGCTGATTGACATCCCATTCCTGGCGCGATAAAAATCCCAACCCAAATGCCTGAATTGCGGGAGCAGCAGACTTAAAAATCACCCAACCCATCCACAGCAATACTCCGATCGAGGCTAATGCAACAGCCTGAAGCACCCAAGCAAAGCCCCGATCAAGCCATGCTGTATTTCCATCCGTGATCGAAGGTGATGGAGATGGAGATCGTGAAGAAAGCGAAGAACTCATAACAATTGGGTGGCAATTGGGATTGGGAAACAGCAGCAAGGCAAGGAAAAGGGGTACTCACAGATCTGAAGTACCCCAAGGGTAGATTTAGAAGGTAAATGTGGTACGAATGGTACCAATCAAGAGCGTATCGTTTGCCGAATTGTGCTCTGGATTAAAGATCACCAGAACACCCGGTGTGATGGCGATATTGTCATTCAAGCGATAGCGGTAGAATGCTTCCAAGTGATAAGAAGTATCGCGATCGCGACGGCGACGAATCACGCCCGTTCCTGTAGTAGGACCATAATCACTATTCGTGACTTTCGGTGGCATCCCAAAGATTAATCCGCCAAAATTTCCTTCTTTGAATAGATCAGGGAACCCAAGTCCGACTGACCAGTTCCAGATAGAAGCATTATCTCCATCCTGAACTGCTGGATTGAGAGCGGTTCCTTGACCAGAAATCGTGTTGACTCGGCGATTTGCCTTCGCTTCGGTATAACCTGCCCATCCCGACAATGTTAAGCCAGGATTCAACCGAATATTTGCTTGAAGTCCGAATTGATTTGCAGTCGTTGGAATATTCCCCGCGCCGTTAATGGTACCTGTGCTACCAAACGGATTGTTAGCAAAGCCACTGCCTGTGCTACCTGAGATGCCCGAACCCGCTGTATAGTAGGCATTTACATAGGTAAAGCCAAGTCCAAAATTAGGGGTCGGTTGATAGACTAACTGCCCGATCGCTGCATAGTTGCCACTAAATAAACCTCGATCGAGGCTTGGATCTTGTGCATCTCCAGTGGGGACTAAATAACCTAAAGACAAGGTAAACCGATTGCCAACGGTAAATTCTCGCCCTAAGCGATGGTTTACAATCACACCCGTTCCGCTACCAGCACGGTAGATTGGGTTAAAGCGACCAAAGCGGGAAATTGCACCAGAACCACTGGATTCAAAAGGACTGAGGGTCGGAATAGAATCGTTGAATTCTAACCCGTCACCCGTTCCCGTTCCAACAAAGACCGTGGTTTGATCTCCGAGTGGGAAACGATACTCTAGGCGACGCAATGAAACACTGTTGTCATTGCTACCGTCATAGCCCAAACGAGCCATGTTTGTGTTGGTGACTGCACCTGAAAAAGAGGGAATGTTCCGGGCTTGCAGTTGAGTTCTTAAGCGATCGCGACCATTGAAGCTGGTATCAAAACCAATTCGCACCCGACTAGACAAGGTTAGATTCTCTTGTACATTTCGCGCTGATCCTGCTCCAATCGCGGCTGTAGTTGCTGTTTCCCGTGCTGCGGGCGTTGCTGCTGCATCAATGATTCGTTGTTGATCAGAGTTGATCGCTCTTTCATCTCCGAACGCTTGTGCTGCCGAGAAAATGACTTCCCCGGTCAGCTTGGTGGTTGTCGAGAATTGCTGTTTTTCTAGCGTAGTGGTGCGCGCTTCTAAACTATCCACCATGCCCCGCAGCGTTGCTAACTCTGCTGCAAACTCTTCTTGGAGCTTTTGCAGAGTTGCTAAATCTTCTCGCTTCACTAAATCAGTGGTTGCTGCTGCAATCAATTCATTGACGCGATCGAGGCAAGCATTCAAACCTGCTGCAAATTCGTAGCGCGTTAAAGCACGATTGCCCCGATAGGTACGATCGGGATAGCCTGCAATACAACCATACCGCTCAACGAGAGACTGTAACGCTTGAAATGCCCAGTCTGTCGGGCGAACATCAGAAAGTTGAGAAACCGAAGTAACCTGACCAGCAAGCTGTGAAGGTTGGGCTTCGCTTGCAAGCTGATTGACTGAAGTTTCGACTTGCGTTAATGCAGGCGAAGTTTCAGCAACAGCCGCGATCGCAAAGATAGAAAATAACCCAGGCAATAACACAAGGGAATGCCAAACTGTTCGTAACATTTGATAGTCCTCACATCGCAAGAATGAATGAAAATTGAAGAAAGAGCCGACGCGACTCGAAATTCAGCATCGAAAATGAAAAGCAACTCTAACGGCACGGTTCCTTTATCTCGATCGCTCAACTTCGATCGTGTCAGCTCACAAGGCGTGAAGAAACAATGTAAAAGTGTGAGGAGGAATTTTTAGAAACTAGGGCTTGACTTCGTTTCTGACTACTTGCAAAATCCGTTGCACATCACTCGGTGCAATTCGAGCAAAATTCAGGTCATCATTGAGTTCTTGACCTTCTGTAAGAACCCATTCAACCCACTTTTTCACGGCTGCTGCTTTTTCAGGGTTGTCATAGCGGCGATAGATCATCATCCAGGTCAGCCCTGTAATCGGATATCCTGCGTCTGGATCTCCATCAAACACCCGAAAATTATCCGGGAGTTTCAAGGATGCAATGGCTTTGTTGGTCTCTGCTAGTGACGGAGACAGCCATTCCCCCCGCTTCGTTTGCACCTGAGCAACGTTCAGCTTATTTTTCTCAGCATAAGATTGCTCAACATAGCCAATCGATCCCGACGTTTTCTGAACAGTAGAGGCAACCCCTGCATTGCCCCGCCCTTTCAACGGATTTGTCGTCCATTTGGGGGCTGTTCCCACGCCTACACGCCCTCTGAAGTACGGATTGACTGCACTGAGGTGGTTTACAAACACAAACGTTGTCCCACTCCCATCGGCACGCACAACGGTCTTAATGTTAGAGCTAGGTAGATTTACACCCGGATTATCTTTCGCAATTCTTGGGTCATTCCAACGGGTGATCCGACCTGAAAAAATGTCCGGTAGCACTTCGCGACCAAGTTTGAGGTTAGAAACCCCAGGAAGATTGAAGATGGGCACGACAGAGCCACCTGCCGTCGGGACTAAAATCACGCCGCGATCGACCTTCTTCATATCGTCATCGGTCATCGCCGCATCACTACCGCCGAAGTCTACAACGCCTGCGATAGTTTGGCGAATCCCACCGCCGCTTCCGATTGCTTGATAGTTCACCGTCGCGCCAGGATTCTTCTTCTTAAATTCGGAAATATACCGTTCATACAGGAGTGCCGGGAAAGTTGCGCCAGCTCCATTGAGTGTGACGGCTTCGGCGATCGCGGTCAAAACTGGAGTAAGCGTGAGCGCAATGGTTACTACAGACGCAGTAGCAGCGCGGCGAAAAGCTGTCGAGAGTGCCATTGTGTTGTGTCCTTGAGCAAAGACTGTGGTGCATCAATTTAGGTAACACTGAACACCCTACAACTCTAGTAGTTAAGTGAAGACAAACGAAAAAATAATAATTGGTTAAATTTGGTTAAATCTTAGGTTAACCAAATTGGAATGCTAGTGAAATAGATTCTTTACACATGCGATGTACTAAATGTCTCAGTAAAGTTATCGCTACAAATCCACCTTGAGATGTATATTGGTACAGATAAGGTGTAGCCTACCTCCCTGTATTCCAGAAAACAGAAATGCTCATCTGTATTCACAAACGATGAAAATGATGACAACATTCTGAAATTCAAGAAATATTTAAGTGATCACAACTGAAATGTTCTGGAGCTTTTTAGCTCGGCATGTAAGAGTTCAGGTTTATGTAGACGGCTAGAAATTTCAAGCCACATTGAGGAATTGCAAAATAGCTGGAGCCTTCCTCACTGTAACTTTTTCTCGATCGATTTCTTCTCAATCGATTTCTTGTGTTGACGTTCAATCTGACTGAATCCCATGACTAAAACTCTCTCAATGCCTGTTATGCCAGCGATCCCTGCTCCAGCGCGTGCCTTCATCCGACCGATGCTTTTAGCAGCAATTGGAATGCACGCTCTCTTATTGTTTGCTCCATTCCCGCAGGAAAAACCAAAGCCGCCTGAAAATAAGGAAGCACCCGTTAAAATTACGCAGCTTCCGACAACAAAAGTGAAGGTACAAAATAAAGCGAAGATTGCAAATCCCAATAAACCCAGTTTGCCTAAAATCAATCGCCCTGCGGCAAATCCGGTTGTGATCAAACCAGAACCACCCAAGCCCGAAGCGGCGCGATCGCAAGAAGCACCTCCTGAAAAAGGTCAAGTTGCCAATCCTGCCAGTGGTGGTGCCACCTCGTTTGTCGATTTCCCGCATTATCAACCCTCTACTCCGGATTGTTTTGGCAAAGGGTTAGGTGAGAATTGCCGGATTGCGACTGCAAATTTACCCACAGTAGCAGCCTTTTATCAATCGCAACCCAAAGCAAAAGGATTCACTGTTACCTTAGCTGAAGAGAACGCGAACGCAAAGATCTACACCGTGACGGCTAAAAATGGTCAAATGCTGTTTCTCAGCTTATTTGCTGACGCTCCTACAACAGTAATTTTGCTCTCTGAACAAAAGGTGACTGATCTCGCAACCTTGAAGGAATCAGTGAGTCCGCCTGAAGAGTACTACCAAATTTTGGCGGATCTCTTAGTAGAAGCCGATCGCTCAGATAATCCTGCGAACACGGCTTCACCGGAAAACTTTGCTCAACCGCAGATGTTCTATAACATTGTGAGTGAGGCAGAGTTGCAGCAGGGAGCGATTCCAGACTTGCGCCCCGGAATTGATGGAACACCGAAGCTAGCACAAGGTCAAAATCCGATGAACTTCTATCAATCCATGTCTGCGGCTGGACTATCAGGTTTCTTTGAGATTTCAGAGCAAGGTCAGTATGGCGGCGGTAACTTGTATCGCTTAAAGAAAGGAAGTACTACGTTCTACTTAAATTTGATCCCCACGAAAGATCAAACTGGAACGATCATTGTAACGTGGCTCAAAGATCCGAAAAGCTAAGAAAAATCGGGACATGATGAATGTCCCGATCAAACTATCCATTCTGCGCTCTCTCTACTCGATCGCTAAAGAAACGCGATCGCCTCCGACATCTCGCAGCGTTCCCAGAGTTTGAACCACTTTTTCGTAAGCAAGCGACTTATCAGCTTTGAGCACGATCGCGCCCTGTGGATTTCTTTGAAAATAAGCTGCAACCTGTTCTGCAATCTGCGCTTCTGTGACGGTTGCATTGTTAATTTCCGTTTGTCCAGCCCGTGTCATTCCAATAATCAGCGGCTCAGGAGCAGGTTTATTGTTGACTCCTTTATCTGTACTGGGCAGTATTGCGTCTACAGATTTGGAACTCGTTAGTGTCATCGATACCAGGATGAAAAACGTCAGAATCGTCATGATCACGTCCATCATCGGAACGAGATTCACCTCTGGAATTTGGCTTTGCTGGTATTTGTTAAATTTCATGCCTAGCTCCCGACAGAGAGTTCAGAAGATAACTGAGCCGATCCTGCTTTCGCCAATTCATTTGTCCAAGGTTCGTACCAAACTTGGCGATAAATCAGTTCTAACTCGCCACCGATTTTAGAGAAATACTCCATCTGCTGAGATTGCAGAGTGACAGAGACTCTTAGAAGTGCCAACGCAATGATTGCGACGACCATACCGCAAGCCGTGGTTGTGAGTGCTTCAGCGATTCCGGCTGCCGCTTTGGTGGTTTGTTCTGCTCCGAGCGTTGCGCCGCCTACGTTCAAGTTGGCAAAGGTCAACATCAGACCTGTTACAGTTCCTAGCAGTCCGAGCAGGGGCGCGATCGCGACGGCTGTTTCTAACATCTTGTCGCCTCTGCGCATTTTGGCAAATTCTTCATCACCCGCCGTTTCCAGTGCCAATCGGAAAGTTTCTGGGTTGGGCTGGTTGAGTTTTAGAGCCGCTAACATGAAGCGTCCAATCGGTTGCGAACTGGCTTTCTCCGCAATCATTCGAGCATCGGTCAAGCTATATTGTGCTGCGTCTAAGATATGATGTGCGACTCGGTCTTCGGTTCTGAGCACTTGAAACCAGAATACTGCACGATCGAAGGCACATGCAAAAGAGGCAACCGATAAACCAACGAGGGGAAGCATCAATGGTCCCCCTTTCGCTACAACTTCGTACAAATTAGACATAGTTTGGCAGAACCGCTCAAAAGAACAAACGAATTAACAGTCAATGAAGTACTGAGAGGAAAGATGTCAACGCATAATGCACCAACGTTGAGAATAACGGAAATAACGTAGAAAAATGGTTAAGGGAAGGTAAGGAACAGCCGAATTTTCAATTAAGGTGTTGAGTGACTCTTAACTGCTTGCCTCTAAGCCATGGACTTAACTAGCTGCTTGCAAATCAATTGAAGAACAGGAATATAGCGAATACACTCTACAGGATTACAGGTGTAGAGATGGGAAAATACTGCTCAAATGAAGTTCGATGGAATCTGGGTTCAAATTATGCGAATGGTGCGTGCTAGCGTTGAAGAGTTGCCCCACACCTGTCAAAATTGCTGCATGGAACCCTTCAGCAGTCTCCAGCTTTTGATCAGCTTTTTCTAGCCTTAATCAGGATGCTGTGTAAGGTGCTTATTTCCAGCTATGCACTACGCCAAACAGCCATCTCTGCATGACAATGACTACATCGCCAGTACACTCCATCTAGTCTGACATGGCGAAGCAGAACATACGAACAGCAAGGACAGAGATGCTGGCTCGTTGTACTGCGATCGAACGTAGTGTGACTACAGAAGCTAAAATTCGCTTGAGACTGAATTCTTAGGGAAGTATTGATTGAAGTAGGCATATTAAAAAAGGTTTCTAGTGAGATCGTGACAAAAATAAAATCTTAGACTTGGAATTGTAAATTGGGACAAAAAAACTTCCATCTACTTATTGTTGAATCAGTAGTGGAAGCTAGAAGTAAGCCAGTTACTCTGGCTTACTAGAAAAGCAGGAAATAGAAGCAGATTCTACTTTAAATTTCTAAGTAATCCGGTTGTGTTCCCGTCAAATCTTTTCGGGTCTTTTTTCTGTTTTTTGCCGCCCTGAGACTCTGCTTTCGGTTTTTTAGCTTCTCGATTGCCTTTTTTCTCTTTTGCCATGTCCCTTTCTCCAATTCAAAGTTTTTGCGTTCAGTTAGCTAATTACCTAAGTAATTAGCAGATCCCAAAAATTCGTTGTAAATACTGCCATTGGGCAGCTTTGCGCCTTTTAAGTTTGCTCCGCCAAGGTTAGCTCCTTTCAAAGTTGCCCAGTTTAGGTTGGTATCGCTTAGGTCTGAACTGCTCAAGTCTGATCCGGTCAAATTTGCCCCAGTAAAATCAACTCCGCTTAGATTTGCGTTTGCAAAGTTCAAGTTTTTCAAATCTTCTGTTCTGAAATTTCTTTGCCCTTCTGCGTATCGGTTGAGGACTTCATTAGCATTCATGTTGGTCGCCTCGCGACGTGTAGCGCAATCGCTGTATCTCTATTGTAGAGCCTAATGGCTTTTATAGCTACCTAATCGAACAGTCTATCGAATGACTTCTGCTCCAATTTACGCCTGAACCTGATTTAAGCTTTCTATTCGCTTGTTGTCTAGCCAGTGATCTATACCAACTCTCTCTAATCAAGATCCCATGATTCCTCCTGACAAGTCGAAAGCGATCGTCAGCCGTAAACAGCAACCACGATCGCTTGAAAAAAAATTGGCAGAACCTTGGTTTGAGCGTTCAAGCATGATGAGTCATACGTCATTTCTCAGCTAGTCATGCACGCTGCCATCGGGCATTATCGTTTTACTTAATCCTGTATGGTCGATATTGGCTCCTTGAATTGTTGCTCCCGTTAGATTTGCTTCACTCAAATGCGCGCCGTTGAGGTCTGCATCACTCAAATCTGACTCTCTCAGATTGGCTTCAGTTAAATTTGCACCTCGTAAATCAGCACCGCTTAGATCTGCCTTACTCAAATCTGCTTTCCGCAAATTTGCCCCACCTAGTTTAGCTTCACTGAGATCTGCGCCGCTCAAATCTGCATGAGTCAAATTCGCCCCACTTAGGTCTGCCCCACTCAGGTCTGCATGGATTAAGCAAGCTTGAATCATTGCGGCATCGGCTAGATTTGCTTGATTTAGTTTTGCTTGGTTAAGGTGAGCCTCAGTCAGATCCGCCCCGCGCAGATCCGCTCTGACTAACTCAGCCCCAATCAGCTTTGCTCCAATCAGCTTTGCATCTGTCAAGCAGACTTGGAGCAGTTTGACGTGACTAAAATCTCGTTGTCCTGTTGAATAGAGTTCTACAATCTCTTGAGCATTCATTATGTTTCTCCTGAGTTTAAATATTGGTGGGATTGAGTTCCAATTTCCATTCCTGCTTGAGAAGCCCTAGATACATCGTTGTTTTCTGAACTAACGTGAGTCGATACTGTACAATCAGAAACTCTTGAGCCTGCTCACGGGACATCCAGTGGGCTTGATCTGCGAAATTTCTGAGGTTGAATTCCTGCTCTGGAGTAAGTCCGCTCGATGGATCCATACTGACCTCTAATAACCCTAGTGAAGGTAAAAATTGTGAGCCTGATGGAAAATCACAAACTAGGCAAAATGAAGCTGTGGTTCTAGCGTGATTAAACTGATAGAAAACTCCCACCTGATTCTGTAGAGACAAAAGTGAGAATTAAAGTAACTCATATATTGTAGCTGTCTCTAGAGAACGCATCTAGAGTTTTACTCCTCAGCTACTTCACTTGCGCAGGTGAATGGACCCTTACCTTTGAGCATCTCAATTAAACCAGCAGCTTGAGAGCAGCTAGAGTGTTCAAGGCACTAGCTTTGACAGCAGTATCAACAATATCGGTCACGAGTTTCACCTTTCATTTGGTACTCGTTAATATTGATTACGCTAACCATCACAAGTATGTCAGCTTGATGTTTGATTTTGTGTTGGAATTGTTGCTTGAGCTATATTCTGTGAGTAATTTCTTAGCTCATCACAGATGAATCTCTCCAAAGATAGATCTAATCAAACAATCCTTCTACGGTTTGTCGAAATGCAATTAGAGCATGAGTTGCTTGATATTGCTTGAGATCTTCTAGCAATTGATCCGAGATTTCTAAGGTGACAATGGTTTTGAGTTCAATGTTGGTGTTGTAACCTGCGATGTCTCCCATCCGTTTACCATGGCTTCCTCCGCCCTGAGCTGGAATAATTGTGTAGCCGGACACTCCTAGTTTTGATAACAGACGGATTAGTCTCTCTTGCAAAACAGCTTCACCAATAATTGTGACAAGAATGCCTTGGGCTAAAGAATCAGACATATCATTTTCCTCTAATCTGCGATTAAATGTATCGATTAATCCAGCCTACTCCTAAGTAATGCACAATACCGCATTTCTCGTTTTCGGCAGACAGCACTCCACATTCAAAGTTAAGATGAAACTCTAGCTTACTGAAGCCCAGTAATTAAGTAGTCGAAATAAGCACCGACTTCACTTGCTTCTTCTTCTGACATGAGTGACGTTGTCATTGCTTTCATGGCGCGAACACCCTCAGCAACTCCCTCAAGCGGTGTCCCAAGGGAATTGTACATCTGGCGCACTCCAATCAGTCCGATATCTTCAAGCGGAGTCGTTTCTCCAGCAGCAACGCTGTATGTGATTAAGCGCAGGTAGTAATCCATATCCCGCAAGCAGGTTGCGGTCATGTTCTCTCCATAGGCATTGCCGCCTGGAGAGACTAAATTGGGACGACGCTGAAACAATTGTTTAGTGGCTTCTTTAACAATGCGATCGCGACTTTCAGTTAAAGTTTTGACCAAGCGCAATCGACGATCGCTACTCATCATAAAGCTTTTGATCTGATCCATTTCGCCTGGCGTAGGATAGCGGCACTCTGCGTCTGCGTTCACGATTAATTTCTGAATTACACTCATGATTACATTCCCCTAATCTTTTACAACTACATTGACAGAGCGATGTTTGATTTCATGTATGAATTGTTTGATTTCGATGCAATTCATTCTCCTTGCAATTCTCGATCCTCTGACTCTTTCTGAGGCAAGAGCAACGTTGCTTCAATCTCTTGTCGAATTGCGGCTGTGACTTCACAGTTGCTATTCAAACAATCAATTAGGAGCTGATTGGCATCGTAGTACCGTTGTAGGACTTGCTGTTGCTCAGGACTAAACTGCCAGGGATGCTGAATGTGGTCAAACGTGCGAGTGGTTGCAATTTTCTCGATTGGGTTCGATTGGGATTTTTGGCTGACCTTCATTAGAAAATTTTGTAAATAGGGATCTTCAGCGACTAGCGCATCAATTTGTTGTTTCATTAACTGCATGAGCGAATCTGCACTTCGCAACATTGCTGCTGTTAACAAGAACACTTCGCGCCAGTGAGCATCGCTAATGTGGCTCACTAAGTTTCCTAATGCTTGCTCTAATGCTCGTAAATTAGGGCTAGCGACAATTTTCCGAGCCGTGAAGTATGCTTGAAACGCCAAGTAGGAAAATGAAAAAATGCCTCGCGCTCGTTCAATTAAGAGTCCATGCTGTGCCTCGATCGCTTTTAGCATCTTCTCGCTTGCAAGTTGCAGTTCTTCGGGTTCTAACGACGTATTCGGTAGGTTTCGTAAATAGTCTCCGATGTACTGTTCAATCATGCCCCGTTCAAAAAAGTACTGACCCTGCTCAAAGGTGACTGCTGCCAATTGGCTCAGCAATCTTAGCTTTTGAGGTAATAAAAAACCTGGGTAAGCCTCATCGCGTTCGACTCCTCTAGCTTCATCCCACTTCCCCAGCAGCAGATCGAGTCCTTGCTTGTAAAATTCAGTCCGCTTTGTTGGAATTTTTTCTTGACTCTGAAATACCCAGCAGGCAAGGTGCAGAAACAAAGGGGTAACAACCAGTTGGCGAAACTGCCAGTTCTCCGGTAGGTCGAGTTTCTGCAGAAACTCAACGGATTGATTTTGCTGCGGTTCCTTCGGAGTTGCGCTCTGCGCTAATCGCGGTGTTGTTCGGCTGAATACGGCGAACCACTTTTGTGCGAATGTTGTGATTTGCGCTTGGGTGAACGGTGCAATCTCAACATCGGTGAAGCCTCGAAGTTGCAACTTTTGAGCCGCTGTCCGACAGGAAACAACAAACTGATTGCGATGATACTTATCTGAGAATTGACGAATTTCTCGTAGAACCGATGTACTGTCCTGATTCAGCAGTTCATCAATACCGTCCATTAACAGCAAAACTCGACCTGATTGTAGCAACGTTTCAATTACGGCGGGGTCTGAAATGCCAGAAGGGACAAAGCAAGAGCACACATAATTAAAAAGGCTAAAAGTTCCACTGTTTCTAGATTCTCTTGTAAACTCTCTCATTGCCATAAAGAGCGGCACTCGATTAGCAGCAAATTCTCCCCGATTGCACTGAATCGCTAGATGTTGCAAAAAAGTGGTTTTCCCGATTCCCGGCTTTCCCAAAACTCTCAGCTTTGAATAAGTCTTGACTGTCTGCATTCCGGGGATTAGCTTTTGCTCAATGTCTCCTAAGCCCAGACGATCGAAGTCAGTCGGCTTTAGGTTCTGTAGTTCAGCGATCTCGACCCATTGTTGGCTAGCAATTTCTTCTAAAGTATTGACATCGACATAGATATCATCAATCCTCACCGGACGGTTGACATCAAGTAACTGTAAGATGCCGCACTGATCTTGAATCGTGTCTTGATGCTGCGATCGCACTTGCTGGACTAAACTCTCCACATCCAAGGGAGTTGTTTTTGTTCGTTCTCCGGGAACTGGAAAATCTACAGGAGCATCAAGTGCAATCTCGCGCCAATCTAAGTCTAAAATCGAACAAATTTCTAGAAAGATTTGGCGATCGACAGGTTGTCCAGTGAAAAAGCGCCAGATGGGTTGACGGGTCTTTAAGTTCACTTCCCCTGCTAGATTTTCCTGCGTCCAGCCTTTGATAGCAAACGCACGTTTAGCCTGTTGAATACCAGCAGGAGATGCCTGAAGTGAGCGCTTGACCATAGAATAAAAGGCTCGTATTAGAAATCAAAGCATTCCTCTACTCAAAATGTAAGCGTTTGATTTCGTTACTGTCTCGTTTGATCGCCTGAATTCTCTAAACGATCTCGATCTGTCCATGCTCATCTAAATCGACTTTCACAGAATCTCCAGACTTAACTCGACCAGAGAGAATCGTCTCAGCTAGACTATCTTCGAGTAGACGAGTGATCGCTCGTCGCAGCGGACGTGCGCCTTGCTCTGGGTGATAGCCCGTTTCGACGAGGCGATCTTTAACGCGATCGCTCACTTCCAGTGTGATGTCTTGTTCTAGCAAGCGAGCTGAAAATTCATTCAGTAAGAGATTCGCAATTTGTTTGATTTCATCATGTGTTAATTGTCGGAACACAATGATGTCATCTAAACGGTTCAAGAATTCTGGGCGAAAGTACTGCTTCAGTTCTTCATTGACCAAAGCAACAGTGCGGTTATAAGATGCTTCTGGAGCATTCGTCGAGAGTTCAAAACCGAGTCCGCCTCCTCCTTTCTGAATCACCTTGGAACCAACATTCGAGGTCATCACGAGCAAGGTATTCTTGAAATTCACAGTCCGACCTTTCGCATCGGTTAGGCGACCATCTTCTAAGATTTGCAGCAGCAAATTAAATACATCGGGATGTGCTTTTTCGATTTCGTCAAATAGCACAACGGTGTAAGGCTTGCGTCGAACGGCTTCTGTTAACTGTCCGCCTTCGCTATAGCCCACATATCCGGGTGGAGAACCAATCAGCTTAGAAACGGTATGGCGCTCCATAAACTCAGACATATCTAGTCGAATCATCGCCGATTCAGATCCAAAAAAGCAGGCAGCTAATGCTTTGACTAACTCAGTTTTGCCCACTCCCGTTGGCCCTGAAAAAATAAACGATGCGATCGGGCGATTGGGATTGCTTAAGCCCACTCTTGCCCGACGAGTAGCTCGTGCGATCGCGCTGACCGCTTCTTCTTGTCCAATCAGTCGTTGATGCAAAACTTCTTCCATCTGCATTAACTGTTCTGACTCAAGTTCGGTGACTTTGTTCACCGGAACGCCTGTCCAAGATGAGACAATGTGAGCGATATCGACCTCATCCACAACGATTGCAGAACCAAATGCTGGAGCCTCGGTCTGAACCTCTGCTTGCAGAGTCAGCTCACTCGATCTCACTTCACCAGCACGCTTAAAGTCCTGTTGTGCGATCGCGCTTGCTTTGGTGAGCAAAATCTGTTTGAGTCGTTCACTCATGCTCTTATCG
Source organism: Leptolyngbya sp. GGD (assembly GCF_026735145.1). Classification (NCBI taxonomy): domain Bacteria; kingdom Bacillati; phylum Cyanobacteriota; class Cyanophyceae; order Leptolyngbyales; family Leptolyngbyaceae; genus Leptolyngbya; species Leptolyngbya sp. GGD. The sequence goes on from NZ_JAPQKE010000008.1 coordinate 98,337, forward strand.
AGCGAGAATTTCTTGCCGTGAAGAATTCGAGCGCGAGATCCGGCTTCATCAATCAAATCGATCGCTTTGTCTGGGAGCAGCCGATCAGAAATATATCGATCGGCAAGCTTTGCCGCCGCTTCTAGTGCAAGATCCGAGATTTCTAGCCGATGGTGCTGCTCATAGCGACTGCGTAATCCTTGTAAAATCAGAATCGTCTCTTCAATGCTCGGCTCATTAATCATCACGGGCTGAAATCGCCGTTCTAGTGCTGCATCTTGCTCAACATATTGACGATATTCATCGAGCGTTGTTGCTCCAATACAGCGCAGTTCGCCGCGCGCGAGAGCAGGTTTCAGAATATTTGCAGCATCGAGTGAGCCTTGAGCAGAACCTGCCCCTAGCAAAGTATGAACTTCATCGATGACTAAAATGATGTTTCCCGATGAGCGAACTTCCTTCATGATGGTTTTGAGTCGTTCCTCAAACTCACCTCGATACTTTGTTCCAGCCAGTAAAGTTCCGATATTCAACGTGAGAACTTGCTGATTTTGAAGCGATTCGGGCACGTCTCGATCGACAATACGCTGCGCTAATCCTTCGGCTAAAGCAGTTTTTCCGACACCCGGTTCACCAATTAAAATCGGATTGTTCTTCGTGCGGCGACCCAGAATCTGAATCATCCGTTCTACTTCTTGCTGACGACCGACTACCGGATCAAGCCTTCCCAATGCCGCAAGTTCAGTCAGATTCGTGCCGCACTCATTCAAAATCGGTGTGCTCTTGCGACCGGAACTCTTCCCTTTTAAGATGGGCTTAGCTTCAGAGATGGCTTGTAGCACTTTAATCCGAACTTCAACCCGCTCCACGCCTAGCCGTTCTAAAACCTGAGTGGCTAATCCCGCCTCATCTTGCACGATCGCCAGCAACAAATGCTCTGGTTCCACCTGGCTATGTCCGAGCCGCTCTGCTTCTTTTAAGGACTGCTCTAAGACACGCCGACTCCGGGGAGTAAAGGGGATCTCAGTCCGAGACAGTCCAGGCCCTCGACCAATCACTGCCTGCACTTGCTCTTGTACTTCTTCCAGAGTAATGTCTAGATCCGCTAACACTTGTGCAGCAATACTGGGTCGAGTCGCAATTAAACCTAGCAAAAGCTGCTCTGTGCCAACATAATTATGGTCAAGGCGACGAGCTTCGATTTGAGCCGCATTCACAACCCTAATGCTTCTCTCTGTAAATTTATCAAACACAGGGATTTCCTCTGATAATGGAAGCGTTGCTCAAACTATGATTTTCTCAATCTCAAGCATTGACTGTTAGATCTGCGGCACTTTAAGACGGTTCGAGAGGGTGCTGGGAGTGGTTCCGTCTGGCAAGATTGCACCCTTAAGATAGGTCTGACCCAAAATTGCTTCACCCAAATTCGTATTGCTTAAATTTGCCTCAGTCAGATTTGCACCTGTGAAGTTTGCTTCGCTTAACATTGCTCCAACTAAAATTGCGCCTTTGAGATTGGCGTAACTTAAGTTCGTTTTAGTCAGATTTGCCTTGGTTAAGTTTGCACCGCTTAGATTGATGCCTGTGAAATTTAAACTTCTGAAATTTACGGCAATTAAGTTCAGATTCCGAAAGTCCCGTTGTCCTGCATTGTATCGGCTCAGAAGTTCTTTCGTATTCATTTGTTTCTTGGGTTTAGTTAAGGAATGCTGTATCGCTGCATGAAAAAATAGGTGAGTTGAAACGCTTGCACCATTTTCAATCCAGCCATGAATCATGTTTTCAGAGATCGACAATAAGGCAGACTCTGTAAGAGCTGCCTTTAAGACGGTAGAGTTGTACTTGCTCCCTGCTCGATCAGAATCTAGCGGCGAGAAGAGCCGCCTCTGCGATCGCCCCAACTTCCACTAGAAGAACTTCTCTCTTCACGAGGTTTTGCCTTGTTGACGGTCAAATCGCGCCCCATCCACTCGGCTCCGTTGAGAGCTTCGATCGCGGCTTCTTCCTCAGTGTCGGTTGCCATTTCGACAAACGCGAAGCCCCGAACTCGTCCAGTCTCCCGGTCGGTTGGTAACTGAACTCGCTTAACGGTTCCATATTCAGCAAAAATTTCGCTGAGGTTGTCCTGCATCACTTCGTAAGAAAGATTGCCAACGTAGATTGACATAAAAAACGGCTCCAGAATCATAATGTAGAGAGATTTAGGTTCGGAGCAACACTTAATGATAAGGAATTACACAGCCGAAAATATCGCTTCAGCCTTCAGCCTAACACAGCTTCTAAAAGTTCAACGACTGTATAGCTTAATAGAAACAATCCGATGTGTAGCTTAATAGAAGCAATGAGAGTTTTTTATCTACTGACAACACGCTCTAAGGTTGAAAGCATCTTCTAAGATTTCAAAGGACAAAGCGGATAATTTAGCACTCAAATCTACGTATTGCGCTGTAACTTCTCTCTGTAACACTCAGAGATACCCCCAAAGGTATAGGCTTGATGGGAATTCTGCCGATACTATAGTAAATAGAAGTTCATTAAGAAGTGTAACAATGCAATCGAACAAAGCGACTAACTTACCTCCTGTTGCCACAGAATACAATGGTGTCGATCGCAATGCTTTTCTTTTCGGCTTCAATCCTCAAGCAGAACTCTGGAACGGTCGATTAGCAATGATCGGATTCCTTGCTTACTTAGCGTGGGACTTAGCAGGCTTTAGTGTGCTGCGCGATGTTCTACACCTGATTAAGTAGAGTGGTGGATTTTACATCTCAGCAACAGAGGTGTTTGCCAGGTATAACTATTCAATAATTTAGTCCTCAAACTTTGGAGCGAATCAATCGCGCCTCTAGTTCTGGGGACTTTTCAAATTTTATGCAGGTTGATGAATCACCATTGCGCTCCGATCTCTTTTCTATGCTGGTTTCTCAATGGATAATTTAAGAACTGGGTGTAAGGTCAAGCAACCTTTCTAAGCGATTACGCACTGCAACATCTGGGACTTGTGGTTTTAATTGCATTGTCATAGAAATGGTATGCTCTTGTTCTTGCTGCACAATCAGCACGGTACAGGGCAAGATTGGAGACAATGTCGGATGTAGTGCGTGACCGATGACGATCAAATCAGCGTACCAATTTCTCGCCGTTCTAATCAGAGCTTGCTCCGTCTTTTCGCTCAATTCTGAAATGTCAACCTGAATTCCCAAGCCTATCGCCATTTCTGCCAGCGAATGTGCGATCGCTCCTGGATTTGTTCTCAGATCAACTAAACATAATTGAGCTTGATTTGCTCTAGCAAATCGGAGCGCAGTGTTAAACACACAATGCTGAGATGGAGCATCTTCAAGAACGACTAAAATTCTTCGGAACATTGCTTTTACCCCCTGCTACAGTGCTCAATATAATCGAGTTAGTTGAGGAACTTGTGAGGATGCACAGGTCGTAGCCACACGTTCCTCAACAGTGCATTATGGTGCTTGTCCTTTAGTAAAAACTAGCTGCGGGTTCTTGGACGAGTTGTGATCGCCGCTCTGCTTGATGCCAGACTGGTCTACTTGTTAGAAGTTCTGTTACATCCATGCCATTCCCAATCACACCGGGAACGCTTGGATAGCCAGCACTTGCCCCGACCAGGAATAAATTCGGCAACTCAGTTTTGTAGCCCAATCGATTTAATCCGACTTGACGAGGCACTAACTTTGCTCCATAGATATTGCCTTCGGGTTGTCCGAGGTAAAACTCACTCGTCGTCGGTGTTCCGTAGACTTTCATTCGGCAGTAGCGATCGACATCTGGAATCAAATCTCGGACACTTTGCATGAGATGTTGATAGACCTCACGTTTTTTCGCCTTGTAAGCCTGCATATCTGTCTTGTGCAGTTCAGCAAACGCTTCATAGGGACAAACTGTTGCGACTTCTAACACATGATGCCCAAGAGGAGCCATACCGGGTTCTGAAGATTTGAGCGTTGGACAGGATAAAAAGATCCACGGATGGCTTAGATCGCCTGCGAGTTGGTTCTGATATTCTTCATTCAGATTTCCGGTTGGATAGTACCAAATGTTCCAGTTGCCAATGCCATATTGAGCCGGATCAAAGCGTTCATCGAGTCCGAGATAAATGTTAAATGCGCTGGCAGAATAGTCATACTTTGTTAAGCGATCGCGTTCTTTCAAACTCAAGGCTTCAGCATCATGCATTAATCCGACAGTCAGTTTTGGATCAAGATCACTGATATAAGCCTTGCTGGCAGAATAAGTTTTACCATTCGCAATGATTCCAGTAACCTGATGATTTGTGACCTGAATATGCTCCACTGGAGTCGAGTAGAGAATCACGCCACCTCTTTGACGAATCGCATCTGTAATCGTATCGACAAAGAATTTGAAGTGATGTTTCGGATAGTAAGCTCCTTCTGAGTAGTCCCAGACGAGTGCTGTATGGGTGAGTAGTGCAATTTCATTGGGTGGGAGCGCGTAATCGCCGCTCTGACCTGCGAGAATGGCTTGCAGTTTTGGAGATAGCCCGACCTGATCGTAGAGCATTTGCAATGTCCAATTGCGGCGGGCGAAGAGGTGCCAGTATTTGGGAAGTTTCAGCCAGTCTGTCCACTGCTGATTAAACCATTTCACTTCTTGAGTCAGGTCATGCACTTGCTGGTAAATGAGTTTGATTTCATCACAGTAGCGACGAATTGCATTTGCTTCTTCTGGAAAGGTTTGCAGAAGACGATTTCTCAAATTTTCCCAGCCTAACGGAATCCTAAAATCAGCTTCATTTGTGATCACTCGATCGATACACTCGGGGTCAAGACTGTTGAACTCAACTTCTCGATCGATATAGTGGAGAAATTGATCGATTGTCTGTCCTTCTCCACATTGCGAAATATAGTGTACATCAGCACAGAAGCGGTAGTTTCCATAGTCAAAGGTATGGCAACAACCACCTGGAATATCATGCTGTTCTAGGATGAGGACTCGATGACCTTGACGAGTCAGACAAGCGGCTGTGGAGAGTCCACCTAGTCCTGCGCCCAGAATAATGTAATCAAAACGTTCCATATCAATCACCTTACGTTGCAGTGCAAAGGATCAGGAAACTTGCACAACAGGGAAACAATGTTCCCAACTGTTATGCAAGCAAGTGAGAGAAGGATGTATCTGAATGTTGCCGATTAAGAAGAACGAGCACGTCGGAATGTAAGACTAAACAAGAGAGGGTCTCATCACGTTTTCTCGTTGATAGAGGGCTGCTTTTCTATCTTTGACATCAGCGTAAACGAGGATTGTGAGGAACTTGTGAGGAATTTCACATTAAACGCAACATAAGTTCCTCAAATGATTTTTTTGCAGCCAAGAGGCAAATTTCTTCTGAATTTTTACTATACCTACCTCTATGCTATGAGTTGTCAGAAGATTTACCTTTTGACTGAGGCAGGCAAGACTTTTCTAGCTTATTACGAATCACATGCTGAAGCGACATCTATAGATATATAGATTATTTGTATTAAAAATATTAATCCTTTTGACAGAAGGTCTGTACATTTCTACGACTTACCTTAGAAGCACATCACAAAACTTCATGAATGGAAACAATTCGCAATGTATAACTACCAAAATAAATTTCTACGATCGCTCTCTGCATTAGCTGTGCTTGTAGGACTGAGTGCAGCAACCATTCTTCCTGCTCAAGCACAAATAAATCCGCAGACTGGAACAACTGAGAATCAACGTCTTGCGCCTCTACTTCAGCAGGCGGCTGGAGCGGGTTCATTTACGACACTTGCAAGAGCCGTTGAAGCAGCAGGACTGACGAACGAGCTACAATCTCGCGGAGGAAATTACACGATTTTAGCTCCGACTGATGCCGCATTTGCTGCGCTGCCTCAAGGAACGCTCGATCGCTTGCTGCAACCTGAGAATCGCAACTTGCTCCGACAGGTGCTTGCTTATCACATTATCCCGCAGGAAGTAACTGCAAATGATTTTAGTACGGGAACAACGAGAGTGCTAGGCGGCGGAATTGCGGTTCGTGTCACTCCAGAACGAATTATCGTGAATGATGGTAGCGTTGTCCAAGCGGATATTCAGGCAGAAAATGGTGTGGTTCATGCAATTAACCGCGTTTTAATGCCGAGAGAGCTACGTGATCAATTAGCTTCACTGCAATAGTTCAGCAGATCAAGTGTGCAGTAGATTCAACTGAAATTCAATTATCACCTTGCTTGGGAGATTTTCTGATGACTTCTATCAACACTAGTAGTCTGGATCAAGCTGCTTTAGCATTTCAAAAATTGCCCGTTGAGGAGCAACTTGCAACATTGGGAATGCTATTACAAGAGATTTCTGGATCGATTCCCGTTCATGTTTCAAGCATGGGCGGAGAGATTGTCCCATTGATTCAACAAATTCACGAGCAACGTCAAGACGAGCAGTTACAAACACTAAGTGATTTCTTAGCAAATGAGACTGCAAAAGGGGATGAAGTTGCACTTGATCCTCATCCTAGTAAAGCAATGCTAGAACTGGTTCCGGGTTCGACTCAACCTGCTCTTACGCGCTATAAGTCCCTAGATAGTAATGCTCGCTTGGCGTTCTGGTATCAACTGGGACAATACTTGGGCGATGGCATTCCAGCAATTCCGTCTGGTTTTTCATTGTCGTCAGAAGCAAATGACTTGTTGACTGCTCTACGATCGCTGAGTTTAGAGCAGCAGGCGGCTTTTCTGAGTCAAGTTGTATAACTGGGTTGAGCCAGGCTTTTGAGGTGTAAATGCTCGAAAGAGTGGGGAGCGGGGAGTGGGGAGTAGTTCTCTTAGCTCCCTGCTCCCTACTTTACAGATGGCTAGACCATTGCAACTGGCTTGCTCGGTTGTGGGGCTTTTAATGGATCATGTCCGATTTGCTGCATGATCCGATCTCTTGCTAAGCAACGGTACTCAGCAAAATGCTCTCCGGCAGCACAAAGTCCAAAATAGAGATTCAGCGATCGAGGTCTACGGACGATCATTTCCCAAAGCTGCCGCCAAAATTGAGCACGAAGCTCTGTTCGACGAATGCCTTGAATCCAAATGACCTGTGCTATCAATCGCAACCCCTTTTTCATCGGAAAATGTAAGTTTTGAGCTAAGCGCGGATTTGGAGAAATGGCTAAACAATGCTGAAAACAGCGTTTCAGATAGTTCGATGGTTCGTAGAGTGTCCAGAGTGTATTGATATAGTCCCTCGCAATCTCATCCAGGGAGCGAGTCGGAACAAAATTCATCAACGTGTTTTGATCTCCCACTTCGAGTAGGTCTCCTTGACTCTGCCGTAATCGATTTTCTCGCTTTAATCGTTCCCACAGATCGGTATTCGGAAGTGCCTGGAGAATTCCGAGCATCGGCTGGGGAATGTTTGTTTCTTCCACAAATGCACGAATGCGATCGCCTGCCCCTTCTCTCTCTCCATCAAAGCCTAAGATAAATCCGGCATAGATCAACAGCCCTGCTTTCGTGATCGTATGACAGGCTTCGACTAGAGGGCTACGCATGTTTTGATGTTTTCGAGTCGTCTGCAAGCTATCTTGATCCGGTGTTTCAATCCCAAGAAAAACCCCATAAAATCCTGCTTGCACCATTAGCTCGAGTAATTCTGGGTCGTCTGCTAGGTTCACTGAAGCTTCGGTCACAAAAGTAAATGGATAGTGGTGGGCTTCCATCCAGGGAATCAATTCGCGTAGGAACCGTTTCACATTACGTTGATTCCCAATAAAGTTATCATCGACAATAAACACCGAACCGCGCCATCCTAAAGAATATAAAACTTGAAGCTCTATGATCGCTTGATGGGGTTCTTTCGTTCGCGGCTTGCGCCCATAGAGCGTAATGATGTCGCAAAATTCACAATTGAAGGGGCATCCCCGCGAAAATTGAATCGACATCATTAGATAAGCATCGAGATCCAGCAAGTCAAATCGTGGAACTGGGCTTGTGGATACATCAGGTTTCTCTAACCCGCGAAAGATGCCTCGTTCTTCCCCGGCTGCAATTGCACTGACAAATTGTGGAACCGTAACTTCACCTTCATCTAAAACTAAATAATCTGCGCCTGATGCTAAAGCATCTTCCGGCAGAGAAGTGGGATAAGGGCCGCCGACTGCAACTTTTTTACCTTGCTGAACAGCTTTCCGAATCAACGCATGGAAATCTGCTTTCTGCGCTAGCATCGCTGATAAGATGACCAGATCACACCATGCCCAATCTTCATCTGTTTCGACTCTGACATTGCGATCGCAAAATCGCACTTCCCAATTTAATGGAAGTAGTGCTGCAACGGTTAGAATTCCGAGCGGCGGAATAAAAGCTTTTAGCCCTGCCATTTCAATGAAGCGATCGTACGACCAAAATGTTTTCGGAAATTTGGGATAGAGCAAAAGTACTTTCATAGCAAATTCTCAACGTAGCGTGGAAGAACAAGTAAAGTCAGCTCACGTCTAATGAAACAATGCGTTCAAAGGGCGGACATTACCCTTCATTGAGAGATTCTTGAGAAAGCGGAATGCTCTAATTTTGATAGCAGTTTCTAAATCAAGATTCAGAAGATATAAAATTTATTACATAGACACGCCAAACTGTTACCTTCATTTACATAGAAGAAACTAAGGCTGCTGATAGTTTGTATCTTACTTTTTTGTAGTCGCTCTATTCTCGCGTTTCGGCTGTGCTCAATGTCCGGCTGCACGATCTGGTGCAAGTGACGCATAACCGAAACGCCTCTTTTGTTGAGTTGTGTGTTGAGCTGTAATTTAGCGAGCGTTGCGTTCTGCAATCACAACATCAGCGATCGCTTCTGGGAGTTCTGCTAAATCCGTATGATCGTCATCTATACTGACTGGCGAGACGAAAGTATAGCTCGGATCACATTCGCGAGTGTCATAAACTTGCACCACCCACTTATCTGGAATGCCTTCGATTCCAATCTCGACGACATACCAGCTTACACCCAAAAACTTTGAAGACAGAACAGTGAACCATTCTTGCTCAAGTTCAGGGATTCCTAAATCTTGGGTGAGAAATGCGATCGCTAATTCTCCGGCTTCGGTTGCAGTCAGTTCTAAGTTATTGATCATCATTGGGTTTCTCTGGATAAAGTCCAAGCTGTTTTGCCAGTTCACGGGCGATGTAGATCAGAAATCTTGCCCCATCTGGATTATTTTCGTGAGCCATCATGCTCGACACTTGTACTAATGTCTGTACAAATCCGGCATCAATTAAATCGGGTTGAGCATCTAACACTTCAGGTTCTTGCCCATTCGGACAAATCATCAATTCTTGAATCAGTTCGATATACTGAGCTTGTCTCGCTTCAGTGATTGCTTCAGCCATAAGATGAGGTTCCTCAAATACTTTGTTGCCAGAGACGTTCTAAGCGGGCGACTTTTTGCTTGAATCTTGCAGATTGATAAGATTGATAGGCAGTCCAGAGTGGAAACAAGAAGAATCCACTCATGCTGATCAAAGAAAGAGCTTCTGAAATTTGAGAGAGAGCCGGCAATCGGTGAATAAACTGCAAGTGGTGATACCACACTAAAGCAAATACGAACAATGCGGGTGTAATCACGATGAAGGTAATCAGACAGACTGCCAAAACATCGTCTAGGTTAGTTTTCATGGTGAGATCAGGGTTAGAAAGGCTTTGCAGTATGGGTTTCGCGATCGAAGAAAAACCGCGATCGCGGCTGAGTATCGCCATAGATCTGAAAGCTAACTGTCGGCTCATCCCCAATGGCTTCAACACAATGAATCGCGTCTGGTGAAAAGCTGACAATTTCGTTCGGGCTAATAATTTTTTCGCCAATTGGCTCAATTTTGTTCGGGAAATCCGGATCACCCACTCGCCGCCAAAAGGTTTGCTTTTCCTGCCCCTTCAGAACAGCCGTAATTCCCCAAGTTCCATGATTATGAATTGGAGAAACCAAACCTGGAGCAAAAGTAACATTTTGAACCGTGAGAGGATAGCCAATTTCGTCGTATAAGGTCAAAACCGAACTGCCTGTTTTAAAGCAAGGTTCGAGAAATTGGGTACGAACATAGTAAGAATTGATGATCAGTTTACGAACTAAGCGACGGAGTTGGGGCAAATGATCCCACTCATCTGCCTCATGTTTGACTTGTGCGAGAAGATCAATGACTTCGGTCAGAAATCGATGAAGATAGTAATGTTCTTCAATTAAGTCCCATTCTCGTGTTGCAGGTCGAGTCTGGCACTGCCCATCATCGGTTACAATCCAGTCCAAGGTTTTCATAGTCTTGAGAGAGGTGAAGGTCAATTCTATGCGATTCCAGAGTTCCGAAAAGGCTAGTCATCTTCTTCAGGCGGTTGAGTTAATACATCAAATACAGTTGTTGCACTTCCGAATTCTTTCCCATCGATTTCTTTAATCCGAGAAGTAATCTCTTTTGCTTTTTCTAGCTCTCCCAACTTTGCCCAAACTAGTCCTGATGCACCATAGGCATTGAGGTAAAGCCGAATGCTCGGATCTTCTCGTCGATCGAGCAATATCGGCTTCAAGTCACTCCATAGCTCAGGCAATTTTTCGAGTTCTCGAACACGATCAATCACTTTCTGAGCAATTTGCAGCGCCATCCAAGCATTACTTTTGTAGAAAAAGTAGCGATAGGCAGTGACCAAGACATCTAAATTGACTTCAGCTTTTGCGAGAGCTTCGAGGATATACTGGTCAGACTGCGCTGTATTTTCCCAAGCATTGGCAGCACAGAGCAAAATTGCTTTGATATCTTCAGGGACATCGTACCAGGAAAGAGTTGGGGAGGACATGGTTAGAATTGAGTCAAGATGTAGAGTAAGGCAAACAAGATAATCCAAATGATGTCTACAAAGTGCCAGTAGATTTCTGCCATTTCAATGCCTGTATGTTTGGTAGCAGAGTAATGACCTGGACGACGCGATCGCCATAACACTCCCAGAATCAAAAGCAACCCGATGAATACATGCAATCCGTGGAATCCGGTCATCATATAAAAGCAATTTGAGAAGGTATTGGTCGTCAGACCATAACCGAGATTGAGGTATTCGTAGACTTGACCGCCTAAGAAAATTGCTCCCATTAACGCTGTGATGCTGTACCAGAGGCGCATTCCTTTCACATCATTCTGTTTGATAGCAACATCGCCTTTGTGAATTACGAAGCTACTCGAAACCAGAATGATCGTGTTGATGCTGGGAATGAGCAGTTCGACTTCGGTTTCTTTCGGAGGAAACTCTGGCGTGATTCCTCGTAAAAAGAGGTAAGTTGCGAACAGTGCGCCGAACATTAATGATTCAGAAATCAGAAAAGTGAGTAGCCCCAAAGTCCGAAAATCGGGATGTTCTTCGTGGCCGTGTGAGGCGGTTGAATGGGTGGAGTCGATAGTAACTTGAGTCATGATGATTGAAGAGATAGCAAGAAGTTTGGAAATGCTTGAGAATGGCTCTCTAAATTCTCTCAATTTCGGAATTTACAGAACCAAGAGGATGTTTGAAAAGTATCGTTTCTGGCACTCACCCGCCCCTCGACTGAAAGTCGGGGCTAACGGTACGAAGTCCTTTGAAAAGGACTGGAAACTTGATGTTGACAGTCTTTTAGTCCCTTGAGTGGACTTGCTTCTGTTAGCCCGGATTTTCAATCACGGGCGGGATAGCAACGAGAGCGAAGAAACTTTCTATACTTTTAAAACATCCTCTAAAGCTAACAAAAACGCAATAAGCAGATCGACTACTGCACAGGCGCAGGCTCGCTTGCAGATGGAGAAGCTTCTGGCTCACTCATCCCATAGTCGTAAGGGCCATGAGTGACGACTGGCAGCACTTCCCAATTCTCAATCATCGGTGGAGAACTCGTTGTCCATTCGAGAGTTAATGCATTCCAAGGATTATCACCTGCTAGCTGACCCTTACTCCAACTGCGAATCACATTGAAGTAGAAAGGAATGACCGAAATTGCCAGAATATATGCTCCAAGCGTGCAAAGCTGATTCACAGAAGTAAACTGCGGATCATACATAGCGACTCGGCGCGGCATTCCTTGTAAGCCTAAGTAGTGCATTGGCAAGAAGGTTAAGTGCGTCCCAATAAAGGTCAACGCAAAATGAATGCGTCCCAAACGCTCATCTAGCATTCTTCCCGTGATTTTGGGGAACCAGTGGTAAATTCCAGCATAGATGCCGAACACAGAACCCCCGTATAGAACATAGTGGAAGTGTCCAACCACATAGTAAGTATCATGAACATGCAAATCAAATGGAGCTGTTCCTAAAGTAACTCCACCTAAACCGCCCATTACAAACATTGAGAGCAACCCGATCGCGAAGAGCATCGCACTGGTATAGCGAATTTTTCCACCCCAGAGCGTTGCCACCCAACCAAAGATTTTCACCCCAGTCGGCACAGCCACAATCAAGGTTGAAATCGTAAAGAACATTCTCATCCAGCCTGGCGTTCCACTTGTAAACATATGGTGAACCCAGACAAACAATCCGACTAAACAGATTGCCACGCTGGAATACGCGATCGCTTTATATCCAAAAATTGGCTTGCGAGCGTGTACCGGAATGACTTCAGACATGATTCCGAAAATCGGCAGAATCATCAAGTAGACCGCAGGGTGAGAGTAGAACCAGAATAAGTGCTGATAAAGCACAACGTTGCCGCCTGCATCTGGCTTATAGAAAGACGTGCCGAAGTTGATGTCAAACAGCAGCAAGATTAAACCGATCGTTAAAACAGGAGTCGAGAGTAGCGCTAAAATCGAGGTTGCCATCAATGCCCAACAAAACAGCGGTACTTGCGTCCACTTCATGCTAGGAACTTTCAGCTTCCAAATCGTAATCACAAAGTTGAGCGAACCTAGGACTGAAGAGGTTCCGACTAATGCGATCGCAGCAATCCAAATCGATTGTGCAATCGGAGCGGTGATAATACTCAAGGGCGGATAGGCTGTCCAACCTGCCTGAGCACCCCCAAACACAAAGCTCAGCATCAGCAATAACCCTGCCGGAGGATTGAGCCAGAATGCGATCGCATTTAGCTTCGGAAAAGCCATATCGCGCGCACCCACCATCAGAGGAATGAGGAAATTTCCAAATCCTCCAATTGCCGCAGGAACAATCCATAAGAAGATCATGATTGTTCCATGATTGGTCATGAAAGCATTGTATAAGCTGGTATCTACTAAATCAGGATCAGGAGTCGCGAGTTCTGTCCGAACTGCAACTGCCATAAATCCGCCGACTAAGTAGAAGAAGAATGCAGTGACCAGGTATTGAATCCCAATCACTTTATGATCGGTGTTGAATGTGAAATAGTCATACCACTTCCAAGCAGGATGGGAGGCAGCCGGATTTGCCTCGGAAGAGATGACTAGATTTTGATCTTGAGTTTGAGCCATGATGCTAAGGATGCAAGTGCGCTAAATGTTCTGCGGTGATGCCGAGGTCTTTGGCATAGGGTGCAAGAAATTCTGAGTCAGAGAGGGTTGCAACTGCTCGATTTGTCTCTGAGACTTGAGCAATCTTGGTTTCCTCGACCCATTTCTCATAGTCTTCGCGAGTTTGCACAACGACTGTCGATCGCATTCCACCGTGATAAGCTCCACAGAGTTCGGTACATACGATCGGAAATTCGCCCAGTTTTGTCGCGACGAATTGGAGCTGGGTTTGCTCACCTGGAATGACATCTTGTTTGATGCGGAATTGAGGAACCCAGAATGAGTGAATCACATCCTGAGCTTTCATATTGAGAACAACTTTTTGCCCGATGGGTACATGCAATTCACCGGGCATGACCCCTTCAGTAGGATAGTCAAACAGCCAAGCATACTGCATTGCAGTTACATTCACATTCAGTCCACCTTCGTGATTCTCTGTGAGACCATAGGCGGGAATGCGAGTTGTAGAACTGGTCGTAGAACTGTCTGTAGAACTGCTCGTTTCATCACTTGCATCGGCAATCATTGGTGCTGCGATCGCAGTTCCCATCGTATCGTGATGAGCATGAGTCGCAGCAGAGTGGACATGCGCCATTGCTGAACCCGCAGAAATGCCGCCCATGTGTTCATAGACATCAACGCTATAGACTCCCAAGCCAATTACAATGATGCTGGGAATCGCAGTCCAGAGAATCTCTAGAGCAAAGTTGCCTTCGATCGGAACGCCATCTGTTTCGTCGCCATCAGGTTTGTGGTATTTGAGGGTGAAAAACAGAATTGTGCCTTGAACCACAATGAAGAGTGCAGTTCCAATGCCGACCATAACGCTAAAGAAGTCGTCTACCCAAGGAGCTTGCTCTGAAGCTTGCACAGGCAGGAGGTGATGGTTTTGGCTAACCCAGAAGCTGATCAAGGTGATCACAACGCCTGCAATTAGGGTTAGCAGTGAAGTAGGAATTTGGTTCATAGGTTGCTTCAAGCGAGTTTAGAAACAGCAATGTTGCAAAATTCGGAAACACAATTGCTGAAGCTAAAGGGATAGATTGACTAGTATTAAAACGAGCTTTTACTATCTGAAACTACTGCTTAATCGTAATCTGATTTGCGACAAATTCAAGTTAAGAAGATCTTAAAATCCTCTGTATTTAGACAGATAAACGATCGCTATAACCCCTGCTTTGATTAGATTAATTGCAGATATGTATTGATAATTACAAATCAGATTTGGGCGAATGTTTGCAACAAACATATTTTGAAATCGCTCAGATGAGCTTCAAGAAAAAATCAATTTTGACTTTGAATTACAGTCATTAAATTAGCCGGTTATCTACAGCATAATTTTTAGAAAAAATGTAAAAAATGCTATGTTTTAGAAAACAGAGATTGTTTACTATGAACAATCTTTTCTAAATGTTAAAATAATGTTGATTTGCTCAAGCTGAACAGTAGAACGCTGCTAGCTCAATTAGAAAAGAATACGAATTGACTTGTATAAATACTCCCCTGCTTTTCGTTACGTGTGCTCCAGTTAAAACTTCAATTTATTTTGCGGTCTCAACAACAAGGAGACTTAGACGGATCAAGCTTACTCTCTACCTGTGTTGCCCCAACAACGGAGCATTATGGCGTACAAAATTTCTGGTGACTGTATGGGATGTGATGTCTGTCGTCCTCAATGCCCGACCGGAGCTATTTGCATTGAGGACACTGGCGCTCTGTGGATTAATCCAGTGCTCTGTAATGACTGCGAAGGATATTTTGACGAGCCTCAATGTTTGTCGGTGTGCACTCAGAATTCGGTGCTTCCTTACCAAGCAATGAAAGGTCGATCGAGAATTGTAGAGACAAGACCGATTACTAGCCCTGAATTGTTTACAAATGGTAAGAATAGCCCGTTTGCTTCTGCGATCGTCATTTGGGAAGCGTGTAATCTACTCGCTCAGCGCAAATCTTTACCCTGGAAAGTTCAAAACGGAACAGTCGAATATCAGCGATCGATTCATCACGGTCAAGGCTTGATCACGCTCAAATTAGCAAATGATCTGGGGGATTCTCCCATCCCTGCGACTAAGCAGGATGCTTTAGAAATTTTAGATGAGATGGATATTCGAGCCGCTTGTTTGCATCTGCTGTATGCCGCTTATGCAACCACTTTAGAGAAGCCTTGGGAAGAAGAATTTGTGATCAGTGATCAACAGATTGAAGCTTATCTAGGGTTAGACAAGCGAAAGGATTTGAGTAAGCCTGTCAAACTGAATTTGATCAAAGATTTAGTCGAAACGCCTTGTTGGTTAACTGCCTCGATCGATTTTCCAAAGCAAGGTAAAGTTCCAGCATTTTCGCTGTCTGATAGTCGCTTATGGCATTTACTCGAAATTCAGCATCACTTTCAAGAAGATGATTTGAAGTGTAAGCATTTAGTTGGCTTGACGTTTAGGATCAAAGCGGGTGCGTGGGCGAAGTACTTTCTGAACAAGCAAGAGTGTAAAGAGCAATCCGCATTTTATCAATACGGTAATCTCCCGAAATCTTTGATTTTTCTGATTATGAGCATTTGGCAGCAGCATGAAGGTGCAGCTCGGATGCTGTTGTGGTTGCTATTTAAGGTGCGAATTGGAAGAGAGCAAAGGGTTACAGTGCCGACCTTGATGCGGATTGCGTATGGCGAAGAAAAAGTTATGCTTGCCAATGCTCAACGGGAGGAACGAAAGCGGATTGTCAGAGCGTTTGAGAATGATTTGTCTGTGTTGGATAACTATGGGTTAAAGCCTGAGTTTGATCCAGTGACTTATCCGCCTGAGATTCGACCGTTATGGTCGAAGTTAGCAGGTTTGCCAGATGATGCGGAAGAAGCGCTTGAGTTCTGGATGAATGATGGCAGCGGAGATTCACGATTAACGGATGCGGCTCCTCGCGGGAAGTGGAATCTATTGATGAATGCTCGAATTTTGTCGTTTGCTTTGCCCGTGGACTGGGAACAGTCTTCAGGGTTGCAGAAGAAGAAAAAGCGGCAGAGTGGGAAACAGCAGAAGTCTAAAAATCGAAGTTCGCAGTCAATGCTATCAAGTGACGAGATTGTGAATGCGAGAAAGAGTATTGGGTTGAGTCAGAGACAGCTTGCTGAGCGGGCTGGAAAGAGCCAGAGTTGGATTCGGGATATTGAGAATGGGCGATTTCAGATTAAAGCTCAGGATCAAGCAGTGTTGAAGAAAGTCTTGGGATTGTGATGTCTGATGGACTGATTATCTGGATGATAGGGTTTTGAGGAGATCTGCGATCGCGTTTGGTTCCATCCCACTGAGTCGCTTTTTCCCAGGCATGAGCATAATGTTGGGAGCCATTGAGCATTTGCCTAAGCAGTCAGATCGTTCAATGGTGGCGACGGTGTGCAGTTCGCGATCGCGGATTGCTGTTTCGAGTTCGCGATGCTGTTTTCGTCCCCCTTTGCGTTGGCATTTAGAGTTTTGACAAACTAAGACCCGGTAGCAAGGTTTATCAGAGCAGGGTTTGTCAGGGCAGGATTTCTCGGACTTGAATTCAATGAGCTTTTCGCCCTTAAATTCAATGAGCTTTTCGCTAGTTGGATGCGATCGCAAAATTTGCTGAGCGGTCAGTTTGACGCTGCCAGATTTGGGGTCAATGCTTTGTTTACCCGTGACTTGAATTGGATCTAGAGGGCGGAGAGGGGAGGAGTGCTCGATCGAGCGAAACAATGCAGCTCGAACCTGTTTTGAGAGTTTGATTTGAATCTCTTCGTTTGCGGAAGACATCCGGAGATATTTGAGTTTTCCACTTTCGACAACGAAAGCTAAAAATTGTCCATCTAAGCAAAATTCGCGGGATTGAGCATCTTCAATGAGCATAATAGGACTCTCGGTGAAGGATACAAGGTAGACAGGTCTTGAACATTAAAGCACGTGCATTTTGAGAGTTAGTTTCAGGACAAGACGAACCTGGAGAAAGAGTTTGAATAGCTTCGTGTTCTTGGTTCAGCGCTAGCAACCCCGGAACACCGATAGTAGTGGAGAATAATAGCTGAGAATCATTGTCAAATTAAAAGCAGTATTTCTCAATAAGGGATTTAAACTAATTAGAGCAAGATAAGTTACAACAACGCAAAGCCCTATCTAAAAGGATGTTTGAAACGTATCGTTCACCGCTTTTATCTGTCCCGGAATGAATTCGGGGCTAGTTGAACGAAGTCCCGTTCACGGGACTAATCACGGGACTAACAGCCAATCAAAATCAGGTCTTCAGTCCCTTTAGTGGACTTCGCACTGTTAGCCCGAAATTTCATTTCAGGGCGAGATAGAACGGAGCGAGGACACTGTTGATATGTTTCAAGTTGATATGTTTCAAACCCCATCTAAGAGAGGCATATCCGCAAGCAGCACAATCAACAGCCTATGATCAAGGGAGACGAAGAGTAACAACTCTCTGTCTCCCCACTCCCTACCCTAAATCCGCCGAGCCTCAACCGTCTGCGGCAACTTCATCGGCTCCTCCATCACGGGCATTGCTAGCTCCCAACCATTCGCCAACGTGTAAATCTTACCGTCCGCAGTTTCCGCTTCACTGACAACTTCTTCTTCTAAATCCTTCTTCGGCACATAAACAACCAAATGCCCGATCGCATTCTTCCGTAACATTACTTTCATAGCACTTCCTCTGCGGATTCTAGTTCTTTACTCCGGCAACCGACTACAAAACCGGACTGCATAAAATGAACAGCGTAAATGTAATAGGTCTGTAGAAACGTTCCAATACTCACGACGTAGCCAGTGTCCCCTTTTTTAGCAAGAGTTACACCGATATCTTGTCCTGGAAAAGTGCCATCATTGCGAATCAAGCGGCGGGTTTTTACTTTATGACCAATTTCATAAAGCGGTTGATCATCAATTTCTACTTCATCGGGTCGCATCGTATCACTCCTATCGAGGGACTAAACTTAAGAGTTCTTCAGTCGTCAAACTTCGCTTCAACTGCATCGACAAATCCCGAACCGAATTCAAAACGGATTGTGTTTCTTCAAGTTCTAGAATGATGCCGTGCTGTGCTAGCAGATTTGCAACGAGATGTTTACCTGAATGTTTACCAGCAACGAGACGACGCTGCCAACCGACTTCTTCAGGCGAGAAAGGCTCATAGGTTTTTGGATTTTTTAGAACGCCATCCCCATGAATTCCAGCTTCGTGAGCAAATGCATTTGATCCGACGATCGCTTTCCAGGGTGGAACTGTACTACCGGATGCTTTGGAAACAACTCGTGACAGGGAAAGCAGTTGTGATGTATCGATTCCAACAGGCGTATGATAGACCTGCTTCAAACCCATGACCACTTCCTCAAGCGCAGCGTTTCCGGCTCTTTCACCTAAACCATTGACGGTTGTATTGACCGAAGTTGCACCTGCTTTGATGCCTGCTAGAGCATTGGCAGTCGCAAGTCCTAGATCATTGTGAGTATGCATTTCGATCGCGATGTCAGACCGATCAACTAAAGCTTTCACTTTGTTAAATGTACTAAATGGATCGAGAATCCCAACCGTATCGCAGAAGCGAAATCGAGAAGCACCCCAATCCTGGGCGTAGAGTGCAACATCGAGCAGGAAGGTTTCATCGGCTCTAGAAGCATCCTCGCCACCGACTGAAACATACAATCCATGATCCACTGCAAAGCAAATGGTATCCCGCAAGCGTTCTAACATCGATCGCCAACGTCCTTGAAACTTGGCAGCAATTTGAATTTCTGAAACGGGAACTGAGATATGAACTCGGCTCAAGCCGCAAGAGAGTGAGGCCGCAATGTCAGAAATGGTGGCGCGATTCCACCCAAGAAGCTTTGCATTTAAGCCAAGTTGGTTAATTGCAGAGATTGCTTCTGTCTCTTGCCTTCCCATTGCGGGGATGCCAATTTCCAGCTCTTGTACACCGATGTCGTCGAGGAATTTTGCGATCGCAATTTTTTCATCGATTGTAAATGCAACGCCTGCTGCTTGCTCTCCGTCTCTCAAGGTCGTGTCATTGATTTGGATCTGGTTCATCGCCTTTGTCCCCCAGGAATGCACAAAAGAAATGCACAAAAGAAATGCACAAAGCAAGAAAGGTGGTGGAAAGACAATCCCACCACCTGAGATCGGCTTTATCGGATCAAGTCATACGAGATGTCGGTCTTCGATGGAATGATTGTGTTGCGATCGAGTTCATCTAACAACGTATTGACGATCCAGTTCAGCAGGTTGATCGTTCCCTTGTACCCGAAGGTTTCGTAGCGGTGTAAGTGGTGACGATCAAAGATGGGATATCCAATCCGAACCATCGGTGTTTTGGTATCGCGCCAGAGATACTTTCCATAGGAGTTTCCAATGAAGAGATCAACAGGCTCAGTGAAGAGTAGTGATCTCATGTGCCACAGGTCTTTTCCACCCCAGATCTTGCCATTGGCACCAAAAGGACTGGAATCAAGTAAGGCTTGCAGTTCTGCTTCAAACTCAGCATTGCTATTGGTGACAACAATGTGAGTCGGTTCTGCACCCAGTTCAAGCAAGAAGCTGACTAAGCCAATGACGAGATCCGGATCGCCGTACATTGCGATCTTCTTGCCGTGAAGCCAAGCTTGTGAATCGGTGATTGCATCAACTGCGCGTCCCCGTTCGTCTTCTAACTCCTTGGGAATGGGCTTGCCTGTGAGTTCAGAGAGTTTCACCAAGAAAGCATCTGTGCCACGAATCCCAATCGGGCGAACAACAGAAATAGGCTGTTTCCAATCCTTGGCGATGTACTCACGGGTTTTGGTGGTGGAGTAGGCTTGTAATGCGATCGTGGCTTCTGCATTGATCGAATCTGCTGCGACATCGAGCGGAGTTCCACCGGGGTACATATTGTACTCGCCGTTGTTGGGTGAATCTAGATAGTCCGAGTTGTCTGCTAAGAGCGTATAGTCAACACCCATGACCTCAGCCAAGCGCTTCACTTCACGCAGGTTGCCAACATAGGTTTCAAACCCTGGAATAAAGTTAATCTTGCCGTTCGTCGTTTCTGCCTTCTTGCCTTCGGTGAGGGTCGTCAAAATGCCCTTCATCATGTTGTCGTAGCCCGTGATGTGGGAGCCGACAAAGCTTGGAGTGTGAGCATAAGGAACTGGGAATTCTTCAGGAACAGAGCCTCTTTCTTTCGAGGTTTTGATGAAGGCTTGTAGGTCATCCCCGATGACTTCTGCCATGCACGTTGTACACATGGCGATCATTTTAGGCTTGTAGAGGCTGTAGGAGTTTGCTAAGCCTTCAACCATATTGTTCAGTCCGCCAAAGACAGCTGCATCTTCTGTCATTGAAGAGGAAACAGCAGAGAAGGGTTCTTTGAAGTGGCGGGTGAAGTGGCTACGGAAGTAAGCTACACACCCTTGGGAGCCGTGTACGAAAGGAAGAGTCTGCTCAAATCCGACTGCTGCGAGAATTGCGCCTAGAGGTTGGCAAGCTTTTGCAGGGTTAACAGTCAGGGCTTCCCGCTCGAAATTTTTCTCGCGGTATTCCCAGGTTTTTGTCCAGTCTGCAATGCGTTGAACTTCTTCGACGGAGTGACCACCTTCGTATTGTTTCTTGTCTGCAAACAACTCCTGATATTCGGGTTGTTGGAATAGTGTTGCGTGGTCTTGGATCTTATCAATGTTGTTCTGAGCCATGAGAGAGTTCTCCAGAGAGAGGATGGAGGGTGAATTTTGAAGAGGGAAAGGTTTGCTGCGATTGGGGATGATTTGCCCCCTAAATCCCCCAAAATGTGGAACTTTGAAGAGTTAAAACTGGATTGATTGAAGAAATAAGCTTGTAGAAAGCTTTCTCACGAAGCGTGCTCACGAAATCGAATCAGTTACTGTTCTCAAAGTCCCCCATACATGGGGGATTTAGGGAGCAGAAGTTGCTCCAAACGCAGCAAAAGACTATTTGCTCCAGGGAGCGCCGATTAAGCTCCAGGTTGGGCTATTCAGCGCCATATCCATATCGCGAGCAAAGATCGCGAAACCATCGTAACCGTGATATGGGCCAGAGTAGTCCCAGGAGTGCATTTGACGGAAAGGAAGTGCCATCTTTTGGAAGACATACTTCTCTTTAATTCCAGAAGCAACCAAGTCAGGCTTCATTTCCTTGATGAATTCCTCAAACTCAAAGGCAGAAACGTCATCATAGATCAGTGTGCCATCTTCGATATAGTGCGTCGTGCGTTTGTAGTCATCGTTGTGACCAAACTCATATCCAGTTCCGATCAATCTCATTCCGAGATCATAGAAAGCAGGAACAACGTGACGAGGACGCAGACCGCCGACCATCAGAGCAACTGTTTTACCTTGTAAACGAGGAAGGAACTTCGCGATTACTTCGTCCGTTTGGGCTTGGTATTTCGCGATCACTTCTTCTGCTTTGGCTTGAATATTTTCGTCAAACTTAGCAGCAATTTCGCGCAACGATTTTGCAATCTGAGTCGGCCCGAAGAAGTTGTACTCCAACCAAGGAATACCATACGTTTCTTCCATGTGCCGACTGATGTAGTTCATCGATCGATAACAGTGAACCAAATTTAATTTCACAGTCGGCGTATTGATCAACTCGTTGATAGTGCCATCGCCTGACCATTGTGCAACGACTCGCAAGCCAATTTCTTCCAGCAGAATCCGGCTCGACCAAGCATCTCCACCAATGTTGTAGTCCCCAATGATTGCTACATCATATTGAGTGGGATCAACATCGATCGTGCCATCTTTTTTCGCTTTATCGGTTCTGGGGAAAATCCAGTCCCGCACCGCATCGTTTGCAATGTGGTGACCCAAGGATTGAGAAACGCCTCGGAAGCCTTCGCATCGAACGGGAACAACTGCTTTATTAATTTCTTTTGCGGATTTCTTAGCAACCGCTTCAATATCATCTCCAATCAAACCAATTGGACATTCAGATTGAATGGAAATCCCGCGATTGAGAGGGAACAGTTCTTCGAGTTCTGTGATCAGTTTTGCTAGCTTTTTGTCACCACCGAATACGATGTCGCGTTCTTGGAAGTCGGAGGTAAATTGCATGGTTCCGAAAGTATCAATTCCGGTTGTACCAATGTAGTAGTTCCGACGACCAGACCAGGAATAGTAGCCGCAACCAACCGGGCCGTGGCTAATGTGAATCATGTCCTTGATTGGGCCCCAAACCACACCCTTCGAGCCTGCATATGCACACCCACGGGTGGTCATGGAACCAGGTAAGGATTTGATGTTGGATTTAACGCCGCAATCGGGTTTGCCTTCTTGGTAGACGTTGAGGTGTTTTTCCCGTTTTTTGCGTCCTTTTTCAGGGTATGCCTCTAGAACGTCTTTGATTAGTTCTTTGGGGTCAACAGCAGGAGCTTCGTTTTCTAGGGTTACAGATTCCGGAGGAGTCATAGGTGTGCCTCGCTGAGAGTGCTGAAGGTTGTGGAATGGGTGAGAGAGAGTAGGGAGTGGGGAGGTGGGGGAGTGAGGGAGTGGGGAGTAGGGGAAGTTTCCCCAATTCCCCTACTTCTAAGTCCTACGCGCCAGCTTTCGCTAGGTCTTGCTTGATCGCTTTTTCGTACTCTTCGTCGCCGCCTAACAGACCGAATTCGACCAAGAGGTCTTCTAATTCGTCCATCGAGATCGGAGTCGGAATCGTGAGATTCGTGTTGTCTTTGATCTTGCGAGCTAGGGTTGCGTATTCTTGTGCTTGAGCGCTGTCAGGAGCGTACTCGTTCACGGTCATCCGGCGCAGTTCTGCGTGTTGGACGATGTTGTCGCGAGGGACAAAGTGAATCATTTGAGTGTTCAGACGTTGTGCCAAGGTTTCGATCAATTCGATTTCTCGATCGACCTTACGGCTGTTACAGATCAAGCCGCCCAAACGGACACCACCGGAGTGAGCATACTTCAGAATGCCTCGTGCAATGTTGTTTGCAGCATACATTGCCATCATTTCACCGGAAGTCACAATGTAGATTTCTTGTGCTTTACCTTCGCGAATTGGCATTGCGAAACCGCCGCATACAACGTCACCTAGTACGTCATACGATACGAAGTCGAGATCTTCATAAGCACCGTTTTCTTCGAGGAAGTTGATGGCAGTGATGATGCCTCGACCTGCACAGCCGACACCAGGTTCTGGACCACCGGACTCAACGCACTTCACATCGCGATAGCCAGTCAATAGCACTTCTTCGAGTTCGAGGTCTTCAACTGCGCCGCGTTCTGCTGCTAAGTGCAGAATGGTGGTTTGTGCTTTACTGTGCAACATCAAGCGGGTGGAATCTGCTTTTGGGTCGCATCCTACAATCATGATGCGTTCGCCCATTTCTGCTAAAGCTGCGATCGTGTTCTGCGAAGTGGTGGATTTACCGATACCGCCTTTGCCGTAGAACGCTATCTGTCTAATATTTTCGTCAGACATGAGAATGGATCTCCTTTGAATTAGGGTGTGTGGTTTGTCAATTCAGGTTGTCGGTGGGGGGTAGAGACGTTCCAATCAAAACTGTTGAATCGAAACGTCTCACTCTCTCGTTTACGGAGGTGGCGATCGTTCGCCCCAAGGCAGAGATTTTTTTAAATTCATTAGGACATTAGGTAGGAACGTTACACCGCTTGGACAACAAGGGTGGGAAGGACTCGAAGCCGCAACTTAGCTTCGACGGCATCTTTGAGTGTGGCAGTACTGCTTGCACAAGATCCACAGGCTCCTTTGAGCGTTACTTTGACGAAATCGCCATCGACATCGTAAAGTTCAACATCGCCGCCATCTGCAATCAAGACGGGTCGAACTTCTTCGTCTAGCACTTTTTGAATCAGTGCAATTTTCTGAACATTGGTCAGAGGTTTACGGGTCTGTGCCTCGGAGATTTCAGCCGCAATTCTGGCAGCCGTGGTTTCTTTCTCATCGATCACCGCAGTGATGATATCTTCAATATCTGCAAGACAAGAACCACAGCCGCCGCCTGCTTTGACATAGCTTGTGACCTGTTCTACTGTCGTCAGTCCGTTCTCAATTACGACTCGACGAATCTTCGGTTCGCTAATGCCAAAGCAACTACAAATCAATGCGCCTTCATCTTCTTCGTGGTGTTCGACTTCGATGCCTCGATATTTGAAGATGGCAGCTTCTAATGCTTCTTGTCCCATAACAGAACAATGCATTTTAGCCTCTGGTAGTCCACCTAAGAATGCTGCAATATCTTGATTACTGACATTCAAAGCTTCATCTAAGGTAAGACCTTTGACCATTTCGGTTAGGGCAGAAGAAGAAGCGATCGCGCTAGTACATCCAAAGGTTTGAAACCGCGAATCGAGAATCTTATCGCTTTCGACTTCGATTTTGAGGTGAAGTCTCAATGCATCGCCACAAGCAATGCTGCCAACTTCGCCATAGACTACAGCAATTCCTTCTTGATTCGGGTCTTCGATCGTGCCTTGATTTTGTGGATTGTAGAACAGATCCAGAACTTTGTCGGTGTATTCCCACATAGCTTTATCTCACTGAAAGGGTTATTTACTGGTAGCAACTGCTTCTTCTCTACCTTGGAGCCATTCTGCTTGGTCGCTATTGAATGGGGAGAGGGCACGAAGTCGATCGACGATTTGGGGCATGAGTTCGAGAACGCGATCGACATCTGCATCTGTATTGAAGCGAGACAGACTAAAACGAATCGAACCATGCAGAATGGTGTAAGGTAAGCCCATTGCTCTGAGAACGTGCGAGGGTTCGAGTGAACCAGAAGTACAGGCAGACCCAGAAGATGCACAAATCCCGTATTGATCCAGTGAGAGGAGAATCGCTTCACCTTCGATATACTTGAAGCCAATGTTGGTTGTATTGGGCAATCGCTCTGTACCACCGCCATTGACTTCGATTTCTGGAATCGTTTTGAGCAAAGTTTTCTCTAAGCGATCGCGCAATTTTTTCTCTTGTTTGACATTCGGCAAATGTTCAAGGGCGAGTTCTGCTGCTTTACCCAAGGCAATTAAACCCGGAACGTTTTCAGTTCCGGCTCTGCGTCCGCGCTCTTGGTGTCCGCCGAGTAGGAAAGGACGGAATCGGAAACCTTTGCGGATGTACAATGCGCCGATGCCTTTTGGAGCATGGAGCTTGTGACCGGAGATTGTGAGCAGATCAATCGTGCTGTCCTGCATGTTGAGTGGAATTTTTCCAGCCACTTGAACCGCATCGACATGCATCGTCGCACCATATTCTTTGGCGATCGCTCCTGCTTGTTCGACGGGGAAGATCACTCCGGTTTCATTGTTCGCATACATCATGGACACGAGCGCAGTATTGCCCGTCATGGATGCTTCTAACTCCATCATGTCCACTTGACCTTTGCGGCTGACAGAGAGATAAGTAACCGTGTAACCTTGTTTTTCGAGTTGCTTGTAAACGTTAAGGACGGCGGGATGTTCAACTTGAGTCGTAATGATATGTTTGCGATCTGGTTGAGCCGCAAGTGCTGCACGAATTGCCGTATTGTTTCCTTCAGTGCCGCAGCTATTAAACACAACTTCAGATTCTTCTGAGTTAAAGAGTGCTGCAACTTGAGCGCGGGCAGTTTTGACAGCTTTTCCGACTTGCCCTCCAAAGCGGTGCATCGAAGAGGGATTGCCGTAGTACTGAGTTAGATAAGGCAGCATTGCCTCAACAACCTGTGGATCAACCTGGGTGGTTGCGTTGTTATCTAGATAAATGCAGGTTTGCATTGCGAGTCCCCGAATGATGAGAGAGCAAGGTGGAAAGTCTTTCTGAATAGCGATCGAACCAGTTTTGCCAGTAAGGGCTATGATTCGGGTCATGGAGATGACAGACTAAACGTTCATACGTTGCGAACCATTTTCTCCAGTACTCATCTGAGTGAAAGAGCGCTCTATGAGTGACTACGGAAGTCGTACCAGGAACACATCCGTAATTAGTCGGGCAGGTTGCTGCACATTGGGCGACGGAGTATGAGTCAGCGCAATTGTTACAGCGATTAGGATCGATCCAATGATGCGTTCCATCATATTGAATGGCTCCTGTCGAGCAAACTGGTAAACAATGATTGCATCCGATACATTGGCTGGTAATCGTGTAGCTCATGGCTTGACTCCCGATTTGCGATAGGCGGATCACCCGATGCTGAGCGAATGAATTCGGGACTCGATAGACAAAGTGTGTGTCTGTACACGGGCAGGAGAAAAGTAGGAGCTAGTCTGCCTGCGTGAGTTTTGTCTGTACAAGGCGCGACTTCATTCGCTCACCTCGTTCGTCTGCTAACTAACCTGTGCCGTCATGAACTCGTCGTAAAACTCTCTCGCAACTTTTTCAATTACGTCGTAAGCTTCTACAACTTGCAGTCCTGCTTTCTTTAACTCTTCTTGAGGACAGCCTCCAATTTTTGATGCGAGAACTGCCTTACAATCTGCGATAGCTTGAATCACATGATCCAAAGTTGCTTCTTCGCCGTATCCACCTTGGCAATACTGATCGATCTTACGGTGTCCAACAAACTTAGCTTCGTTTGCATCCACTTCAAAGATCTGAAACTCTTTCGCATGACCAAAGTGTTGATTCACAATGCCGCCACCTTTAGTCGCAACCGCAACCAAGATTTTCGGGCTGTTCTTCACTCGCTCACTCGGCTTCACTTTCGCTTTTGCAAGCTTGATCTCTTCTTTGAACTGAGCAATGCCTGCATGGACTTCCTGCCGGGTCTCTAAGTCATACTCAGATTCCATTTCCATGAACTTATCTTTGGTGAATTCCTGCGATCGATCTTCACCGAGTAAGCCGACTGCATCTGCGCGACATTGGCGGCAGTGACGCATCATTTTCATGTTGCTATCTGCACATTCATCTTGCAGGGCTTTTAGCTCTTTAGGGTTCGGCCCACGTTGACCTGTTAAGCCAAAGTGTGTGCCATGCTCTGGAGCTGAAATCAGAGGCATGATGTTGTGTAAGAAAGCTCCATTCTGGCGGATCACTTGATCAACTTCAACTAAATGTTTGTCATTGATTCCAGGGATCATAACCGAGTTGACTTTGCAGAGAATGTCCGCTTCTCTCAGCGCTTGTAAGCCTTCCATTTGCCGCTCATGCAGGATACGAGCAGCTTCTAAACCTTTGTAGCGTCTGCGGCGATAGTGAACCCAGGGATAGATTTTCGTGCCAATCTCAGGATCAACCATGTTAATCGTGATCGTCACGTGATCAACATTGAGGGCTTTAATGCGATCGACATGATCTGGCAACATCAATCCATTAGTAGACAAGCATAATTTAATGTCAGGAGCTTTGTCTGCAATCAGATCAAAGGTGCGGAACGTCTTGTCTGGATTAGCCAATGGATCGCCAGGGCCAGCGATTCCTAAGACCGTCATTTGCGGAATCTTACCAGCAATCACCAGCACTTTGTGTGCTGCTTCTTCTGGTGTGAGCAATTCACTCACCACACCGGGTCGGCTTTCATTCGCGCAGTCGTATTTACGATTGCAGTAGTTACATTGAATGTTACAAGCGGGCGCTACAGCAACGTGCATCCGAGCATAGTGATGATGGGCTTCTTCGCTATAGCAGGGGTGCTTTTCGATTCGTTCTCTCAGGCGGTCATCCATTGTGGGGGTAGCATTTGGGTTACTGCTGCAACCACAGCTACTATCGGATGATTTGGGCTGGGGGTTATTCGGATCGGTAGACTTATTAATGGTCAGATCGGTAACGGGTGTTGTAAGCAATGCCGAGGGTGGTGGTGTCATTGAATTTCGGAATAGTCAGTGGACATCGCCACCTGTGGAGGAGTTTACACAGTCACAGTCTAAGGAATGAAAGTCGCTTCTGTTGAGATTGCAAGACTTGTCTAAACAAGTAATAAACCCTAGTTAAGTTAAGGGAGCTGTTTTAGTGAGCAATCCAGACAAAAGCGACTTCATGGTTGGACGGGGACATGGTGTTATCACTTTGCTCCACACACGTCTGCTTCAAGTTAGGAACGGTATAAATCTCAGTTCCAGGTAGAAGCTTCAGTGATTGGTGTTGTGGAAGTTATAGCAGCCAGGTTTTTCTGCATCGTTTGGCTGAGCGCTGATAGGATTTATTGAAATAATTAGAGATGTACTCAACTGCTGAAACCCCGATTTGTAGAGGAGAAAAAATTATTTTGGGGTGCAGGGTGCGAGTATTTTTAACAGAGGGATTGAGTATTAAAGGGGCGGGGGTTGGGTTTTTCTGTACTCTAGTTGAATCCTTGAATTAATTAGGTTTCAAGGATTTTTGAGTTGGTTTTTTGATGAATTAACCTGTACTCAACTCTTGAGTTTTAAGTCGTTTTAGGCGGGGTTAGAAACTGGAGTAGCCGAAGTGTGGTTACTCCAGACAATTCCGAAATTCAAATCTGTATCTAAAATATCACTTTTTTAGATTGAGCGATCGACTTAATATTTTTTTAACGTTCTATATATAGTGAAAAATATCAGTTGCGCATAGCAATAATTGCGAACCGCAATACTGTTGAGCAGTTTTCGTTTCTATTGCTGGAGAATGACTGATCCAGTTCTTCAAGGATTGCAAATGACCTCTAGCAATTTGCGATCGAACACTTGCTTTTTCAAAACTATCAGAATAGAATTCAAACCGTAACCACAGATACAGAAAATCTCGTTTTGCCTCAAACTTCCTCAGCTTGAGTACAGTTGAGTACAGGCAAATTTGTGGCAGAATTTGAACTAGAAATAAGCTGAATAGCTTGCTAGGTAAGGAATAGAAGCTTAGACAAATTGAGTGTAGAAATACTCATCCTTATTCCCATAAATACTAGAGCTAGCCCTGAAAAAAGCTAGTCCCTTCACCCTAAAGAAATTTCAAATTGCTTGTACATCAGGCTTTGCAAGCTGAGTACATTGCTAATAAGTTCAATAAATCCTATCCAGAGCGATCTCCGAATCAGCATTTTGCCTGCCTGTTATAAGCAAAGCAGACCAGGCACACATAGCTTTAATTCCCTCTTGAGAAGCGATGCTCCAGCCCTTAGTTCTCCCCAAACGCTCTTTTAATCCCTTTCCCTCTTTTCTCAGGAACGGCTTGCAAACGCTCCAGGCTGACTTTCAAATCATCTTTGAACGTGATCCTGCGGCGCGTCACTGGTTAGAAGTCTTGGTGTGCTACCCAGGCTTACACGCTCTCGCCTCTCACCGTTTAGCTCACTGGCTTCATCGTTGTGGTGTTCCATTCTTTCCGCGCTTTATTTCTTTTCTGACTCGTTTTCTGACCGGAATTGAAATTCATCCCGGTGCAACGATCGGTCAAGCAGTCTTTATTGATCATGGCATGGGAGTTGTGATCGGCGAAACTGCGATCGTGGGTGACTATACTTTGATCTATCAAGGAGTCACGCTCGGCGGAACTGGGAAAGAGACTGGAAAGCGTCATCCGACTCTCGGGCAGCATGTTGTCGTTGGGGCGGGTGCGAAAGTACTCGGGAACATTACAGTCGGTGATCATGTGCGAGTTGGGGCAGGCTCGATTGTCCTTCGAGATGTTCCTTCAGCCTGTACCGTTGTGGGCATTCCTGGTCGGAATATCTGTCGGGGCTGTAATAAGACCTTTCAGCCGCTTGAACATCATCAATTGCCTGATGCACAAGCAGTTGTCATTCGGAATTTATACGATCGCATCGAACAGCTTGAGGAGCAACTGCAATCGCTCCGCCCTACCCTCACCAATTCCTAACCCTTCAAATCTATGTTTCAGCACACTCGAAGTCCTAGCATCACGGCTGCTCAGGTCATCAACATTTCCCGAACCGATCGCTGGCGAATCTATCATCGCTTACAAGAATTAAGGATACCTGCTTGGTGTCCAGAGGATGGCTCACTTTGGGTCGAAGTGGATGATGCGATCGCTGCCTTTTTAGTTCGGAGTACAGTTCAGCAATTTGCAGCATCCCGGAGTGAATTGCTCGGATGGTTAGAGCGATGCTGGATAGAGAGTGTGTAAGACGAGTTCAGATGAGACGAAGTTTCAACCATCCATTTTCACTTCTTAAGTAAGGGAGCAAAACAATGACAGCAACGCTCGTTCAGTCCTTTGGTCAAGTCGCAGAGAATCCAGTTGGTTTTGGGCAGGATGTAACCGTTCCAATCTGTGAAGGCTTGAATATTGCATTAGCAAGTTTTCAGGCACTTTATCTGCAATATCAGAAGCACCATTTTGTTGTAGAAGGTGCTGAATTCTACTCATTACACGAGTTCTTCAATGAAGGTTACGATGCTGCTGCAGGATATGTGCATCAGATTGGCGAGCGGCTGAATGGACTCGGCGGAACTCCTGCCGCAACGTTCTCTAAATTAGCCGAGCTGTGCTGCTTTACTCCTGAGCCGGATGGAATCTTCTCGGCTCGGCAGATGGTCAGCAACGACTTGCAGGCAGAGCAGGCAATTATCAATGTTCTGCGCCGTCAGGCGGCTCAGGCTGAAAGTGTTGGCGATCGAGCAACTCGATATCTGTATGAGCAGATGTTACTTGCTACAGAAGATCGAGCGTTTCATTTAGCTCACTTCTTAGCTGAAGATAGCTTGACATTTGCGTTCACTCGATAGGTCTTATGGCTTTGGCAACCCCTAAATTCTCGAAGGTTTGGGAGTTTAGGGGGCGAATCTTCAAATTGACGAAAAAACCTATTCCTAATCACCTCACCCATGACGTTGTCCTATGACTGCAACACACCCGTCTCCTCAAAGCCCAAAAGGTCTGCCTGATCTCCTCCTACCTTTG
Source organism: Leptolyngbya sp. GGD (assembly GCF_026735145.1). Lineage (NCBI taxonomy): Bacteria > Bacillati > Cyanobacteriota > Cyanophyceae > Leptolyngbyales > Leptolyngbyaceae > Leptolyngbya > Leptolyngbya sp. GGD. The sequence goes on from NZ_JAPQKE010000008.1 coordinate 129,546, forward strand.
CGCCGCTTGATCAATAACTTCACGATTCGCAGTTACAGAGTTGCACATCTTATCTGTAAGGTGGTTCCCTGTGCTTGTCCTTTTGAGCGTGATGTGACTCTATTTGGGCGAACTTTTCACATTCCAGCGCTTTGTAAGCTCAATCCTCTTTATAACGAAGTCGTTTTACTTCGCTTCCGAGCACTGAGCTACTTAACGGATATTTGCGAAGAAGATGTTGCACAGTATCTTTGCTAACAGTATCTCTGCTAGTTGAACCACCTCACTAAATTACAAGGGCTTGAGCCATGAGAATGACCCAAGGCAAGATCAACGAACTATTGAGTGAAACGGGTTGCGAACACAACCACAAAAAAGACCAAAAAAAGAATAAGTCATGCACTCAAGTCGCTCAGCCCGGAGCCGCTCAGGGAGGATGTGCTTTTGATGGAGCCATGATTGCTCTCGTTCCGATCGCAGATGTTGCCCATCTGGTTCATGGCCCGATTGCCTGTGCGGGCAATTCTTGGGGCAGTCGAGGCAGTCTTTCTTCAGGAAAGACGCTTTACAAGATGGGCTTTACCACTGATATTACTGAAAATGATGTCATTTTTGGAGGAGAGAAACGGCTGTACAAAGCGATCGCTGAAGTTCAACAACGCTACCAACCTGCTGCTGTCTTCGTTTACTCGACTTGTGTGACCGCACTAATCGGAGATGACCTAGATGCAGTGTGTCAGAAAGCTGCTGAAAAGTTTGGCGTGCCAGTTGTGCCTGTCAATTCACCTGGATTTGTTGGCAGTAAGAACTTAGGTAATCGGATCGGTGGTGAATCTCTGCTTGACTATGTTGTGGGTACAGGTGAGCCAGAATATACTACGCCTTACGACATTAACTTAATCGGTGAGTATAACATTGCAGGTGAGATGTGGGGCGTGCTTCCACTCTTTGAAAAGCTTGGAATTCGAGTGCTTGCTAAGATTACCGGAGATGCCCGGTATAAAGAAATTACCTACGCACATCGAGCCAAGCTCAATGTCATGATCTGCTCAAAAGCATTGATCAATATGGGGAGAAAGATGGAGGAACGCTATGGCATTCCTTACATTGAAGAATCTTTCTACGGTATTGCTGATATGAATCGATGCTTACGCAACATTGCAGCCAAGATCGGAGATGCGAACCTTCAAGAGCGAGTCGAATTACTAATCGCTGATGAAACTGCGAAATTAGATGAAGCTCTAGCACCTTATCGAGCACGCCTCAAAGGTAAGCGAGTTGTGCTTTACACAGGTGGCGTGAAAAGTTGGTCAATCATTTCCGCAGCAAAAGATTTAGGCATGGAAGTGATGGCAACCAGTACTAAGAAAAGTACTGAAGAAGATAAATCTAAAATTAAAGAGTTGCTCGGCAAAGACGGCATCATGCTAGAAAAAGGTAATGCTCAGGAATTACTCCGAGTGATTGCTCAGACAAAAGCAGACATGCTGATTGCAGGCGGACGAAATCAGTACACCGCTTTGAAAGCTCGAATTCCTTTTTTAGATATCAACCAAGAGCGTCATCATCCTTATGCAGGCTATGTCGGCATGATCGAGATGGCGAGAGAAATTGACGAAGCTCTGCATAGTCCTGTTTGGCAACAAGTCCGTCAACCTGCTCCCTGGGAAACTCAACGATCGGAGGTTTTGTAATGGCTGTAATCACGACTCCTAAAAAATCTGTAGCGGTAAATCCATTAAAGCAAAGTCAGCCGCTTGGAGCCGCGCTAGCTTATTTGGGGCTGAAAGGTGTAATGCCGCTATTTCATGGCTCTCAAGGCTGTACAGCATTTGCAAAAGTGATGCTCGTTCGTCACTACCGGGAAGCAATCCCGCTCTCAACGACAGCAATGACTGAAGTGAGTACGGTTCTGGGTGGTGAAGACAATGTTGAACAAGCAATTTTGACTTTAGTTGAGAAATCTAAGCCGAGCATCATTGGACTCTGTACCACTGGGCTGACCGAGACTCGCGGGGATGATATGGATGGGATTCTGAAAAACATTCGCAAGCGTCATCCAGAGCTGTTTGATTTGCCGATCGTATTCACCTCGACTCCTGACTATAAAGGTGCATTACAAGACGGATATGCGGCAGCAGTAGAAAGCATTGTGACTGAACTTCCGCAACCGGGAGAAGTGCGATCAGATCAAGTGAATCTCTTAGTGAGTTCTGCCTTTACTCCAGGTGATGTGCAAGAAATCAAAGATATGATCACAGCATTTGGGCTGACTCCGATCGTGGTTCCTGATCTCTCTGCGTCTTTGGATGGACATTTAGACGACTCTTATGGCGCTGTAACTGGCGGTGGCACGACGCTTGCCGAATTGCGCGAAATGGGCAGTTCTGTCTTTACTTTGGCAGTCGGAGACAGTATGACGAAAGCCGCGGAAATTCTGCAAGAGCGATTTGACATTCCGTTTGAAGTGTTCGATCGCTTAACTGGATTAGGTGTCGTCGATGAATTTATTCAATGCTTAGCAGATTTGAGCGGGGCTGAAGTGCCTGCGAAGTTCTCTCATCAGCGTCGGCAATTACAGGATGCGATGTTAGATACACACTTCTACTTTGGGCGGAAAAAAGTCGCGATCGCATTAGAACCTGATTTGCTCTGGTCTACAGCACAGTTCTTAGAGTCAATGGGTTGTGAAATTCAAGCGGCTGTCACGACAACAAAATCGTCCTTGTTAGAACAGCTGGCAATCGATTCAGTCACGATTGGTGACTTAGAAGATTTTGAGCAGCTAGCCGTTGGGGCAGATTTGCTCATCACCAATTCGCATGGAAAAGCGGTGTCGAAGCGGTTAGGAATTCCATTGTATCGGCAAGGATTTCCGATCTTCGATCGCTTAGGGAATGGGCAGTTTAGCAAAGTTGGCTATCAAGGCACAACGCAGCTATTGTTCAACATTGGAAACTTGCTTTTAGAAGTAGAAGAAGCACATGCTGCTGGCGCGTAGCAGCTTTAGTAAATTTTAGGAGTGATCATCATGAAGATTGCTTTTACAACCCAAGATCAAGTTCACATCAATGCTCATTTTGGCTCAGCCAGTAAGATTGATGTGTATGAGATTTCGGCAGATGGATATGAGTTTGTTGAGACGTTGAGATTTGGGGGTGACCTCAAAGAAGACGGTAATGAAGACAAACTTGCTCCCAAAGTAGAAGCCCTAGCAGATTGCACGATCGTTTATGTTTCATCGATTGGTGGCAGTGCGGCAGCCCGACTGATTAAGAAGCGCATTACCCCTGTCAAAGCAAAGTCAGAAGAAGAAGAAATTAACGATGTGCTGACCCGGTTGGTGCAAACGTTGAAAGGCAATCCACCACCGTGGTTACGCAAAGCACTCCAGCAAAAATCACAATCATTTGAAGAACTTGAAGCAGAGGAAGCAATTGTATGAGCGTTACAGAAGTTGAATCGACATTTGAAGTCGCAAGTAGTCCATTTTTGAAAGCGATCGTCAATCAAATCCGCGCCAATGATTCGTATGGAACTTATCGCGCTTGGAGTGATGAGTTGCTCCTGAAGCCCTATGTGGTCACCAAGGCACAAAAGCGTGAGATCTCGGTCGATGGTGAAGTTGACCCGATTACGAAAGGAAGAATTTTAGCGTTCTATCGCGCGATCGCAACTCGTGTAGAAGAAGAAACGGGGCAGCTTTGCCAAGTTGTGATTGATCTGAGTCATGAAGGCTTTGGCTGGGCATTAGTTTTCTGTGGTCGGTTGCTTGTCGTTGCTAGAACCTTGCGGGATGCTCAACGATTTGGATTTGACACGCTCGAAAAGACTGCCCTCGAAGGCGAAAAGATTGTCCAGAATGGCGTGAACGCAATTCAAAAATTCCCTGATGCAGCGAAAGGATAGAGCGATGCCAACGACGACCAGCGTTGAAGAACTCAAGACGCAAATCAAACGCCTCAATAGCAAAGCAGGTCAAATGAAAATGGACTTGCACGATCTCGCTGAAGGGTTGCCAACTGATTATGAAACCTTAATCGAAGTCGCAACTTCAACTTATGAGATTTTTCGAGAAATCCATGATCTCAAGCAACAGTTAAAGCAACAGGAGCAAGCAAAATGACGACGTTAACGCTGGCTGAGTTTAAGAACATTACTGATGCTGAGGCATATTTTGAGTTTTTTCAGCTACCTTATGATGCCAAGGTTGTAAATGTGAATCGGTTACATATTCTGAAAAAGCTCTCGCAATTTATAGCGGAAATTGATGCAAATTTCCCAGAGATTGATGATGCAGAGCGTTTGGTACAGTATCGAGATGCTTTGATCCAAGCTTATGAAACCTTCCTGACAACTTCACCCTTGGAAACAAAACTGTTCAAGGTTTTCAATGAGAAGCCGAAAGGTGTTGTGATGTTGTCGGAACTATCAGCGGATTAAAGCTTCGCTGAGTGTGATCTCTCTGTCTTGCTAATTCAGATGCATTCAGGGGGATCAATAAATAGATCGGCGCAATTCACTTGAAGATAGTTGCTGCGTTTGTGTCTCGCCCTGAACTGGAAGTTCGGGCTAACAGTGCGAAGTGGGTTGAAACCCACTGAAGAAGACGTTGAGATTAGCTGTTAGTTCAGTTCAGTAGAAGACGTTGAGATTGGCTGTTAGTCCAGTTCAGTGGACTGCGCACGGTTAGCCCCAAATTCATTCCGGGGCGGGTGAGCAACGAAGCGAGAGGACTCATCGAATTTCGAGAGGACTCGTCGAACTTAATCTTGAATCACGCTCATCTACTTACTTCTCTAGCCCAATAGATTTGATCCTCCCTAACCCTTGCCCTGTCCTTTTTGAATCTGAAGGTAACTGATCGTGTTAGACCTAACCCCTACAGAACTAGAACGCTATCGCCGTCAGATGATGCTTCCCGGCTTTGACGAAGATGCACAGCGACGACTGAAATCATTTACAGCATTAGTCACTGGAGTCGGCGGACTGGGAGGTACAGCAGCCCTGTACCTAGCAGTTGCAGGCATTGGAAAACTCATTTTAGTTCGTGGGGGTGAGTTGCGACTCGATGATATGAATCGCCAAGTTCTCATGACGCATGACACTGTGGGACAACCGCGAGTGTTCAAAGCAAAAGAAACTTTGGAGAAAATCAATCCCGATGTCGAAGTCGAAGCAGTGTTCGACTATATTACTCCGGACAATGTGGATCACTTAGTTCGATCGACTGATATTACACTAGACTGCGCTCACAATTTTGCAGAACGGGACTTGTTAAACGAAGCTTGTGTGAGATACCGGAAGCCGATGGTAGAAGCGGCGATGGATGGCATGGAAGCTTATTTGACAACCATTTTGCCGGGGCAAACAGGCTGTCTTACCTGTTTGTTTCCAGAAAAGCCAGAGTGGGATCGGCGCGGCTTTGCGGTCGTGGGTGCAGTCTCTGGGACGTTAGCTTGTTTAGCAGCATTAGAAGCGATCAAGCTGATAACGGGGTTCGAGAAGCCTTTGGTATCTGAACTGTTGACGATGAATTTAGGACGATTAGAGTTTGCGAAGCGTCGGATTTATCGCGATCCGCATTGCCCTGTCTGTGGCAATCATGCACCTTGGCGGCAGCACGTTAGCCGATCGTTGGAGTCACAACTTCGAGATTTAGATGTGCGATCGCATTTTCAACTTGTCTAGACCGATTTAGAACAATCAGGAGAATATTCATGACGGTTACTTTGACGGAAAGAGCAGAACTTCGCCTGCGCGCATTCTTGCAAGGCACAGCCAATCCTACAGATACGAAAGGTATTCGAGTCGGGGTATCGGATGGGGGCTGTAGTGGCTATCAGTATACGTTGGATATTGCAAATGAGCCTAAGCCTGATGATGTGATTGAGCAGCAAGGGCGAGTCAAAATCTATATCGATCCACAGGCTGCTGCTTTGATTAATGGAGTCGTGGTTGATTTTGTAGAAGGTTTGATGGATAGCGGATTTAAGTTTAGTAATCCGAATGCGACAGATACTTGCGGGTGTGGACAATCTTTCCAAGCAGGAGATTGCACTCCGGCAGCGGTTCCTTGTAGTTAACTCACTCGATCTCACGATATCGCGAGAAATAGCAATTCGGCGAGATCTAAAAAACAATTGAAGTACTACTCTCTCAGAGGCTCAAATTATGGCTACTTACCAAGTTCGACTGATCAACAAAAAGCGCAACCTCGACATCACACTTCCTGTCGATGAAGATACGACAGTTTTAGAAGCTGCGGAAGAGGCAGAACTCGACTTGCCGTTCTCTTGCCATTCTGGCGCGTGCTCAAGCTGTGTGGGTAAAGTTGTCGAAGGAGAAATTAACCAAGACGATCAAACCTTCCTCGATGAGGAACAAGTTGCTAAAGGGTTTGTCTTGCTCTGTGTGACTTATCCTCGCACCGATTGTACGATTCGCACTCATCAAGAAGCTTACCTAGTTTAGTAGAGGACAGAAGAATGACAGGATTTACGATCGAAGGTTCCTCACTCAAGCTTCTAAAGCCTCAAGAACAAGGAGTTGTGAGTCGAATTGATAGTTCAAGAGGCGATTTTGTAGCTCAGAAATTACGATCGATGAACATCACTTTGGGAACAAGAGTGACCGTTGAACAGCGATCTCCTCGATTTCTTCTGAGAGTTGGAGCGGATCAAGTCGCACTCAGCGATCCGCTTCAAGAAGCAATTTATGTTCGGCTCAATCGATAATCTAGCTTACGAGGAGAACACAGTGGCAACTTTAACGAATGTGACGTTTGGTGGAACGGCTTGGATACCGCAGTTTGTACAATCCATCAATCAGACAAAATGTATTGGCTGTGGTCGATGTTTTAAAGCTTGTGGTCGTGATGTCTTAGCACTCAAAGCTCTGAATGACGAGGGAGAATGGGTCGAGGATGAAGACGATGAAGAGATCGAACGTAAGGTAATGACGATCGCGAATCGCGATAAATGTATTGGTTGTGAAGCTTGTTCGCGGGTTTGTCCGAAGAACTGCTACACCCACGAATCTCTGAATTAATTGTATCAACCGCATCAGCTTGCCCAATTGTACTCAGCTAAGCTCTGAATTCATTATCTTTCTAGTAGGAGTGAGTTTATGCAGATCAGTGCTCGTAATTCCCTAAAAGGAACAGTTAAACAGGTAGTTCCAGGAGCAATCAATACAGAGATTGTAATTGAGATTGCACCCGGAGTTGAAGTCGTTTCAGTGATTACGAAATCCTCAGCCGAGGGCTTAGCTTTAGACATTGGAAAAGCAGTGTATGCTGTGGTTAAATCTTCAGATGTAATGGTTGCGATTGATTAGAGTTGATTGATCCTTTATCGCTTCAATGATTCTTTAGCTAGTTTTAATCTTTTGAACTGTCTCATAGATCCTTCAGCATGGGATAGGGAATTGAAAGTCTTTCAGCCTACCTAGATTGAGTGGATTGTAGATTGAGCTGATTTTTCGAGAAAAATTTTGCTCTATATTTTCTAGTCAACGAATTGAGGTTCAAGAGTTAAAGAATCATTGAAATTCAGTGATCAATCAAAGATACTCTTTAAACATGTTCTATGACTTCGCCATGAATAGAAGACGATTCTTTGCTTTTGCATCGCTACTTCTGCTGTCCTGCACGATTGTAGTAGGTTGCCAATCCAAGCCTGCTGTACAAACTCCGGCCACTATTACTGTTTCAGCAGCAGCAGATCTGAAATATGCCTTTCAAGACTTGGCAACGCAGTGGGAACAGGAGACCGGAAATAAAGTTGTCTTGAACTTCGGATCGACCGGGCAACTTGCTCAACAAATTGAGCGAGGAGCTTCACCCGATTTATTCGCAGCAGCCAACAAATCATTCATTGAAGTATTAGACCAAAAAGGATTAATTCAGTCAGAGACAAAATTACTGTATGGTCGAGGTCGGCTTGTCATCTGGACGAAGCCAAATCGGGAATTAGCACTCAAAGATTTAAAAGATCTGACGCGACCTGAAATTCAACGTATTGCGATCGCCAATCCGAACCACGCACCTTACGGAGTTGCTGCTCAGCAATCATTAGAATCAATTGGGATTTGGCAAGAAATTCAACCGAAATTAGTATTAGCAGAAAATATTCGTCAAGCACAGCAATATGCTGAAACGGGCAATGTTGATGTTGCACTCGTTGCTCTTTCTTTGAGTGTGCATAAATCCGGAAAATGGCAACTGATTCCTGAAGAGTTGCACAAACCACTTGACCAAATGATGGCAGTGCCCAAACGTGCTCAACATCCAGGACTAGGGCAAGAGTTTGCAAAATTCATTGATAGTCAAAAAGGAAGACCAACCATGCAAAAATATGGCTTCGTTCTACCCGGTGAAAAAATCGCAGCAGAATGAACCTCTCCCCTTATCTCTTATCAATTCAAGTCACGATCGTCGCAACTCTCCTAATTTTAATGGTTGGATTAGGTGCGGCGATCGTTCTTGCACGAGTTCGATTTCCAGGTGAAACGATTGTTTCGACAATTCTCAATTTGCCGTTAGTTCTCCCTCCGAGTGTCGTCGGATTTTATCTACTCATGGCATTCGGTCGAGGTAGCCCAATTTATGAATGGTTCGGGATTGATATTCTATTTACTTGGCAGGCTGCCGCGATCGCATCTGCAATCGTTGCGTTGCCGTTGATGATTGAATCGTCTCGATCGGCGATCGCATCGATTCATCCTGAGCTTGAAGCCGTTGCTCGAACTTTGGGATCTTCGGAATTAGAAGTCTTATGGCGTGTGACCCTACCGATGGCGAAACCTGGAATTCTAGCAGGCTTTATCTTATCGGTAGCAAGAGCAATGGGAGAATTTGGAGCCACCTTAATGGTTGCAGCAAGTATCCCAGGACGGACGCAAACGTTACCTTTAGCGATTTATGATGCGGTGCAAAATCAAGAATACGATCGCGCACATCAAATGGTTGCAGTGATGACCTTGTGGACATTTTTCTTGCTGCTCTGGGCACGTCGATTAGAACATTCAAACCGGAGATCTCGCTATGCCGTTGTTCGTAAACATCCAAAAACAACTAACGAGCTATCCGCTTAAGATTGCTTTTGATCTAGACCAGAACACACTGGGAATTTTGGGGGGTTCTGGCTCTGGTAAAAGCATGACGCTGCGCTGTATTGCGGGAATCGAAACACCCGATCAAGGGCGAATTGTCTTGAACGATCGCGTGTTATTTGATTCTAAGCGGGGGATTAATGTTCCGATTCGCGATCGCCGAGTCGGATTTGTGTTTCAGAACTATGCTTTATTTCCCCATTTAACCGTAGCGCAGAACATTGTTTATGGATTGCAGCATTTGAAACGAACAGACCAGCGATCGAGATTAGCAGAACAGATAGAAAAACTCCATTTACAAGGGCTTGAGGATCGCTATCCGCAGCAAATTTCTGGAGGACAACAGCAACGAGTTGCATTAGCGCGAGCATTAGCAATCGAGCCAGAAATCTTGATTTTAGATGAGCCTTTTTCGGCATTAGATACTTATCTGCGAAGTCATTTACAAGAGCAGCTAGCAGAAGCATTAGCAACCTATTCAGGTACGACATTATTTGTGACGCATAACTTAGAAGAAGTGTATGGAATCTGCCAGAAGATTTTAGTCGTCTCAGATGGAAAGCAAATGGCGTACGATCGCAAAGAGGCAATCTTCGATCGACCAGAAACTTACACAGTGGCACAAATTACAGGATGTAAGAACTTTTCTCAGGCGCATCAGATTAGCGCGACTCGGATTGCAGCGCTTGAGTGGGGATGCCAATTAGATGTGGTGGAACCGATTCCAGATGACTTTGCTTGTGTGGGCATTCGTGCCCATCATTTGACGTTTTCAGACGACGCGAATCAGATGAATACGTTTCCTTGCTGGGTAACAAAAACACGGGAAACGCCGCATCGAACAACGATTTATCTCAAGTTAAACAGCCCGCCCCTGCATCCTATGGACTATCATGTGCAGGCAGAAGTCTTTAAGGAGCGATGGGTGATGGTGAAGGATCAGCCGTTGCCTTGGTTTGCGCATCTTGACCCGTTGCGATTGTTTATGATGCGCTCTCACGACGTTGGGGGCGGCTAGGTTAAAAGCGTTTGAGCAAGTAGAATCAGCGAATTTAACCGCGGACTTCCTGCCAATATCGCGTCAGACTCTCCTGATTCTTGGCTAAATCGAGCGCGACAGGCTGAAGCGCGATCGTATCGACATTCAACTCCTCCTGAAGTTGTCTCACCTTATCCTGGCAGGTTTTCACGCTACCAATGATCGAATTTTGAATCAGAAAATCAGCATCAAATGGATTCGATTGTTGGCTCAACTGAGTAAAGTTCTGAGCATTTCCGCTCTTCTGAATCTGAGTTGCTAATCCTTGCATTCGGCTACTAAATTTATCTATAAACGGCAGAGCTTCGCTGATTGCTTCTTCATCTGTTCGTGCGACATAAAAAAATCGAGCTAGCATCAATTTCTCAGAGCCACTGGCATTCAACTGACGGTACTTCGCGAGTGTCGTTTTTAACTTTTGGATCGAGAATGGCGCGCCTCCCATCAATCCAAAATTATGTTTCGCTGCAAACGCGATCGCATCATCATCGCCACTTGCAATCCAGACAGGCATCGGTTGTTGAACGGGTTTCGGATAGATAGTAACGCGATCGCATTGATAAAACTGCCCTTGAAACGACACCTCCGACTCATACAGCAACTTCCAAACTAGCTCCATCGCTTCTAGCGTTTTAGCCCGTGCTTCTGACATCGGAGTCGCAAAATGCTTGTTCTGCTCTGGAAATGGGCCGCCTTTTGCAATTCCAAAAGCAAATCGTCCCTGGCATAAGTTATCTAAGGTTGCGATATCTTCTGCGATTTGAATCGGATGATGGAATGCGAGTAAAACCGCAGCAGACCCTAAGTGAATTCGACTTGTAACCGCAGCTAAATGAGCGAGCAACGGTAAAATTGATGGACTGACATGGAATTCATCAAAATGATGTTCTGTCACCCAAGCTTCCTCAAACCCTAATTGTTCCGCATGTTGAACGATCGCGACTTGATCCGCGATCGCGTGTTGTACATTCTGATGATAGTTCTCGTAAGTGCAAAAAATGCCAGTTTTCATGGAGTTTCATGGAGTTGAGCAGGAAGTAACCAGTGCAATTCCAACCAAAATCGAGGCGCTTCTTTTTTCAATTTCGACATCGGATCGCGGAGTAACCGATTCGCATTGATGCAAACTGGATCTGCAAGTCCCATGTAGCGAGAGATATGCCCAAATGCTTCCTTCTGTTCAGAAACAGTCTCAAACAAAGTATTCGGACAATAAATTGCAAAGTAGTCTAATCGGCTTGGAGGCTGTCCCCAATGAACGGTGACTAGCTTAATGTAGCAATGACGCAACACCTTGCTCGGTTGAGGATAGGTACGCCTCATTAAATGGATGAATTCCTGCACCAAAAGGGGTTCCGATAGCATGATGATGCCGTCAGTCGTGGATATCACTTTATATCATGCGCCTCAAAATGAGTAGGTTTAGCCTACTCCCATTAGAGTTATTAAACCTGTACTCAGCCCGATCATTTGGCACTCACAGCCTCGCGGTAGGACAAGGAGCAAGTATTTTTAGGAAGAGGGGCAAGCATTTTCTACCGGATTAAATTGCTCCAACGGACAAGAGCAAGGTGTTTGTTCTAACCATTGAGTGCCCACTTGATGCAGGGCGATCATCACCGGCTGAATTTGACGACCCTTGGCCGTCAGAGAATATTCAACATGAGGCGGAACCTCTGCGAAAACTTGACGATCGATTAACCCATATTCTTCCAGTTCTCGTAGCCGAACCATCAGAGTCTTAGTACTAATTCCTGGCATCGCCGCTAACAGTTCATGCGTTCGACGGTTGCCTGTAAATAGCTCTCGCAGTACTAAAATTGACCACTTATTCCCCAGGAGATCGACGACGAATTGAATCGGACATGTGACTTCAAGGCAATCTTTAGCGTTATCTATCAAATTCAACTTAGCGTTATCCATCAAATTCAACCTGGTGCAATCCGTCTCTATCTTAAACATCACAGTTGAATCCACTGTACTATTCATTCTAAAAACTTAAGACTTTCTTTACAGTTGTACAAACCGCCGATGGAGAGCGAATCTTTTACTTTCAGTTACTATGCGGTATTGGCTGTAATCACCTTGTAAATCGATTGCAACAGACTAGGATGAGGGTGTTGAGTTTTGCTCAATCGGGGACTGTCGAGTCTGGCAGTCTTTGTGCGTTCGATCTGACGAGGACTGGGAAATAATTTGCCGACCTATGTGTGATTTGGTATTTGGGATTAGTCAAAAAATAGCGATGATTTGATGCCGTATTTCAATGGGCTAGAAACAGTGGCACAATGTCTCTATATCTGACGATTCGGGATGTTTAAAGCATTCAATTGGTTTAAATTCAAGAAAGATGGTGTCATTTACAGCATTCCAAAATCTAAACGAATGCTGTTTTTATTTGAGAATTTATTCCGAATCGATTTTTGTTATGTTTCTATCATGGTTAGCGATTTATTTAACATTTCAGTTGCGATTAACTTTGTGAATTGTAATATACTCAGAGTGCGAGAGAAAAGAGTTGATAGCAATGCTTCAGAGCATTCCTTCTTTTCCAAAATCCTTCACCAGAGGTGAGATAGATATGGTGAAACAATGGCAAGATTTTCAATCAGGCAATTGGATGCAAGAAATTGATGTTCGCAATTTCATCCAAACCAATTACACACCTTACACCGGAGATGATTCGTTTCTAGCAGGTGCAACTGAAACAACACAAAAGATTTGGAATCAAGTCAAAGATTTGATGAAGCTAGAGCGTGAGAAAGGTATTTTAGACGTAGATACAGCAACGGTTTCGTCGATTACAGCTCATGTTCCCGGATATGTCGATCGCGATTTAGAAAAGATCGTCGGTTTACAAACAGATCACCCTCTAAAACGGGCGATCATGCCCTTTGGTGGAATTCGAGTTGTGAAAGCTGCGCTCAAAGCTTATGGCTACGAGCTTGATCCCAACACCGAAGCGATCTTTCATTTCCGTAAGACTCATAATGATGGCGTGTTTGACGCTTACACTCAAGAAATGCGCTTAGCGCGGCATTCTGGCATCATTACAGGCTTGCCGGATGCCTATGGTCGAGGTCGCATCATTGGAGACTATCGGCGAGTTGCTTTATATGGGGTCGATCGCTTAATTGACGACAAAAAAGCTCAACTCAAATCGCTCGAAGTTGATTCGATTGATGAAACGGTGATCCGCGCCCGTGAAGAACTTTCCGAGCAAATCCGCGCTCTGTTTGAACTCAAAGAAATGGCAGCCGCTTACGGCTTCGACATTAGCCAACCTGCACAAACTGCTCAAGAGGCGATTCAGTGGCTTTATTTTGGCTATCTGGCAGCCGTGAAAGAGCAAAATGGGGCAGCGATGTCGATCGGGCGAATTTCGACCTTCCTGGACATTTATTGCGAACGGGATCTGGCTCAAGGACGGGTCACGGAATCAGAGCTGCAAGAACTGATCGATCACTTTGTCATGAAGCTCCGCATGGTGCGTTTCCTGCGGACTCCAGACTATAACGACCTGTTCTCAGGCGATCCCACTTGGGTGACTGAAAGTATCGGCGGCATGGGCGAAGATGGTCGTCCCTTGGTTACTAAGACCAGCTTCCGATTTTTACACACCCTTGAGAATTTAGGTGCTGCACCCGAACCGAATCTCACCGTACTCTGGTCAGAACAATTGCCGAGAGCGTTTAAGGAATTTTGTACTAAAACCTCGATCGCAACAAGCGCAATTCAGTACGAGAACGATGATGTGATGCGCCCGTATTGGGGAGATGACTACGCGATCGCGTGTTGTGTCTCGGCAATGCGCGTCGGCAAGCAAATGCAGTTTTTCGGAGCTAGAGTCAATCTTGCTAAATGTTTGCTCTATGCGATCAATGGCGGAAAAGATGAAAAATCGGGTGAGCAAATTGCTCCTGCTGCTGAACCAATCACGTCGGACTTCCTAGAGTATGAAGAAGTGCTGAGTAAATTCAAGGCAATGATGGCTTGGTTAGCCAAAGCTTACATCAATACTTTGAATGTGATTCACTACATGCACGACAAGTACTGTTATGAACGCCTAGAAATGGCATTACATGACAGAGACATTCTCCGAACCATGGCATGCGGAATTGCCGGACTCTCTGTTGCGACCGATGCGCTTTCTGCCATCAAATATGCAAAAGTCAAAGTTCTACGCAACAATGCCGGACTTGCCGTTGATTATGAAATTGAAGGTGATTTTCCGAAGTATGGCAACAATGACGATCGAGTCGATCAGATTGCGGTCAGTCTGGTAACAGAATTTATGAGCGAACTTCGGAAACATAAAACTTACCGGGATGCTGTTCCGACCCAATCGGTGTTAACGATTACGTCGAATGTCGTTTACGGCAAGAAAACCGGAAACACACCCGATGGTCGAAAAGCAGGCGCGCCGTTTGCACCCGGAGCCAATCCGATGCACGGACGAGATAGTAAGGGAGCGATCGCTTCTTTGGCTTCTGTCGCCAAACTGCCTTATTCAGAGTCACAAGACGGAATTTCTAACACATTCTCGATTGTGCCTACGGCTCTCGGCAGAACTGTTGGGGATCGCGTCAATAACCTGACTGGAATGTTAGATGGCTATTTCCATCAAGGCGGACATCACATCAATGTGAATGTGCTCGATCGTGAAATGCTGCTAGACGCAATGGATCATCCAGAACTGTATCCTCAACTCACGATTCGCGTGTCAGGCTATGCCGTGAACTTCATCAAACTGACGCGAGAACAGCAGTTAGATGTGTTAGAGCGAACATTCCACGATCGCTTTTAGAATGGGATAATCCAGCCGTGTCGCAGATGTCCCAAGGGATTCGTAAAACTGTGCCACCAGAACCATTTATTTGATCCGAGAAAGTAGCACCTATGACGAATACGCTCTCAAAAACAGCAGGCTACATCCACTCAATCGAAACCTGTGGCACAGCCGATGGTCCCGGCATCCGCTTTATTATCTTTACCTCTGGGTGTCCTCTTCGCTGTCTATACTGTTGCAATCCCGACTGTCGCCATCTCGAAGATGGAAAGCTAGTAACGGTCGATGAACTGATCGAGGAGATCCAAAAATATATTCCCTACATGCAGGCTTCTGGCGGTGGAGTCAACGCCTGCGGAGGGGAACCGCTTTTTCAGCCCCAATTTGTTCGAGAGATCTTTAAACGATGTCACGAACTCAAGATCCATACAGCGCTTGATACATCTGGATTTTGTGAGTTGAATGTTGCAAAGCCTGTGCTCGAGTATACCGACCTTGTGTTACTAGATATTAAATCATTCGATGCAAGCACTTACCACAAAGTAACGGGTGTTAATATCGAACCAACTTTAACTCTTGCTCGGTATCTGAATCAGATTCACAAACCGGTTTGGATTCGATTTGTGCTTGTACCTGGTTTAACAGATGATCCCCAGAATATTGCTGGGCTAGCAGATTTTCTAGCAACGCTCACCAATATCGAAAGAGTTGATGTTTTACCGTTTCATAAAATGGGCGAGTACAAATGGGAGCAATTAGGCTATGACTATCAGCTAAAAGACACCCCAAACCCAACTTCAGAGCAAGTTCAAGCCGCGATCGACATTTTCAAAAGTCGCAATCTCAATGCTATGTAACTTGCTCAACCTAAAATAATCGCTACTCTCATCGGGACGGAATTTATGAACATTGTCGCCGAAAAACCACAAGATCTCGAAACTCTGATTCAGCAAGTCAAAGCGGCTCAAGCTGTCTATGCAACCTACACACAAGAGCAGGTTGATCTGATTTTCAAAAAAGCAGCGCAAGCTGCAAACGAAGCGAGAATTCCGTTAGCGAAGCGTGCCGTTGCAGAAACAGGCATGGGAATTGTCGAAGACAAAGTGATCAAGAATCACTTTGCATCGGAATTTATCTATAACAAGTACAAGCACGAGCAGACCTGCGGCATTCTAGAAGATGACCCTGCCTTCGGCTATCAAAGAATTGCCGAACCGATTGGCATCCTCGCTGGAATTGTGCCCGTCACGAATCCCACTTCGACGACGATTTTCAAGGCGTTGCTGGCACTCAAAACCCGCAACGCCATTATTTTTTCCCCTCATCCCAGAGCGAAACAATGTACTGCGGCGGCTGCCAAAATTGTGCTTGATGCTGCGATCGCAGCAGGCGCACCTGAAGGCTTGATCGGTTGGATCGAAGAACCGACGATTGAGCGATCGCAGGCTTTAATGCAGCACCCAGATATTAAATTGATCATCGCAACTGGCGGCCCTGGAATGGTCAAAGCCGCTTATTCATCCGGTCATCCATCGTTAGGAGTCGGTGCTGGAAACACGCCAGCCATCATTGATGAAACGGCAAACATTAAAATGGCAGTCTCATCGATTTTACTCAGTAAGACGTTTGACAACGGCATGATTTGCGCGAGCGAACAATCGGTTGTGATTGTCGATGCCGTGTATGAAGCCGTGAAGCAGGAATTTATCGATCGAGGTGCATATTTCCTCGATGCAGCAGAACGCGATCGCCTCCGAGACTGCGTCCTCGAAAATGGTCACTTAAATCCTAAAATCGTTGGGCAGTCTGTTGCTCGGCTTGCTGAACTAGCAGATCTGCAATTTGAAGCAGGCATTCCGAAAGTGCTCATGGCAGAAGTGGAAGAAATCGGCACTCAAGAACCGCTGTCTTATGAAAAACTTTCGCCGATTCTGGCAGTGTATCGAGCCAGTGATTTTGAAGATGCGGTGCTGAAAGCCGAGAAGATTGTCGAGTTTGGCGGATTAGGACATACTTCAGTTCTCTATACTCAGCCCGCAAACACCGAGCATATTCGACACTTTGAGAATGTGTTGCGAACCTCGCGGGTGTTGATCAATACTCCTGCGTCTCAAGGTGCGATCGGAGATTTATACAATTTCCGGCTTGATCCATCGCTGACATTGGGATGCGGCAGTTGGGGCGGCAATACTGTGTCTGAAAACGTTGCGGCTCATCACTTGCTGAACATTAAAACCGTATCGCAGCGGCGTGAAAATATGCTGTGGTTCCGCGTTCCCCCGAAAGTTTACTTCCGGGATGGGTGCTTACCTGTAGCTCTCAAGGAACTAACCGGAAAACATCGAGCTTTTGTGATTACGGATAAGCCGCTATTTGAACTGGGCGTTTCGGAAAAAGTGACGCAGGTTCTAGAAGGAATTGGCATTACACATCAAACTTTCTATGATGTCGAACCTGATCCATCTTTAGAAACGATCGAGAAAGGCTTAGCTCAAATCAACCTCTTTCAGCCCGATGTGATTATTGCCATTGGTGGAGGTTCGCCGATGGATGCTGCAAAAGTCATGTGGCTGATGTATGAGCAACCGGATACCGAGTTTGAAGGCTTAGCAACTCGCTTCATGGATATTCGCAAGCGTGTCTATGAAGTCCAACCTTTAGGGCAAAAAGCGAGCATGGTTTGCATTCCAACCACGTCAGGAACGGGTTCGGAAGTCACACCGTTTGCTGTTGTTACAGACCAGCACACTGGGATTAAATATCCGCTTGCCGATTATGCGCTCACGCCGAATATGGCGATCGTCGATCCTGATCTCGTGATGCAGATGCCAAAACGCCTGACTGCATATGGCGGTATCGATGCCTTGACCCATGCCCTCGAAGCTTATGTGTCAGTCTTTGCGTCAGAGTTTACGAATGGGCTAGCTTTAGAAGCAATTCGCTTACTTCTGAAGTATTTACCTGCGGCTTACAAAGAAGGCGCAAACAATCCCAAAGCTCGCGAGAAAGTGCATTATGCGTCAACGATGGCAGGGATGGCGTTTGCGAATGCATTCTTAGGCATTTGTCATTCAATGGCACATAAACTCGGTTCGACTTTCCATGTCCCGCATGGGCTTGCCAATGCTTTACTCATCTCCCATGTGATTCGGTACAATGCCACCGATGTTCCGTTCAAGCAAGCAATTTTTCCACAGTACAAATATCCGAATGTGAAATGGCGCTATGCGGTGATTGCTGAGTATGTGGGCATTACGGGCGCAACGGATGAAGAAAAGATTGAGAAATTGATTGCCGCGATCGAAGATCTCAAAGAGCAGCTTGACATTCCAAAAACGATTAAAGCAGCGCTGTCCGAAGACGATCGAGCCTTCTATTCACAAGTGGAATGGATGGCAGAGCAAGCGTTTGATGATCAATGTACAGGTGCAAACCCACGCTATCCACTGATTGAAGACCTCAAAGCTTTGTACATTCAAGCCTATGAAGGCAATGCAACTACGCTAGGACAGGCTGAAAACCAAGCTCTAGTAGCACCGTAAGGGGGATTGCATGACTATTGTTTCTTTCGCAAATTGTCAGAGCGATCGCGTTCATGACATTTGGCGCTCTGGATATCATCCGCTGGATGCAATCTTCTCACCGAAAACGATTGCCGTCATTGGTGCAACTGAGCGAGATGGCAGTGTAGGAAGAACGGTACTCTGGAACTTGATGAGCCATCCATTTGGAGGCACAATTTTTCCAGTAAATCCGCAACGACCGAGCGTTTTGGGAATTAAAGCGTATCCCACGATCGCGGACGTTCCCGAAGCAGTTGATCTCGCGATTATTGCCACGCCTGCGCCGACGGTTCCTGATCTTGTCGGCGAATGTGTGGATGCGAATGTCAAGGGTGTGATTATTCTTTCGGCTGGCTTTCGTGAAGTTGGCTCAGCGGGTGTCGAGCTAGAACAACAAATTCGCGCCCATCTGAAACGAGGTCAGTTGAGATTGATTGGTCCAAACTGTCTCGGTGTCATGAATCCTCATCTGGGTTTGAATGCAACCTTTGCAAATTCGATCGCGAAACCTGGAAAAGTCGGATTTATCAGCCAGAGTGGGGCTTTGTGTAGTGCGATTTTGGATTGGAGCTTTCATGAAAATGTGGGCTTTAGCTCATTTATCTCGATCGGCTCGATGCTCGATGTCGATTGGGGCGATTTGATTTACTATCTCGGTGATGATCCCCACACTGAGAGCATCGTGATCTATATGGAATCGATCGGTGATCCACGATCGTTTCTTTCTGCCGCACGAGAAGTTGCACTGACTAAACCGATTATTGTGATTAAAGCCGGACGAACTGAAGCAGCGGCTAAAGCTGCCACGTCTCATACCGGAGCAATGGCGGGTAGCGATGATGTGTTTAATGCTGCACTGCGACGCTGTGGTGTTCTGAGAGTCGATAGCATTTCTGACTTGTTTGATATGGCAGAAGTGCTAGCAAAACAGCCTCGTCCGAAAGGTTCACGACTGACAATCATTACCAATGCAGGTGGCCCCGGTGTGCTTGCAACCGATGCTTTAGTGACAAATGGTGGAACTTTAGCTGAGCTATCACCCGAAACGATTAAGGCACTCAATCAGCATCTTCCTGCACATTGGAGTCATCACAATCCCATCGATATTCTTGGAGATGCGGAACCTGAACGTTATGCCAAAGCATTAGAGATTGCTGCTCAAGATCCCAATAGTGATGGATTGCTTGTCATTCTCACGCCGCAAGCAATGACCGACCCAACTCGAACGGCTCAGCAATTGCAGTCTTACTCTCAACTGGGTAAACCCATTCTTACCAGTTGGATGGGAAATTCAGAAATTGCAGCCGGAGCAGAGTTGCTCAATCAAGCCAAGATTCCAACCTTTGCTTACCCGGATACTGCGGCGCGATTGTTTAACTATATGTGGCGATATAGCTACAATCTGCGCGGCATCTACGAAACGCCAACTTTAGCCGAAGCTGAGACAGTAAATCGGCTCGAAATTGAACAGATCATTCAAAACGCGAGAACCGCACGAAGAACCCTACTCACAGAGTTTGAATCCAAGCAATTTCTCGCGGCTTATGGCATTCCAACTGTTGAAACTCAGGTGGCTCGGAGTGCGGAAGCAGCAGTTCAAGTGGCTGAAAAGCTAGGCTATCCAGTCGTGCTGAAACTGTATTCAGAAACGATTACCCACAAAACCGATGTTGGGGGTGTGCAATTAAACTTGCTGAATGCAGAGGCAGTTCGTGAGGCTTATCAAGCGATCGCGGCAACCGTTTTACAACGCACCCAGGACTCACAAGCTTTTCTTGGAGTCACCGTACAACCGATGATTCAAAGAGAGGGGTACGAATTAATCATTGGCAGCAGCCTTGATCCCCAATTTGGGTCTGTGATGCTATTCGGCTCTGGAGGGCAACTCGTTGAAGTGTATCGCGATCGCGCGATCGCACTTCCTCCCCTAAATACAACGCTGGCTCGGCGAATGATGGAACAAACGCATATCTATCGAGCATTGCAGGGAGTACGAGGACGTAAAGCGGTCGATCTCGCCGCCCTAGAGCAACTCTTAGTTCGGTTTAGTCAGTTAGTCGTTGAGCAGCGATGGATTAAAGAGATTGAAATTAATCCTTTGCTTGCTTCAGCTGATAAGCTCTTGGCTTTGGATGCAAGGATTGTTCTACATGATCCGGATGTGACTGAAGCTGAACTCCCGAAATTAGCAGTTCGTCCTTATCCTAGTCAGTTTACTTGGAAGTACAAGCTATCTGATCAAAAAGAGGTGACGATTCGCCCGATTCGCCCTGAAGATGAGCCTTTGCTGATTCAATTCCATCAAACTTTGTCAGAGGAAAGCGTATATTTTCGCTACTTCCATATGATTGGGCTAAAACAGCGGATTGCTCACGAACGTCTGACTCGACTGTGTTTTATTGACTACGATCGCGAACTTGCTCTAGTCGCTGAAAGGAAAGATGCTCAAACCGGAGCATCTGAGATTTTAGCAATTGCAAGGCTGAGTAAACTACATGCGACGAATGATGCAGAGTTTGGAATGATGGTCAACGATCGCTATCAGCGTCAAGGGCTTGGAACCATGTTGCTCAACTGCTTGCTGAAGGTCGGACGGCATGAGCATCTTGAGCGCATTCGTGCTGAGATTCTTTGCGAAAACAGAGCGATGCAGCGCGTCTGTGAGAAACTGGGGTTTCAGCTCAGGCGGGATGCAGAAGAAGGCGTGATGAAAGCAGAGATTTCATTCACGATCGACGAGTAAGGAGAAATTCCATGCAAACCACGCAATTCGCTTCAGTGTATGGGCCTGTAAAATCTTGGCGTTTCGGTCGATCGCTCGGCATCGATCCGATTGGTTCAGTTTCAACTTGCTCATTTAACTGTGTTTACTGTCAACTGGGAGAAATCGAGCAGCACAACGCAACTCGCAAAATCTTTGTCCCGACAGAGCGAATTCGGCAGGATCTTCTTGGCTTTCAGCCTTGGGATATTGATGTCATCACGTTGAGCGGAAGCGGTGAACCGACGCTAGCTCAAAATCTGGGCGAAATCATTACGATGGCTCAGATTCTCACTGGTAAATCGGTCGGAGTGCTGACCAATGGCAGCCTACTGGGGGATTTCTCAGTGCGTGCGGAATTAGCGATCGCCGATTTCGTCGCTGTCAAAATTGATGCCGTCTCTGATCAACAATTTCAAGGCATTAACCGCCCCGTTCAAAATTTGACTCTCGACAAAATTTGGTCAGGTTTGAAGCAATTTCGACAACGCTACCGAGGACAGCTTGCCATTCAAACAATGCTGCTTTCTCCCTGGCGCGATCAAGACCAAATCAACTACATTACCCACCTACAAGAACTATGCCCCCAAGAAATTCAACTCAATACGCCCACGCGCCCTAAACCGCTAGAACATCAATTAGATGCGCGGGGCAACCATGAACTGCTTCAGTCTTATCCAGTGCGATCGCTTAAACCCGTGAGCGAAGAAGTGCTGAAGCAGTTTCGCGATCGCATTCAAGCTGTGCTTGATGTTCCAGTTCGGTATCCCGCTTTAATCCATTGAGGTGAAAGACTATGCACACCAAACCTGACGCTTATCAAGAACTGCTCGAGATTCCCCCTGGATATCTCAACATTATGGGCTATGTGGATGAGTCAGCCGTGAACGGTCCTGGATACCGAGCGGTGATTTGGGTGCAAGGATGCTTACGCGAATGTCCAGGATGTTTTAATCCAGCGTCTTGGTCGTTTGAAGCGAATCAACTGGTCACAGTTGAGAGTCTAGTCGAGAAGATTTTGAGCAACGATCGCAATCAAGGTGTGACTTTTTCCGGTGGAGAACCGTTCTGGCAAGCTCCTGCGCTTGCAAGTCTGGCGCGCCAAGTGAAAGCTGCTGGATTGAATGTGATGTCGTTTACTGGATTCACCTTAGAGCAATTGCGATCCGAGTTTGCTCCAGCAGGCGCTCAAGATCTGCTTGCAGAACTCGATTTAATGATTGATGGTGCTTATGTTGAATCATTAGCGATTCACAGTCCTGACTCTCTTGTGTCTTCAAGCAATCAGAGAGTGCATGTCTTTAATCCGGAATTGCATGATCGCTTAACTTGGGCGAGCGATCAAATTGAAATTCACGTCCTCAAAAATGGCGATCGCATTATTACTGGCTTCCAAGGTCAGATGTCTCTCACAGAGTAATTTAAGGAGTAGAAAGCGATGGTAACCACTCCCGCAGCAGAACGGTCGATTAGTCCGTATGGTGAAGCACGATCGACCGTTCAAGGATCGCCGCTCAGTACTGAAGAAGCGCGCAAAATTCATGCGTTTTGGCAAGCCTGCAACTATCTTGCAGTCGGCATGATTTACTTGCGTGACAATCCGCTTCTGCAAGAACCCCTCAAGCCTGAACATATCAAAAACCGTCTGCTCGGTCACTGGGGATCGAGTCCAGGTCTAAGCTTTATCTATACTCATTGCAATCGCCTGATCAAGAAGTTTGATCTCGATATGATTTTCTTGGCAGGTCCTGGGCACGGTGCGCCCGGTGTGCTAGCTCCCATCTATCTAGAAGGAACCTATTCGGAAGTCTTCTCAGATAAAAGCGAAGATACCGAAGGACTGCTGCGCTTCTTCAAACAGTTCTCTTTTCCGGGCGGCATCGGCAGCCATTGCACGCCTGAAACCCCCGGATCAATTCACGAGGGGGGTGAGCTAGGGTACAGTGTCTCTCACGCCTATGGAACTGTCTTTGACAATCCAGACTTGATCAGTGTAGTTGTCGTCGGCGATGGTGAATCGGAAACAGGCCCGCTCGCGACTGCTTGGCACTCGAACAAGTTTATCAATCCGGCACGCGATGGCGCGGTCTTGCCAATTCTGCACTTGAATGGCTACAAGATTAACAATCCCACAATTCTGTCGCGTGTCAGTCACGAAGAACTCGAAGATCTGTTCAGTGGCTACGGCTATAAGCCTTACTTTGTGGAGGGAAGTGATCCCGAAACCATGCATCAGGCAATGGCTGCGACCTTAGAGCATTGTGTGAACGAAATTAAAGCCATTCAGCAACAAGCTCGCAGCAGCGATGTCGCTCAACGCCCTCGCTTTCCGATGATTATTTTTCGGACTCCCAAAGGCTGGACAGGACCTCAGACAGTCGATGGGCATAAAGTAGAAGGATTTTGGCGATCGCACCAAGTTCCCTTATCTGAAATGCAGCACAATCCGGAGCATCTTCAACAGCTAGAAGCTTGGATGAGAAGCTACAAACCAGAGGAACTCTTTGATCAAAATGGCAAGCTACTCGCTGAACTTAAGGATATGGCTCCGACTGGGACGCATCGCATGAGTGCGAATCCTCATGCTAATGGTGGGATTCTGCGTCGGGCTTTAAAAATGCCAAACTTCCGCGACTATGCGATTGACGTGCCCAAACCAGGACAGCTCGAAGTTGGAAATACTGTGCCGTTAGGCAAATTTCTGCGGGACATCATGAAGATGAACCCGAACAACTTCCGAGTCTTCGGGCCGGATGAAACGACTTCTAACAAGCTGAATGCAATTTACGAAGTCAGTAAGAAATTCTGGATTGCAGATTATTTGCCTGAAGACGAAGACGGCGGCGAACTCTCTCCAGACGGGCGCGTGATGGAAATGTTGAGCGAGCATACCTTAGAAGGCTGGCTCGAAGGCTATCTCCTCACGGGACGACATGGATTCTTCTCAACGTATGAAGCATTTGTGCATGTGATCGATTCGATGTTTAACCAACATGCGAAATGGTTAGAAATTTGCAATCATCTCTCTTGGCGCGAAGACATTGCATCATTGAATCTTTTAATTACGTCTACAGTGTGGCGGCAAGACCATAACGGCTTTACTCACCAAGATCCAGGCTTTCTAGATCTCGTTGTTAACAAGAGTCCTTCTGTGACTCGGATTTACTTACCGCCCGATGTCAATTCGTTGCTTTCTGTAGCCGATCATTGTTTGAGAAGTACTAACTATATCAATGTGATTGTTTCTGACAAGCAACTCCACTTCCAGTATATGGATATGGATACAGCGATTAAACATTGTACAAAGGGACTTGGCATCTGGGATTGGGCGAGTAATGACCAGGGAACAGAACCCGATGTTGTGATGGCAACAGCGGGAGACATTCCCACTCAGGAAGCATTAGCTGCGACAGCGTTACTGCGGCAAGAATTTGCGGATGTGAAGATCCGATTTGTGAACGTCGTTGATCTGTTTAAGCTTCAACCCGATACAGAGCATCCGCATGGATTAAGCGATCGAGATTTTGACAGTCTGTTCACAACTGATAAACCGATCATTTTCAACTTCCACGGCTATCCTTGGTTGATTCACCGTCTGGCTTACCGTCGGACGAATCACGCAAATCTGCATGTCCGAGGCTACAAAGAGAAAGGCAATATCAACACGCCTTTAGAACTGGCGATTAACAATAATATCGATCGCTTTAGTCTCGCAATGGATGTTATCGATCGCGTTCCCAGACTCAGAACAACGGGCGCTCATGCGAAAGAAAAGTTCAAAAACATGCAAATTCAATGTCGCCAGTATGCGTATGAACATGGGATTGATCAACCTGAAGTGATTAACTGGAGATGGAATCTTTAGGACTACTCATAGTTC
Organism: Leptolyngbya sp. GGD; assembly: GCF_026735145.1. Taxonomy (NCBI): domain Bacteria; kingdom Bacillati; phylum Cyanobacteriota; class Cyanophyceae; order Leptolyngbyales; family Leptolyngbyaceae; genus Leptolyngbya; species Leptolyngbya sp. GGD. The sequence goes on from NZ_JAPQKE010000008.1 coordinate 154,671, forward strand.
ACGACAATTAAGCTGATAGAGAGATAGGGAGTAATCTAAGTTTGGGTTCTCCCCATCTCTCTCCTAACTCTCTCCATTTCGCACGTTCAGAGTCTGCTATGTGTGGAGCAGATTCAAGGATTGTTCTAAAAGAGGGATTGCTTTTGCAGATTGATTTTGCGTGAGATAGAGATGAGCGATCGCAATTAAATTTGCCCGAACAAAATCTTGATGCTGCGCAGACCGAGAAAGTTTCGCTAAAAGGGACTGCGCTACCTCTGGCTGATTTGCTGCAATGGCTTCTAACACAGCAAATTGAATGATGGATGCTTTGAAGGTGCAGTACTGGTCGGGAATCTTTTGGATCAGTTGATCCGCTTTTGTAAAATTGCGGGCGCGACTATAGAAGGTTGCAAAACTGCCGAGGTTGATGGCTGTTGTTCCTGCGATCGAGGGCTGAACTGGAATTGCTGTAACGGGTGGAGTAGGTTTTTCGGGTTGGAAGGATGAGGCACTTAGCCGGACATACTCAAAAAATCGCCATAGAGCGGATTCGTCAGGAGGAGTGGGTGAGATGGGTAGCAAAGGTTCAAACGCTGGAAATTTTGGTTTTTGCGATCGTTGCTCAAAGCTTCGCAATTGTCGATCGAGCAGTTGATTTGCCTGCTCAAAATCACCCGCTTCTGCAAACTGAACTGCAATCGTCGGCAAAAGGGGCTGAATGTTTTGCTGAGTTGCTAAAGATAAGGCTTCTTGCAGTAAGGTGCGTGCTTTCGTTTGGTATCCGACCTGATTGAGTGCGGATGTAGTCTGAAGTAGGCGAATCAGATCTCCGTTGTTGCCGCGCATGGTTGAGATCACACGATCGCTGAGTGCGGATTGATTTGCCAGTGCTGCTTTGTAAGCAACCATCGCTTGTAATTTCGGTTCTGCTAATGATGAAATTGCCGCTGCGGATGCCCATTGTTCTGTTTGAAGAAAACGCTGGATGATCCGTTGAGCCGTCTCTTGTTGTAGCTTCGCATCTTTGATCGAAAGTAGAAATCGTTGGCTTTGTTGAACATTTTTTTGTTCTGCAAATTGTCGCGCGATCGCGGATCGGGTTGAATCTTGACGATGGAAGCTAAAGGAATCCGGATCAGCTTGCACTGGGAGCTTTTGAATCAAGTCTGCAACTGTGGTTAAATCTCCAATGGCAGCATAAGCAAGGCTTAAGTGATGGGTCAAGTCAGGGTTCACAGACAGGCTATTTGATCCTGTTTCGATGTTGAGTTTCATGAGTTCAGCCCGTGCGCGATCGCGCTGTCCGATGCGAGCAAATTCTTGAATCATCCTGAGCCGATTAGATAGGTTGCGAGGTTCCGATCGCGCTTGATCTGCTAGGGATTCGAGTAGAGATCGGGCTGCCTGAAAATCTCCTGCTTGACGATAGACGACTGCTAAATTCACCCATTCGGAAAGTTGATCGTCTTGGGTCAGCACAGAGCGAATCTTTGCTGCAATTTTTAGAGTGATAGGTTGATTGGGATATAACTCCGCTAGTACAATCCACCACAGCAATTTGCCGTTTTTGATCGGGAGTTGATCGACCACGTTCAGTATCCAATCGGCTTGATCTTGAACAGGTAGAGTCCGCGCCGCGAGAAAGATCGCATCAATATCTCCAAATCCAGTCAGGTTGAGCTTAGGCACATGTGCGGTTGCAGCAGCTTGATCTCCAGCGATAAGAGACTGAATCATGACTAAGGTTGAGAGATCTTTAGGGGCGAGCTTGAAGCGCGATCGCATCTGCTCGTTGACCTGAGCAGCGCGTTCTGGTTGACCTGCTTTGAGAAATGCGATCGCAATTTCTGCCATTTCTTTTCCTTGCTGACTTTTCGCCAATTGAGGATCACTTAACGGAATCGCGCGATCGTCTCCACCATAGGGACTGATGCAGGCTGGCTTAGCCTGCGCCAGACTCATCGAAGGCAGACCAACGAGTTGCAGACTGAGAAGTGTGACCGGGAAAAGTTTGTGCATTGGTCGAGGAGATTACGTTGAATCGGTATAGGATTTTGCGATCGTGAGCAAATGCAAACCGCGATCGCGTAACTTTGAATCAGAATAGTCTTCCTCAGCAAAGTGGGTTTAGCCCGTGGATAGAATTCCTAGGCTAAACCGCAACGAACTGAAAACCCAGGGAAATTTTCTCGACTAGCTTGAAATTGCACATCTCACCTTTTCGAGTGCTTGATCGCGAGTCTTCTTCTCTTTCAAAGTATTCGCAACTTTCAAAGCCTGAGCGGGTTGCTTCAATCGAGCGTACTGAACCGCGATCGCTTCAATCAAACTTCCGCGATCATTCTCCATCTCGATCACCGTTCCCCCCTCTGCACCCAATCGATCAAACTGAGATTCTTCTCCTGGAATCGTTTGAGCAACTTTGAAGGCTTGAGCGAGGAAAGGAAGCGCTTTATCGGTCTGTTTGAGTTGGGTGTAGCGTTGAGCGATCGCCAGCAGTAATTGAGTTTGACCACTGGCTGAATTTAATCGAGGCACAATGGAAGTTGCCATATCAAATCGATTTTGCGCTAATGCCATTCCTGCAACTGTCTGTAGGCGTTGAAAGCGCTTTTCAGGCAACACAGAACCGTTTGCAAGCTGAAAGGCTCCATCTATCTGATTGGCTTCTCGAAACAGTTCAAACGGATTGTCTATTCGTCCACCTAGCTGCATATCATTCTGATTCATCTTGCTCTTAACAACGCGATCGAGCAATCTCTGAGTCGTTCCAGTATCTCCTATCTGAGCGTAAGAAAGGGCAAGTACTGCTACCCCAATGTATTCAATGTCATCTGGCTCGTTCGTGTCGCCGCCCTCACGCTGAAGTCGGTCACGGGATGCTTTCATCAATGCGCTAATTTGCTGCTCAGTGGTCTGAAGCAAATTCTTTGCCCAAGCTGTTTGTCCAGATTGATGAGCAGCCAGCGCGATCGTAGATTTCAATCGAATCTGCAACACTGGGCGATTCGCGATCGGCAACTTTTCTGTCCACTGCAAAGCTTGCAGATGCCGACCTTTCTGAGCATGAGATGTCGTGATTCTCTCAACATCTTGATCCGTCAGACCAAAATCAACCTTTGAAATGCGATTCCATTCTTGGATAAACCAATCAAACTGCTCCGCTTCAGTCGCAGTGTTTATCAGATTAACAAGTTCAAATCTGTGCCAACTGCTATCTTGCTGATTCAGGATCTCAGTCAATTGCTGAGAAAGCAGTTTCTTCGCTTTGACTGGCTCATTTGCACGAACATCAGCCAAAAGAATGACCTTGTAAGCTTCTTTCTTGAAAGATGGCATCTCAGAATTGATAGCAAGCTGTCTTGCTGCATCTCTTCGACCTACCTCGACTAGATTGACGACGAGATCTCTTCTCAGCATTTCTGAAGTATAGAAATCGCTGACTAGGTTTGGAGTGGCAGCAATCGCCATTGCCTGATCAAACCGTTTTGTCGCTATTCCTGGTTGTTGAGCACGCTCATAAGCTACGGCAACTTTTCCAAGTGCGATCGCTTTTTGCATCGGATGTGTAATGGTTTGAATCGCTTGATCTGCATTGCCTAATTGCTTAATTCTGATGTAGTTCTCAGCAATTGCTCTGAATACGAGCGCGTGTGATTCTGAATTTTTAGGCAGCTTAGCCGCGATCGCTCTTGCTTTCGTAAAATTCTCATCTTCAGCATGGAGTGTTGCGAGTCGAACGAGTCGGACAGCTCGATCGGATTGCTGAATCTGCTGAATTGCTTTCTCAGCTTGGGTGAGACTGGTTTGAGCGATTTGCGGTTGAGGCAATGCAGCATATCCTGCGGCAATATCGAGTAACCGATCTGCTTTTTCAGTTGTTCCCTGAACAAAACGCACAGCATCCCGAGCTTGATTGAGAGCATTGATCGCAGATGGGAACTGATTGAGAACAATGTAGGATTTTGCGATCGCAGCGAAGGCACGAGTTTTAATTGAGCTATGGTTTGGTTTCAGCCGTTGCGTAATTTGATAAAGCTGATCTAAGATTTGCGTCGTCTGTTTTTTGTCAGAAAATTTCAGCAACTGCTCAATTCGAGTCCCGTTGTTGTCTTCTAAAAGCCACTGCTCGACTGTATTATGAGGATATTGCGTTCGCGGTGTGATCAACAAAGCTTCTCTTAAAGTTCGCACCGTTGTTGCCAGATCACCATTGTCTAGTGCAACACGAGCTTGATCGCGCAGCGCATATTCATCAGTATCTAACGTTTGATCTGGAGTGCAAATAGAAGTTTGAGCAACGGCTGGAAGCTCGATCGCTGGATAAGCCTGCAATCCTGTAACTGTTAGTAGTGTGAGGAGAACAGAGAACCGGGTAAAACGAATCATAAGCAATGAATTTCAATCTACGGATAATAGCTACAATGGCAAAGACTCCGGGTTCTGAATGTCAGCGTAACAAAATCAGAAACAGAAATTGATATACGCGAAGCCCCCTAAAAATCTCAGCACCTAATCGTCTGCCCCGTTGATGATGAGAGGTGAATTTCTGGATAAAGACGCTTGGCATCAGTACTCGTAAAGTGCCAGTCCAGGGTGGCTTTCTGATCATTGAGATTGCCGAGAACTAAGCGAATCTTGATAGCCATGAGAAACTATTCCTCAACTAGGCGTTAAAGCCAACGAGCAAAATCAGCATTCGTCCGGTGTTCGGTGACTTCCACATGTTGCCACCCGACGCGGTGCTGAAAGGCAACAAATATGTTGAAAGGCAACAAATAAGTGCAAGTCCCATTGCGCTCACACTCAGGTGAACTTGACGTTGTGGCATAACGAGATTGCAGGGTGTTGATGCCTAATTCACCTAAATTTGTCTCACCCTGCAAAACTAGTGGGGTCAAACAGGAGTCTCCTAGTTTTCTCCTAGGTTAGTGACTGGTTGATTTGGCTTTGTCTCAGTCGATGCTTTTGTTTGAATTACAGTTGCAAATTGACTAAGATTTTGAACAAGAGAATCCTGGCGAACACGGGCATACCGTGCTGCAAGTCCGCAGAGTTGGCACATAGGGCTATTGCTTGTAAGTGATGTAGTAATCGTTCAGAAAATCTTGGGGCACTTGTTTGAGTTCGACCCGCTTGAATCCCGCTTCAGCTAACATTTTTAATGCTTGCTCATTGCCCCACACCGTTCCCAGACCCATACCGCCATAAGCCAAAGAAACCGTCATACAATGCATACAAGAAATGGTATAAAGCCAGGGTGCGATCGGATGCTCTAGGTTGCCCTCGACCTGGCTGGAAGCATGAATGTCTTGCATCAAGTAAACCCCATCGCTTCGTAGGGCTTGATAGATATTGCGTAGCACGATGTCCGGTCGTGCTTGGTCGTGAATTGCATCAAACGTTGTGATTAGATCGTAGCGATCGTGCTCGTTCAAAGTAGCGGCATCTTGCACTTGAAATCGAATATTGCTGAGATTTTGCGATCGCGCTTCATGGTTTGCAGTCGCGATCGTCACCTCCGAAAAGTCATAGCCCGTAAAGCGACTCTTGGGGAAGTTCGCGGCAAGGGTGCTCAGTGCTCGTCCACTCCCACACCCGAGATCGAGGACATCAATGCCTTGTTCTAGTGCTTCAGTCAGTCCCGGAACGAGCGGTAAGATCTGATCGAATAGTGCTGTTACTGTCGATTGACCACTGTCTTCCGCCATCACCTCGTGAAATCGCTGGAACTCAGAATAGGGAACACCGCCACCTTTATAGAAACACTCGATTACTTGCTCTTCGACCGAGGCAAGCACCGGGATGTATTGAGCAACAAGAGCCAGATTGTTCGGTGTAGCAGATCGCGTCAAAAAAGCAGCATACTCTATAGGCAGCACATAGGTTTGAGTCAGTGGATTGTAGGTTACGAATCCACCTGTGACCATTGCACCGAGCCATTCGCGCACATAGCGTTCGTTCAGCCCAGCAGCCGCAGCAACTTGCTGACTGGTCGAGGGCGGCAATTCTGCCATTGTGTCAAACAATTGAGTCCGATGTCCGATCGACATCATCAGCGACAAAGCGGCACTGTTGAAAATCTCGAACATTCTTCCTGCAAAGGCTTCTGCTTTGGTGGTATCAAAAGTTTGGGTTGTCATCGGACGCTCCTTGAAAATTCATCTGAACTTAAAGGTAGCGATCTCGCCGTTCCTAAACCGTTGCCAAAGCGTTCCAACTCTAAAACCCTTCTGGGTTAGGGCATCAGCAGGTGAGCCGACCAGATGCGATCAAAGGAAGTGCCCAATTTTCGAGAAACGTCGCGAATCGTTTCTGCATCCAATCCCTCTAGTTCATAGACCGCAGAAGTACGATCGAGCGACAAATAGGAGCGTAACCAGTTCACCCCTAACTCTGTGCAGCATTGAGAAAATTGTTGGTGAATTCTGTTCCAGTCTGGTGCGCTCGAAGCAGGAGAGTGTGCTTCGATGACAGAGCGATCCGTCGAGTTGGGTTGAGGGCGAGAACGGTTTGGAATCATTTCCCCTGACCAGATTGCCCGTTTTTGAACTCCTAGATGAGCGTAGGCGTTCCGCACAGTCGCAGCATCGGGCGAATCGTAAAGACAGATCATTTGAGCGCGATCGCGAGACAGGAGGGAATGAAGCCAGGTGATCCCACGAGCTTGTAGACAGGGCAACGCAATTTCAACGGCTTCTTCTAAGTAAGCATCGGTCAGTGGTTGTTCGGCAACAGTTTCAACAATCACGAGTGACATAACGACCTCAACTAGAAAGTTTACGTTTTTTCATTAAGGGCTGTAGTTGTTGCGTCATGCAATCAACCTGAGTTTGAGCGCGGACACTGAGCAAACGGCGATCAATCCGATGGTGTAAGGTTTCAAATACTCCTATTGCCCGTTCGGCGTGCTTTAATGCTAAAACACTTTGAATCAGCAGCGCTCCAGCGATCGCAATCTCGCTCGGATGCTTCATCGTTTGCGCCGCTTGTAAAGCTTCCTCGGCTCGAAGAGCCGCTAATTCAAATCGTTCCTGAGCAAAATCTACTTCTGCTGCTCCAATCAGGATGTAAGCTAGCATTCGCTTGATATCCAGTTGTTGCAGTTTGACGATCGCGGCTTCTAAATTGGCTTCGGGGCGCTGAAGCTGATAATGGGCAAGCGCTGCTAAGGCTGCTGCTATAGCGTTTTCACTCTCTTTGCCTTCAATCTGGGCAACAAGATGCGTCATCGTTGAACAGTAAGACAAAGCAGCGCTTGGATTGCCTGCTTCTAATTCGGTCATGATTAACCCCATTAAACAGTTACATTCTCGCCAACGATCACGATCGCGTTGCGCGAGTTGCAATGCCTGTTGCAAGAAAGTTCGCGCTGCATCATAGTTCGCCTTGTGTAGTTCAATCCCTCCTAATCCACTATGGATATCACACTGCTCTAGTCCGACCCGATTCGCCAAGGATTGGGCTTCTAGGAGGAGTGCTTCTGCCCGAATCATATCCTGTCCCAATTCTGTCAAGCAGGAGCCACTCAGCGCTAACACTCTAGCAGCTGTCGCAGGGCTAGCGGCACGACTCACTTCTGTTGATCGCAGGGAATGTTGATGCAGTTGAACGTAATTGCCCTGCTCGTAATATAGAACGTTTAAAGTTTCGTGTCCGATTGCGGCATCGTCATTCAAGCCTAATCGATTTGCTTCTGCCATCAGTTGATGAACCTGAGTTTCGATCTGCACAGCGAGATCGTGCTTGACACCTGCGATCGCCCAGACTCGGAGTAACCTCAACTGTAAGGGAATACGAGAGCGCTGATCGAGCCATTGACACGACTGCACCCCCCGCTCTGCGAGAACTGTTGCTTCCGCATAAGCAAATAATTTTAAGCAGCGTTCTGCGGCAAGCAAGGCATGAGAGGCAGCGAGTGCATGATCTCCTCCTAGCCCCGCATGATGAGTAATATCTCCTGCAAAAGAATGATCTAGCGTTGCGATTTGGTTGAGCCGGTGAGCAATCTGCCAATGCATCAACTGGCGGCGCGGCTCTGAAATGTGTTGATACACAACTTGGCGCACGACATCATGGGCAAAGTCATAGCCTAGTTCATTTTCACCTGTCGCACTGGGACGGATAATGCTTTGTTGCTCTAGTTGCGCGATCGCGCTGAATAACTCCGGCAACGGATAGTCTGCCACCTGAGCGACCATTGCAGGCTTGAAACTTCGTCCGAGCGCGGCTGCCCAGGGTAAAAGGTCACGCGCTTTGTCCTCTAATTGGTCTAAGCGATCGCGAATCAACGCTGCCAAATCCGTTGCATGAGATTGCCGCTGAGACAATGCTCGTGCTATCTCCAGCACAAAGAGAGGATTGCCGCCACTATCTCGAAAAACTCGATCGATGAGTTCTAGAGACATCTCAAATGGATGATCGGTATTGGCTGCATGAATCAAGGCTGCTGTGTTACCTCGATCGAAGGGTTGGAGTTCAATCGTATTTAAACGTTGCTCCCGTCGAAGCGATCGAAGAACTTGCGAAATCGCGGCATTTTTGGAGAGTTCTCCAGAACGAGCCGTACAAGCAAATTTAACCGGGAGATGAGTCAACAAGCGACTCGCATAGTGCAGTAAGGCGGATGAGCCTTCATCTATCCACTGAATATCATCGAGCATCACCAGTAAGGGGGTTTGTGCTGCCCAGTTTGCTAGCAATTGCACGACCGCATCAAACAAATGGCTTCGATCCGGTGGGGCTTTGCTCGGTTGTCCGATTTCGGGCAGTAAGAAGCCTAATTCTGCTGGGACAGGATTGAGGAGCCGTACCGATCGCAATGCATCGATCCAGATGCCGTAGGGTCGTAGCATTTCAGCCGCAAATCCCCGTCCCCAGAGCGCAAAAGGGGTTGTTTCTCGAAGTTCTTCTAGAAGTCGAGTTTTGCCAATCCCAGGTTCACCAGTGAGGAGTAGAACTTGGGGGTCAGCGATCGCTGACCATTCTTGAATTAAATGCCACTCGTGATTCCGTCCGACCATTGGCAAGGCGGATTGTGACGGCAGCGATAGGGGGAGATGTACCCTTGGCTGAATTGGAGATGTGCCGATGGGTGATTCTTCTTCTAGTAGCAATTGTTCATAGAATCTACGAGTGGTAGGGCTCGGATCAACGCCCAACTCCTCGCGCAGCATCGTCATACAGTGGTGATAAACCTGAAGTGCATTAGCGCGATCGCCACTCAAATCATGCAATTGCATCAAGGTGCAGTAGGTCGATTCGTTGAGCGGATTGACCCGTGATAGCTGTTGTGCGTAGTTTAAAGCTAAACGATAGTCTTGCTGGTTTTTGAGTTGTTCGATCAATTGCTCTAAGGCTCGAACATACAATTGCTGCAATCGATCTCGTTCTGGGAAAATCCAGTCATTGTCGCAACTGGGCAATAATTGACCTCGATAGAGCGCGATCGCACGTTCAAGTTGGTTCTGTGCTACTGCATTCTCAAATTCCATCACATCTAGCGCAAAAGGAATAGTTGGCGACCATGAGAGCGTTTTTGGCTCGATCCGTACAATCTGTTCTACATTGGGTAGGTTTTGCCGCAGATTGTATAACTCTTTACGTAGGTTAGTTCGAGCCTGCGGATTGCTCGAGTCTCCCCAAAATAGATAGGCTAAGTGTTGGCGAGATTGTGCCCTTTGCCGATTCAATGCTAGATAAGCCAGCAAAGACTGAAGCCGTTCTGAAATCGCCCTCGTCCACGACTGGTCGCCGTAGGATAAGTCAAACCCACCAAGAAGTTGAATCTGCAACATGGGTGGCACGATCGTGCTTCCTCCCTAACCTAGAGATCTCGTCTAACCTAAAGGCTCCCAATTCCATAGAATGAACGGATCGGATTTTTTGCAACTTTCATTACATTTCTTTAAATATTGCATCCGAATAATTCATGGTCTTCCGATATCTGAGGTTGCCTGCGGTGAGAACGGCTAGTTGACGATGCTGACTTTGTAGAGTGGAGAGGTGGAACGATGGGGAGCAGGACTATGATTTTAGGTCTTTCTCCGCTCTCCCCATCAGATTGATCGTGGTGAACTCTTAACCTTATGCTCAAGTTGAGTTGCGGATAGTTCAGAGTTCGCAATACTGCTCAACCATCGAATTTTTGAGCTTATATAGTTTCAAAGTAGAGCCATTGTTCTAAGATTTGAGGCTGAGAAACTTCTCCAAAGCACTCGACATGGTTGGCGGCCATCGGCGCACGTTTTTCACCCATTCAATGTCTTTGTACCGCTTATCTAATCCGACTGCTGAAACCCACTGGCTCTCTGCTTCGCCCTGCTTGCCTTCAACCCACAGTGCAGCCGTGAGCGCTGCCCGCATATCGGCAAATTTTGGATACTTGCGAACTAAATTTCGCATTGTCCGAATGGCATCTTCAATGTTGCCAAGTTGGTACTGAGCTAATGCATAGTTGGCACGAGCAAACGCATAGTCTGGAGCAGCATCCGCTGCTTTTTGAAAATCTTTTACTGCCACTTCCCATTGTCCTAATGCGGCTTCAGCACTGCCTCGATTGTTATAGGCAGCCGGATCATTGGGATCAAGTTCGAGAACTTTGTTGTAATCGGCGATCGCGCTTTCAAATTTTCCCAATCCTTCCATTGCAGCGCCCCGATTCAGATATGGATCAGGGGCATTCGGATCAAGCTCGATCGCTTTATTGAAATCCGCGATCGCACTTTCTAACTTGTTTTGACTGACTTTGGAATTGCCGCGATTGCTCCAAATGGCGGGATTATCTGGCAGCAACTCTAGCAGTTCTGACCAATACGCTTCAGCTTTGGTAAAGTCACCTTTGTTTGTCGATTCAAAGGCTTGCTGTTTTAGAGTCGAAAGTTGCTCAAACAGAGTCGCAGCAGTCATGGGTTCTTCTTCAGCAAGAACAGGTTGCCAAGCGATGAAAAACGCGATCGCAACCATCAACAGAGATTTGAGCAAACAGCGAATCATGAACATCTCCTACGGTAAAAGTGTCATTTGATGAGTATCGGGTGGGGTATAGCCCAAATGTTTCCAAGCAGCCGCAGTTGCCACTCGACCCCGTGGGGTACGGCTAAGATACCCGATTTGCATCAGATAGGGTTCGTAAACTTCCTCGATCGTTTGAGCGTCTTCACCCGTGGACGCAGCGAGCGTTTCAAGTCCGACGGGACCACCGTTGTGTCGTTCGATCATGAAACTGAGCAAGCGGCGATCCGTCCAATCTAAACCACAAGGATCGACGTTGAACAGTTGCAGGGCTTCGGCGGCAATGTCTCGATCGATTTCTCGAAAGGCTTTCACTTCAGCAAAGTCGCGGACTCGTTTGAGCAAGCGATTGGCAATCCGAGGGGTTCCACGGGCGCGGCGAGCAATCTCTTCTCCACCCGACTGGGTAATGTTCATTTTCAGCAGTGCAGCCGTACGCAAGACGATTTCAGTCAGTTCATCGATTTCGTAAAATCGCAGGCGTTGGATTAAGCCAAAGCGATCGCGCAACGGCGAAGTCAACGCACCGACTCGCGTTGTGGCTCCTACTAACGTAAAAGGCGGCAAGCTCATCGACTGCATTTTGGCACTTTTCCCTTTGCCGAGGGGAATGTCTACCCGAAAATCTTCCATTGCTGGATAGAGCAATTCTTCAGCGACTTTGGCAAGGCGATGAATCTCATCAATGAATAGCACATCACCGGGTTGCAGGCTAATCAGTAAGCCCATAATGTCGCGCGGGCGTTCGAGGGCAGGAGCGCTGGCAATCTTACATTTCACGCCCATCTCTTGTGCCAAAATCAGCGACATCGTGGTTTTGCCCAGTCCAGGAGGACCGTAGAGTAACAAGTGATCTAACGGTTCTTGGCGAGACTTAGCGGCACGAATCGCAATATCTAAGACATCTTTGAGATCTTTCTGTCCAATATATTCCGTCAGACATTGGGGACGGATTTTTTCTTCTTGTTTGCTGCGTTCTTCAGGCTCCGGCTCAGCTTGAAGAATGGTTGTCTTCTCAGGCTTGCCATTGGAGACAGCTTGGGAGACAGCTTGCGCCATGACGCTCACCTTGTCAGCGGGCGCAGCAGCTTTATCTCGATCGTTGGGCTGTTTTTTAGAGGAAATGATCGCCATAATTGTTGAGAACCATCAACTTTAGAGAGATCGTGAATATGGAGATTCCTTCTCGCTTTGCAATTCCCGACTCGATCTCGTTTGAAGGCGCGATCGAGCTAACCCAATCACTCCTTGCCGAGGTCGAACAGGGTCACGTCTCGGAACCTGAACTTGAAAGGATCATAACTGCGTTAGTACAAACTGAGAACGGCGCACGCGGTTTTTTTGTCACTTATTTAAGCGACGATCGGGAATTGATGGATGAAATTGGCTTTCACGTTGTACTAGGATTGCTTCCTGCTGAAGAGAAAGTCGCGGATCTGCTGACGAAGAATTTAGCCATGTCAACCGCCATGATCTTGACCCATACGCGCAATCAAAAGCCAGAATTGGCAGAGGGTTCAGCCAGAGTACAGCGGCGCAGCACTTATTTAATTCGCCGCATGATGTCGAAAAGCGTCGATCGTCAGCTCATGGAATTAAAAACCTCGATCGAGTCAGATGGAACCTATCGAGATTTTTTACGCCGATGGCAATATGACGATGAGCAACGATCGGCAATTTTGCACGCGATCGAACATGTGCGCCTAAACTGATATCCTGACGAAGACGCAATTGCGTTGAACTAGGGTGAGAGGTGTGAAAAATCCATTGAAAATCGTGGCGCGTAAATTCGTTACTTTCAGCACACGGCAACGCGATCGAGCAGTGCGCCGATTGCCGATTCCTCAATCTTTTTGGATCAAGTTTGATCTGCTCAAAACCTTGGTTAAACGCGATCTAGAAGCAAAATATAAAGGATCAATCCTCGGAAATTTTTGGGCGATCTTAAATCAACTTGCGCAGCTATTAGTATATACATACTTATTTTCGATTGTTCTGCAAATCAAACTCAATTTTCGGGGGTTGCCTGCGAATGACTTTACGTTTGGGCTATGGATGTTTGCGGGGCTGATTCCTTGGACAGCCTTTGTCGCAGGATTCACAGGGGCAACCACGTCGGTGATTAGTCAGCCGAATTTGATCAAGAAAGTCGTATTTCCGCTAGGGCTGCTGCCGCTGGTGCCCATTTGTACAGCATTGGTCGAAAGCTCGTTTGGAATTATCTTACTGATTACATTTGTGGCATTTACCGCCAAACTGATTCACACTTCGGTGCTGTTATTTCCGATCATTTGGATTCCTCAATTGCTGCTCACAGCGGGTTTAGGGTATCTCGTAGCAGGATTGACGGTGTTTTTGAGAGACATTCCGCAAACGATTACGGTGATTCTGAATTTGTGGTTTTACTTGACTCCGATCGTTTATCCATCTTCACTCATTCCTGAAGGATGGCGATTTTTGGTGTTCTGGTTGAATCCGATGACCACGATCGTCGAAGTGTATCGTGATTTAGTGTTGGTCGGTCGGATGCATCATTGGGAAGAATTGGGCGTGTTGTGGGGCGTTTCCATGCTCACGTTTGCCATTGGGCTATTCGTTTATCGGCGATTGCGTCCAGCGTTTGCTGATGTTGTGTAGGATGAACTCTATGGCTGAGGTTGCAATTTCTCTCAAAGGTGTTTCAAAGTGTTTTAAGCGGTATGCGCGTCCGGTCGATCGCTTAAAAGAGATCTTGCTGCCTGGGAAAAGTCGGGCTGTGCCATTTTGGGCAATCCAAGAGATTGATTTAGAAATTTTCAGAGGCGAAACGATCGGCATTGTCGGGCAGAATGGAGCCGGAAAAAGCACGCTGCTGCAAGTGATTACCCAGACCTTGACTCCCACCTCCGGACAGTTAACTGTTAATGGTCGAATTTCCGCATTGTTAGAACTCGGGAGTGGTTTTAATCCAGAGTTTACAGGACGGCAGAATGTCTTTTTTAACGGTAGGATTTTAGGGCTAAGTCAAGCTGAGATTGAGCAGAAATTTGACACGATCGTTGAGTTTGCTGACATTGGAGATTTCATCGATCAGCCCGTGAAAACCTATTCGAGCGGTATGTTTGTCCGGTTAGCGTTTGCCGTGGCTGTCAATACTGATCCGGATATTCTCATTGTCGATGAAGCGCTGGCAGTAGGAGATGTCTACTTTCAGCAGAAATGCTTTATTCGATTGAGGGAGTTACGAGAAGCAGGCGTAACGTTACTCTTTGTCTCGCATGATTCGAGTGCCGTGTGCAAGTTGTGCGATCGCGCGATTTTGCTAGAACATGGCAGAGTCATTCTCGATGCAACTCCCCGGCAAGTCGTTGATCTGTACGAAGCGAAGCTTTTACAAAAACAAGATCAAGCTCCGGAGCGCATTGCGATTCAAATGCCTCAAGCGAGTACCGATGCTGCTATCACGTCAACATCAGTGCAATTGAAGTATGTGCAGTTTCTCGATGCGGACAATCACGCGATCCAATCCGCCTTTAGTGATTCTAAAGTTCAGCTGGCGATCGGACTCACCTTTCTAGAGCGCATGGAAGATCCGCATGTAGGATTCCGAATGCGAAATCGTACAGGAGAAGTCGTGTTTGAGTCGAATACATTCTGCATGAAGCACAGCATTGGAGCGGTCGAAGCAGGTAGCTCGATCGAAGCTCGATTTCAGTTTCATCTACCTCTACTGGCTGGAGATTATACGATTACAATCGGCATCGCAGAGGGTGGCTTCAGTGAACATCAATTCAAACGAGTCTTGACGATGCTTCATAATACTGCTGTGCTAAAAATTCTCCAAAACCCCAATGCGATTCTCTGGGCAGGCATTGTGAATCTCAATCCTACTTTTGAGATTTACCGCTCTAGTTCAACTCCAGACGAAACGCTTATCGAACTCTAATGCTTTATGTCTCTTGACCCATTGTTACTTCAGCAAGTTCAACCTTATACCCTGTGTACTTCCGATCGTCTGACGAATCTGGCTGCACTTTGCGAATACCTGAATTTGAATCAGATCGACGGTGACTTTGTGGAGTGTGGAACTTACAAGGGCGGCTCAGCAGCCGTAATTTCAACGTTTCTGGAAGACCGACATCTCTGGCTGTACGACAGTTTTGCAGGAATGCCACCGACAACTGCAAAAGATGGGGATGATGCGAAGGTTTGGGTCGGGGAATGTGTGGGCACGATTGAGGATCTCAAAACGATTTTGCACACGGTGGGTACGGATGAGCAGTCGTATACGATTAGAAAAGGGTGGTTTGAAACGACTTTCCAAGCGGAATTGCCTGAGAAGGTCGCGTTGCTGCATTGTGATGCGGATTGGTACGATTCGGTGACGTTGGTTTTAGAAACGTTTTATCCTCGCATTGTGACGGGTGGCTGTATTGTTCTGGATGATTTTGGCTATTGGGAAGGGTGTCGAGAGGCGTTTTATGATTTCTGCGACCGACATCATGAGAAGCCTGTTTTAGAGCGAGTCGGACCAGATCAGGCATTTTGGATCAAAGGTCGATCGCATAATCGTCAAGCGATTCCTCAGATTGTCGGACATCAAAATTTTGTGGAACAGCAGATTCAGCGAGAAATGCAGTTGCAAGCGGAGAATGCTGCTTTAAGAACGCGAATTGAAGCGATGGAAAGTAGTAAGTTTTGGAAACTACGATCGCTTTGGTTCAAGCTCAAACATCAACAGACTTAACGTTTGTAGCACGAGTGCTTTCGCACTAAACATACGAATGCACAATGCGAAGCAAGCGGAAAACTAAACTGCGATCGCATCAATTTCTCAAGAATTATAAAATCCCTGTTTTTTAGGTGTATTCTGCTACTGGCAGGGCGCTTCTATCCCGAATCATTACTTAGAGGGAAAGAAGAATGAGAACAGCAGTCGGAATCCTTGCAGGCTTGAGTTTGACACTCGCTGCAACCCAGGTACAAGCACAGACTCTAAATCTATACGATGGTTCACGTAATACCTCATTTGCCAAACAAGGTTGGACAAGCGTGACACCTCCCGGCACTGAAATCGTCAGCAATGGTGGGACAACCTTCAACACCAGAGCATCCAACACTCTCCAAGGCGGATATTCAATTTTTCGCACCCTCGATCGTACCAAAGGATATACATTGGGCTTCAATCTCCAACTATTGTCTGAAGCCCATCAAAATCCTGATCGAGCAGGATTTAGCATTATCGCTTTGAGTTCTGATCGGCGCGGTATCGAACTGGGATTCTGGGCAAGTGATGCGAAATTGAGCGATCGCATCTGGGCACAAAACGACGGAGCGACCAAACCGCCTCGATTTACTCATGCAGAAGGCACTTCATTTAACCCAGTGCGTGCTGTTCGCTACGACCTCTCTGTGCAAGGCAATTACTATGGACTCTTCGCAAACGGCAATTTCCAGACTCCCATTCTCACCGGAAGCCTGCGTAACTACTCACCCGAAGGCGTGCCGTACAATTTACCAAATTTCGTTTTCTTCGGAGATAACACCACCTCAGCCAGTGCTTCTGTTCGCATCACCAGAGTCGATCTCACTCCTAGAGCGATCCCCTTTGCTAACTCTACAGCTCGTGCTGCTCGGCTTGCAGTCGATGTAACCGCTGTTCCAGAACCTTCTACTCTGCTCGGTTCAGGAATTGCCATCATGCTCGGTGGCTTAGTGCATCGCAAACGGCGCAAATAGATTAGATTTTCTAATCAGAATGAACAGCGGAAGCAACGACCCGAGTTTCGCCATCCATAGACCAAACTGTAATAATCTATATATTGCGCGCAATATGGAAGGGAGTTTAGAGGATGGCTAAGGCAGTCGGAATGGTAGAAGTGCGGGGTTTACCCCCGGCGCTTGCGGTTGCAGATGTCATGGTCAAAGCCGCACGAGTGACATTAGTTGAAATGGAACGTGTTAGCGGCGCTTATATTACGATCGTCGTTCGAGGCGATGTTTCAGAAGTCAAAATCTCCGTTGAAGCTGGATTAGAAGCTGCCAAAAAAATGACGGCTTACAAAGAAGGCGACAAACTGTTTCTATCATCGCACTATATTCCTCGCCCCAATGAAAACTTGATGGTTGTTTTACCGATCGATTACAGCGAACGCACCGAAGAATTTAATCAAGTCTAAGGAAAGCAGAACGAATGAGGCTATACTCCTGTTGGCTTCTTCTCTAAACTTCGGTTCCTCATGACTCTGGCAGTTCTCACACAAGCTGATTTCGATGCTTGGGTTATCCAAGCACGACGGTTTACGCTGCAAGGACGGCTTCCAGATTATATTCCGCAGTTGGCGCAGGTTGATTCGCGCCTGCTTGCGGCTCAAGTTTTGGCTGAAACTCAAACGCTAGCCGCGGGTGATGTCGCTCAGCCTTTTGTGCTGATGAGCGTCATTAAGCCGTTTTTGCTGCTTTATCTTCTAGAGCAGGTCGGTGCTGAGCGCGTCTTTCAGCAAGTGGGGATGCAACCTTCGGATTTGCCGTTTCATTCGATCGTGCAACTGAAAGCGGATCATAGCCGTCCTCGCAATCCTATGATCAATAGCGGCGCGATCGCGCTTACAGGTCTGATGCCCAAAGCTTCCGGTTCAGACCGCTGTGCCGCATTTTGCAAATGGTTGAACGATCTCGCTCACACTCAAATTGAATTGGATCAAAACGCGCTGAATTCAGTACGATCGCTGCCGAATGAAACCAATCGTGCGATCGCGGATTTACTTGTTCAGAGTGACTTGCTGGATCGTTCAGATCTGGCGCTGGATACGTATAATCAGCTTTGCTGTTTGTCAGGGACGATCGCAGATTTAGCACAACTGGGGTTATTGCTGGCAAAACCGCATCCGGAAATTTCTCACTTGCACCAGCAGACGGTTTCAGCCCTGATGTTGACCTGCGGATTGTATGAAGTGTCTGGAATTTTCGCTGTAAAGGTTGGCTTGCCGATGAAGTCGGGCGTGAGTGGAGCGCTGCTCGCCATCGTGCCAAAACAAGGCGTGATCGCTTGCTATAGTCCAGCGATCGATCGGATTGGAAATTCTGTTGCTGGACTTTTTCTAGTTGAAAAACTGGCTCAGGAATTGAAATTGAGTGTGTTTTGCTAGTGCAGAGCGTTACCACGTACTAAACGGATGCTTCGCTAAATTGGAGTTGTAATAGCGCGGGTCGTGAGAAACATCTTCTCCAATCCATTCGGGCAGATCGATCGACTGATCGGCGCTTTTTAGTTCAACCTCTGCCATGATTAATCCTTGATTCTGCCCTAAGAACTCATCGACTTCCCAAACTAAGCCATTCAGTGAAATTTTGTGCCGATATTTTTCAATCAGTGGCGGTTTGCAGAGCGTATCTAACATTTGTGCAGCATCCGTGATCGGAATTTCATACTCAAACTCCGATCGCGAAATGCCTTGAGTCATGCCTTTAATCGTGATAAATCCTCGATCGTCAATAATCCGAATTCTCACTGTACTTTCTAGCGTTGGAATGTAGCCTTGTCGATAGAGAGTGCCTGGTGCAAGCGCGCGCCATTCATCTCCAATCACTAAGAATTTTCGCTCAATTTCGATTCCCATCACTTAGCTCGCCTGTTGATCTAAAAATAAGAAAGCATCGACTTCTGCCCCGGTCGGTTGAGCGGCGATCGCGCCTGCTTTTAAGGTCGTTAACGCACCCGCAGCACTGGCATATTTGACAATATGTTCTGCATCATGGTTAATTTCAGACAGTTGGTGCTGGCAAAGTTGATGTACAAATCCAGCTAAGAAGCTATCGCCTGCGCCTGTTGTGTCTTCAACGTCGATCGAGAAAGCTGGAATCTTTCCTTCTCGCTGATTGAGGCAGTAGCTACATCCTTTTTCGCCTGCGGTTACTAGCACGCCTTCTAGGGATTCGACGCGATGGGCAATCACACCCGGATCAGTTGTATCAAATAACCATGCAGCTTCTTCTTCTGCCATTTTGAGAAAATCTGCCCGCTTGATTAAGTCATGAATCAGTGCAGGTGCAATGTTCTGGTCTTTCCAAAACACAGGTCGCCAATTGACATCTAAGACGACTTTGACAAAAAACTGTTCGGCAAGTTGTAAAGCCCGCTCGATCGCGACTCGACTGCGCGGATAAGCCATCAATAAAGTTCCAAGCACCAGATAATCTGCATGTTGAAACAATTCGACCGGAATGAGATTGCCTTGAAGTTGTGTATCTGCAAATTCGCTTGTATCGCGGTTCTCGCCGAACGCGACGAAACTACGATCGTTGGTTTGTGATCGCAACACCAGGACTGTCCGAGTTGGAGCGGGATAGATTTGCACACCGCTCGTATCGACTTTGAGCGTATTGAGTAACTCGGTCAGCGATCGACCTAAGTCATCATCTCCAACGGCTCCAACGAATGCGCTGGGTGTGCCAAGTTTAGTTAAGGCACAGGCGACATTGGCAGGAGCACCACCCGGATAATCTGTCCAAGTGGTGACTGCTTCGAGGGGGAGTCCTGGCTGGTTGGAAATGCGATCGAAGAGAATTTCGCCGAGACAGATAACACGCGGATGCATTACAGGCTTTAGGTTGAATGTGTTCTCTCATAGTGTATGAGCGCGAGAGACTTCAAAACCTAAAGAATGTTGAACTTGACAGAAAAAGGCGCCAGAAGTCTTAACTTGCTTCTATGGCTTTGTAATTCTTGACGCGATCACCTTCTGCAATGCCTAAAACTTTAGCCATCCAAGGCGGTGGAGCCGTCGCAATGACAGTTTGCAGATCAGTCAGAATCGCTCTTGCTTCACCCCCTTCGATTAGTTTCATTGGATAAATACCAGCTTGCACAACCTTGGCAGCAGCAGGGCCACCGATGGAGACGATATACACGACATGGCAATCTCGAATCAGATTGATGCGAAATCCATTGCGATCGTCGGATAGATCAGCTTCGAGTGCTGAGCGAATATCAATTAATTTAAGCGTTGTAGCAGAAAGTTGGTAGACCAAGTACCGCAAACAAGATCCGAAGTGACCATCAAGCAGTTCGCGATTGTTAGAAGCAACTGCAATCCGAACAGAGTGTGGCATTTCACCATCTTGATAAGGCTCGATCGTCGGAAGTGCCTCAGCTTCATCTTTTGCACCCCAGAGAATCCGAACCGCTTCTTTGAGCGCAGCAATGTCGCCTGCATTGGCATCTTCGCCTTCTTCTTCACCATCTAGATCATAAGTCTGTCCAAAAGCAGTTTTTAAGTTCGTAACTGTAATGCGGCTGAGTGCTGCTTCATTCAAAACTTCTCCAACATTATCTTGGAGTGCTTCAATCAACTCAGTGAGCGAAATTTCAGGCAAAACTCTAGCAGCTAGAGCGATTCGTAAGGCAACTTCATTCGAGATAGGAGGGTTACTGGTGGTAGTACTCATGCTTAAGTTTCTAGAGAGTAGGGCAAACGTAGAGATAGGTCAGACGTGAGAAAACACAAGAAAACATCTAATGTTTTCTCTATTCATTAGCTGAGACTTGACCTAAGATTTCAGTACGATCGACTACGAACTAGAGGGTGAGTCTGATTGAGTTAAGTGAATAAATAAGTGTGCTTTGTAAACCTCTGTTGCATAGGCTGTTACAGGCATGTCAGACACAAGTTCTGACGCCCGATTTTGCACCTGGACTGAGGCTGATGTTTCTAACTACGGTTTCAACGATCGATTGAAATCGATTTTTGAAATAGACACTCTATCAACTGAAGGCAGCCGTTTAGATGTAATACATTGTAATCGGCTGCTGAAAATGATTGCGCTGCTCTAGCAGATCTTGTAAGGAATGAGTTTCTAAAACCTCATCAGCTGCTTGTTTAACCTTTTGCCAAAAGCCAGTGATTGCTTGCATTGCAGCAGATTCAGAACTACCTTCAGCAGACGTTGCAGGTTCTTCTCCTTCCATACAGTTCACAATCTCCAAAATTGTGATTCTGCGAGGATGGCGAGAGAGAAAATATCCCCCTTTTTTGCCCCGCTCACTCGAAATAAGAGTAGCTCGTCTTAGGGTCGCGAGTAACTGCTCTAAATAGCGATCGGGAATATTCTGTGATGCTGCAATCTGTCGAATCTGTAATGTTTCCCCTGTCTCATAGACTGAAGCCAATTCCAACATCGCTAAGAGTGCATATTTCGTTCGACCTGAAAGTTCTAAGAGCATGATTTCGGACTATGAAACAGGTGCGCATTCAGATTTTAGCTTAGAATCACACTCCATTGATGGCTGAGGTGGGAATTTATACGGGGTCTATGTTGCCCCGAATCCTCGACTGATGGCAGTTTTGGTTCGTACCAAAATTATTGTTTGCGAATCGCTTCAAATGGCTCAGTTCCTAATGGGCTAGGTGTCCATCCGGCGATCGATTTTCGCTGCACTAATAACGGATCAGAATGCACGATCGATAATCGCACCGCTTCGCGCTGAATAATTTCATCTACTTCAGCATAAAGTTTTGCACGACGAGTCCGATCGCCTGTCAATCGAGCTTGATTCAGCAGTTGAATGACTCGATCGTTTTTCCAGTTGCCTAAATCGGTTGTGCTACCTGGGCCAAAGTGTGGATAGTAAAATGTATCTGGATCACCATAATCTCCTGTCCAACCCAACATAAACATTGGATAGCCCGGTTTTTTATTGCGATCGGCAAGATAAGCTGCCCAATCTTTTGTTTTCAGATTTGCTTTAATTCCCACGGCTTGTAGGTCGGCGGCAAACGCTTCTGCGATCGCTTTTGGTGTGGGAAAATAAGGGCGTGCTACAGGCATGTACCACAAGTCGATTTCAAAGCCATTGGCAAATCCTGCTTGTTTGAGTAACTCTTTTGCTTTGTCAGGATTGTAGTCATAGCCTTTGACCTTAGGTGACGTTGCCCAATCCAGAGACGGCGGAAGAAAATGCGGCGTTGTTTGGGCTGATCCTTTCCAAAACGCTTGCACCAGCGCTTCTCGGTTAATGGCATGTGCGATCGCTTGTCGCACTCGCACATCAGAAAGCTGCTTAAAGCTCGGATTTAATGCTAAGTAGCCGACATTAAACGAAGGACGATTCATCACTGCTAAATTCTGATCTTGCTCAATTTCTTGCTTTTGATCAGGTGCTAGCTCAACTGTAAAATCAACTTGTCCTGCTCTAACTTGTGCAAGTCTTGCGCCAGAATCCGTTACAAACCGCATCACAAGCTGATTTGACTGAGGTAAGTTTGGCTTCCAATAGTTCGGATTTTTCTCAAGCGTAATGCGATCGCCACTTTGCCACCCCTTGAATACAAATGCCCCGGTTCCAATTGCTCCGCTTGCAGGTGTCCCATAGTTTGCCCCTGCTTTCTGAATTGCGGTTGGACTCGCAATGCCAAAGTAAGAAGATGCGATCGCTGTTGGAAAAGCAGCAAACGGCTGTTTCAAAACGAATTGAATCGTCAAAGGATTGATCACTTTGACATCCTGAACGAGTGAATCAGGTTCACCTTTGTAGCCCCCGAAAATCTGACCCCAAATTTCGTAGCTTTTGCCCGCATTGCGAAATCCATTCGGATTCTTTTTATCCCACCAGCGATCGACATTAAACTTCACTGCTTGTGCATTAAACTCGGTGCCGTCATGGAATTTCACACCTTTGCGCAGCTTGAATGTCCAAGTTTTACCATCTTTTGAGGCGCTCCAAGATGTTGCTAAACTCGGCTCTAAGTCCGCAGTTCCGGGCTTGAATTGGATCAAGCGATTGTAGATTTGATTCTGAACAATCAGAGAATTTCCGTCAGTAATGTTTCCAGGTTCTAAATTGGTCGGCTGCCCACTGGCTGCATATACTAGAACCCCCGGAGTTGTTGGAGTCGTATTTTGTGAGGCACAATTCGTAACGATCGCACTCATTACAAATAGAAGCGCGATGAATGTCGATCGCCAAATTCGAGGTTTGACCATTGCAACTGATGACTAAAAGACTTCAGGATTGTATCCGAAACCCGTTGACAGTAATTGTATTATATATGTAGTATATCAGTAGTTTGCTCATGTATACGTCAGAAAATGAAATTACTGAATTGGTTCGAGCGTTTGAGGATTGTCGTTTAGCGAGAGAACACTGGACACATACAGCACATTTAACCGTTGCATTGTGGTATTTAATTCGATCTCCTCGCACTGCAGTAGAGAAAATCCGCTTTGGCATCCAACGCTATAATCATGCACACGGGATTGAATCAACTCCAACTGGCGGCTATCACGAAACAATTACGTTATTTTGGATTCACCTCATTCAAACCGATCTCAATCATGTTGATATTCATGATTCTTTACTGAACTTAGCCAATCAACTCATTCATCACTACGCTGATCCGGCAGTGTTGTTTGAATATTACAGCCGCGATTGTTTGTTTTCACCGCTTGCTCGTTCTACTTGGGTCGAACCCAATTTAAAATCGTTCTGAAATCTTATGTCAGACTTCAACTTCAATCAATACAATCAATTTCAGCATAGTCAACAGCAAGGGCAAAACTTACTAGCAGCGGGATGGCGACCGCTGAATCGAGATTTTGACTGGAATTATTTTTTGCACCTTGTACAGAACGATGGGGATGAACTGAATCGCCGCATGATGGGTGCAGTGAGTACGATTACAGATTCTCTAGGACGGAGCTATCAAGCTTGGTGGTCAAATGTAATCAATCTTTGCTCGTCTTATACGCGTGGAGAACTAGATCAGGTTTGGAACTATCTCACGCCTGAGCCACCCTGTCCGGATCACCACTATATCGATAGCTTGAGTGTAGAAACTCCGATGCGGCAAGTTGTGAGCCGTAGCAGCATTCCGATCGATTATGCTTTGAATCGATTGCAGGAAACGGCAATTCGGAAAATGCTGGAAATCTTAGGTCGTCCAGATTTGATTACTCAGAACTATCTCGATCGCTGGTTTTACTTTCCACCCGATCGATTTGATCAGTGGGAACGTCTCGATGTAGTTAGTACCGTTTATGCCTATTGGTCAAGCCATGATGTGTGGTTGCAAATTGACTATGTCGATCGCGGTCGGCGGTACTGGACGCTGATGGCGAAGAATATGGCTCCGTTGATTCAAAAGGCGACCTATGGCTTAGCAGTGATGCTAAGTGGGTATCAGAACCGTGTAGGTCAAATTCATGCTCAGTTTAGTACCCGTGACTTTCCAGAGGAGATTCAAGCCTTTAGTGATGCGGTGCAGCAAACGGTCATGACGCAAGATCGTCTCGCCGTCTTAGTGCATGGTGATCCGGGAACTGGAAAGACTGCTTGGACGCAAGCGATCGCGAAAGAAATTCTCGTGCCATTAGGCTACGTGATTTTCATTTTGGATCACGATGCAGTCGAGAATTTTGTGCCGCCTGCTTATCTAGAGCGGATTTGTCTGATTATCAATGAGGCAGATAACTTAGCACAGGATCGCTCAACGGAGATTGCTCAGGCGAGTAATAAGACAGAGCATATTTTGAGCTTGCTCGATGGAACGTTGTATCAGAGTGTGGTGAGCGTTGGTAACTTTGAGCTAGAGCAAAAATTAGTCGTGCTGATGACTTGCAATACGACGGAACGGCTTGATCCGGCAATGTTGCGCAAAGGTCGAGTCGATTTGATCTGTGAATTTCAGCATCGATTTGTTTAGCGCGATCGAGTGAATCGTGGGGTTGAGTTGCGACTACGCTCAGCCCACGCATCGCTCACGTATCGAGTTAAGCCTAGTCGAGGAGAAACCGAAACTTTCCTCACACATCTTTGGGCGTATCTATTGTGGGCGCATCTCCCCGCGTTCAATCCGTTTCACTTGCTCAAGCTGCTGTTCTGTCTTCTTCGCCCAAGCTGTATTCCCTTGACTAGAAAAGAGATCTCTGGCATATCGCAACACCCGTTCAGCTTCAGGCAAATTCTTCTGCCGAACAAATACTAAACCTGCGGCATAGTAACCCGTTGCAAACTTCGGATTAATCTGCGTTGCTTTGCGAAACCCATTCAAAGCTTGGTCTAATTTACCCTGATAGTAAGAGACTAAACCTAAGCTATAGTGTGCTTCGACATAGTTCGGATTGCGCTGAATCGCTTGCTGAAACGCAGACATCGCTTCATTCAATTTTCCTTGCTGCTGATAGGCTTGTCCGATCTGAAATAAAGGCTCCGGAGCATTCAAACTTAGATTGGCTGATTTCTGAAACGCTTGCACTGCAGCATCATAGTTCTTCTCCTGCATCAGAACTAAGCCCAGATTATACTGAGCCACACCCGACTTCGGATCAAGTTCGATCGCTCTTGCTAAGTAGTCTCTTGCTTGCTTGATATTATTGCCTTCTAGCAACGCAGCACCCAGATTTGCAAATGCTAGTGCAAAATTTGGATCGGCTTTGGTGGCTTGATGAAACGCATCGGCTGAGGGCTGAAGTTGTCCAGCTTGACGTAATGCTAACCCCAAATTATAGTGAGCCGCAGCAAGACGCGGATTGAGCTTAGCTGCTTCGCGAAATGAAGCGATCGCTTCATTCAATTTTCCTTGCTGAATTTGTTGTAATCCTTGATTAACTTTTGATTCTGCTGATGCTGTTGCTTGTCGAGAAGCTTGAGCAAGCAGCAGCGGAGTCGCATGACTCAGAGATGCCGTAGAAGAAAGCAGACACAATCCAGCGGACAAGAGTACGACTTTAAAACACAATCGGATAGACATATTTACACTCACAATCAATTGCTATAGTTGCAGACCTACCTCTCATCGCCTTCTACAAAATTCAGGTCTCATCTTTAAATTCAGGACACAATGTTCGGTTGATTTGTTCACTAAACGTTCACAATTTCAATCGATTAAACAATCTTCTAGAATTTATGGCAAGGGCTTTTCAATGTATCAGAAGCCTCAGTAATTCGGGGCATGTGTAGCGTGAGAAGGCTTAAGACATATCCCTTGAGTTCGGAAATTACAGCGACAACCTCAACTCTTCGATGTTCGAGAGTTGAGGGAATGAACGATGCTGTAGAGCAGATCTCTTTTCACCGAGTAGTTCACGGCAATCAATCAGATAGAAAGATGGGGAGATAGGGAGCAATCTGAATTTAGTCTCCCCATCTCCCCATTCCACGTCGGGCTAGCAAATGCGCCTATTGACGGTTCGACTGAACAGGCTTTTGAGCCACCTGCATCGATTTCACTAATTCTGCCATCGCCGTTTCTAAGACGACTCCTGCATCCATTGCCACCCAACCTTCAGTCGTCTGCTGGCGCACCTCAAAGTGCAAGTGAGGTCCAGTCGAATTGCCTGTACTCCCCACTCGCCCAATCACCGTACCCTGTTTCACAATATCGCCCGGTTTGACAAAGATCTCTGATAAGTGAGCATAGAGTGTCTGTTGTGCGCCTGCATTGTGTTCTAGCGCAACCGATAAACCATAGCCCCCAAAGAAATCAGAGAGAATGACGCGACCTGTTAACGCGGCTAAAACAGGAGTACCCAATGCTGCTCCAATATCAGTTCCTGTGTGTAATCTCGTATTGCCCGTGATCGGATGAACTCGCCAACCAAACATGGATGTGATCGGAGCCGGAATCGCTAACGGAAAAATTAACCTGAGATCACCGTTCCCAATGCGTCCGATCGGGCGAACACTGCGATTGTAATAATTTTGAACGGTGCCGTAAGCGGAGCCAATCGG
The DNA here is from genome assembly GCF_026735145.1 of Leptolyngbya sp. GGD. Classification (NCBI taxonomy): domain Bacteria; kingdom Bacillati; phylum Cyanobacteriota; class Cyanophyceae; order Leptolyngbyales; family Leptolyngbyaceae; genus Leptolyngbya; species Leptolyngbya sp. GGD. Next base: position 181,372 of record NZ_JAPQKE010000008.1, read on the forward strand.
GTTGGATTGTGCTGCTCCTGCCCAGTTAATTCCCGTGACGGACAAGTTAAAGCCGCCCACTTCAACCGGAGCCATACTCACCGATTCAGCAGGCGCACGATACCGAGGAGACACGATCGACGCTGGAGGTTTCGCAATCACGGTCGGAGTTGGAGTCGATCGTTCAGTTGCACCTAAGTCATAGTCGGTTTTATCAATAAACGTATCCCCCTCCACAGGGGCAACTTCAACCGCAGGGGCAACTTGAACGGGTGGCGCAATCTCAACCGCAGCAGGAGCAGCAGGTTTGACCGCAGGCAAAGGATCGGTTGGGGCTTGAGCGTGGACAGAACGGATCGCACCGAGTCCGACGAGCCAGCCCAACCCTGAAATCATTAAGGCACGCATCCAGAAGAGATTAAGTAGAGAGTGAGTCATGGGACGATTTAGGGAGACAATAGCGATCGAGAAGGCTCAAGCTTTTATTGTGACGGGTATTTAGAAAATCGCGCCACTTATGGGCGAATGTTACTCACAGCACGTCGCAGTTGGGCGAGTGCTTGGTTGTAACCGATGATGGCGCTAACACGGTTTCCCTGAGCTTGAGTCAGGGCTGCTTCAGCACTAATTCGATCGGTTTGTGTACCGACTCCAGCCTGGAAGCGCAAAATTGCCAATCTCAGCGCTTCTTCTGCCTGGGCGACCGATTGCTGAGTCGTATTGATATTGGCAAAGTTGGCTTGGAGGTTCGCGAAAGCTTGCTCGACTTGGAAGCGGATTTGATTGCGGTTTTGAGCAAATCGGGCTTCGGCAATCTCGCGATCGCGTTCTCGCTGGCTAATTTGAGCATTGGTTGCCCCGCCATCAAAAAGATTCCAACGTGCTTGCAGCCCCAGGCTGTAATTGTCGGAATTGTTAGCATCGGTATCAACGGTTCCAGAGCGACTGAAATCATACGAGGCGACAAAGCCAAGAGTGACTCCATTTTGCGCTCGTGCAGCCCGAATTTGAGCTTGGCTAATTTCACGCTGCACAAGCTGTTCTTCGAGTTCTGCTCGATTTTTATAAGCCAAGACGATGCTATCTTCCAACGGAATCGTCCACGTTCCTGCAGGCTGAACTGGATCAGCCGCGGTCAGCGTCGCGGTTTCAGATAAACTGAGCCGCTGAGCCAGTTGTCGGCGATTGATCTCCTGGGTCGCTTGGGAGTTGCGAAGTTGCTGCTGAGCATTGGCTAAGTTAACTTCTGCACGCAAGGTGTCAAATCGAGTTCCTAGTCCGGCTGTTTCTTGCGCTCTCGAGTCTCGCAGGTTAGCTTCTGCATTTCGGACTGCTGCTTCGTTAATCGCAACTTGAGAGTCTGCATTCTGCAAGTTGTAGTAATCATTGGAAACTTGCAGCCGCAGTTCTTCGCGAGTTTGTTCCAATTGCAATTCAGCCGTGCGCGATCGCCGTTCTGCTGCTTCAATCTGAGCGGGACGTAACCCTGACGTAAAAATGTCGTAGTTTAGCTGTGCGCCCAGACCGAACGCCGTTCGTGTGGAGCTGCCGCTCTGACTTTGGATGCCCAGTTGCTCTAGAAAGCTATTTTGTTGGGTGTCTTGAGTGATGAAAGCACTTCCAGAACGAGTGAGGTTGGATGTCAATGCAAGTGTGGGAAAGTTTCCTGCACGCGCTTCTCGAATGGCAGCACGGCTTTGTTCAACTTGCAGACGGGCGATTTCTAAATCGCGGTTGTTGCGTTCTGCAAGGTCTAGCGCTTGTTGGAGGGTAATCGGTTGGACGGAACGGACTTGGACTTCTCCAGGTTTGGTGGGGAAGAGGAGACGGTTGGGGGAGGGGGTGAGGAGGGTTTGGGCAGAAGCGCCGGGGGTGGGAGGTGGGGAGGTGGGGAGTGGGGGAGTAGGGGTGGGAGTGGGGGTGGGTGTAGAGGTCGTTGGTCGGGGTAAGGGTGCAGAAGGACGTGGAGTTGTTGGAGCTTGGGCGGTTGGGTTGGGTTTGGGGTTTGGCTTAGTCGTGACGGGTTTGGTTGGGACAACGACGGAGGGAGTTTGTGCGATCGCGTTCGGTTTGAGATCAATGACCCAAGGAGGGGTAGGATCGCCTTCTAAGTCGCGCGATGCTGCGAGGGTGAGCGTTGGAGAACTGTTCTCTGGCTTGAATTGGTTAAAAATTGAGGGTTTTGCCACACTGGGGGGAGCCGCAACCAGAACACGAGATTGTGGTTGAGCGGCGACGGACGAGTTTGAGGCGGGTTCTGGCTCATTTTGGGGTGAGGTGGGATTGGCGGTTGCCGCATCCACCGAGCCGATAGCCATCCACGCTCCTACACCTAAAGCCAACAATTCAAAATACGGTTTCATACGATTTCGGTTCGCCCACTGAGATCACGATCATTTTTTAGACTTGTTCAGACTCTTTAGAGTTCTGAGTTGTGCAGCCTTAAGCAGGATATCGTTTCTAGCTGTCGATCGACAAAAAACCTTGCGACTTTAGAGGTTAAATTTTCGAGTTCGACAAGTTCCATCGAACAGATTTAGATTGGAAGATACTTGTAAATCGGGAGGTTTGGGGATTGGTTCCGCGATCGACAATCCTTCAGCAATATTTCAGATCAATGCATTGTGAGAAGAGTAGGAATGCCAATCTGATTTATGTCGGAAGGGGGTATACAGATGGATCAGCTTGTGGAGCAGTGAGGTATAACTATTACCGCTAGGGTCAAGCGTGAATCCGGATAAGTTAAAAATTTCAATGGCTCAATCAATTTTCTCTCGTTAAGTCGATGAATAGAAGGTATATCTAATGAATCCATCTCACGATCGTCAATTTGCTCCTGCCACTCAACGCAATCGTGAACCGATTCTAGAGGTTTTACTGGAAGTGCTCCCTCCAGCAGGAACAATCCTAGAAATTTCCAGTGGCACAGGAGAACATGCGGTATTCTTTGCACCTCGTTTAGCACCTCGACGATGGCAACCTTCTGATCCAAGCGCGATCGCGCGTGACAGTATCGCCGCGTGGCGCGAGTTTGAGCCTGCGGAGAATCTAGCTGCCCCGATCGAGATTGACGCATGTGATTCAGTTTGGAATGTTGAAGACTCAATTCAAGCGATCGTGAATATCAATATGATTCACATTGCGCCTTGGGCAGCGTGTTTAGGGCTAATGGCAGGTGCGAATCGACTGCTTCCACCCGGCGGAATTTTGTATTTGTACGGTCCCTACAAACAAAGCGGAATCCATACCGCTCCTAGTAATGAATTGTTCGATGACAGCTTGCAACTACAAAATCCAGAGTGGGGTGTCAGAAATTTGGAGGATGTAGTTGATGCTGCTCAAACTCAAAATTTAGAGTTATTGAAAGTCCTTCCGATGCCTGCCAATAATCTATCTGTTGTCTTTCAAAAGCGATAAGAAACCCAAACATCCAAACGATAAATTGCTTCTCTCGCCTCAATGTTCAATTTGAGGCGAGAGAGTATTACGCAGAGGCTTTGCTAAAAGTGACCTTCGATCGCAGGAACGCATCGCTCACATAACAATGGATGCTCTTTTGATTCACCCACATGTGTCGAATAGTTCCAACAGCGATCGCATTTCTCCCCTTCAGCATCAATCACGCCAATGCCAAGCGTATCCGTTTGAGAGCAATACTTTGAACCAGTTAAGCGATCGCTAGATTCGAGCAGTTCAACTTGCGAGGTGATGAACAGATAGCGCAATTCATCCACACAATTGCCGCTCAAACTACTAGCAGGATTCAAAGCTTGCAGTTTTGCCCGCAGACCTGAATCCGCAACAAAGAGTAAAAGCTTAGCTTCGAGTGAAGACCCGATCGCTTTATCAGCGCGAGCTTGTTCCAGAACTTTGTTCGCTTCTGCCCGCAGTTCTCTCAACTGCTCCCACTGTTTTGCTAGCTCTGGATTGCGCCATTGATCCTCTAGCTTCACCCATCCCGCTGCAAACACCGATTTGTGCGAAGTGGAATAAGGCAAGTACTGCCAGATATCTTCTGCCATGTGAGAGAGCACAGGCGCGATCGCTTTGGCTAAATTCTCAAGCGCGATCGCCAAAACAGTCTGACAACTCCGGCGACGTTGAGCATTGACCGAACTGATATACAGCCGATCTTTTGCAATGTCTAAGTAGAAGTTCGATAAATCAACCGTACAGAAGTTTTGAATCGTCTGGAAGAAGCGGAAAAATTGATAAGTTTCAAACGCATCTTGAACCTCGTCGAAGACTTCAGTGACGCGATGCAACATATATCGATCGAGTTCTGGTAGCTGCTCATAGGGAACAGCATCTTTTGCAGGATCAAAGTCATGCAAGTTCCCAAGCAAAAAGCGAGCCGTATTGCGGATCTTGCGATACACATCGGACATTTGCTTCAAGATATTTTTCCCGATCGGCACATCATTGGTGTAATCCACCGAAGACACCCACAATCGCAAAATATCAGCCCCATAAGGCGGTTCTTGCTGCTGATTCTTACCCCCTTCGATCACCACCATTGGATCAACCACGTTGCCTAGCGATTTACTTTGCTTCCGTCCCTGTTCATCCAAAGTAAACCCATGAGTTAGCACCGCTTTGTAAGGTGCATGACCATGCACTGCCACACTCGTGAGTAAGCTTGATTGGAACCAGCCGCGATGTTGATCTGAACCTTCGAGATAGATATCAGCTGGATAACGAAGTTCCGATCGCTGTTCTACAACCGATGCCCAAGACGACCCTGAATCAAACCAGACATCCATTGTGTCTGTGCCTTTTCGATACTTCTTCCCGTGGTATTTTTCGGGAAGCAGTTCTTCGATCGACAATTCCCACCAAGCATCTGAGCCTTTTTCGGCAACGATCTGCTGCACATGCGCGATCGTTTCTTCATTCATTAATGGCTCACCCGTCTCTTCCTCATAAAACACGGGAATCGGCACGCCCCAGCTCCGCTGCCGTGAAATACACCAATCCGATCGCTCAGCAACCATCGATGTGATGCGATTCTCGCCTTGTGCCGGAATCCATTGCACTTCTGCGATCGACTTCAAGGCTTGATCGCGGAATCCTTCAACAGAGGCAAACCATTGTTCAGTCGCTCGGAAGATCGTCGGCTTTTTGGTGCGCCAATCGTAAGGATATTTGTGCTGGTAGGGTTCTTCTTTTAAGAGCGATCGGACTTCTTGCAATGCCTCAATCACGGCTGTATTCCCTTCACCCAGAACATTCAGCCCTTTGAATTGTCCGGCTTCTTCAGTAAAGTTGCCATTGTCATCGACAGGCGCAAGAATCGGCAACCCATAGCGCTGTCCAACCTGATAGTCTTCTTGACCATGCCCTGGAGCCGTATGAACTAATCCTGTTCCGGATTCCGTTGTGACATAATCGCCTCCGATCAAGATTTCACTGACGCGATCGTACAAGGGATGCCGATACGTACAATGCTCAAGCAATCGACCCATCATCGTTGCTTTGACTTCTAAGGTTGTCCCAAGCACTTCTGACAAGCGATCGACCAAATCCTTTGCCACGATCAGATACTTAAATCTTCCCGGTGCATTCTCTCCAACTTCAACGACTGCGTAAACCAAATCCGGATTGACACTCACACCCAAATTTCCTGGAATTGTCCAAGGCGTTGTTGTCCAGATCGCCACACCCAATTCACCCAAAAATGGATCAAGGGGCATTTGCAATTCTTTCGACAAGTTCAACACTTCAAACGCCGCATACAAACTGCGCGAAGTATGACCCTCTGGATATTCCAATTCCGCTTCAGCCAAAGCTGTCTTAGAGCTTGGACTCCAATGCACGGGCTTCAATCCTCGATAGATATAGCCTTTCAGCACCATTTGCCCAAACACACCAATTTGAGCCGCTTCGTATTCCGGCTTCAAGGTCAGATAAGGATGCTCCCAATCTCCCCAAACCCCATATCGTTGAAAGCTCTTGGACTGTTGCTCGACCGTTGCAAGGGCGAAATCTCTCGCTTTGTGGCGTAGCTCGATCGTCGTCAAGGCTCGACGCTCATCTGGCTTGAGGGTTTGCAAGACTTTTAACTCGATCGGTAAACCATGACAATCCCAGCCCGGAACATACCGAACCTTTCGCCCTTTGAGCAATTGGTATTTATTAATCGTGTCTTTGAGAATTTTATTCATCGCATGACCGATGTGTAACGCGCCATTGGCGTAAGGCGGCCCGTCATGCAGAATGAACACTTCACCCGGATTTTCTTGTGACAGGTGTTCATAAATCTTCTGTTCTGCCCAGAACTTCTGCAATTCGGGTTCCCGTTTGACGGCATTTGCGCGCATGTCAAACTTAGTCTGGGGAAGATTGACACTATTTTTGTATGAACCTGGCTCTGTCGCAGTCATAAGAAAAAAGGGCTAGAAAAAATCACATCTATCTATTCTGTCAGGAATTTCGCCACTGCGGAGATTCAAGCTGATTTTGCTCCGCATTCTTAGCAAGAATAGAATCTTTTATCAGCGAAAAATACGATAGAAGTCGCATCATCTTTCCTGTATTTCTAGTGCCTTCTCATCAATCTTACGGATTGATCATTGAATAAAATCTATTCTTAATTGCTTAAATATTGAAATTAATCTAATTTTATCTCCGGGTTTACAAGGAGAATGTGAAGCGATCTCTTTTACTATGCAAGAAATTTATTTCCTCCTCAAAAACGCCTGGGATTACATCAGTAAAGAAACAAGAAGAGTGTAAAAACATACACACTAAAACACTGAGATGCCAGTATGAACGCATTCATCTCAAGGAGCTACAGGCATGTCTCTCTCTGGAAAACAGTTCATTGCTGGAGCAATTCTTGCAATGGGGATCGCACTCTCAAACGCAGGTCAAGCGTTTGCAGCTTCCCTCACGAGTCGGGCTACGCTAACTGCTGATAATCACTACGGACTCTTTCATGGCAGCAGCACGGGCGACCGCTTAAACTTCGTCGGACGCAATGAGTATGGTCCCAATGGCAGCACGGGCGGCTACAACTGGTCACATGCCGAAACTTGGGATTTCACAATGGACTCCAATGATTATTTGTATGTCGTCGTTTGGGACGATCGCAGTGTAGACGAGTCTTGGGTCGGCGAGTTCAGCTTCAAAGACAAAGACAGCAAGACTTACAACTTACTCTCGAAACCGGATGCGTGGGAGTATGTCATTACTCAGAAAGGCACAAACCCCGGTGACTGGGGACACACACCCGGTAATGCTGAGTTGAACTGGGAAATCTCGAATGCGAATTGGATTTCTGCTCGTAGCCGAGGCTTGAACGATGGTTCAACTCGTCCTTGGGGACGGATTTCGGAAGTGACTCAAGCAGCAGAATTCCTCAACACCACAACCAATTCATCCGGTGACAAGCGTGATAATAATCGCTACACCATTTTCCGCACCAAGCTGACGGTTGCTGATGTCACTGATATGCCGCCTGCTGAATCCGTTCCAGAACCCGCTTCTGCTGCTGGATTGCTCGCTCTGGGCGCAGTTGGTGCTTACTCTGCCCGCAAACGTAAAGCGAAAGCAGAATAATTTTTCGCTTTGCTAGTCAATGCCTATCAACCAGGGCTTGGAAAATTCCAAGCCCTTTTCTCTTTGTCGCTCACACTTTAAGCGCTTTCATCTGCGGCAAAATCGCCTGGAAAGCCCGCCCACGGTGACTAATTTCCTGCTTAACCTCTAACGGCATCTCAGAAAACGTCATTCTCTGCTCTGGCACGTAAAAAATCGGATCGTATCCAAATCCGCCTTCGCCTCTCGGAGCGGTTAAAATTTCACCCGGACAGAATCCTTCGGTCAAAAGCGCGATCGTGCCATCTGGTTTTGCAACCGCAATCGCACAAACAAACTGTGCCCGCCGATCGGTGGCATCTCCCAATTCACCCAATAATTTCGCAATTCGAGCTTGGTCTGACTCTGCATACCGAGCCGAATACACGCCGGGTCTACCGTCTAATGCCATGACTTCCAATCCCGAATCATCGGCAATTGCCCATTGTCCGGTCGCGATCGCAACTTGCGTCGCTTTTTGAGCCGCATTTTCCTGAAACGTCGTTCCCGTTTCTTCCATCTCCAATTCTGGCGGCTTCAACCGTAATTCCCAATTCAGCCCAGACAAATACGGCTCAATCTCTTTCACTTTGCCCGGATTTCCGGTTGCTACCACTAAAACTGTCATCTCTCAATCCACTTGCGAAACGCATCCCAACTCGAAATATCTTCTAATAATGCCTGATATCCACTGACATTGGGATGCAATCCATCTTCAGTAAATTGCTGCTGACACCAAGTTGATCCTCTCGATCTCCAAGTCTCGAACAGATCTAAATGCGGGATCTTTCTTGCCTCACATGCTGATCGAATGGCTGCGTTATAGCGACTCTGATCTTTATGGTTGTAATGCATACAGTCCAGAAACGGCATTCTCGCTTCGTCTACTGGAACCATGCCAACAAACAAAACAGGACAGAGCTTACTGGCTCGATCGAGTAAATCCGCCATTTCAACCTGAAAAGTCTCAAACGGCGTTAAATTCTTTCCATCCAGCTTGCCAACTCGTGGCGAATCGTTCACCCCAACCGACAAAATAATCAAATCCGGAACGCGATTTCGCAATTCTCCGCGGTGATGAAATTCGACCTCTAATCGCCGTGCGACCTGCCGCACCCCATCTCCTCGCACTCCCAAGTTATAAAGGGCGTGGTTTGCCTCTCCCGGACTCATCCAGCGTCGTCTGAGTCGCTCTACCCAACCTCCACCTTCTGGATCACCAAATCCATAGACGAGGCTATCGCCTAATGCCAAAATTCGCAGTGAAGACACTGGAGGAGCCGTAGAATTGATTGGGGGAGAAACCAAAATCTGCATGAATCTTGTGCGAATGAAACAGGTCTGCGCTATTAATAGAGTCTGAGCTAATTCGGACTCTATCACTCTAAACGAAATTTTTCAAAACTTTACACAAGCTTTGAAGATCGAAATACCTCCGAATTCTTTACTGAGAGAACACTGATGGCAAAATCTGGATCCTTACATAAACGTCCCACCTTTGACACGGTTCAACTGATGCGCCGCGCCGATGACTTGATTAGCGCTGCTTCTAACCGTTACCGGATCACTGTTCAAGTTGCAAATCGCGCCAAACGCCGCCGTTTTGAAGATTTTGACAGTGGAGATGATCCGATGATGAAGCCTGTGATGCGAGCCATTATCGAAATGTCGGATGAACTGACACAGCCCGAAATTATCGGCGAATAATCCTGAATTTGGGGCAAGCAATTGCCCTTATTTTTTGATCAGTCTTATGAAGCGCTTTATTACTCTCAGTCTCGTCACGCTGTTCTTGAGTTCGCCTGCTCTCGCCCAAACGCCTGGTTCTCGCCCGACTCGGATTCAGGAAGCATGGCAGCAAGTATACAAAGACAATCCGGATCTCCCGCTCGAAAATCAATACGTGAATCGTGAAACGGGCAAGGTTGATCCCAACAACACTTTAGTCAGTCGTTTGGTGCGTTATCACTATTTCATCAAAGGTCGTCCGGTGAATTATCGGCTGGACTGGAAATATACGATCGCGGATTTTCTGGGCGCAAATGAACTAATGAGCGCAAGTACTTATCCTGGGGCTGAAAATCTCCGCAAAAATCCCTTTGAAAGCGATCGTGCGATTATCCAAAAGTTGAATCGCAAACAGCGCGATGCCTTGATTCAGTCGTTAGTGAATGTCTTTACCCCTCGATGAGCCGGATTCTGAAAACGGGTGCAGGTTGGCGATTAGGTTGGGATGCTGCGGCTCCTGAATTTAAAGGCTTAGTCGGTGGAGAAGATTGGGCGATCGAACTAACCGAGCAGGAATGGAATGATTTTCGTCGCTTGAGCGAACAACTGCATGAGACCCTTCAACAAATCGCTCAAGAGTTGATGGATGAAGAGAGGATCGCTTGCGAATTAGAGAGCGATCGCATCTGGCTAGAGGTGGAAGGATTTCCGAATGCTTATAGTTTGAGATTAATTCTTCAAACGGGAAGAAGGGCAGAAGGTTACTGGGAAAACGCTTTGGAATTGCGAGAGGCACTGTGTACGATCGAAGGTTTCTAAAACTTGGACGGTATGCGTGAACATTAGAGCTTGAGTGATCAGTTAAGTCTCCTACCAGGTCACAAGATCGCGCAATCGTTCCATTAACTTTTTACCGACTCCAGGCACACGATCGAGATCTTCCAAGGATTGAAATGGACGGGCTTGAATGATTCGTTTCGCTAATCCTGAACCAACTCCTGGCAATGCTTCTAACTCTGCCTGAGTTGCAGTATTGAGATTGACTAACCCGGTGCGAGATTGGCTTGGTGGAGGACATTGTTTCTGTTCAGCCTCAACCTTGCGCTGAATTGCTGGAGGAATCCCCAGAACTGAATTTGCATACAGTCGATCAAATTCTCGTTGAAAATGGGCTGCAACTACCGGATTCCGAATCACGATAACCGTTTCATCATTTCCACGATTCGCGGCAAGCGTCCAGTTATGAGACCCTGTAATCACGGTATGTCCGTCTACAATTCCAAACTTGTGATGCAACATATCACCGGGCGGAAGTTGCGGCACTCCAACTGTCTTGATGGGATTTTGCCAAGGACGATTATTGACTTCCCACTTGCAGTTATTACTTAGCGCCACGCCTAACATATCTAAACCTTCGCTGAAAGGTCTATACATGAAGCTGGGTTCGATTAATGCCCGAATTGATTTTCCTTCGATCGTATTAACCAAATCCTGATCCGAGAACACAAACAACGCTAAATCGATCGCTTGCGTGGATTGCTGAAGCGTTTTGGCAATCAAACCATTGGGTGTTTGTTCCCAGGGAATCGTTCTGGAATTGGGTGAGAACTGCAAGGAAATCACGCTCTCGCCCAGTTTGAACTGCTGTGCTGGACGAAATGGCTTTTTCACGCCAAATTTGCGATCGCTCCACATGAGTTCAAATTCTGCTGTAAAAGCCTGTGCAACTTCCACACTTTCCATCTTCAGCAAATTATTAGCATTGCCGCGGCTGCTAGGACGAGCAAAGTCTCCGTGTACGTCTGACATCGTGAAGTTTGCCGAAGTCACGATCGTAGTCTTTCCATCCACAACTATGAATTTGTGGTGCATTAAGTTACTGCCTCGGCTGCCATCGGCTCGATCATCGATCCGAGGAATCTTCGCAACATCCAAAATCACTAAGGCATCTCGATCCTGAATTTCAGTCAGGCTTAACTGTCCATCTTGATCTTGATCGATCAGCGTTCTGGATTCCTGATATCTCGCTTTTTCTCGCTCCGGCAATTTCTCAACTTCTGCGGCAGAATAACTGCTGTAAGGACGAGCGTACTGATTTTCGAGAATCACTCGAACAGTCACGCCTGCTGCTGCGCGATCGCGCAATGCCTTCGCCACATTAGGCAATCGAAATTCTTGAACAGCAACATCAATGCTCGACTTTGCCTGTGCGATCGTATCGATTAAAACTTCTTCTAAGTTATCGCCCGCCCTTGTAATTTTGCGATACGGCTCAGTATATTCAGAGGTCGCTGCTTGATTCGTAAAGACTTGGATGTTGGGATCTTGTGGCAGTGGGCGCACACTGATCGAAGATGAAGCTGCTCGGCATCCCGCAAATAGGAGCGTACAGAGACTAAACTGGATAAGGTGATTCAGTCTGACCACAAGCTAGATTCTCGCACAACATCAACGTGCTACTTTCGATGCATTCGCATCGAATAGCACCTGTAGCGTACCCATCTTTGGCAACCCCCACTCATGCAAATTTATCTCGACTATAGTGCAACTACGCCCACGCGACCCGAAGCGATCGCAGCAATGCAACAAGTCCTGACGGAGGAATGGGGCAATCCGTCGAGTTTGCATCAGTGGGGTCAGCGTGCGGCAACGATTCTAGAGCGATCGCGCGTTCAAGTTGCTCGTCTAATTAATGCACCCGAAGAGTCAATTGTTTTTACCTCGGGTGGAACAGAGTCAAATAATCTTGCGGTGATGGGAATCGCTCAGCAGTACCGTACGCCTCAACATATCATTATTTCTAGTGTTGAACATTCCGCCACTTCTGAGCCTGCAAGCCTTCTAGAACAGTGGGGTTGGGAAGTGACTCGACTGCCAGTGAATCGACTTGGACAAGCCGATCCCGCAGATTTAAAAGCATCGCTTCAATCCAACACCGTTTTAGTGTCGATCATCTATGGTCAAAGCGAAGTTGGAACACTTCAACCGATCGCCCAATTGGGTCAGATTGTTCATGATCATGGTGCAGTTTTTCATACCGATGCTGTCCAGGTTGCGGGACGATTGCCGATCGATGTTCAGCACTTACCGATTGATTTACTGTCACTGTCAAGTCATAAAATTTACGGCTCTCAGGGAGCTGGAGCACTTTATGTGCGTCCTGGGGTAAAACTTCTGCCGCTGCTCAATGGTGGCGGACAAGAAGCAAAACTGCGATCGGGCACGCAAGCTCTGCCAGCGATCGCAAGTTTTGGCATTGCAGCCGAGTTGATCGCTCAAGAATTAGCGATCGAAACTCCTCGCTTGATTCGGCTCCGTGATCGCTTATTTGATGCGCTATCTAATGTTTCTGGCTTAGTCGTGACCGGAGACCGGGTGCATCGGCTCCCGCATCATGTCAGCTTCTGCTTACCCGAGGCAGATGGGCAGACGCTGAATGGCAAAGTGTTAGTTCGACAAATGAATCTTGCGGGCATTGGAATTAGTGCAGGGGCTGCCTGTAGTAGCGGAACATTGCGCCCCAGTACGATTTTGCAGGCGATGGGTTATGACGATCGTGTTGCGAAATCAGGTATCCGGCTTACGTTAGGAAAACAGACAACCGAAGAAGATATTGATTGGACTGCAATCGTATTGCAGCAAATCTTGGCGCGTCTGCAACCTCAAAAGCAGCCCTGTGAATGCTACTAAATTAGAGCATTCGGAAGCATTGCTAAAGATGCTCCTGCTTGGACTCGAACTTCTAAATCAGCATCTTCTATCAATCGATTCAAGAGGGTCACGACTCGATCAACCGCTTGCCCTCGTTTTGCCAACTCTCCCAATTCAACCGCAACCGCCAATCGCATGAATGGATCTGGATCGATGACCTTGCTCGTCAGCTGATTCAACGTTTCCTCAACCTGTTCTAACTGCTCAAGTTCTGCGAGAACAGGTTGGGAATGATGCGTTGCTTCTGGGGGTGAATCAGTCTCTAAGCTCGGATCAATCACCTCTGAAATTCTCAGCGATGTCGCCAAAGGAATATCAGGTGTAGGCTGTGGAATCATCGACAGAATTGCACCTTCAGAGTCTAAATCAGGCTGAAGTTTCGGAGCTTCTGGGGCAATGGCTTCTTGAACAGAATTGGGCTGTAACTTGAGTTTTGTATAAGTGCGAGATGCAGACACGATCGCGCCAAGAATTGCAGCGATCGCGATCAGAAAAAATAAAGTCATCATTCTTCTAAACTTTCAAGTTGGATAGCTCTATTCCACAGCGATCGCATCAGAACTTACATCCGACTTGATAGAGATTCTACACAAAAAGCCCCCGCACGAGGCGAGGGCTTTGAAATCGAACTGACTAGAAATTAGTCAAGGTTCGGCATCGACAATACAGGCTCAGTCTCACGGTTGATTCCTTTCTCGAAGCCAGCAACAGCCGCGCGTGCGCGACCTGCATGCCACAAGTGACCAACCAAGAAGAAGAAGCCCATGATGAAGTGGAAGCTCGCTAACCAAGCACGAGGGTTCACATAGTTGAACGAGTTAATTTCCGTTGCAACACCACCCACGGAGTTGATCGAACCCAGCGGAGCATGAGTCATGTACTCAGCCGCGCGGCGAACTTGCCAAGGTTGGATATCGTTCTTGATCTTGTTCAAGTCAAGACCGTTCGGACCCCGTAGCGGCTCTAACCAAGGACCACGGAAATCCCAGAAACGCATGGTTTCACCACCAAAGATGATTTCACCCGTCGGAGAGCGCATCAGGTATTTACCAAGACCTGTCGGACCTTGAGCAGAACCAACGTTCGCACCCAACTTCTGGTCACGAATCAAGAAGGTCATCGCTTGCGCTTGAGACGCTTCAGGACCCGTCGGACCGTAGAATTCACTGGGGTAAGCCGTATTGTTATACCAAACAAAGACAGAAGCAATGAAGCCCATCAAAGACAACGCACCCAAGCTGTAGGAAAGGTAAGCTTCACCTGACCAAATCAGCGCGCGACGTGCCCAACCAAAAGGCTTGGTCAAGATGTGCCAGACTCCACCTGCAATACAGATGAACCCGATCCAAATATGACCGCCAATGATGTCTTCCATGTTGTCCACGCTGATGATCCAGCCTTCTCCACCAAAAGGAGCTTTGGTGAGATAGCCGAAGATCTTAGCAGGGTTCAATGTGGGATTCGTGATCACACGAACATCACCACCACCCGGTGCCCAAGTATCGTAGACTCCGCCGAAGAACATTGCTTTAATCACCAACAGCAATGCACCTAGACCCAACAGGATCAAGTGATAGCCAATGATGTTGGTCATTTGGTTCTTATCTTTCCAGTCGTAGCCGAAGAAAGACGAATATTCTTCAAGCGTTTCCGGTCCACGAACTGCGTGGTAAATTCCACCCAGACCGAGTACTGCGGAAGAGATTAGGTGTAAAACACCGACGACAAAGTAAGGGAAGGTGTCAATCACTTCGCCACCCGGTCCAACACCCCAACCTTGGGTTGCCAAGTGAGGCAGCAAGATCAAACCTTGCTCATACATCGGTTTCTCGGGGATAAAGTGCGCAACCTCAAACAAGGTCATTGCACCTGCCCAGAAAACGATCAGACCTGCGTGGGCGACGTGAGCACCCAGTAATTTACCAGAGAGATTGATTAAACGAGCATTACCTGCCCACCAAGCAAATCCAGATGATTCTTGGTCGCGGTTGCCTGCGAAAGAAGTATTAGAGAGCGTTACCACGGGGAAGAACCTCTTCGGGGAATACAAAGTGTTCATGAGGCTGATCCTGAGATGCCATCCATGCCCGGATGCCCTCATTCAGCAGAATGTTCTTGGTGTAGAACGTCTCGAATTCTGGGTCTTCAGCGGCCCGAAGCTCTTGCGACACGAAGTCATACGCCCGCAAGTTCAGCGCAATGCCGATGATGCCCACCGACGCCATCCACAACCCGGTCACAGGCACGAACAGCATGAAGAAGTGCAACCAGCGCTTGTTGCTGAACGCAATCCCGAAGATCTGCGACCAGAAGCGGTTCGCCGTCACCATCGAATACGTTTCTTCTGCTTGGGTCGGGTTGAACGCCCGGAACGTGCTAGAGCCTTCGCCGTCTTCAAACAGGGTGTTCTCTACAGTCGCTCCGTGAATCGCACACAGCAGCGCACCCCCGAGAATCCCCGCCACGCCCATCATGTGGAACGGATTCAAGGTGAAGTTGTGGAACCCTTGCACAAACAAGATGAAGCGGAAGATGGCAGCTACCCCAAACGAGGGAGCAAAGAACCAGGACGATTGTCCCAAGGGGTACATCAAGAACACCGACACGAACACGGCAATCGGACCCGTAAACGCGATCGCGTTATACGGACGGATGCCCACCAACCGAGCAATCTCAAGTTGGCGCAGGCAGAAGCCAATCAGTCCGAAGGCGCCGTGTAGGGCAACAAATGTCCACAGACCGCCGAGTTGACACCAGCGGGTGAAGTCGCCTTGGGCTTCGGGTCCCCACAGCAACAGCAAGGAGTGTCCTAAGCTGTCAGCGGGGGTGGAGACTGCGACGGTGAGGAAGTTACAGCCTTCGAGGTACGAGGACGCGAGTCCGTGGGTGTACCACGAGGAAACGAAGGTGGTTCCGGTCATCCATCCGCCGAGTGCCAGGAAGGCACAGGGGAAGAGCAGGATGCCCGACCAACCGACGAAGACGAATCTGTCGCGTTTGAGCCAGTCATCGAGAGCGTCAAAGACTCCTCTCTGCGGCGCGCGACCTACTGCGATGGTCATGAATCAAAATCCTCTAGCTTAATAAAAACTGCTGGCTGTCTAGAGTGAACGAGTTTATATGCCTATATATAATAAGAGAAATTAGAAAATTTACAAACCGACACGTCGAATCTCAGCATAATTTTTTTGTACTTTTTTGCGATCGCTAAACAAATCAGGCTTTTCAGCATTTCAGTCTTTGAATCGCTTTATGAGAACGCTCGATTGTCAATGAGTAACTATACTTATGTTTACTTGTACTTAACGAAGTGTTGCAGGCGGTATACTAATTAAGATTGTCTGTAAGATTGTAGATCGGGCTGGGATACGGTTTGACGCGATCAATGAATTTGAGATTTTGTAAGTTTTTTAGGTAGTAAAAGCGCTATGGCGGCACAAACCACATCATCTTCAGAAAGCCTTGTTTTGAGGCAGCCAGTCTTAGGTGCGCGGCGGTTCAGTAACTATTTTTGGGCAACGGTTGTTTCAGTAGGAGCGACTGGATTCTTCCTAGCTTCAATTTCTAGCTATACCAAAACGAATTTTTTGCCGTTTTCTGATCCGACTCAGCTTGTCTTCGTGCCGCAAGGACTCGTGATGGGCTTTTATGGCACGGCTGGATTATTGTTGGCAACCTATTTATGGTTGACGATTTCTTGGGATTTAGGCGGCGGTTACAACGAATTTAACAAAGAGAAAGGCGAAGTCAAAATCTTTCGCTGGGGTTTTCCTGGAAAAAATCGTAAGGTTGAAGTTGATTTGAAGACTTCGGATGTTCAGGCAGTGAAAGTGACGCTGAGAGAAGGGGTCAATCCTCGACGATCGCTGTACTTGAAAGTGAAAGGAATGCGCGATATTCCTTTGACTCGCGTCGGACAGCCGATGACACTAGCAGAATTAGAGAACGAAGCAGCAGGATTGGCGAAGTTTTTAAGTGTTCCCTTAGAAGGTTTATAAGGGCGGATTTACGATGCTGTAGCAAACGTTGACGCAGCTTACAGATGATGAATTCTGTTGATAGAAACTGATGAATGTATAGAAAAGCTTGTGGGTGTGGAATCTACAAGCTTTTTTATGCTTCATTTGCGCGAATGTGCGTAAGATGTTAGTTGGCTTTTTGTTGGAATAGGTATCTAGAAATGCAGACAAAACTCCAGAATTGGCTTGTATGTTTATTGGTCATCACAATGTTTGCCTTAGTTGGGTGTAATTCTCAACCGGAAACTTCTGCCGCTCCAACCGGATCGCCTACTCCAAGCCCTTCTACACCAGCAACAAGTTCGCCAACGGCAACGACACTGCCTCGCTTAGAAGGAAAAGCAACCGTGGTGATGACGGTGAAAGGTGCGCCCATCACAATGGAATTAGATGGAACCAGTGCACCGATTACAGCCGGAAACTTTGTCGATTTGGTAAACCGCAAGGTTTATGACGGATTGGTGTTTCATCGTGTAGTGCGGGAACCTCAACCGTTTGTAGTGCAGGGTGGCGATCCTCAAAGTAAGAATCCGAATGTACCGCTCGATCGCTTGGGAACAGGTGGATTTATTGATCCAGCAACTCAGCAACCGCGAGACATTCCATTGGAAATTACGCCCCGAGATGCAAAAGAGCCGATTTATAGCCGTACATTTAGAGAAGCTGGGGTGAATGTTCCACCGAAACTTAGACATACTCGTGGAGCAGTCGCGATGGCGCGATCGCAGTCTCCGGATTCGGCTTCATCACAGTTCTATGTCGCGTTGGCAGATTTGCAATTCCTAGATGGCGATTATGCCGTGTTTGGATATGTGACCCAGGGAATGGAGACGGTGGATAAGATTCAACAGGGCGATCGTATTGAATCTGCGAAGGTCACTCAGGGATTAGAAAATTTAAAGGGAGGTTCGGCGAGTCCAGCGGCGAGTCCAAGCGCAAGTCCTTCTCCAAGTCCGACGACTTCACCCTAGTGAGAAAATGAAGAGTTGGGAGTGGTTTCTTCATTCCCCAACTTCGTTTTTCACGTTTAACCTTGCGAACTACTCAATGGATGTCGTTGTTACTGGGATTGGTTTAGTCTCAGCGTTGGGAAATCTAATGTCGAGTTGGAAAGGGTTGGTAGAAATGCGATCAGGCATTCAGTTCTACCAGCCTTTTTCGTGTGTGGAGTCGAAACCCATCGCATTGATTGAACAACAGCCGAGTGAGATTTTAACGTTGACGCGACAGGTTGTAGCAGATGCGATCGAGGATGCAGGATTAGAATCACCTTTGTTTGACTGTGGGATTGTGCTGGGGTCAAGTCGTGGCAACCAGATGCAGTGGGAAAAGTTAGCGGCAGGGCAAGGGGAGATGTCAAACTGGTTGAATACGTTGCCCAATGTGGCGGCGATCGCAACGGCTCAGATGGTCGGCTCTCAAGGGATTGTGTTGGCTCCGATGGCCGCCTGTGCGACTGGACTTTGGGCGATCGCGCGTGCGGCGGAATTGATTCGCAGTAGACAGTGCGATCGTGTCATTTGTGGAGCGATCGAAGCACCCATTACTCCTCTGACCCTGATTGGATTTGAACGGATGGGAGCCTTAGCGAGAGAGGGAGCGTTTCCGTTCGATGTAGATCGACAAGGCTTAGTATTAGGAGAAGGTGGGGCAGTTTTGATTTTGGAGTCGGCGGAGTTAGCCGCTCAAAGAAATGCCAAAATCTATGGACGAATTTTGGGGGCTGGACTGACGGCGGATGGGTATCATGTCAGCGCGCCGGAGCCTGAGAGTCGAGCCGCGATCGCTGCGGTTCAACACTGTTTGGAGCGGAGTCAGCTTCGACCCCAAGAGATTGACTACATTCACGCTCATGGAACGTCTACCCAATTGAACGATCGCAATGAAGCCCAGTTAATTCAGCGCTGTTTTTCCGATTCGGTTTGGGTCAGTTCGACGAAGGGAGCGACCGGACATACTTTGGGTGGATCGGGTGCTTTGGGAGCGGCGTTTTGTTTGATGGCTTTGCAAGAGCAAATTGTGCCACCGAATGTAGGTTTGCGAGAATTAGAGTTTGAGTTAGCGATCGCGCGATCGGCTCAGACCGCAAAATTAGAAAATGTTCTGTGTTTTAGTTTTGGATTCGGGGGACAGAATGCGATCGTTGCTTTTTCGCGGTGAAAATTGCTATGGATGATATCCCTCTCTCTCCCGCAGTTTATATTGTCGGTGCAGGACCAGGCGATCCCGATTTACTGACGGTAAAAGCGCAAAAACTTTTAGCTCAGGCAGATACGATCGTATTCGCTGATTCCTTAGTTCCTCTTCAAATTCTTGAGGGGATTCGGGCTGATGCTGAGGTGATTCCGACAGCAGATAAGACTTTAGAAGAGATTTTGCCGATTCTGATTGATCGAGTGCGATCGCACAAATCGGTGATCCGGCTTCATTCCGGCGATCCTTGTCTTTACAGTGCTATCCAAGAACAAATGCAGGCACTATTTGATGCGGATATTCCTTTTGAAGTCATTCCAGGCATTAGTGTTTATCAGTTAGCGGCTGCGCGGTTGAGAGTTGAATTTACCGTTCCAGGCTTAGTGCAGTCGATCATTCTGACTCGCATTAGCGGACGGACTCAGGTGCCAGAATCCGAAGAACTTTCGTCATTGGCAGCCCATCGCTCAACGCTTTGTCTCTATCTCAGTGCGCGCCATGTTGAAACTGCTCAGCACAAACTTCTGCAACACTATTCAGCCGAAACGCTGGTTGCAATTTGTTTTCGCTTAGGTTGGGAAGATGAAAAAATTCGAGTCGTTCCTCTTGCTCAAATGGCAGAAGTGACCCAACAGGAAAATCTAATTCGGACAACCCTTTATGTGATTAGTCCTGCCTTGAGTGCTGCAACTGTTCCTTATGGGTCTGAAGGCGTGAATTTAAACGCGCGATCGCGACTTTATGATCCACAACACGATCGCTTGTTTAAAGATCATCCAACTTCCGAATAATGTCTTGATTGATAGAGTTCACCTAGCACTGCATTAAGGATAAAAGCTGTACTTCGGCAATCCTAGAGTTTCATCCCATCCCATCATGATGTTGAGACATTGAATTGCCTGCCCTGCCTGTCCCTTCATTAAATTGTCGATCGCGGACATGACAATCACTCTGCCCGTTCGCTGATCGACTTCAATGCCGATATAGCAAAGATTTGTTCCACATGCCCATTTGGTCTGCGGATAGGTTCCACTGGGCAACAACTTCACCCAAGGTGACGATCGATAAAATGCCCCATAAATTGTCAGCAAATCATCCCGCACCAATCCTGGATCGCGCAACGTTGCATAAACTGTGGATAAAATCCCGCGCACCATTGGGATTAAATGCGGTGTGAACTGAACAAGCACATCATGCCCGGTCAGATCGCTACAAATCTGCTCAATCTCTGGGGTATGACGATGCCGCGCCACACCGTAAGCCCCAAGCGAATTATCCGCCTCGGCGAGTAGGAAGCCAGTCTTGGGAACTCGCCCGCCGCCAGAAGTCCCAGACTTCGCATCAATAATTGCAGTTCCTGGATCAACCAATCCCTGCTTTAGCAAAGGAGACAACGCCAACAAACTTGCGGTCGGATAACATCCCGGGCAACCGACTAAATTCGCTCCAGCAATGCGATCGCGATACAACTCCGGCAAGCCATAGACTGCCGTTTCAGCGACGGCATCATCGGTACGATCGCCGCCATACCACTGCTTGTAAACTGACAAATCCGAAAAACGATAGTCGGCTGACAGATCCAAAACCTTACAGCCGCGCTCTAGCAACGTTGGAGCCATCTTCAGTGCCAAACCATTTGGCAAAGAAAGAAAAACGACATCGCAACGTTCAGCAATTTTATCGAGATCAATTGCTTCGATCGGCTGTTGTACTGCGTAAAAAAGATGAGGATACTGAGCAGAGAAATCCTGTCCCGCAGTACTATCGCCGCCCAAATAAGCCAACTCCAGGCGCGGATGATCCAGCAACAGGCGAACGAGTTGAACTCCTCCGTAACCTGATGCGCCTATAATCCCGACGGAGATCCGTTCTGAATCACCCATAGCCTTCGACCTTCTGTGAATCACCTTAATGTTTGCTGCATTGTAATGCCGATCGTGAAATTCTCAAAGCCGATCTCGACAGATTTCAGCCGTTACACTTGCATTTTTAATCTATGGTCACACTTCAATCAAAACTGCTTCGCTCGATACGACTTCAGAGAATTGACGAATGTGAATACTCACTGGTTTTCTCATAAATCTTACGGATCTGTACAATATCCTACGTATTGATTTTTAGAAGTGTAGCGTGCGATGCTTGCCTCCTGCCCATCCCTCTGCGTAAAAAGAATTACAATTAGACGATGAGTTCCGTAGTCAAAAGAATTACAATCAAAGATAAGTCCGCTTCAAGAAACTTTACGGTGTGGTCGCCTTGAACTTCTCTGTTAAATCGTCTCAACCAACCTATACCCAACCGTTTACCTTCGATTCGATCGATGATGCCCTCGCCGACTTGAAAATCGGAAAAGCGATCGTTGTTGTCGATGATGAGAACCGGGAGAACGAGGGGGATGTCATCTGCGCCGCGCAGTTTGCCACGGCTGACATGATTAATTTCATGGCAGTTTATGCTAGAGGTCTGATCTGTCTCGCTATGACGGGAGAACGGCTCGATGAGCTAGATATCCCTTTAATGGTTCGAGAAAATACGGATACGAATCAGACGGCTTTCACTGTCAGTATTGATGCGTCTCCTCGGATCGGCGTCACGACCGGGATTTCCGCCGACGATCGCGCTAAAACAATCCAGGCTGTTCTTGATCCCGACACGCGTCCGACTGATTTACGTCGTCCCGGACACATCTTCCCGATCCGTGCACGCAGCGGCGGTGTTCTGAAACGTGCAGGACATACTGAGGCAGCGGTCGATTTATCTCTCTTGGCAGGTTTATATCCGGCGGGTGTGATCTGTGAAATTCAAAACCCAGATGGGTCGATGGCAAGGTTGCCACAGCTTATCGACTACGCCCGTGAGCATGATTTAAAAATTATCAGCATCGCCGATCTGATCAGCTATCGGTTAAAGCATGAACGATTTGTACATCGAGAAACGGTTGCTGATTTACCTTCCCAATTTGGGCACTTTAAGATTTATGGCTATCGGAATCTGCTCGACAATACAGAGCATGTGGCGATCGTCAAAGGTGATCCCGCCGAGTTTTCAAACCAGCCTGTGATGGTGCGCGTCCATTCAGAATGTTTGACTGGCGATTCTTTAGGGTCATTGCGCTGCGATTGCCGAGTGCAACTGGAAGCTGCATTGAAGATGATTGAGCATAACGGTTCTGGTGTCGTCGTGTATTTGAGACAAGAAGGGCGAGGGATTGGTTTAGTGAATAAGCTGAAAGCCTACTCGCTGCAAGACATGGGACTCGATACCGTTGAAGCCAATGAAAAGCTAGGATTTCCAGCAGATTTGCGGGATTACGGAGTGGGCGCTCAGATCTTGAACGATCTGGGGGTAAAACAGATTCGTCTAGTCACCAATAATCCGCGCAAGATTGCAGGACTTAAAGGCTATGGATTGGAAATGATCGATCGCGTTCCTTTATTAACAGAAGCGACGACTTACAATTCTGGCTATTTGGCGACGAAAGCAGAAAAATTAGGGCATTTATTTCTTCGCACTTACTTAGCAACCATTTCGATCAACTTACGAGATGATCTGAATTCTGTGACCGAGCGGTATGCGCTGCTTGAGAAATTACGGCATGTGGCGAAAGCTCGGGATTTGATGTTACAGGAAGAAACTCGACCGATGGCGCTCGCGCTGTTTGATCGATCGTCATTGATCATCAATTTAGGCTTTGAGCATGAAATCGCCGCTGATGCCGAGTGGTACAAGTCTGCGCAGCATCCGTTTACGATCGCTGTTGCCGATATGTTGGATCAAATTACGATGGGCCTGTCTCTAGAGAAGATGGAGTTTCTCGTTTCACCTGGAAGTGATCCATTAGTTGGACTCCAGATTCAACTCGATCGTCAAACCTTCCCGTTACATCGTCTGCCTTCTACGATCTGTGACTTGCTGACAACTCAAACGATTTACAGCTTCTTGAAGGTCTAAGTCCGGCTGTGCATCTATCCTGGTTTTGATTGAAGGAGTGCTGGACTGTCCAGAGTGACTGACATTTCTTCAAACTCAGGATTCTCCTGAAACACCACTAAATCAAACCAGAAGGTTGTGCCACAGCCGACTTCGCTGACGAGACGGACATGGCTCCGATGACGCTCAATAATATTTTTGACGATCGACAGTCCTAAGCCTGTTCCTTCTAAGGTATGGACTCGGTTTTCGACGCGGAAGAAGCGATCGAAGATTGCTTCTTGATCTGCGCCATCAATTCCAATGCCAGTGTCACCGATTTCAACTCTCACGAACTGCTGGACTTGATCTTCAGATGATCTTAAAGAGTAGGCGCGCAGGGCGACTTTTCCACCCGCCTCGGTGAATTTCAAAGCGTTGCCCACGAGATTCGCAAAGACTTGCAGCAACAGATCGTAATGCCCAAACACAGGCGGCAGATCTGGTTCAATATCTTTAATCAGTTCAATGCCTTTGTCTTTGGCGTTGAGTTGGTAAGTTCTGAGAATTTGTTCGATCGGTTGTACTAAGTCGATCGCTTCAAATTGATAAATCTTGCAGGATTCGAGGCGAGACAGATCTAAAACATCGTTAACCAGGCGAGTTAAGCGATCGGTTTCTCGATTTGCGGTTTCCAAAAATTCGAGCTTCTGAGTTTCGCTGAGTTCGTCGCCGTATTCGTAGAGCGTTTCAATAAACGACTTGATGTTGAATAATGGCGTTCTCAGTTCGTGCGAGACATTGCTGATAAATTGACTTTTTGCTTCATTCAGTTCAACTTCGCGGGTAATGTCTTGCACCGTCACCGCAATTCCTTTCACGTTGTCTCGGACTGGATCGACGACGGCATTTAAAAGAATTCTCAGCGTCCGGTTATTCGGCTCGATCGCGGTAATCCGAAATTCTGCTTCTTCTCGCAATTCGCCACGCGCCATTTGAAAGAGCGGGCGCGTCAGTTCGACTTGAACGGCAACCGGGAAGAAATACATGGCGTTTTCGCTTTCGATCGCTTTGTTCTCCCAGCCAAAGATTCTCCGTGCGGTGGGGTTGGCAAGAACAATCCGCATGTTGGCATCGAGCAGAACGGCTCCATCTGCGATCGTCGAAATCAAAGTCTCAAGCTTGGCTTTCTCGGCGGTCAATTCCTCAATGTTCTGTTCTTCATAGCGTTCTAAGCGTTCTGCCATGTCATTAAAGCTGGCAATCAGTTCGCTCAGTTCCACGCCTGCGCCCACAGGCAGTTCGACTCGTTGTTTGAAATTTCCTTTAGCGATGTTTCTCACGCCGATCACGAGTTCCCGAATCGGTTTGGTAATTTGCAGCGCGTTGAAGACTGCACCAAGAATGACCATCACCCAGATTGAGACGAAAACCGCGATCGTGACGTCTCGCGTTAAATGCGATGAGGTGACAACGGTTGGATTGGGATTGGTTCCGATCGCTAAAACGCCTAAGTATTTGTTCTCAAAAACCAAGGGCACAAACACATCGGTGACTTCACCATCCGGCGTAATGTGCTGACGCACCATGGGACGATTGGTGCGTTCATTAAAGTCTTCAGGCAGTTGAATTTTGCGCTGAATGGTTAGGGAATTTTGAACCTCGGAATCCGAGAAAGGAATGCCGAAGAAAATATTGCCATCGGCATCGGCATAGAGCATGTAGCGAATGCTAGAAGTGCTGCCATAAAACCGATGCGAGAATTGAGCCAGTTCGGTGCGATTTTCTTCATTCACTAATGGCGCAACGTTGGCGGCTAATAACAAGCCTAAATCACTGCCGAAGCGAGTGTCATTCATTCGGGCATCGAGCTGGATCGTATTGACTGCCCAAAATGTGAGACCGCTCATGACGATCGAAACGACTAAAGTTGCCGCCGCCATCAGTTTTGTCTGGAGGCTAAATCCTGACCACCAGCGTCGTAAAACGTCTCGAATCGGTGTGATAAAGGAGGACACGGGCAGATTCTAAAGAATGAAGAACGAAGGTTGAAACTTAATAGTTTGTTTCACGCCTTACTGTCTTTTAATCTTACTGTGTTTAGGGAATCTGAAACTTTTGCCTAAGTGATGCAGTGCCGCGAAATTTCGGAAGTGGAACGCGGTATAAAACGATAGCGAATTCTGGTGGAGTTGTAAGTCCCAAAAAGAGTAGGGAGTGGGGAAGTAGGGAGTAAGTCTAGGTGACTCCCTACTCCCCACTGTCAAACTGCTCACGGGGATTTTGAAGGACTACCGCTTCACATACTTTTTCCTCGGACTCGGTGCGCGATGTCTCGGCGGAAGTACATCCCCTCGAATTGAATTTGATCGACGGCTCGATACGCCTGCTCGATCGACTGGTCAAAGGTGTCTGCGATCGCCGTTACACCAAACACGCGACCTCCATCTGTGACGATTTGTTGATTCTTCATTTGGGTTCCGGCATGGAAGACGGCTGCACCCGTCTCTTCTGCGGCTGTAATTCCGTTGATCGGCAAGCCTTTCGGATAATTGCCGGGATATCCTTCTGAAGCAATCACTACGCAAGTTGCTGCTCCTGATTTCCATTCGATCTCTGGAAAGTTTGCTAATTTCTGCTTGGCACAGGCATAGAGCAGTTTTTCCAGCGGCGTTTCTAGTAAAGGCAGAACGACTTGAGTTTCGGGGTCGCCAAATCGACAGTTAAATTCGATCACTTTCGGATCGCCTTCGGGTGTGATGATCAATCCAGCGTAGAGGATGCCTCGATAATCGATATTGCGATCGCGCAACGCTTGAATGGCTGGCTCCAGGATTTCTGTTTGAATGCGCTGTTTTAAGTCTGGAGTGACGATCGGGGCTGGAGCGTAAGCCCCCATGCCGCCTGTATTCTCGCCAGTATCGTTCTCGCCAATTCGCTTATGGTCTTGAGCGGGCAATAAGGGACGAATCGTTAGACCATCGGTGACTGCCAGAATCGAAACTTCTTCACCTTGCAGATATTCTTCGATCACGACTTGGCTACCTGCTGCGCCAAATTGTCCGGAGAAACAAGCAGTGACCGCAGTTTCAGCTTGTTCGAGCGTCATGGCAACGGTGACGCCTTTTCCGGCAGCTAAGCCATCGGCTTTGATCACGATCGGCGCTCCTTGAGAGCGGATATAGGCGATCGCAGATTCTGCGTCTGTGAAAACTTCTGCCCGCGCAGTGGGAATGCCTGCGGCTTTCATCAAGTCTTTTGCCCAGGCTTTACTCGACTCGATTTGTGCCCCCTCTCGGGTTGGTCCAAAGACGGTTAATTCCTGCGCTTTGAGATAATCTGTAATGCCAAGCGATAGCGGTAATTCTGGCCCGACAACGATCATTCCAATGTTGTTGACTAAGGCATATCGGGCAATACCTTCAAAGTCATCTACAGAAAGCGCTAAATTTCGGCAATTCTTCAGAGAAGCCGTCCCGCCATTTCCCGGAACACAGACCACCTGTTGCACTTGCGGGGACTGCAAGAACTTCCAAGCTAGGGCATGTTCTCGCCCACCATTGCCAACAACCAAAACTCTCACAGATTCCTCACCCAAACCAAATGGATAAATTCATCAAGAAATAGCGCGATCGATTTTCGCATCTAGTCCAGTACAAATCTTAAGCCTAACTGTAAAATCTTCAGTGCGCGGAAATTATGAATTTTCGTTTAATTCCAGCAAATCGCAAATTTTTGGCTGAAACTTTTCCAGAGTCTGGAATTCTATTAAGTAGATAGGGTGATCGCTTCTAGAGATAAATTTATGACAAGATTTGACTGGTGGGGCTTCAGTGGAATAGCAATTGCCGGAGTTGTTTCATTGACCTTAAGTGTGAATGCGGCTGAACCGCCCAAACAACCGGATAAATTTCCGCCGAATCCGCTGGAGTTGACGGCTCCTGATCCGCTGTTGCCTGGAGGGCTAAATCGCCCTTTGTCAGAGCCAGAACGTCAAACGTTACGCAAAGCATTAGATGAATTAAATACACAAGCGATCGCAAAACTACGGGCTGGAGATGTTCTAGGATCGTTTGAAATTTGGAACCGAGAATTAAGACTCAGACGGGCGCTGGGATTTTTAGAAGAAGTGCAGGCTTTGGGTCGAGTAGGAGACATCGCTTGGCGACAAAATCTAAATCCCCAAGTCCGAGTGATTACCAATCGTCTGTCCGCGATTCAAACCCAAGTTCAAAGACCGCTGCAAAATCAGCAGCAGGTCAGTCTGCCCGATCGCGCTCAGATTTTCCCTGCGTTGGGTATTGCTTATCAACAAGTGCGATCGCCAGGACTGGCGCTGGAGGTCTATCAGCAAATGTTGAGTGAAGCCCGAACGCGCAAAGACTCCGTGGCAGAAGTGAGCTTACTCAATACGATCGGACAATTGCATTTAAGCTGGTTTGATTATCCGCCTGCGATCGCGACGTATGAGGAGCTTTTGCAATTGGCGCGATCGCGCAATGATGCTCCTAACATTGTGACAAATTTAGCTCAGCTTGCTTACATTCACGAACAAGCTAAGCAATCGGCTCAAGCGGTGACGTATCAGCAGCAGTTGATTGAGATTTATCAAAAGAATCCGCAGCAAGCTTTGTTCGTTCCGGCTTTGAAGATCAGACAGGGAGATAATTTTGTTGCGAGCCAGCAATTAGATGCGGCAGAAAGGGTATATCAGGATGCATTTGAGCTTGCACAGCCTTTGGGACAGTTGGCATATGCGAGTGATGCGTTGAAAAAATTAGGGGTGCTTTATCGATCGAACAATCGATTAGAGGCAGCACTTCAGGTTTACAACTATTTAGCGGGCGTGCAGCAGCAGGCGTATGACACGTATGGAGTAATGGATGCGCTAGATCAGATTGGTCAGATTCAACTGCAACGAAATGCGCCAGCGGAGGCTGCAAAGGCATTTCAGCAAGGGTTAGAAGTTGCAAAACAAATTAATTATCGAGTTGATTATTTCACTCAGCAGATCCAGAAGATTCAAGCAGCAAAATAAATCGTTTCTAAAGGAGCTGTGACAATTCGCGGACTCCGAGTTTCTTCTGCGGTAGAAAAGAAACAGTGTTGTCTCTGAGTTGCCTCGATGAGTACGGACACAAAGAAGGATTTTTTTGTCAGCTACAATCGGCATGACAAAGCTTGGGCTGAGTGGATTGCTTGGATCTTGGAAGAATCGGGATATACCGTCGTGATTCATGCCTGGGATTTTCGCCCAGGTGGAAACTTTGTGCTAGATATGCATGACGCGATCGACAATACGAGAAGAACGATCGCGGTTTTATCTCCGAATTATCTAAAATCCGAATTTGCTCAACCAGAGTGGGCAGCCGCATTTGTACAAGATCCAAAAGGGAAGAATCGCACGTTGATTCCGGTGCGGGTAGAAGCTTGTGAATTGACGGGATTGTTACGAGCACTCGTTTATGTGGATTTGGTCGGAGTCGCAAAAGCAGAGGCACAAGAATTATTGTTGCGGGCGGTTTCGGATGAGAGAACGAAGCCATCTCGATCGTCAGAATTTCCTCAGTTAGGCATTCCAGCGAATTTGCCGCTTGCGAATCAGCTATTTGTAGGGCGAGAGCAGGCGCTTGAGGAGTTGCATTTGCAGGTGCGATCGAGAGAACTGACTGCGATTTCGTCAATCAAGGGAATGGGCGGGATTGGCAAGACCGAATTGGCACTGCAATATGCGCTGAAACATCTGAAATTACAGGATTATCCGGGCGGGGTGTGTTGGCTGAAGGCGCGAGAGGATATTGGATTGCAGATTGTCCAGTTTGCGCGGGAGAAACTGGGAATGATTCCGCCGGACGATCGCGAGTTAGTGGCACAGGTGGAATGGTGCTGGACAAATTGGCAGAAAGCAGCAACCTTGATTGTGTTCGATGATGTGCAAGCTTATGCCGATATCCAACTGTTCTTACCGAAACATCGCGATCAGTTTCGGGTACTGCTGACAACGCGCAAATATCTAGATGGATCGGTGAGAAATTATGAGATTCAGGTGTTGAGTGAGACGGCATCGCTGGACTTATTGCGGCGGTTAGTATCCGATGGACGAATTGAGCAGGAGTTGGAGACGGCAAAGCAGATTTGTGAATGGTTGGGCTACTTGCCGTTGGGCTTGGAACTAATTGGGCGATATCTCAGGCGCAAACCTGGAACGTCGATCTCGAAACTTTGGGAACGGTTGCAGGAGCAGAAGCTAGCAGCGAAAGCATTGCTTGAAGCTGAACTAGGAATGACAGCATCGTTGGGTGTAACGGCAGCATTCGAGTTGAGTTGGCAGGAATTGGATGAGACTGCCCAATTGATTGCAGCATTTTTGAGCCTGTTTGCGCTTGCTGACATCCCGTGGTTGGTAGTGCAATCGTGTGTATCAGGACTGGATGAGGAAGAATTAGAGGATCTACGTGATGATCAGTTAGTCAATTCGAGTTTACTCAGCTTTAAAGGGGGCAGGAATTATCAACTGCATCAATTGTTGCGGGAGTTTTTTGCTGTGAAGCGATCTCAGATGGAAAAAGATGAGTCAATCAAGTACGCCTTCTGTGCAACGGTAGTTATGATTTCACAGCAGTTTCCGCAATCGCTAACACTGGAAGACATTACACGATTTACTCCTATAATTCACCATCTTAAAGAAGTGGCAACGTTCCTTCATCCTTGGCTCGCCAATGAGCATTTAAGTGCAGCTTTTACCAGTATTGCTTTGTTTTACCAGGAACAATCAGATTTTGCAGAAGCTGAACGATGGTATCAGAAGTGTCAGGCTCTTGTAGGAGAACGTTTAGGCGATGCTAATCCCGATATAGCAACAATTCTAAATAATATGGCAGTCCTTTATGAATTGAAAGGACAATATACCGATGCAGAACCTCTTGCAATGAGAGCAAACGAAATTTT
Source organism: Leptolyngbya sp. GGD (assembly GCF_026735145.1). Classification (NCBI taxonomy): domain Bacteria; kingdom Bacillati; phylum Cyanobacteriota; class Cyanophyceae; order Leptolyngbyales; family Leptolyngbyaceae; genus Leptolyngbya; species Leptolyngbya sp. GGD. Next base: position 211,437 of record NZ_JAPQKE010000008.1, read on the forward strand.
GAAGCGGCAATCTGATAAGAATTACTTTTCTCTAGCATCGAACCTCGATTGTCTAGGAAATATATACATATCCCAAGGACGCTATAGCGAAGCGGAAGTAGTCTTTCAACAAGCGCTTGAACTTATGCAAGAGAAACTAGGCAGTGAACACCCCAGAGTACAAGTAGTTTTTAACAACCTCGCAAACGTCTACTATTCACAAGGACGTTACCGAGAGTCAAAGCAGTTATTCCTCAAATGTCTTAGAATTACCCATAAAAGTATGGGTAAAGAGCACCCTGACATAGCTACTATTCTTAATAATTTAGCTTTAGTTTATGAAGCTGAACAGCGCTATTTTCGAGCAACCCGCCTTCATCTTTTTTCGCTCAAGATTCTTCAGAAAAAACTACCTAGTAATCATCTTCGGATTGCGCGTACTCTTGCCAATTTAGGATCATCTTATCGTTTTTTAAAACGCTATGCTCAGTCAGAGCAGTTCTATCGTCAAGCTCTCGAAATTGAGCGCGACATATTCGGTCATAATAGTCCACAAGTTACAGATCGACTTCACAATCTGGCTAACCTTTATCTGGAACAAGAGCGCTATCCAGAAGCAGTTAATTTATTGACGATGGCACTTAACATTAAGCGAAATCAGCTAGGTAATGATCATTCTGCCATCGCACAAACCTTAAACAATTTAGGCTGGGTTTATTACTTGCAAGGATACGATGATGTCGCTGAGTATGTTTACAAACAGTCTCTCATGATTGATGAAAAATATGAAGGGAGAGAATATGAGAGAGTAGCTGTTACTGTTTACAATTTAGCGCTCGTATATCATTCCCGAGGACAGTACGACCAAGCAGAGCAACTCTTTGTTAAAGCACTGCAAATCTTGCTATTAGAGCTTGGGGAGACCCATGTTGATACACAGAGAATCATATGCAATTTTCTTTCATTCATACGGCAAGTTATTGAAGAGCAACGCACTTCAGAACTCTCGGATCATCCGATTACACGATCGCTCCTTCAACAACTCCAGAACGAGAAATCATAGAGAACGCTCGCCTTTCTAGCAAGCTCGATCGCTTTTTCTCATCCACTTCACACGATCGCTACTTATACACATCCCCACGCGGTCGAATCGTTGTCACGACATAAATCTGATTTTCTGAATCTTCCCGGAACAAAATCCGATATTTTCCAATCCGTAACCTTGACTCAGGGCGACCTTTAAGCGGTTTGATATCCAACCCGATCGAATCCTGGATCAATTGATCAAGTGCCTCAATCACCCGCAGTTGATCCTCGATCGGCATTCGTTTTAGATAGCGCTGAGCAGGTTTGAGCAGAATGTAATCCCAATCAGCCAAGATTCTCTCCCAACAATTGCTGCTTTAACTCCTTAGAACTAAGACCTCGATCGCGCCCATCTAAATAATCCTGAAACGCTGCCTCACTCTCTGCAATCTCAGCAGAAGAAATCACTTCATCACTTTCTTCAGTAGTTGTAGCCGGATAAATGACTTGGCTTAAAACCTTCCACAACTGAACTTGCTCATCTAGATTCAAGCGTTGAGCTAGATTCAGCACTTCCTCATAAGTTGGTGTTTGCATTAAGTTGTATCCTTTCCGAAAACTAAGTCCAGTATAGATTCCTTTCCTAAAGATGAACCCACCAAGACACGCCACTGCCTCACCCTAACTCGATTGACCGCTGCTCCAACAACTTCAGAACGAGAAACCCGTAGAGAGTGATTGTGCTTCTAGGGAAGTCGCTCCCTACGATTTCCGGCGGGTTTGTAGAAATTAGGCGGATCGCGTCTACTGCACGATCTCTCCTCCAAAAGTCATTGAAAACAATTTCACCGATGCACTCTCGGATGACCCAATGACATGCTCAATTCTTCAAGCACTGCAATCCCCATCGGACTGAGGAATGTTCTCGCTTCACATCGAAATGATCGTAAGTTCTCACTGCAAAGGTAAAGTAAACCAAAAATTGGCGCCCTTCCCTCCGCAATTCACACCGATCTGACCCTGATGTGCTGTAATCACCTGCTTACAAAGAAATAATCCTAATCCCAACCCAGTGCGATGATGATTTTGCGATCCTCTTAGGAAAGGCTTATCGAACAGCAAATTGCACTGATCGGGTGGAATTCCGATTCCATTGTCCGAAATCGTACATTTCATCTCATTCTCAGCCTTCTCTACCTGAATTGCTAAATTGATGCCTGGAAGATTGTGGTTCATAGCATTGGTAATCAGATGTTCTAACACGCGTTGTAACTGGATTGAGTCAGCTAGGAACTGTGGCACATCAGGCGCAATCTGCTTCTCTAAGCGAATTTGATTTTGATGGAGCAATGGCTCTAATCTGTGTAACGTTTGATCGACTAATTCCACGATCGACACACGTTGATAATTCAAACTCAACTTGTGTGGTTCCTGCGAATAATTTTCTAGTAAGGAACTAATCAAACTTAATTGGCGATCGCCACTTTCGACCATGCGATCGAGCACGGATTTCGAGAGTGAAATGGTTTCCTCTGCTTTCGTTTGCAACCGTTTCAGAACCATCAACATTCCTAACACAGGCGTTCTCAAATCATGACTTACCGCATGAACCAGCGTGTCCTTCACCTGATTTAAAGTCTCTAATTCAACCATTTTCTGCTGCAATTGTGCAGTCCGCTCCTGTACCTGAGATTCTAATCCGCTGGCAAATCCCTGCACCTTTTCATACAGACGTCCCTGCTGAATCGCCAACTCTACCTGAGTCGCTAACCGAGTCAGCAATTCAATTTCAAAATCCTGCCAATTCCTCGGTGCAACGCACTGATGCACATTTAACACACCATACAACTGTCCTTCTTGCCAAATTGCGATTCCAATGCTTGCTTTGACCTGATACATCGCATAATAAAGCTTCAGAAACTCGTTCTGAGTCATGTCTGAATTTGGGTTGACTCGCACAGATTGCTGCTCAAATAAAACGGCAATATCCGCCAAGATTGGTCGAGGCGATCGCGTTCCTAGCATCGGGTTCCATCCGGGTGCAACTGATTCGGCAACAACATCGGTAAACCCTTGTTCATCAAACACAGCAATATGAGCACGATCGGCGTTCAGATATGCTCGAACTTCTGCGACGGTCGTATTCAAAACCTGCTTGACATCTAAAGATTGCCGAATTCTCAATGTGCTTTCAGCTAAAAACTGATCTTGTTCAATTCTGCGCCTTAGTTGAGCTTCGACTGTTTTGCGCTCCGCGATCGTTGCAACTAAAACCAGGGTGATGATCGCCATGATTGCGATCGCAATCTGGATCTGAAACAGTGAAGATTGAAAATTTCCCTGCTGGATCTGGGTCAGTCCCCAAATCGAACTCAAGGATGCAATCAGCAAGCACAACATCGTTCTCTGCTGTCCAAACCGCAGTGCTGCCCAAACTACAAACAGAAATGGTGAATACTTCAGTAAAGGCAGTGCTGCTCCCTGCACAATTGGGGCTGTTCCGGTTGAAGTGGTCAACATTAGCCCATTCCACACTCCCATCAATCCTAACCAGATGTAAAACTCGATCGTCCGTTGACCCACGAGAACGGGCTGCAACTTTTTCAAGCTGTTGCGAAAAGAGTGCGGTACACGAAGTTCTTGATTTCCCCACACCACGATCGCGGGTGTGAAAACCAAAATCGAAACTGAACTGTCAAGCCAACTTGCAAACCAATGATTCATAAGCTCCGTCGGTTGGGAGATCGCAGCCGAAGTCAGAGTTGTGATGGTTGCATTCAGCGTGGGGGCAAGAACGGCTCCACATCCAATTAATGCCAACACGTCTCGTACACGACGAAGTAATCTACTAAATTCCACTTGTTTCAACAATTGGCTCGCAACGATAACTTCTAGCGTGTTGCCCGTTGCTGCTAGGAATGTTGTCAGCCAATTGACTTGATCGAGCGATCGCCCAGACATGACTGCACCAGAAAAGACACCGAGCCAAACAGGATGTTCTATCAGTAAAATAGCTGCCAGTGAAATTCCAATCGGGGGATAGAGCACAGATGCCAGAGCACAGTGATTGAGGAGGGTGATGCTCAAGGCAAAACGTGCACTCCAGTAGTACACGATCGCGATGATCGCAATCGCGAACAATGAGTGACCAACCTGAGATAGGTTGAGTTTTGCCATGTGATCCTTGAACAAGGATGTAGCACTCCAATCGCTGGAATAGACTAATCTAGGTTAGAAGGATATTCCTTGATAGGCTTCACCCGGCTGGGTGATCTAGACTGAATTTCAATGAAAAACGCAAGTTAACCGAATCTTAAATGAGTGTTGTTGAGTTCTGCCAAGTTTCCTATCAACTAAATCAGAGATTGCTGATTGCAGATCTCAGCTTTACAATTTTTTCTGGTGAAACAATTGTTTTACTGGGTCGAAGTGGTTGCGGAAAGACAACGACCCTGAGATTGATCAATCATCTTCTGACCCCTACGCAAGGAGAAGTTCGAGTCGAAGGTCGATCGACTCAATCTTGGAACCCGATCCACTTGCGGCGGCGAATTGGATATGTGATTCAAGAAGTTGGACTCTTTCCGCACTTGAGCGTGGCACAGAATATTGGAGTTGTGCCTGTCCTGGAAAATTGGCAGCCGGAGCGGATTCGATCGAGAGTGATGGACTTGTTAGAACTCGTCGGATTGGAAAAAAGTATTAGCGATCGCTATCCGCATCAATTATCGGGTGGACAAAGACAACGGGTTGGAGTCGCGAGAGCTTTGGCGGCAGATCCGCCGCTGTTACTGATGGATGAGCCGTTTGGGGCACTTGATCCGATTACGCGCGTCGAACTTCAGCGAGAGTTTCAGCGGTTGCAACAGCAGTTAGGGAAAACGATCGTCTTTGTCACGCATGATATCCGTGAGGCGTTTAAGTTGGGAACTCGGATTGGATTGATGCAAGCTGGTCGGTTGATAGAAATTGCGACTCCGGCTGAATTTGAGCGATCTCAGCATCCAGAAGCCAGAGCATTTTTGAGCGCGAGAGACTGAGAGGAATTGAGATGGAATTCTGGACACGGTATGGCGAGGAGATTTTACAGCGAAGTGGAGAGCATTTATTTTTAGTGGCAGTGGCAATGGCGATCGCAATCCTTATCGGAATTCCGCTAGGAATTTTGATCACGCGATATTCGAGACTTGCGAAACCGATTTTGGGGTTTGCCAATGTGATGCAGACGATTCCGAGTCTGGCGCTGTTTGGCATTCTGTTGCCGATTCCGATCATTGGGGGAATTGGAGAGAAAACTGCAATCGTGGCGTTGGTGCTGTATTCGCTGCTGCCGATTATTCGTAATACTTTTGTTGGGATTAACTCGGTCGATCCCGCTGTTCGAGAAGCAGGACGAGCCATGGGAATGAGCGATCGTCAATTGCTGTTACAAGTTGAAATTCCATTGGCGATGAGTGTGATTTTGTCGGGTATTCGGCTGGCAACTGTGATTGGGATTGGATTGGCAACGATCGCATCGGCAATTGGGGCAGGAGGATTAGGAGAATTTATTTTTCGAGGAGTCGCGATTGTAGATAATCAACTGATTCTTGCAGGCGCGATTCCGGCTGCAATAATGGCGTTAGGTGCAGATTGGATTTTAGGTTGGGTTGAACGACGATTGACGGTTAAAAAATGAAGCTGAAAAAACTTTTTACATTTGCACTCCTCGCCGTTTGTTTAACGGGTTTGATCGTGGCTTGTCAGCCCGGGGGAGATCGCATTGTTATTGGCTCGAAAAACTTTACAGAGCAGAATATTTTAGGTGAACTGCTGGCGCAGCAGATTGAGCGGAAAACAAATTTGAAAGTCGATCGTCGATTGAATTTAGGTGGAACGTTTATCTGTTTGACGGCAATTCAGAAAGGTGAAATTGATATCTATCCTGAGTACACGGGAACGGCTTATAACGCGATTTTGAAGCTTGGAGCAAACAGCGATCCCAAAAAGACACGTGAAACAGTCGAGAGTCGATTTAAGCGCGATTTTAAGCTGCTCTGGTCAAAGCCGTTTGGCTTTAATAATTCTTTTGCGATGGTGATTCGAGGCGAAGATGCTCGCAGATTGAAGCTACAAACATTGTCCCAAGCTGCGCCTCAAACTCCAAAATGGCGAGCGGGATTTGGTCCTGAATTTCTCAATCGTGAAGATGGATTTCCGGGACTTGCGAAACATTACAATCTCAAATTTACTCAGCCGCCAAAAGTGATGGATTTGGGACTCTTGTATCGATCGCTCAACGATAAACAAGTGGATATCGTGGCTGGCAATACAACTGACGGGCTGCTTTCGACTCTGGATCTGACGGTGTTGCAAGACGATAAACGCTATTTCCCACCCTATGAGGCTGCCGCAGTTGTCAGACAAGAAACCTTGCAGAAACACCCAGAACTCAAAGACGTTTTGGATCAGCTTGGAGGCTTGATTTCTGATAAAACCATGCAGGAATTGAACTTCCGTGTGGATGGAAAGAAAGAAGATATCAAAGCAGTTGTTCGGGATTTCTTAAAGTCTAGATAGGTAGACTAGTTAGTTAGAGAGCGTTTGAACCGTATCAACAGTTTCCTCGCCCCGTTCTATCTCGCCCTGGAATAGAATTCCGGGCTAACGGTGCGAAGTCCTTTGAAAAGGACTGAAGACCTGATTCTAATTGGTTTTTAGTCCCTTTAGTGGACTTCGTTCAACTAGCCCGGATTTTCAATCACGGGCGGGTGAATGCGATGAACGATACGTTCCAAACATTCTCTTAGTTAACTGCATTGATTTTCCGGAGTGGAGAAATGGAGAGAACCCAAGCTCAGATTGCTCCCTATTCCCCCACTCCTCACTCCCTCACTCCCCCACTATCCTTGCTTATGCTTTCCTATCCCATCACTCCCACCGTTGAGCAAAAAGACATCTATCACGGACTCGAAGTTACAGATCCGTATCGCTGGTTAGAAGACCCTGATTCTGAGCAGAGTCGTACCTGGATTGAGGCTCAAAATCAATTGACGTTTCGCTATCTCGAACAGCTTCCGCAGCGCGAATCGATTCGACAACGGTTGACTCAGCTTTGGGACTATGAGAAATATGGCACGCCGTTTCAAGCTGGCGATCGCTATTTTTATTTCAAAAATGACGGCTTACAAAATCAAAGTGTACTTTATACGTTGAATTCGCTAGAAGATCAGCCGCGAGTCTTATTTGATCCAAATCAACTTTCAGACGATGGCACGATCGCGCTGTCTGGTCTTGCGATTAGTGATGACGGTCAATGGATGGCTTATGCTCTTTCTACTTCGGGATCTGATTGGAAAGAATGGTATGTACGCGATGTGGAGACGGGAGAAGATCAAAGCGATCGAGTCAAGTGGGCGAAATTTTCCGGGGTTGCTTGGACACATGATCATCAAGGATTCTTCTACTCTCGCTATCCTGAACCGAGCGAAACGACACAGTTTGAAGACATCAACTATTTTCATAAACTCTACTACCATCAACTCGGAACAGACCAAGCTGAGGATGTTCTAGTGTTTGAGCTTCCTGAGCAGAAAGAAGCGTTGATAGATGGCGAGGTGACCGAGGACGGGAATTACTTGATCATCACAGTCCGCTTCGGATCAGAGCCGAAGAATTTGATCTATTACAAAGATTTGACTGTTCCCTATGCTCCGGTAGTTGCTTTGATCGATCAGCTAGAAGCTAGCTATCACTTGATCAACTCTGAAGGAAGTCTGTGCTGGTTTCAAACTAATCTTGATGCACCACGCGGGCGAGTGATTGCGATCGACTTAGAAAATGCTCAGCGTGACCAATGGCAAGAAGTGATTGCAGAAACTTCGGAAACGCTTGATAATGTCAGCCTTTTTGGTCATCAATTCGTTGTGTCATCTCTCAAAGATGCTTGTAGCCAAATTAAAATCCTGAATCTTCAGGGTGAGTTGATTCGAGTCGTCGAATTGCCTGGGATTGGTTCAGTGGGAGGATTTGGTGGAAAGCGAAGTCATACTGAGACGTTCTATAGCTTTACGAGTTTTACAACACCCACAACGATTTATCGCTACAACTTAGAGACAGGAGAAAGTACTCTATTCCGACAACCGCAAGTTGAGTTCGATCCTCACGACTACGAAGTTCAACAAGTTTTTTATCAGAGTAAAGATGGAACTCAGGTTCCGATGTTCATTGCCCATAAAAAAGGCTTAGAACTGAATGGAAACAATCTCACCTGTCTGTATGGCTATGGTGGCTTTAATGTTTCACTGACGCCGAGTTTCTCGATCGCGAATCTCGTTTGGATGGAGCGCGGAGGGGTCTATGCAATCCCGAATCTGCGCGGAGGCGGTGAGTATGGTGAAGCTTGGCATCAAGCAGGAACAAAACTCAATAAGCAGAATGTGTTTGACGATTTTATTGCAGCAGCAGAATGGTTAATCGAGCATGCCTACACGTCTGCTAGTAAGCTCGCAATTTCTGGCGGAAGTAATGGCGGTTTACTGGTCGGCGCTTGTATGACGCAACGTCCGGACTTATTTGGTGCGGCACTTCCTGCGGTTGGTGTATTAGATATGCTGCGGTTTCCGAAATTTACGATCGGGTGGGCATGGACAAGCGATTATGGTTCTCCTGATGATCCAGAAGAATTCAAGGCACTGTATGCTTATTCACCGCTGCATCAACTCAAAGCAGGAACGAGCTATCCAGCAACTTTGATTACTACAGCAGATCATGACGATCGCGTTGTGCCAGCCCATAGCTTTAAGTTTGCTGCGGCACTGCAAGCGGCGCATCAGGGAACGCAACCTGTGCTGATTCGGATTGAGACGAAAGCAGGACATGGAGCGGGAAAACCGACTGCAAAAATTATTGAAGAAGTTGCAGATAAGTGGGCATTTGTTGAGGCAGTGCTAGAGCAGTAGCTGATGCGATGAGAGAGGAGGAAATTGAGCGATCGCTCAACTTCCTCCTCTCTCAAACGTTTATGAATTGTACAGCCTTTATCGAGTGCGATAATTTGCATCAACCCAACATTGGGGCAGAGCTTCTCCCGAAGGAAAGACTAAATTCGTTTTCGCAAATTTCTCTGGGTCTTGTTCTTCTTGACCCGCTTGATCTTTTGCTGAAATCGTTTCTTCATTCGGGTCAATCAGCAGTTGGATATCGAGCACTTCGACTAAATTACCTGTTTCTTTCTCTTGTAGCAGCATAGTGATGTTCAAAATAGGGGGATAAGATTATTCAACGGTTTGGGTGTCGATCGAATCGAGCATCTTTTCTTGAGTCGAACTTGCAGCACCGACTACCTCTTGCTTGAGTTCGTCTACTTTTTGGGAAAGTTCTTGACGAGTTTCGGCGTTGAGCAAGTAGCGGTTCGCAAACCATACAGAGTAGCCAATTCCAACCAGTTCAAGCAGTCCACCGATCAGAGGTAGCCCAGTCACAAATCCAATGAGTCCGAGCACAACTTTCAGGGCAACCAAAGCGGTAAAGATAGCACCTAAGACATAAATAATCGGCTTATATTCTTGCCAGAATGCACGAACATATTTTCCGGGTTCATTGAAAAAGTCTTCAATCTGAGCGCGATCGCGCTCCCAAGCCATCAGCCGACGCGCTTCAATTAGTTCTTGATCAATTACTTCGGGACGTGCTTCAAGTTCAGTCGTCATAGATGTCTCCTAGGATTTACGGCAGCGATCGAACCAAGTTTGATAAGTCTCTTGATGCTTAGAATCTTTGAGCTTGATTTCGACACGAATTTCAGCACAACTGTGATCCGGAGTTCTTGCGATCGCATCTAAGAGATCGCTGACCGCACGCGGAGAGTCGAATTTGCCAGAGACGATGGCTCCTGAACCTGCGGTTTCAGTGGTTTGTCCAAGATCAATTTCTGCGAGTCGCTCATACTTGGGCTGAACTTGCTCAACGATCAGCTTTTCGCGACGGACGGGAACTTCGACCATGCGGACTTCAACTTCTTTCCGCACCACGATTTCTCCAACCTTCCGCTTATCAGACCGAACGATCAATCGTTCTTCTAACAGGCGAATGGCTTGTTCAGGGGTGAGATCGATTTCTTCGCTAGGGAGTAAGCTGTGAGGTTGAGAGGTCATGATTCGGGTAAGGGGAGTGATCTGTTGGGGTTGTGGGTTCTTAAGTGGGGAGTGGGGAGATGGGGGGGTAAGTTTCCCCCTCCTCCCTACTCTTCACATCAACACTGAGGTTACTTAGCCAAAATTAGATTTGTCGATCGACATTCGGATTGCCATCAATGTCGAGATCGAGTTCTTCTCGGCGAACCTGATCCTCTGCGGTTACTGTTTCATGATCGACGACCTTTTTCACGCGGACTTCTTCGCGCACAAATGTCTCTTTCTGGATATCAGGCACTTCTTCATAGACTTCCACCCGTGCGACTTCGCCTTCGTGGAAATCTGCTTCACCCGGCATCACAGTTGATTCACCTGTAACAGGAGATCGCTCAATGACAACGCGCTCTCTCTCGACTGGAACTTCCACCCGTGCGGTTTCAGTTTCAATGTGTTTACCAACTGCGACTTCACCTGTTTTGCGACGAGCTTTATTGGCAATTAAGCGCTCTTGATACAGACGTAAAGTGTCGTGATCTTCGGTGAGATTGTACAACGCTGGATCATGCTCGTAGCGATAGCTGTCTTGGTCGTAGGTCATGTCGGTTGCAGTCATGCCCGCTGCGACTGTATTCGGACGATAGATATCGCGGACTTGTTCTTCGTAGTCGTAGCCGACCAAGTGATCCGGGTCGTATTCGGGTAAATCTTCGACTTGAGCCTTGGTTAAGCCGTTGGCATACACTCGACGTTCGCCATAAACAATTCGAGCTTGTCCGATCGGCATCAGGACTTTTTTACCTAAAATCCACACACCTGTATTGATCACGAGATAACGGAATGCACCATTATCATCAACGAGAACATCCTCAACTGAACCGATCTTGTCGTTGCCAGAATATAAATCAAGCCCGATTACATCATCATTATCAAAATGCGTCCGATAGTCGGGGTCAAAATCCTTAATCTTATGAAGCGCCATAGTACTTTTGTCGATCCTTAGTAAAGAACGAATATGTCTTCACAATAAGGTTCGCTGACTCTGGCTTCCTCACCCTTTTGATGAGTTGTGTCGAGCCAAAAGCAGTAGTTTCTAGCGTTCTCTCGACCTCAGTAGCTCCATTCTTGCAGCGCGATCGCAATTCCTGTTTTCAAGTCTGATTCTTGTGCTTCGATCTGACCTAATTTTTGATACGCGACTTCTGCATCTAATGTTTTCAAAGCAGAAATCACATGCAATCGCACGCCCTCATCAGCATCTGCTAGCATCGCGATCAGCGGATCGATCGCATTCGGATCGCCTAATTGCCCCAGAGAAAGCGCCACGGCTTGCCGAACGGTTGGTGTACGTGTAGGACAGGCTAATAAAATGGCAGTCGCTTGTGATCGTAAATTCTCTCCAACTCGCCCTAAAGTTTGAACAATCTCAAGCTGAATTCCTTCATCGGAAGTTGTCATGAAAACACATTCTAAATAGATGAGTGCATCCACGATCGGCATCCATCCTAAAGCACGAACTAAGTCGATCGCGAGATTTTCTGGCATATACTCTGACTTCAAAGCTTCATACAGAGCAGTTGCAGCTTCGGGAGTCGCAAGGCGACCTAACGCGATCGCCGCCTGACGACACACTTCTAAATTCAGATCAAACAATAACGGGCGGAGATGCTTGACTAAATCTCGCCCTTCACAAAATCCCAGTCCTGATACTGCGGCAATTCTGACCGGAGCCGCAACATCTTTGAGCGCCGTGATTAGGAGGGCAGTGATTTCAGGAGAATGAAAGCTGCTGAGGGCTTCGATGGCGATCGCGCGCACTTGAGCATCTGAGTCATTCACGACTTGCATCAGCAAGGGCACGGTCTGCGATCGCCGAATTTGTCCTAATGCTTGGGTCGCAAACAATCGAGTCGAATCTTCATGCAATAACTCTTCAATCACATGCACAGCCGTACTCCCTAAAGTTGCGAGCACTGAAACTGCCATTGAATTGAGTTCTTCACTGTGCGAAGTCTTCAAGACCTCAATCAAGGTTTCAACCACTTGAGGGTGATGAAAGTTTCCTAAGATGCGGATCGCAAACCACTGAGACTCCGGATCAGCTTCTTCATCTTTGAGCAGTTCAATTAAGGGTGGAAGTGCATCAATGCCGAAATTCGGAAAGACTTTTGCGATGTCCCAACGTTCTTGGAAACTTCCGGATTCTAGAACTTGCATGGCTAGATTCAGAAGTGCAGGTGTCACATTCGGGTCAGAAAGTGCTGTTCCTTGAGTAGACTCATCTCCTAGAAGGAGCAGTTGTAAGTCTAAGCTTAATTGCTCCCAGTCCGCGCGACGAGCCGAGGTTTGAGCGCGTTCCAAAATTTCGGTGTAGCTGAATTTCTGCACAATATTCGCCCTAGCACATCTCAGTTCTCACGATGTTTACTTTGCCACAGAAAGGGGCGATCGAGAAGTAGGGGTTCCGAGAATAGCATCGGGAGGATTCGGATTGTGCATAGGGTCGGAGTTTTATGGGGAAGTGGGGGATGGGGAGATAAGGGAAAACTGGAAATGATTCTTGTTTTCTATCTTCCCATCCGGCTGAAATTGACTAGCTGCTCGCTTCTGCTTCCAGAATTAGAAGAAAGCGAGTTTTACATTTTGCCGTTTTGCATCACTTGTTGAAGGTGATGACGAATCTCTTGAGCCGTTTGTTGATCTTGCTCTCTTAACTTCTGAAACAGTTGCACACAGGGCTGAGAATTCATCTGTTGTGCATCTTGAATGTAAGTTTCATAAGCTTTGACCGCTTCTGCTTTATTGTGCAAGGCGGTGAGCAAATCATATTCGAGGTCGCTAATTGCGCTGCCGCTTTTTTCTGCCATTTGAGTCATAATCACATCTCCATTCGATCTGATCTAACGGTGGAACAAAGCGATCGAGCCGTCCTCTACCTAAAGTTTCACTACAGTTTCACAACCACATTTTCTCCATCGATGCTTGCCTCGTACTTGGCTAAAGCTGCGGTTGCAGGACCTTTCTGTACCGAGCCATCGGGTGCAAAAGCTGAGCCATGACAAGGGCATTCAAACGCTTTACGCTCAGCCTTCCATGCCACTAAACACCCTTGATGGGTACAGGTTGGATTCACAGCTAACAGAGATTTCGGATCAGCCGGATTACGAACAACAGCGATCGGTGCAGGTGACTCAGTCTGTAAAAAGCCTTTTTGATCTAACTCTGCCACCTTGCCCACAGTCTGCATCCCACTCGCACTCTTCTGCCCCCCCTGACAAGCTGCTAAAAACGCAGTCAACACTGCCGGAACTCGACTCATGACCCATCCAACGCTTGCCCACGATAGAAATGTTCTCCGACGCATGAGGTTCTCCTAAAGAACGATAGAGGAGTAGTGAGTAGTGAGTGGGGAGTAGGGTAAATCCTTTCTATCTCCCACTCCTCCCCTGCTCCCCACCAAATTACAACTATTTCTAAAGTACGCCCTTCCCCCTCTTCCCGCCGACAGATGACGAAAACGAATCGACTTTATGCAGAAACGTCATATTATGAAAAGTTTTGTAACAACAGATACGAATGTCCTCTGTGATCCCGATTACCTTTACTCAGTAATCACCGCGAATCATCAAACGGTTCCGCAGTTGATATCGATTTGTGTTCGCTCTGGAACACCTTATATTCATAGGCTCAATCCATGACAGACACCCTTGCAGCACCGACCCTCAATAAGTTTGAAAAACTCAAAGCAGAGAAAGATGGTCTTGCGGTGAAAGCAGAACTCGAGCACTTTGCTCGGCTCGGCTGGGAAGCAATGGATGAAACCGATCGTGATCATCGCTTGAAGTGGCTCGGTGTGTTCTTTCGCCCCGTAACTCCTGGCAAATTTATGCTGAGAATGCGGGTTCCGAATGGCATTATCACGAGCGGACAAACCCGGGTGCTAGGAGAAATCCTTCAGCGCTATGGAGATGATGGCAATGCAGACATCACGACTCGCCAGAACTTTCAACTGCGAGGAATTCGGATTGAAGACCTTCCCGAAATTTTTCGTAAGTTTGACCAAGCTGGATTGACGAGCATTCAATCCGGGATGGATAACGTTCGTAACATTACCGGATCGCCTGTTGCTGGCATTGATGCAGATGAGCTAATTGATACTCGTGGGCTAGTTCGCAAAGTTCAAGACATGATCACGAACAATGGTCGTGGTAATTCGAGCTTTAGTAACTTGCCTCGGAAATTCAATATTGCGATCGCAGGGTGCCGCGATAACTCAGTTCATGCTGAAATCAATGACATTGCTTTCGTTCCCGCTTTCAAAGATGGCACATTAGGATTCAATATCCTAGTTGGCGGATTCTTCTCTGGGAAACGCTGCGAAGCTGCAATTCCACTCAATGCTTGGGTTGACCCGCGCGATGTCGTTGCGGTCTGCGAAGCAATTTTAACGGTCTATCGGAACTTAGGACTGAGAGCAAATCGTCAAAAAGCTCGCTTAATGTGGCTGATTGATGAGATGGGCTTGGAACCGTTCCGCGAAGCTGTTGAAAAACAATTGGGATATGCTTTTACGCCTGCTGCTGCCAAAGACGAGATCCTTTGGGACAAGCGAGATCACATTGGGATTCATGCCCAAAAACAGCCTGGATTAAACTATGTGGGCTTGCATGTTCCAGTGGGACGGTTATACGCGCAAGATTTGTTTGATTTAGCTCGGATCGCTGAAGTTTACGGCAGTGGTGAAATTCGCTTAACTGTCGAGCAGAATGTGATCATTCCGAATGTTCCGGATTCACGAGTTTCTGCATTGCTCAGAGAACCCATTGTCAAACGGTTCTCGATCGAGCCTCAGAATCTTTCACGGGCACTAGTGTCTTGTACTGGCGCACAGTTTTGCAACTTCGCACTGATTGAAACTAAAAATCGTGCGGTTGCTTTAATGCAAGAGCTAGAACAAGACCTGTACTGTCCTCGCCCAGTGCGCATTCATTGGACAGGTTGCCCGAACTCTTGTGGACAACCTCAAGTTGCAGATATCGGACTGATGGGCACAAAAGTCCGCAAAGATGGCAAAACAGTCGAAGGCGTGGATCTCTATATGGGGGGCAAAGTTGGCAAACATGCTGAACTTGGAACCTGTGTGAGAAAAAGCATTCCCTGTGAAGATCTCAAACCGATTCTGCAAGAGATTTTGATCGAGCAATTTGGTGCGCGTCTCTGGTCAGACCTGCCCGAATCCGCTCGTCCAAATCCGACCGCCTTGATCACGCTCGATCGTCCCACGGTGGAAACACCGAACGGGAAATCAACAACCGTGCAAGAGCTTAATGCACAAGAGTTTGACTATGTGCTGAGTGCGCCACCTGTTGTAAAAGCGCCAACAGAAATCGCAGCTCCAGCAACGATTCGTTTTGCTCAGTCAGGAAAAGAAATCACCTGCACCCAGGATGATTTGATTCTAGACATTGCAGACCAAGCCGAAGTCGCGATCGAAAGTTCTTGCCGATCAGGAACGTGTGGAAGTTGTAAATGCACCTTACTCGAAGGTGAAGTCAGCTATGACAGCGAACCCGATGTGCTCGATGAGCACGATCGCGCTTCGGGTCAGATTCTCACCTGTATTGCTCGTCCTGTCGGTCGTATCGTGCTCGATGCTTGATCCCTAAGTTTGTTCGCTCCGCTCATTGTTCTCACATGCGCCAGCTTTTTGCTGTGCTTCCTTTTCCTTCAGTACATTCTCTAAAAAGGACGATCCATGTCTTCTAATCTTTCAAGACGTAAGTTCATTTTGACCGCAGGCGCAACCGCAGCAGGCGCAGTGATTGTGAATGGTTGTAGCACAGGTCTAAATAAAAGTGCTTCTAGCGGTGCGTCCTCTCCGGCTGCCTCTCCTGCTGCAAATATCAGTGCGGCAGATGCACCAGAAGTCACAACGGCTAAATTAGGCTTTATCGCCCTGACCGATTCGGCTCCATTGATCATTGCGTTAGAGAAAGGATTCTTCGCGAAGTACGGCATGAAGGATGTGACCGTTACTAAGCAAACCTCATGGGCAGTGGTGCGTGACAACTTGGAATTGGGTTCCGAGAGAGGTGGAATTGATGGTTCTCACATTTTGACTCCGATTCCTTACTTTATGTCCACAGGTAAAATTACTAAGGGTAATACGCCTGTGCCGATGTACATCTTGAGCCGTTTGAACACTGACGGTCAAGGAATTTCAGTCTCGAATGACTATGCTGATCTTAAATTAGCAGCCGATAGCTCTCCTTTGAAAGCAAAAATCGCTGAAGCAGCAGCAGCAGGTAAGAAATTCAAGTGTGCTGTGACTTTCCCAGGTGGAACTCACGATCTGTGGATGCGCTACTGGCTGGCAGCAGGTGGAATCAATCCTGAAACTGATGTCGATATCGTGGTTGTTCCGCCTCCGCAGATGGTTGCGAACATGGAAACGAAGACTATGGATGCCTTCTGCGTGGGTGAACCTTGGAACGATCGCTTAGTGAACAAGAAATTGGGTTACACAGCGATTACCACAGGCGAATTATGGAAGAACCATCCAGAAAAGTCGTTCTCAATGCGGGCTGATTGGGTAGACAAGAATCCTAAAGCAACAAAAGCCCTGATGATGGCAGTTCTAGAAGCTCAAATGTGGTGCGACAAGGACGAGAACAAAGAAGAAATGTGCAAGATCTTGTCGGCTGACAAGTATGTGAAAGCGCCTGTAGCAGACATTATTGAACGTTCAAAAGGGAACTTCGACATGGGTAATGGTCGCACGTTGCAGAATAGCGATCTGCTGATGAAATTCTGGCGTGAGGATGCAGCTTATCCGTTCAAGAGCCACGATGCTTGGTTCGTCACTGAAAATATCCGCTGGGGCAAATTTGCAGCCGATACGGATGTCAAAGCGTTAGTTGACAAAGTGAATCGCTCGGATATTTGGCAAGCAGCAGCCAAAGCGATCGGTCAAGAAGCGGCAATCCCCAAAGATGCAGATTCTCGTGGCGTAGAAACCTTCTTCGATAAAGTGACCTTTGATCCTGCGAATCCAAAAGCTTACTTGGATAGCCTCAAAATCAAAAAAGCATAACTCAGACGAGGCGAGTAGATCGCAATCCTGCTCGCCTCTCCCTCATTGCTGCTGACTGTCCTACAACGTTCTTTCCTCTCTCCTATGACTATCAACCCGACTCTCCGTCCCGTTCGACCGTCCCAATTCTCAGAAACTCTGAAAAAGTATAGTGGTACTCTCGTTCCAGTCATTGTCTGCGTCGGCATTGCGCTGGTGCTCTGGCAACTGCTTTGTCTGAGTCCAGAATCCAAGATGCCCGGTCCGATCAAAGTCATTGAACAGACTTGGAGATTGATTCTCGATCCGTTCTACGACAATGGCGGGACAGATAAAGGGTTAGGATTGCAAATTCTCATTAGTTTGGAACGGGTCGCGTTAGGGTATTCGCTCGCGGCTGTCGTGGGAATTGCACTCGGCGTGTTACTTGGTGTGAGTAAGTTTATGCGGAATGGGCTTGACCCAATCGTGCAAGTTTTAAGAACAGTTCCTCCGCTCGCATGGTTACCGATCTCATTGGGGATTTTCCAAGACAACAATCCAGCCGCAATCTTCGTCATTTTTGTCACAGCAATTTGGCCGATCGTCATTAATACCGCAGTCGGTGTGCAGCAAATTCCGCAAGACTATAACAACGTTGCTAAAGTCTTGAAGCTGTCGGGTAAAGAGTATTTCTTGAGTATTTTGGTTCCGTCCACTGTGCCTTATGTATTTGGTGGACTGAAAATCGGGATTGGTTTAGCATGGCTGGCAATTGTGGCAGCAGAAATGCTGAAAGCAGAAGGCGGCATCGGCTTTAAGATTTGGGATGCTTACAACGCAGGCAACGAGGACAGCATGAGCCAAATTATCATCTGTGTCTTGTTGGTCGGCTTAGTTGGATTAGTGCTCGATCGCTTAGTTGGCTGGCTCGGTTCACTGATTACATCTGATAACTAAACTGATCACTCAACCCTCACCTGATTTTTGCTATGTCTGTTTTCTTAGAAGTTGACCACGTGGATAAGGTATTCCCGCTCAAAGATGGCGGCGAGTACATTGCTCTGAAAAACATTGAACTGAAGATTAACCAAGGTGAGTTTATCTCATTTATTGGTCACTCTGGCTGTGGCAAGTCTACCTTGCTGAATATCATTGCGGGATTAGATCATGCTTCGACAGGAGGGGTGATTCTCGAGGGTCGGCAAGTCACTGAACCTGGTCCCGATCGCATGATGGTGTTTCAAAACTATTCGCTCTTACCTTGGAAGACCGTGCGCGAGAACATTGCGCTAGCAGTCAATAAAGTCATGAAAGGCGCATCCAAAGCTGAGCGACATGAGGTAGTTGAGCATCATATTGATATGGTAGGACTGCGCCATGCAGCCGATAAAAAACCAAAGGAACTATCCGGTGGGATGAAGCAACGTGTAGCGATCGCGAGAGCGTTAGCGATTCGCCCGAAGCTCTTGTTGTTAGACGAACCATTTGGGGCATTAGACGCACTGACGCGAGGAAATCTCCAGCAGCAATTAATGAACATTGCTCAGGAGAACAATTTGACCTGTGTAATGGTGACACACGATGTCGATGAAGCGTTGTTGCTCAGCGATCGCATTGTGATGTTGACCAATGGCCCAGAAGCCCATATTGGGCAAATTCTAACCGTTCCCATTCCTCGTCCTCGCAACCGTCTGGAAGTGGTGAATCATCCGAGCTACTATGCGCTACGGAATGAAATGATCTACTTCTTAAATCAGCAGAAACGAGACAAGAAACGCAAACGCCAAGCGGTTGCTGCCGTTGCCAAGAATGGCTTAGAGAAGGTCAATCTCGAAATTGGGTTTGTTCCGCTCACAGATTGTGCGCCGCTGATTGTGGCGAAAGAGAAAGGATTCTTCAAAAAGCATGGGCTTGAGGATGTCACGCTCAGTCGTGAACCGAGTTGGAAAGCGATCGCTGAAGGAATTCGTAGCAATCGCTTAGATGCGGCTCAAATGGTCGCTGCGATGCCACTTGCAATGACGCTAGGTAACAGTGGTTACGACCCGCTTCCGATTGTGACCGCAATGGTCACGTCTCGCAATGGGAATGCGATCACCCTGAACAAGTCTTTCTTAGACAAAGGCGTTCGCACCCTCGCTGACTTCAAACAGGTGCTAGAAGCAACCCAGGATCAAACTCATACGTTGGGTGTGGTTTATCCAACTTCGATGCACAATTTGATGCTGCGTTACTGGCTGGCATCTGGAGGCATTGATCCAGATCAAGATCTCAATCTCACGGTGGTTCCGCCGCCTCAAATGGTGTCGAACTTAGTTGCCGGGAACATTGATGGATTCTGTGCTGGCGAGCCTTGGAATTCTCGTGCGATCCAAGAAGGTGCAGGCTATGTGGTAGCCACCGATTTAGATATTTGGCAAGGACACCCTGAAAAAGTGTTAGGAGTCCGTGAAGATTGGACATCTCAGCATCCAGAAACTCACAATGCTCTGGTGAAAGCCATGCTCGAAGCTTGCGAGTACTGTGACGATCGTCGAAATCGTGAAGAGATTCTTACCTTACTTGCCCGTCCTCAATATGTGGGTGCAGCAGCGGACTTTGCGCGTCCTGGATTCATTGATGCCTATGACACCGGAACGGGTGAGCCTCCGGTCAACTTACTACGATTCAATCAGTTCCACGTGGACAATGCGAACTGTCCAAATGGTGTAGAAGATTTATGGATCTTGACTCAGTTAGCACGGTGGGGCATTACTGTCTTCCCGAAAAACTGGATCGAAGTCCTAGAACGAGTGCGCCGAGTCGATCTCTATGGTCGAGCTGCACGTGAATTAGGTCTGCCGGATCACGAAGGCGATCGCCGATCGTTCCAACTCTTTGATGGTGTCGAATTCAATCCAGATGATCCGATTGGCTATCTCAATAGTTTGACGATTCATCGTGAAATTCGCATCGAAGAGGTGATCATCGATGTTGCAGAACCGATTAAAACGTCGATCGCAGCGTAGTAGGAACGGGGAGTTCTCCCCACTCCCCACTCCCCACCCTCTATCTCTCTGACCTCTCACCCACTCACTCCTTATGCAAATTCTCTCAACTCCAAACCCACACACTGAAGCAAATCCACTCACTCCCCTAGTCGAAGTTGAGGGAGTTTCAAAGGTTTATCCTAAAAAAGACGGCGGAGAAGCAGTCATTCTTGAGAATGTCAATCTCACCGTTAATGAAGGCGAATTTATCTGCGTCATTGGTCACTCTGGCTGTGGCAAATCCACTTTACTGGATATGATTTCTGGCTTTCGTCAGCCGACTACTGGTGAAGTCCGAGTCGCGGGCAAGCGGGTTTCTGAACCAGGTCCCGATCGTATGGTTGTGTTTCAGAACTATGCATTACTTCCTTGGAAAACAGCATTCGAGAACATTTATCTCGCAGTTCACGCTGTTTATCCTGACAAATCTAAGGCAGAGAAAACTGATATCGTCAACAAACATTTGGCGATGGTCGGACTCGAAGAAGCAGCCAACAAAAAGCCCAAGCAGCTATCGGGTGGAATGAAGCAACGAGTCTCGATCGCGCGTGCTTTGTCTATCTATCCAGAAGTGTTGATTCTTGATGAGCCATTTGGAGCATTGGATGCGATTACAAAAGAGGAACTTCAAGAAGAACTGCTCCAAATTTGGTCACAGCATAAAGTGACGGTCTTGATGATTACCCACGATATTGATGAAGCGTTGTTTCTTGCCGATCGCGTCGTGATGATGACCAATGGTCCTGCGGCAACGATTGGCGAAATCATGGAAGTTCCCTTCCCGCGTCCTCGCGAACGTGCTGCTTTAATGGAAGATCCAAAGTACTACACGTTGCGAAACTATGCACTTGACTTCCTGTTTGGGAAATACGCTCATGATGATGAATAGGAATTAATTCCTCAACACTTTTACGATCGTACTGAGAGTCTAAAATTTATTCTAAAAACCCACGGCATCTAGCCGATCTCAGTACGGTCAAACCTCAAATTAAAATAAAACTAGAATCGCTAAAATTTATACATCAGAAACGCTTGACTGTATAGGATAGCAATTTCTTTAAATTCTTTGTCAATAAGAGATTCTAGCTTCTTCTGCCTTGTTCAGATTGATGCATCTTCTTGCAAGAGATTGCTAGAGTGATGGATTGAATACAATGGTTAAGATTCTCAACCCGTAACTATTCACACAGCCTGATTCTCCCAACCGGAAACAGACTAGACGCATCTGACAGTTTTTCTTCAAAGACGGCTGCCCGAAACATGCTTACAGCAGTACACAGTGATTTGACTCTGTTCGATTGTCCTCTTTACGGGTGTGATCCCCCCATTACATTCATGACTTCGATTCTTTGCTACTACATCAATACTTCTCATAGCATTCAGCAAATTCGATTACATACTACTCAGCTTGCGCTCGATCGTATGGTTTTTCCCAGTGAAAAAATTGTGTTTGAAAGCTTACCAGAAGAACGATTAGAGATTTATACTTACACAGAAAACGGGTTGCAGTTATTTCAATCGATTGCCTGTTCGCAGCTTGAAGTCTTATCGCGAACGAAAGGCAGAACTTGAGAACTAAGGGGTTATAGACTAATGGCTGATCCAACTAAAACGCTCTGTCCATACTGCGGGGTTGGCTGCGGTTTGGAGGTGCTGCCGCCTGCGATTCCGGGGAAAGCAGTCAATCGAGATAAAGACGGAACGCCACTCTGGAATGTCCGAGGCGATCGCACTCATCCTTCTAGCCAGGGTATGGTCTGTGTGAAGGGTGCAACGATCGCTGAATCCCTGCACAAAGATCGCTTGCGTTTTCCGATGATGCGGGATGCATTGGATCAGCCTTTTCGTCGAGTGACTTGGGAAGAAGCGTTGACGAAAATTGTCGATCGCATTCGTCTAGTAAAGTTTACCCAAGGAGTCGATGCGATCGGCATGTATGCTTCAGGACAGTTTCAAACTGAAGATTACTACATCGCTCAAAAGCTGATGAAAGGCTGTTTAGGCACCAATAACTTTGATGCAAATTCGCGCCTGTGTATGTCTTCGGCTGTTGCAGGCTACCTTCAGAGCTTTGGAGCCGATGGACCGCCTTGTTGCTATGAGGATTTAGAACAAACTGATTGTGCTTTTCTGATTGGCACAAACACCGCAGAGTGTCACCCGATCGTGTTTAATCGCTTTCGTCGCTACCACAAGAAAAACTCCGATGTGAAGCTGATTGTCGTCGATCCTCGTTGCACTGAGACTGCTGCTGCTGCTGATCTCCATCTCGCAATTAATCCAGGAACAGATATTGATTTAATGTATGGAATTGCTCATCTTTTACTGAGATGGGGCGATTTAGACAAAGCTTTTATTGAATCTCATACGAATGGTTTTGAAGAATTTAAGGAAGTGATTCGCCACTATCCACCTGATGTCGTTGCGATTCGATGCGGCATTGCTGAAACCGAGCTTTTGACTGCGGCTCACTACTGGAGCAGCGCAAAGCGAGTCCTCTCCATGTGGTCAATGGGAGTGAATCAGTCGTCAGAAGGAACCGCCAAAGTTCGAGCGATTATCAATGTTCACTTAATGACTGGGCAAATTGGTAAACCTGGGGCTGGTCCTTTCTCGCTGACAGGACAACCGAATGCGATGGGGGGACGCGAAGCAGGTGGACTATCGCATCTGTTGCCGGGTTATCGATCGGTTACGAATCCAGGGCATCGTGCTGAACTTGAGACATTCTGGCAACTCCCAACAGGCTCAATCTCGTCTAATCCCGGTCTAACAGCTTGGGAGATGATCACTGGACTCGAAACAGGTAACCTTGGAATGTTGTGGGTTGCAGCAACGAATCCGGCAGTGAGTATGCCCGACATTGAGCGAACGAAAGCTGCATTACGTCAATCTCCTTTTACGGTCTATCAGGAGTGTTACTATCCGACTGAGATGGCGGACTATGCTCATGTGTTGTTACCGACGACGCAATGGAGTGAGAAGACAGGCGTGATGACGAATTCCGAGCGTCGTGTGACGTTGTGCCCTCAGTTTCGAGTTGCGCCGGGTGAAGCTCGATCGGATTGGGAGATTTTCGCAGAGGTTGGACGGAGATTAGGCTATCGCAAGCAGTTTGCTTTTAACTATGCGGCTGAAGTTTATGCAGAGTTTGTGCAGCTTACTCGCAATCGCCCTTGTGATCAGTCGGGATTGAGCCATACTTACTTACGAGAAATGGGTGCAACACAATGGCCTTTTTCAAGCAAAGCTGAACCGACGCAACAAAAAGTAGAAAAAGCAAAACGGCTTTATACCGATCTAAAATTCCATACGCCAGACGGGAAGGCGCGCTTTTCTCAGGTCTACTCACGTGGGCTTGCAGAGCCACCCGATGACAACTATCCGTTTGTGCTTACGACGGGTCGATTGTATGGGCATTGGCATACTCAGAGTCGTACTGGAAGAATTGAGAAGATTCGACAAATGTATCCGAATCCATTCATTGAGATTCATCCGCGGGATGCTGAAAAGTTGGGCATTCAATCGGATGATTGGGTGGAAGTACGATCGAGAAGAGGCACAGCCCGATTTCCGGCTAAAGTGACGAAAGCGATTACGCCTAAGACTGTCTTTGTTCCGATGCATTGGGGGGCGTTGTGGGCAGAAAACGCAGAAGCGAACGCCCTGACTCATGAGATTGCTTGTCCCGACTCTAAGCAGCCAGAACTGAAGGCCTGTGCCGTGCAATTGATTCCGGTGAAAGCGATCGCGGATTCTAATGCTTCAACTCATCTAGTTGCTTCGCCTTCTTGAGGATGATTTTCTGGTTTAGATTTACGAGCGTCAATTCAATCGAGCAATGCAATCTGGTGTGTCGTGGGTTGGGCGATTGACTGCCGTTGAAACGGGATAGCTGATCATTTTGTCGCTAACATATGGGTGGAGCAGCGATTGCGGGGATTTGAAATCCGGATCGAGCCAGCGATCGTAGAAATCTTCGCTCAAGATGACGGGCATTCGATCGTGAACGGTTGCAGCAAGTTCGTTTGCTTCAGTTGTGATGATCGTACAAGTTTCGATCTCGTCTCCCTCGGGAGAATTCCAGTGCTCCCACAAGCCAGCAAAAGCAAAAGGCTCACCAGATTCAAGTCTGAAATAGAACGGTTGCTTTTTCTCAGATTGCTTTTTCCATTCGTAGTAGCCATCGGCGGGAATCAGGCAACGTCGCCGCCTAAAGGCAGTTCGGAAAGCAGGTTTTTCGCTGACCGTTTCGGCACGGGCATTGATCAGGCGAGAACCGATCGTTGGATCTTTTGACCAGGATGGGATTAAGCCCCAGCGTAGAGGTTTAGAGTGATGCGGTGTAACGATCGCGAGAATCGGCTGAGTCGGCGCAATATTGTAGCGAGGCTGCCAATCGGGAGTTTCTTCGAGGTCGAACATGGCTGCGAGTTCGGCGGCAGAGTGGGTCTGTGTAAATCTTCCACACATAGGACTGACTTCATTTTCACAGGTACAGATGTTGATCTCTCACGCCCTGAATCTCCCTAATTTGAGAGATCTGCTGAAAGAAATGAGAGCACTCTAGCCTCCAAGAAAGCTAGAGTGCTCTCGTTCTAGCCTAGCAATTATGGCTTTTGAAAGTCGATCTCTTGCCGCTCAAAATGGTTCTTGACATTCGTCACCACGTTGTAAGCATTTGCACCCGGTTCAGCCCGAGTTTCGTCGATTCCTTCTGTCGAGCCACCAACCGCTTTCCAAGCTTCCAGTCCGCCTTTGAGTTCTGCAACGTTCACAAAGCCTGCTTGACGTAGCATTCTTGCTGCTTCAGTTGTTTCTTCATCAGTTGCGCCATAGACATAAATATCGCGCTTGTATTCAAAATTCTTCTGGGACAGTTCGACCAACTGATCCATTGGAAATTCCATTGCACCCATGATGTGCCCGTGATTGTAAACATCACGAGAACGAACATCGAGAATCGTCAAAGCAGGCTCTCCCCACTCTAGACGAGACTTGAGATCGTGAACAGAAGACTCTGCCTTTAACCCAGGCGGAGTTGGCGTAATATTGGGCAGTGCTTCTTTAGCATTTTCAATCGCATCTTCTAGTTTAGACATAATAAAAACTTCCCGTTTAGAGGTCTATTGCACTCTATCGGGAAGGACAGGAAAGACTAATCTGGCTCAAGTTAGAAGCAAGCGATCGTCAAAAGGTAGATTCTGCAATTTTGGATGTCGTACAGCTTGCTTATTCAAACGTGCCAGTCCGCCAAGGAGTCGGATCTACAGCTAAGCTATGCACAAACACGCCCCAATGCAAGTGAGGACCCGTTGCAGACCCAGTTGCTCCGACTGCACCAATCCGCTGCCCAGGTTTGACGAAATCGCCTTCTTTAACATCAATTCGACTCATATGAATGTAAATCGATTCGACTCCTTGACCGTGGTCGAGTCCGACGCAGTTTCCATGCACTCGGAAGCCTTGAGATTCGCGTCCGATGAGAACAACACGACCTGCGGCAGGAGCAACGATCGCTGAACCATATCCGCCTGCATAGTCAATTCCCCGATGATAGTAATCTTTTGCAAAGACTCCGTTGTAATAGCGGCGAATTCCATAGCCAGAGCTAACCTCGCCTTGGTTCGGGCGTAAAAATTTACCTGACCAAAGTTTTTCTGGAGAAACGATCGCTTTAAAGGCATCAACTCGATCGAACTCAGCATCATCGCCATTGCTATCTTTACCCGGTGGAAGCCAGATGCTTTGGGTCGGAAACGATCGATTTCTCAACGTGAGTGGAATCGTTTGTGTGTCCGTTCCAGCAGTCACTTGAATCGACACGCGACCTGGACGATCGAGCGGAGTGGTCGGTAAGAGTGTGCGATAGCGATTGTTGCCGAGATCAAACGAGGGATAGGTCTTACCGTTAAAGCGAACAGACGGAGCAGTTTGAGATTGAGTAATCAGTGAAATGGTATCTCCAAGCGCCGGAGATTTCGGCGTGATTTGGGCTTGGAAGGCGCGAGAAGGTGCAGTGCAGAAGATGATCGATAGAGCGATCGTCATTGCCAGCGCGAATTGAAGCAGGATGGAACGTTTAGTCAGGAACACGGCACTCTTGATTGCTACAAAACTGACAACAGTTTACAGTCTCTAGAAGAGAGAATCCGTATCGAGGTAGGACAATGTTTTGGAGAAGATTGGCAGCAATTTTCGCGGTTTGGATGTGCCTAAGTTCGCCTGTGTGGGCGGATGCGTATGAAGTGCGCGCCAATCATGATCCAGATGGAATTGGCAAAATCTATATGGGGCGTGAGATTGCTCAGGTGATGGGGCATCAGGGCGCAGGATGGTTAGAGCGATCGAGCCGCGAGACCGAGGAACAACCGCAAAAGGTGATTGCAGCTTTGCAGCTTAAACCGAACAGTGTTGTAGCAGATATTGGAGCCGGAACAGGATATTTTAGTTTCCGAATTGCATCTGCTATTCCTCAGGGAAAAGTTTATGCGGTTGATGTGCAACCGGAGATGTTAGAGATTCTAAATTATCTAAAGGCTCAGAAAAAACTCTCTAATGTCGAACCGATTTTAGGCAATGAGACAACTCCGAATTTGCCTGAGAACAGTGTGGATTTAGCATTAATGGTCGATGCGTATCATGAGTTTGAGTTTCCTCAGGAAATGATGTTGGCGATTGCGCGATCGCTTAAACCTCAAGGACGCGTGGTTTTAGTTGAGTATCGAGGCGAGAATCCATTTGTGATGATTAAGGGATTGCACAAAATGACTCAAAAGCAGGTCAGACAAGAAATGAGTGTTGCGGGCTTAAAGTATGTTGAGACTCGCAATGGGTTGCCACAGCAGCACATTATGATTTTTGAGAAAGCATAACGGGACGAAAGTAACTGCTCATCCCCGCGAGCAGATTGACCTAATTGCGATTGTGTTTTCAAATCTGGAAGCGCGATCGCGATCTCATTGAGACTCTAACAACCCCCTCCAATCGATATGACAAAAATGGGTTAATCCTTCGTTAGAGATGAAATCGGGTTCGATCGATCGTTGAGCCAGTTTCAAAGTACGGCAATGGATGGCGATCAAAAAATGGTACCCCTTCAGCTAATAGGCAACCTACTCACCAGACAGTAAAGTATAAGCAGGCAAAAAGATTGCTCGCTTCATGATTGGGTGACTTCTCCATATTCAACATTGCAAATTCTTGCTCTATGGCAAACCTCAGATCAATTCTGCTTGTTGCCTTGTTGCTAGGCACCGCATCTAACCTGTCTGCATGTATGGTTAACAATTCAGCAACGATACCCTCCACGCCCACAGCGACAGCAGCGCAACCCGAGATTCAACAGAGTAAGGTTCAGCTTGCCTTTCGCGAACAGAAGCTAGGAACCGAAGCCCAATTACAAATCGAGCGGCAAGTTCAGCAAGAACTCCTCAAAAAACAGACTGGCCTGAAGAAATCCGGCAATCAAGCCGCGATCACAAGCAATGCCGCTGCACTCAAACTCAGTAATGAGGCAATCTCCTTGCTATTCGAGAAACCGACTCTAACCGAAAAGAATGTAACGAAAGCCTATTTCGATTCAAGCCCAAACTCAACGCCGTCTATCATCGTGACTTTTGATGCGAAGGGAAGTAAGGCTTTTACAGCGCTGACGAAGAAATTAGCAGGAACTGGGCGAACAGTAGGCATTTTTCTCAACAATCGTTTGATAAGCTCTCCGACTGTTTCCTCCCAATACGCTCAGACTGGAATTACTGGCGGTACTGCGATGATTACAGGAAACTTTAGTGCTGAAGAAACTAAGGATTTAGAAACATGGCTACAGCATTTGCAAGCGAATTGACAGCTTTAGTTAGCTGTAGCTGAACTGTCAAAATTTTAGAATGCGATCGCAATGTAGTAGGGAAATAGGGAGCAATTTTAGTCTAGGCTCTCCCCATCTCCCCACTTTGCAAAATTCATGCCGCTGACCAGTACACTTTCAATCTAGCTCTTTCGCTGAGTTGCTTCTAATAGCGCTACAACAATCAATTCATCACATTGCAGGGCATGTCGATCGTCAACTACGATGGATTGATATTCTGCTACAACTTCATGCAACGATTCATCTAGATAAGCTTCCAAGACATTTGGGTGAATATAGTATTTTCGACAAGTCGCAGGACGATTGCCTAAGTAAGCAGATACAGACTTAATGGCTTGTGTAATGTTCTTCTTCGCCGCAGTTTGAGACGTAAATTTGCCAATCTCAGCGAGATGAGAAGCAGCTAAAACCGTGCCTGCCCAAGTCCGAAAATCTTTGGCAGTAAAATCTTGACCTGTAATTTCTCTCAAATAATCATTTACATCACTTGAAGTAATGTCTTGGGTTTGCTGATGCTCATCTAGATATTGAAAAAGCTCTTGACCTGGCAAATCCTGACATCGTTTTACAACTTTTGCGAGCCGCTTATCGCTCACTTCAATTTCATGTTCAACTCCGCTTTTCCCTCGAAATTGAAACTGAATCTTCGAGCCAGCGACATTCACGTGATCATCTTGTAGTGTGGTCAACCCATACGAGTTATTGGTTTTCGCATATTCCTCATTGCCGACTCGAATCCGGGTTAGCTCCATTAACTTCAGAACTGTAGCGAGTACTTTTTGCTTTGGTAATCCAGGTCGTGCTAAATCTTTCTCTAATCGTCGCCGAATGTCTGGCAAAGCCTGACTAAATGCAATCATGCGAGAAAACTTATTTTGATCGCGAATTGCTCGCCAAAGTGGATGATATCGATATTGCTTTCGTCCCCTTGCATCTCGTCCCGTCGCCTGCAAATGTCCATTTTCCAATGGGCAAATCCACACATTTTTATAAGCAGGTGGAATGGCGAGAGAATTAATGCGCTGAATGATTTTCTCATCGCGAATGCGATCGCCATTCAGATCAAAATATGCAAAGCTTTTCCCCGATCGCTTTCTCGTAATTCCAGGCATTTCATCTGTGACATATTTCAAGCCAACGACTTCGGCTGACTCGATCGGGTCACTGGGAAGCTCTTCAACGACTAATTGCATACGGGAGGATAGCATACGTTACTTTAACCGTATCCAATTCAAGACACAATGAAATCTACAGCAGAGCGTAGTCTTTAGGGTGGAGGAACAATGGAGATCAATATTCCTGAAGTTTTGGCAGAAGTAACGGCAGTCTTTCAACAATATGAGCAAGCACTGATCACGAATGATGTAGAAGTATTGGATCAGCTTTTTTGGAACAGTTCCTATACGATTCGATATGGAGCCACTGAGAATCTGTATGGCTATGATGCGATCGCGCAATTTCGCGCAGGTCGATCACCCGCCGGACTCGATCGCACGTTGAAAAATACGGTGATTACAACGTACGGGCGGGACTTTGCAACGGCGAATACGGAATTTGTACGATCGGGTAAATCAGGACGACAGAGCCAGACTTGGATGCGAACTTTATATGGATGGCGAGTTGTGGCTGCGCATGTCTCGTTGCTTTGATTGTTATGAAGTGGAGAGTTGTTTTCTTGGTAGCTCCTTACTCTTTTCAGCATTTACAACTCAAACACGATCGCCATAATTTCTTCATTCCGATAAGAGATAGTGGCGCACTTCGATCGCATCACACAATTGATGATCTAACAGCTTTTTTGGGCGATGGAGTCATCGGGTGCAACGTTCATTTGGTGAATGGGATTGAACGGGATCATAGGCAGAATAGTACAAACTTCCTTTAGGAAGAAATACCGAAAATTTCGGTCTAACTCCCCTGCCAAGAAGTAATATGTGGAGGATGGGTCGGTCTAACGTCCCAAATCCCGGTATTAGACAGAAAGAGTCGGTCTAATATGCTAGTTTCGGATGTTATCCCGACTCTGAGCAGTCTAAATTGCCCTGAGCGGATGTTATGCCGACTATTTTCGGTCTAATGTCCCAATCTGGATAATTAGGCGGAAAGAGTCAGTCTAAATAATAGTTAGCTGGCTCTAGCTGATCAACTCATGAAACTGATCCAGATCACCATTTCTTGGAGTAGGTGTACTTGATTGCTACTCGCTGAACTCGTCGATTTCTATCTTGACAGAGCTTAAGTTTTGTATTTCTAGGCGTTTTAGGATTTGCTGCTATGGAAACACGAACACAAGCAGATGAATCATTGGCAAGCACTTCTAAAATACGCTCAGGTGTCTTTTGATTTCTTGCAAGTTCGCGACGGACTTGAGGACAGTAATCGATACTTAAAACTTCCATCACCCTTCTAGGCGTATTAGGGTTGCTTGCTACAGCCTGACGAAGCTTAACAGAATGACTAGCACTCAAGCATTCAAGCTGTTTTCGGTTATTCCCGACTGCCCCTTCTTCTAAAAGCTGTTGAAAATAATCAGGGTTTCCCGCTTGTACGGCTGTATTCTGAGGTGTGTTGGGGTTGCGGGATACAGCATATCGAACGAAAGCAGAGTCATCTTCGGCTAATTGGAGTAACACCTCCACAGATGTCTGTGAATTTCTCCCAATCATCACACGCAACCGCCAGTTATTAGCCTTGATGAATTCTGGGCTTCTATTTAAGAGATCTAGGGTCTGTTTTAAAACTAAAGCCATAGTTGTATCGAAGCTAGAGTCAGCATTGCAAGGTAGTTTTCAGCATTTTTCTCGTATCAA
>NZ_JAPQKE010000009.1:0-229652 GCF_026735145.1 Leptolyngbya sp. GGD
TTATACCGGAGGTGGTTGCACGGGTGACTAAGTTGTCGATCGCAGAAGTAGAACGACTCCGTGCCAATCTGTCGAACGAGTAGAAAACTGAACCGCCAGTCTTGTAAAATCGTGAACTGTCAGCACAACTCATAAGTTAGCTAGTAAAAGTGACTATTCGTTCTACTCTAGATACACATATTGTCGCGATCGGGGGAGGTGGTTTCTCAATGGAGCCAGAAAATCCCTTACTCGATCAGTACATTTTGGGACTCAGCAAAAAATCTCAACCCAAGGTCTGTTTTCTTCCGACTGCTAGTGGAGACAGCGATCGCTATATTGTTAAATTCTATTCAGCGTTTCTCAAGTTTGCTTGTCAGCCCTGTCATCTTTCACTGTTCAACCCACCCACACTGGATCTTCGCGGTTTTTTGCTCCAGCAAGATATTATTTATGTGGGTGGAGGTAATACAAAGAATTTGGTTGCGCTGTGGCGAGATTGGGGCATTGATCAAATTTTGAGAGAGGGTTGGGAGCAAGGAATCATTCTTTGCGGTTTGAGTGCAGGGTCAATGTGCTGGTTTGAGGAAGGCTTGAGTGATTACACCGGAAATGGGATGTACAAGCCTTTACACTGCCTTGGCTTTCTCAAGGGCAGCCATTGTCCACATTATGATGGGGAGCGAGATCGTAGACCTGTCTATCACCAAATGATTGCAGCAGGAGAATTAGCAGATGGATATGCTGCGGATGATGGAGTTGGATTACACTTTGTGAACGGAGCTTTGGTGAATATTGTTAGTTCTCGATCAACGGCAAAAGCCTATCGAGTAGAACGAGAAGGAGGTCGTGCCAAGGAAACGCTTTTAGAGCCGACGTATCTTGGAAATCTCAAAAATCGAAACTTCTGATAGGATGAAAAAATCTAAGCTTCTCGCGAATCTAATTCTGAGCATTGCAAGAGGGCGTGGAATAGGGTGTTGTTGAACACAGCCACTTTTGCGATCGCCAAAACTCTTTAGAGCGATGAATCAGATTCAGTGATCGCGCTACTGTTGAACAGTTCAGAAATTTAACCCACACCATTACAACTATGGCGTTGAAGCGATCGAGCAATTCTACACCTGATGATCTGCTTACTCTCCTAGGGTCAGAAGAGCGGCAGTTCGTGGAACTTGGTCGGCAATTATCCTTGGATGACTTGGTAAAAAGCATCCTCAAACTCTCTGAGCGGCTTGGTGTAGAAGGGCGTAAGCGAATCATTCGCGTATTCACCGAGCATAATTTTGCGGCTGAGTTTGAAGATAATCCGCAGGATGGAAGTCGATTTCGCAATGATTGTTTTGAGTACAACTCTCCCTATGCCAATAGCCCTAATTATTCGGTGAAGCTCTATTGGTGGGATCGAGAGAAATTGCATCGGCAGTACATCGGGACAATTCCGTTTAAGCGAGATCAAATCATCCGCCTCCAGCATCGCACGACTGGAAAAATTAGGATTGTTCTCTGTGAAGGGCTGTACACCGATCGCTCTCTGTTTGAACTGGTTCCTGCTATTAAGCAATTCCGTCAGGAAGAAGCTCAAAAACGTCGATCGCGAAACGAAGCGAGGAAGAACAAACAGCCTTTACCAGAATATGCTTCGGACGTACCAGAGCTAGGAATTGAGCTTCGCCTAAAGCAACTTCTTCCCACCTCACAGTCTTTTATCTTCAGCTACCCAGGCTGCTTGCAAAATGAACTGCGTGAAGACGATTGGCAAATCGAGATTTTGTCTGAATCTGAATTTTCAGCAATCAAAGCAGAATATATTCAACCGGAACACCAAGCGTTGAAGGATCAAGATGATGCACTGACTCCACTCGATCGCGCTGCTGATTCTGAGTCTGCCCCCTCGAAGTTGTCCTTTCAAGACACTTCCAGCAAATCAGGAGGGCGTGCTTCCTACGGAGTTGCGCCGAGCGCTAATCACCGTTCAAAATCAAAGCCCCCTACCTCCTCGAAACGGCAGACCGCCAGTACTGCAACAGCTTCATCTCGTTCGCCTGCTAAGACGATCGATCCCACTCCAACAATGTGCGGTCTAGTGTTGCTCAGTCAGCTTACCGAAGCTCCACTTCAACTGATTGAAACCACAACCCAAGTGGTTTTGTCTGACGCACAAAATCGAGCGATTATCACCTTTGATCCAACCACTCAGCAGTTACAGTCCTCTTACAGCAGCATTGAATTTCTTCAGCTACTCGAAAAGCTGGTCAAAATAGCATTTCGTCACGTTGCGGCGACAGACGAACAGCAACAGATGGCAACTCGCTTGAAAGTTCGACTGCAAGGTGCAAAGCATCAGAAACCCGAAGAACTGCTCAATTATTTGATGGGAATGCCGAGCAAGCGGCGCAAAATTGAGTTTGACGATCGCTCTCATACTGAGGGGCGATCGTTGCGATCAGAATAAATGGCTGAGAGCTTTACTAAATTACTTGAATGATGCAAATGTCAAATATTCAACCAAAACTGAAAAGTGTGTACAAGGAAATTGGCTTAGTTGTGAGGATCTTATGAATATAGGGAATACTAGTGCATGAGTGCTTAGTGATGTAGAAAACTTTTTGTCGTCTCAAGATGAGAAGGTTGTGACTTTAGAGAATTGAAGGCGATGGTTTAAACGAGCACGCTTACTCTGAGAGGCACAAGCTGCGGGTGGACTGCGACGTGGCAAGGGTTCAAATTGGGGCAACGGTTGCCCTAAATGACGCAGTTGTTGGAGATAGCGCAAACCGAGTTGCAGAAAACTCAAGCCTCGCTCTGGATGGGAATCGAGCCGTTTGCGTTGACCACAACGGACCAGCAAGAAACCTAAGACCAAAGCAATCAGCGTGGCGATATCGAGCAGCATGAACAGATTGGTAAGTGCTGTGGCATCGCGCAGATGCGACCCAATCAGGTCAAAGGCAGCCGACTTGTAGTCTTTGATGTGCGGTTCAATCCCGCCAAAACGACGACCATAGCGCTCAAAGGTCTGCAATGAGGGCGGTTGACTACTGAGGACAGCCCAAGATTCCTGGACTCCTGGCAGTGTAGCAGTCGCGAGATGGCAGGGGATGTCTTCGAGAATCGTCACGTTTGGGAACAGATAAGCTTGCTCGACCGGAGGCAACAATTGAGCAATGGACTGAGACACACCGGGAGCGAGAGTAATGGTGAGATTGCTTTTGGCACGAATCAACCAGTTCCAAGCGTGTCGATTGCACCACCGCATCAACTCGCCATGCTCAAAGCCCCGGTCTGCGAGCAGTGTTACCTGACCCTGAGAGGGCAGCAAGTTTAATACCTGTTCCAAGAGGGGAAGATAGGCAGTAAAAGCAGCACTGGCACTGCCGTGTTCTAAAACCGTTTGCGCTAACGTGAACGAGCGCCCACCCCAGACGAAACAGACTCCTACCCAACAGAACTGATCCCACAACACACTCGTATCGAGCGTTAACAGTAACTCTGTCCCAGCAAAGGCTTGGAGCAGTTGTTTCAATAACGGGGCGTAGAAGGTTTCAGCATTGACCTGCGGATTGATCAGTAAGTAATTCAAGCGGGCGTGGTGACTGCGAGCAGTACACCCGCGATGGCTCAAGTAGGGCAGCCAATGATTTAAGCAGGCACTTTCGGATTGGAGAATCGCGGCAACTGCTTCGGACACGCCTTCTAAGTGCCGTTGGTCACGCGGTTGAATCCATTGACTCAATTGGTCATTTAGTTCACGATACAGATGGGGCAATTGCATAAGTTTGCTTTGGTGTGGAAACTTGAGCATCTCACAATTTGCCCCGCCCAAGTCATTCCTGTCTCACATGAGACATTCATTAAATCAACCGTTTCAGGACTTTTCTACATCACTAAGGCATGAGTGACTAAGCGACGAAACTTGTCTCTTTCACATTTGGAAACAGAGATTTGATTGAGAGTAATCGAGAAATTTTATGAATTTTCAAGCTGTTCTGTTATCAGTTCAAAACGGTGCGGAAAGTAAACACAAAATAAAGCTTTTTATGGAAAAAGGAATAGTAGATTTGTTGTCAGAACTTGGAGATGATGAATTTAAAGAAGCGCAAAGATCATTGATTTGGAGTCAGACTGGTAGTGATGCAAGAATGCACATTGAAAATGCTGCTACGATGTTTAGACTCGCTAGAACTAAGTATATGAGCGCAATCAGCTCTACAACACGTTGGCAGCAGATTTGTGAAGCTTTTATCGGAGGGGCGAAATCTACAAGTCCTCTTGATTATCCGAGAATGATAAATTATAAGAAAGCCTGCGTATCTTCAATTTTTACTGCTATTTGCTATGGCTATCTTAAAGAGACTAAAGCTATGCAAGATAGTCTCAATGATGCAAGACAATTATTTGAAGCATATAGAGCTACAAGTACTAGTGAAATTGCATCAGTTTTGCTGGAAAACACAGAAGGATTTACACGTCAACTTGAACAGGACTGTAAGTTATTTGCTGCTGTAATAGAACGTATCGAGTCCTTGAACCTGAAGAACAGGCTTACATAGTTATTTTTCAGATTTTATTTTGGCAGACCGCTGCATTAAGCAGGAATTTGGAAATAGCGTTGCCTAATCAAACGAGACACTTCCAATTAAGTACGGCAAAAAGTACGTGAATCTAGATTTGGAGAAGGCTGGACTAAAGCAATCACCTAAATCAGAAACTTATTGTAAGCCTCGTCGGAGAGGTCACTCCAACAACCTGCGAAGGATATGGTACAAGCGATTGTAGGTTCTGCGGACTGTCGAAAGCTCTGCACAAGATGATACAGTTCGACGAGCTTATCATCAGAAATCTGTTCGATCTCTTGCTAGACCTTGGCTCTCAGATCAGCATTATTCATCTGATTATGCCCCAATAGCGATAGCTTCTTAATTCTGCCACGGCTCATCAAAATTCTGAGGGTTAGATGTACCAGAACGCATGACCTGAAGTAAGATCAGCGTAAATCCTCTTCAACTCCCTTCAATTCCCCAATTTTCCAAACTTTGGAAAATTCAGAGAGGCGAAATTTTCGTACTTTCCAAAGTTTGGAAAATTCCAGATTAGTAAGTATATGGCTCGTTGCCTTCGGCACAGCAAAGCTGCCCGCCTATCAATTTGTCATTTCAGGTTCTTTTCAGCTATACCTATACCTATTTGATCAGGTATTTCCTAGCTAAATGGAAGATTACCCCCACCTACTTTTTACAAAAATGTCGATATAGCTGATCTTTCGAGCGTTTAGGCGTTGACAGTAATTTGTTCGAGGTGTAATTTTAAAGGGCGAACCATCTGTCGAAGGACACCAAAATGCTGGTTAGTAAACTGCCAAAAGTGATGGAGCATTACGGGATCAACGATCCTGACGCGCTCTATGACATCATTAAGCAGAAACTACCGGAGTCCTCGTTGAACCGAGATCAGTTAATCAAACTGTACTACGGGCACACGAAACGGCTCGGTCGGGAAGCACTCCTCGATTGCTGCCGCTTATTTGGGCTGACGCGGGTGGGACAACTGATTGACTTTGATACTGCTCCAGAGACTCCAGACGAATTCGTTGAGATGCGACCGGATTCGGTTCTGCTCATCGGTCATGTGTCAGAAATCCTGAAGCAGCAAGGTAAAAGTCAATATCGATTAGAGATGGACACGCGGATGCACGCGAACACCATTTCAAACTGGGTGAATGACTTTGACTCGATGAATCGATTTGAACTCAGTTCGATCGAGAAGATCTGTCAGGCACTCAGCTTACCGACCGTTGATCGCTTACTAACCCTGAAAGTGGTTCCGGTACGCGGTCGTCGTAAAGCGAAATCCATTCAATCGATCTTTCACCCAGAGGAGGAACGCCCCAGTCCCCTAATTCCAACCAATCTTCCTATTCTCAAAACTGCCTAACCATTCGCTTCAAAAAGCGAGAGGGGCAATCCTCTGCCAAGGATCACCCCACAAAAAATGGTTCTCGACTTATAAATCCGTGCTATCAACACGGTTTCTAGAAAACGCAATTCAAAATTGCGCTCCTTTTTCATGAGAAAAATTATGCCACAGAACGCTTTGTCGTGCCAAGCCTGGGTACGAAATTTTTGTAATTTAGAACCGCCGATCGTCGGAGAGCCTAATTTCCTCTGGCAACAGCGAAGTTCCCGAAATCTCGATCGCCCGTTTCTCGGAGAAATGGGCAAGCAAAAGCTGACTGAATGCCTGATGTGACGGGGCAATCAATTTGGCTTTGGGTTCGTGTGTGTACATTGCGCCGGAGTAGAGGAGCAGCACGTCTAGATAGCTCAAGTTTGGTCGCTGGATCTATCTAAATGTGTCCGAAACCCTTACCCCGAACTGGATGACGGAACGCCTAATTCCGCCATTTGACGATCATCGTATCAAGTTTGCGGGCAAGTTGCCACTGTCACGCTCCCTACTTCGCGCCTACGAAGTAGAGGCAACTCATGCAATTTAATTTATTGATCCCTGTCGATCTACAGGGTGAGGTTTGCGTGAGTGATTGCATTCAATCGCTCACCGTTCCCTCGATCGCGCTTTGGTGTCCAACCCTCACAGGAGGGCAGATGCTATGAGCCGATCCTTTCGTTCTCTCAAAGGCGATTGCCCGATCTGTCAGGGCGATCGCAAAGACTGTCGTGAGAATACGGCAACGCACATTATTCACTGTCGAGATCTCAACGCGACTCCGATGGGGTTCCGATTTATTGGAGAAGACGCGATCGGATTTTCGATGTGGGTTGAAGATTCGGCAAATTCTGCAACGTTCCAGCGTGAACCGCGACAAGTTGAGCGATCTCAACCCAAGCAAACCTTGAGCACTGAGGAGCGCGATCGACAATTCCGCAGAATTTGTCAAAGTTCTGGATATCTAGCAACTCGACATCAGCAAGCCTTGGTCAAGCGTGGTTTAGCGCCGGAGCAAATCGAATGGGCACATCAGCAAGGACTTTTATGGACTTGGGCTGCTGACGCTCAGATTTCCGGCATTACTGCTGAGTTACCAGGTGTGACTTCTCGTGGGCACTTGCGGCGATATCGAGGGATGGCGATCGCGATTCCTGATATTAATGGCAGAATTCTCGGCGCACAAATCAAACCCGACAATGGCAAATATTTCTGGATCAGTTCTAAGAAAATCGGGGGTGCAGGCATCAACCTGCCCAATGGAGAAGTACCGATCGGAGTTTACCGAGCGAAAGAAACTGTCCAAAGTTCTGAAATTAACTTAGCCGAAGGCTTTCTTAAACCCTTAATTGCTGCACAACGGTTTGGCTTGTTATTTATTGGAGCCGCTGGCGGGCAGTGGGCAAGAAGTCCACAGTTATTCAGGCAGTTTCTTGATCAAGCTGCGACTGAACTTAATACTCAAACGGTTGTGCTGAACGCAGATGCGGGCGCGGTTCAAAATCGTGATGTCCTGCGTGAATATCGCTTAACCTGGGAACTCCTTCAGGGTTGGGGCTATACCGTTCAAATTCGCTGGTGGGAACAAGTCACGAAAGCAGCTTGTGATATTGATGAACTTGACTCCGTAGGCTTTAACAAGGCTCAATTGATCAGTGTTGAAGCCTTTGAAGCGATCGCGGCTGAACAAGAAAATCTCCTAATTCAAGAACTCAAGCATCTGCTTCGTCGCCTCACTCCGAAACCAAAGCCTGCTCGTGGTTTTCAACCCACTCCTGCACTGCAAGTGACTGCGATCGTGGAATATGAGTCGTGCGATCGCAAACAAGTCTGGCAGCAAGCAGTTCATCAAGGGTATCGGTATATTCTGGATCAAAGTGGAACAGGAAGCGGGAAGTCTTACAGCACTGGACAACTTTCTCCTGAAGAGTTTGGAGTACGGCAGGTTTTCTATTTATCGAATGACCACCGCAATCCCACAACCGAAACACTTCAGCTTCAGAATGGCTGGATTGACTTAGAGGCGCGGCATGGCGGACTTGTGACGAAAACTCAGCCAGATGGAAGTGAAAGACTGCAACGTGCTGCCGCTGGAGTAGCGTATACAGTCGCGCCCAACTGTAACCGTAATCAATTGATTAATGTGCTGAGATCGAAGAATGTTCATGGTGCAGATACAGCCGCTTTAATTTGCGGCACTTGCCCATTAAAAGAAAGCTGTACTCACGCTCAAGGCAATGGCTATGGATTTCTCAACCAGCGCCGGATTGCTCTATCCTCGCCCAAAGTGCGATCTCACCCTGATAGTCTTGCACCTGCGATCGACTACGACTACACTACCGTTTTACTAGCCTGGGATGAACCTGGACATAGCTTTAAGGTTTCACAGAAAATTCAGGTCACAATTAGCGATGTTGAAGCTCTACTCGCACACTTGCTGAAACATTGTCCTCAACTTTTGGAAGTCTTATCTCCGCTTCTTATTGCGCTTCTAGATTTGTTTTCTGGAGCATCCGATCGCAAATTCGGTTTGACGCATGATGAAGTCATTTCCAAATTTACACAAGTGCCACCCCTCGCTCCGATGCTTCTGGAGCAAGCCCTTCAGCCAACGCTAAGCTTTCTCAATACAACGGCTCAGTATGGTGCTGACCTACAAGATTTGCCCAGAAACTTACGCAAGCAGTTTCTTGAGAGCGATCACACCAAAGCCGAACAAGCTCAACAGCAGGTTCTAAAACAGTGGTTTTCAGACTTCGTGCTGATTCTACAAGGCAAAATTCCTGGCGGCTATCTTTCCTTCCATCGTCAGTCGCTCACGATGACCCTTCCTGATCCTCGCCATCGCTCGATCGTAGCGGCTGCCAAAGCGACATTATTTCTGGATGCTACGCTAACTCCAGAAGAACTTGCTCAAAAGTTGAACTGTCCATCAGATCAGATTTTTGTGTGTCGTGAGAAGACTAAAATTTCCAAGAATTTGAAATTATTTCACATCACAGATTTGGGACGAATGGGAATGCAGCGCGGCAAACAGCAGGAGCGGCGTTTAGCTGCATTGGTGGATCACTACCGATCGATTGATCCCACCACAAAAGTCATTGACTTCAAAAAATTCGATGCGGATGGCGCACATTGGCGAGATAGTCGTGGGGTGAATACTTTCTTGCAAACTAATACTCTGATTATTGTGGGCGCACCTTGTCCCAATTTGACAGAGATGCTGGCAGAGTATTCGGTTTCGACAGGTGACATTGCGACCGAGGCAACTCCTGGATTTCAGGCTTGGTTATACCAAACGATTCAAGCTGAACTGATTCAGGAAATTGGACGACTGCGATCGCAGCGACGACCCACTGAACAGTTGCAAGTCATTCTGATCACGAATTTCCCAATTGATTTAGCGGCTGAACCCCTTAAAGCTTCAGAGGTCACGCTAGAAGCTGCAACTAGAACAGAACGGCTGACTGTGGCAATCCAGCAGGCGGTTGAATACCTGCAATCAATCGATCAGAAACCAACTCAAGCCGCGATCGCGGGGCGAGTTGGAGTGAGCCAAGGTTACATCAGTCGCCAATTCCGAAAATTATTACAAACGCTATTAGATCCGATCGATCGCACTCATCATGAAGATTCCTCGGAGGAAACGACTCCGCTAGAGATGCTAATT
Source organism: Leptolyngbya sp. GGD (assembly GCF_026735145.1). Classification (NCBI taxonomy): domain Bacteria; kingdom Bacillati; phylum Cyanobacteriota; class Cyanophyceae; order Leptolyngbyales; family Leptolyngbyaceae; genus Leptolyngbya; species Leptolyngbya sp. GGD. The sequence continues at coordinate 9,596 of NZ_JAPQKE010000009.1, forward strand.
CCAGTGACACAACAGGCATTAGCTGACAGTCAAACGCCAATCCAAGTTCTGGAGATACTTCACGAAATCTTTCTGAGTTGGCTAGAACCTGTGAACTGGGCGAAGGTATGGCAACACCTTGCATCTCCTGCTCAGATCAAGGCTCTTTTCGCCTTGCTACTTATGGCAAAACCAACTGAACTAGACTTCCTGAAAAGCGAGGCATTATCTAACGGGTAGGTTTTGTTGCGATCGCACTTCTCAGGAGCGTCCTGCTTTGCCTCCTAAGCCTGAGCAAACTCCGAATACTTTCTCAGGGTTGGGGCTTGGTACTCCAAGACAATATCAGTTTTAGGGATACCTTCCTCAATCAGAACGTTTGCGATCCCCTCTTCCGTCGGGTCGCTGTGAATGTAAATTTTTCCATTTTTCAACGAAAGATGCAGTGTTGTGTAAATCCTTCGCTGTTGAGCATCCCACCCAGTCTGAATCACCTGATACTGATCAGTTACAGGATCACATAACAGTGCTGTCTCTGCATCTTGCATTCGCTGATACAGATCGTAATAGTGCTGAAGAACTTGTTTAACAATGTTTCGGTATTGCTCTACTCGATCCATGCGACAATCTCTTGGATTTTAGTGCTGTACACTAAAATTCTATACGTCCGGATACTGTCCTGAAAAAGCGGGGCATCAACACCAACATCTATAAAGTGATAGGATAACGGCTTCAGCCGCAGATTTATAGTTTGGTGAAAAAAGTGTGGGAGAGTTTCACCAAGATTTATTTTGCTGAGACGGATGGGGTTCTGCTTGATAGATTGTCTTGTAGGGTCGCTGAAGTGCCAAACTGTAGCGTCCAATATCTCCTGGCTGGCGGCTTGTGACCACGATCGTATAAATTCCTGTTGCTGACAACTTGGTTTGAAGTCGAATATTAATGGCTTCTGCGGATTGTTTCCCTTCGCCAATCACGTTGTTATTTGCATCCAATAGCACAAAAGCAGGTTTGAGCTTGAGCGAGTTTATGGAGCGAGAATCTGCTGATCCAACGATGCTCACCCGAACGTAGTCGCCTCGAATTCCTCGAAAACGATAGGCATCGAAGAATCGTCCTCGAAATTGAAATCCTCCTGGTGCTAATACTCCAGGAATTACACTGCCATACTGGATCGCCTGAACTCTTGGTACGGAACGGGTAACAGGAGTGGGATAAACAATTGATTGAACTCTTGTCCTGCTGATTGGACGAGCTTCGGCTCTGCTTATCCAGGTGACCACTCCAAAGCAAGCCAGAACAACTAGGATCAGTTGAATGTAGCGGAATTGAAGACACTCGCTCACAGGTTTAGCTCTTGAATTGAATGGTGCGCTGCTTGTAAGAGGAGATGCGATCGCACTGCTTAACTTACCGCGTCGAAATCGCATTTCTCTGCCCTGACTGAGAAGATTCCGTATTAGCTTGCAGAACCTCGGTTACTTTCTGCAAGGTTTGAGTATCTAGCGGCTTGAGCATCAAAGTTCGCTCTGCTGGAGGTAATTCAGCAACTAAATCTGTACTCAAAGGTTCAGAAGGAGCGGTCTCGACCTGAGAGGGTTGATTATCGATCGCGGATGGCGGTGATGATTCTCTCGTAGGGACGGATGGAAGCTGAGGCAAAACGGTTCGTGGGATTTGCTGGGAAGGCTGAACGACTCCTCTTATATCGGTTTGAGTGGTTTCTGATTGTGGGGGAATTAATCGCGGTTGAGATTGAGGCACTGCGATTTGTTCTCTTTGAGTCACTTTGCTTTGAACGGCTGCTTCAGGGTTTTGCTGTGTACTAGCGGGTGGCGGTAATGCAGTCGAGGATGACTGAGTTTGAGGGGAAGTTGCGAGCGCTTGAGGTACTGTCTCTTGAGGTGTTGCTACTGGCGTTTGAGTGAGTTCAGAACGGGCGACTGTTGAAGGGGCTGGTGGTGGAGAAGGAACAGGAAGAACGGGCGTAACCGGAACAGGAGCCGTTCGATTAAGTGCGGCAGGTGGGTTTGTCGCAACAGTTGTATCCGCTGTTCGAGGTTCAGACTGTGCGATCGCTGCTTCGGTATCGACTGCCAGGGGCGTTAATCTAGGTGGCGTAAATTGTGTCAGAGGCGGAATGGATTGCGTATATGGAGCGGATTGATTATGCGGTGCAGTAGCGAGGCGAATCGTTGTGACAGAGGGATCAAACGCATTTGCGATCGCTTGTTCAAGTAGTGTTTGGACTCGTGGTGTAGTGTAAGTTCCGGTTCCACGCAACGCTTCGAGCGATCGCAGTGCATTTGACCAATCCCGGTTAGCAGCCGCAGAAAGAGCTTGATTCAGAAATCTGGCTTCCTGCGTCCAAGCGGTACGAAATGCTTGGGCTTGTGAGGTGATGCTTGCGCCCGACGGGATGGGTTTGAGCGAAGCTACGGCTTGATCAAGTTTGCCTTGGCGGTATTGTTCTAACGCTTGTTGTAAAACTTCTTTTGACCAACTTTCCTGAAATTGTTGGGCTTGAAAAAAATGGCGGCTGTTCCGAGGAATGCCTTGAACCTCCTGAAGAGCTTGAGCAAAGCGATCGCGACTCGCTAAAGATTCTGCCTGTTTCAACATATTGGCATAGATAGTTTCCATCTCGTTTGGGATTCCACTCTTCTGAACTGGAATCCCTACTGTCATCGCATACAAAGCAAGTGACACGACAGATACAGATAGTCCGCCGCCTAAGATCCAACGACTCATGGCAGTCAGTCTCCTAAAAACGTTTAATTTTGACAAGGCGAATACTCCAACGGCTAATACTTGCTGGAGGTGTAGCTTGGTGGACAAACCCAGTAAGAAAATGTTCGTAGTGTTTAGAATGCAAATGCCGAAATGCTATCGCGCTCAATTTGTGATTTCTTCTTCCGATCGATAGAGTCTCCATCAGCCCATTCTGTTGCTTTGAAATCTCTCTATGGGGATAGGTATCGTATTTCAGAGCGTGATAACCCTTATGTAATCGAAGCAGCGATCGCTGCATTAGCCTGATTGATTCAAATCGCAACACCGAAACCGTATCTTTGACTCCACTTACTGGAGGATATACGCAATTGCGTATTGCTAACGGTGCGGAAGCTAGTCTAAACCCCTAACTGAGTTGAATTCGCGATCGTTCGAGTTCAGCCAGCTTTGATTTGAGATGATCATTGCAACTCAACTAAAATGACAGTCTGTTTAACGTTTGGAAATTTAAAGCTGACTGGCGAACAAGTGGTAGCAGCTTTGATTCGTCATCAACTTCTAGAATCGCTTCTAGAGCAAATCTTGCTGGACTCAATACTCACCTCAGTTTCGATTAGCGAAGGCGAAGTGTTTGAGCATTTGACAGGGCGCAATCGCACGATCGCGCCCGACGATTTTCAGGTGTTTCTAAGAGACTGGGCAAGTCAACGGCAGCTAACGCAAGCAGATCTGGAAAAAGCAGTTCGACAGCTACGAATTCAGAAACTGAAGCAAACACAGTTCGATCGCCAAATCGATGCCGAGTTTCTGCAACGGAAGTCAGAGTTTGATCAGGTTGTGTTGTCCCTGATTCGCACCTCAAATCACCAGCTTGCCGAAGAATTGCTATTTCAGCTTCGGGATGATCAAGTATCGTTTGAATCGCTTGCTACCCAGTACTCAGAGGGGACAGAACGCGATTCGCAAGGATGGATTGGATTAGTGCGTCTGTCTAACTTGCCGATGCCTGTTGCTCAAATCGTTTACCAAGGACAAGTTGGACAAATTTATGGACCTATCGTACTTGAGGATCAAGCTTGGATCATTCGGATTGAGCAGTTTTTCGCGGCGCGATTGACGGAATGGGTTCGCGCTGACCTCCGCAATCAGCGATTCAATCGGTGGCTGCGCTCTACACTCCGCTCTAGCATTGCTGAACCTGGACAACTTCAGCTCAACGCTAATCAAACACCTGCTGAGGCGATCGTATGATTAATCTGGAAGTGAGATCGTTTCTACCCATCTTTTTCAGTTCCTTTCCATTTAATCGACTCTCTCCTGAAGCTTGTCGGTATATTGCCTCAAGACTAACGCTGAATGATTTCCAGCCAGGCCAGGTCATTTTTGCCGAAGGTGAGCTTCCGATCGCAGTTCATTGCGTTGTCCAAGGGCAAATTCGTATCGTTAGTTCAACTCAGCCACAGCAAGTCACGATCGCTCGATTAGAAACTGGGCAAACGTTTGGATGGGAAGGACTCTTGCGGCGCGTCAGTGTTGGATCAGTGCGATCGGCAGGGCTGGATGAAACGCTAACCCTATCGCTTTCTGCGGATGAATTTGAGCAATTACTGAGTGCGGAATTAATGCCCGTAGTGAGCGAGTGTGTTAGTGTGATCGAGCTTTATGATGTTCTATCTCGTTTCCTTGCAACGTTGCCAGTTCAAGTCAACAGACCTGACTTGAACTGCGTTATTCAGACAATCATTGAGCAGAATCTTGCAATTACCTATCAACCTCAAATGCTTGAAACCCTGCCATCGGGCTATGTATGGTTCATGAGTAGTGGTAATTTGCAGCCGATTGGTACTTTAATTCAAACAACTGAAGATTTCTCAGCGATCCACACGAATCTGTCTCCTACTCGCTTGATTGGCATCGATCGTGCTTTTCTCAACTCGATATTGGAGGCAGATCCCCTAAGTCACACATCTACTTCAACCGTCATTGACCGACTAGAGCGGCTTCTAACTCCTTCTCAATCGTTACCGACACCACTCCTGTTAGAGCGTAAATCTTATCCTGCTCATCGATCGCAGTCCTCAGAGCTTTCTGAATATTGGGTTACGACATTCTGGAATTTATGCGAATCCCTGCAAATTCCCTACCGTCCAGATATTCTCAGGCGTTGGTATCCTCGGCTAGCAACGCTCAGTGATCAGCGAATGCAGCGCTATGTTCGGATATCAGAAGCATTTGGACTGCAAGCCCAGGTCACTCGATTCTCTCCAACTGCTAAGGGGCTACTCCGGCTGCAAATGCCAGCATTACTTGTTTTGAATGGAATTCCGTGCGTTCTGTATGAGGCGACTTCGACATCGGTTACGATCGCTTCTCCTATTGACGGCTTACTGCATTTAGAGCCGGAGCAGGTGACTGAGCAACTTGCGATCGCAGAAAATAGCTCTGGTATTCAACTCAGTTATGCGCTGATTGCTCGTCGTCATGCAGATAGCCCAATGCAGCAGTTCGGGTGGCGCTGGTTTTTGCCATACTTCAAGCCGCACCAAGGCATTCTGCTGCAAGTTTTATTTGCCTCAATGGTAGTGCAGCTTTTGGGGCTTGCGAATCCTCTGATGACTCAGCAGATTATCGATAAAGTCATCATTAATTCTAATCCCAGAGCATTACCTGTCTTCGGTGGGTTGCTAGTGGTGGTGACAGCAGCAGAATCCGTCTTGACTGTGTTGCGGACGTACTTACTCAATAGCACCACCAACCGAGTTGATTTGGTTGTTGGAACTGAAATTGTCCGGCATCTGCTCAATTTGCCGCTCCCCTTCTTTCAGAAGCGTCCTGTGGGAGAACTGGCAGCGAGAATTTCAGAACTGGAAACGATTCGGCAGTTTCTCACGGGCACTTCGATTACCGTTGCCTTGGATGTTATCTTTTCGCTACTGTATGTGGGAGTGATGTGGCTCTATAGCCCTTTTCTCACGCTCTGTGTGTTGGGGTTTGTGCCGTTGATTGCGCTACTTACATTATTTGCATCTCCGATTCTCGATAGGTTGATTCGGAAGAGATCAGATCAGCACGCTCGAATGCAGTCTTATTTGATTGAGGTGCTAAATAGTATTTTTACCGTGAAAGCACAGTATATCGAGTCTTTAGCGCAAGCACATTGGCGCGATCGTTATCTGCAATATTTGGGCAGCAGTCTTCGGACGACGATCGCGGGGTCAGTATTTCAAGCGATGAGTACGTTTATCAATAATCTCAGTAGTTTAGTTGTCTTGTGGATTGGCGGTAGCTTGGTTTTGAATGGCGAATTGACGTTGGGCGGGCTGATTGCTTTTCGGATTATTAGTGGATATGTGACAGGTCCCCTCATTCGACTGTCGCACATGGGACAGCGAGTGCAGGAAGCAAATTTATCGATCGAGCTATTATCTGATATCAAAAATACTGCGATGGAATTTTCGGTTGAAGATGCTGAAAGAGTTGCACTTTCTGAAATCATTGGACGAGTGCAATATCAGACTGTGAGCTTTGGATTTAATAGCCAGCAACAACAATTGGTCAATATTAACTTCGATATCGCGCCAGGGGCGTTTGTTGGCATTGTGGGTCAAAGTGGCTCAGGGAAAAGCACTTTAGTCAAACTTCTGCCACGTCTATATTCTCTAAATCAAGGCTCGATTTACGTTGATGGAATCGATATTAGTAAAGTGAGTCTTGCCTCGCTACGTCGGCAGATTGGAACCGTCCCACAAGAACCAGGTTTATTTGAAGGAACCATTCGCGACAACATCACTTTATTCTCGGATGCGGACGATCGAGCTGTTGTTGAAGCCGCAAAGGTGGCAGAAGCACATGATTTTATTATGGAACTGCCGGATGGCTACAGCACACGAGTTGAGGAGCGTGGAGCATCACTATCGGGTGGGCAGCGGCAGCGAATTACGATCGCTCGAATGGTTCTGAGCAATCCTCACTTAGTTATTCTCGACGAGGCAACCAGTGCCCTCGATTATGAAACAGAGCGGCGCGTCGTCGAGAATTTGATGAATCGATTTCGGAATACAACTGTCTTCTTCATCACGCATCGCCTCGCAAATTTACGCCACGCGGATTTAATCTTGTACCTTCAATCTGGTGCGTTGATGGAGCAGGGCACTCATGCCGAACTCATGGCAAAACGCCAGTTGTATTACTGCCTTTATACACGACAAGTTCAGGAATCTAGTTGAAACTATGACTTCGCAAAAACCTCGCTTATTCTTTCGAGTTGCTCATGCCCTACGTCAATGGATGCAAGCGGCAGCAGAGCAAGTGGATGCGCAGCTTGAACGCCCCGAATTTGATGTGCCTCACGCTGAAATGTGGGTGCGACGATCGCAGCTGCTTATTTTAGGGTTAGGCGCAGGGCTTTTAGGTTGGTCGATTCTCGCTCGGATTGATGTGGTTGTGACCGCCCGTGGCAAGCTTGAACCGTTGTCCTCATCTCAGTCCGTTCAATCCCGCGCTGGTGGGGTCGTAACAGCAGTGTTAGTGCAGAATGGACAGACTGTAGAGCAGGGACAGACCTTGATGCAGCTTGATAAAACTGAGCTTCTCAACCGTTTTGAAGCGTTGATGCGGCAGCGCGAGCCGATTTCAAAACAAGTTTCTCTGCTCAGGCTAGCTCGACAAGGACGCAGTGTGAATCTGGCAGATCCTAAACTAAAGATTCCACAAGAGCTGTTGAGTCAGGTGCAACGCCGAAATCTCCTGATTGCGAAGTTGACCGGCAAACCTCAAAATCTTACTCCTGAACAATTACAGCAGTACACTTTATTTGTGCAGGGATTGAATGATCTCCGATCGCTAAGTCAACTTCAAGTGAGTGCGCTAGAAACTCAGACAACCGGGGCAGATGCCCAGCTTGTGGAGAATCAAGCAAGACTACGCGCAGAGCGACAGCAACTCTCTAATTTGACGGCACTAAGGCAATCTGGAGGAATTTCGCGAACTGAGTATCTGCGCCGAGTAACTGAGGTAAACGCCTTGCAGAATCAATTTAATCAGAATCAAGTTCAGCGGCGCTTGCTCGATGTAAATCGCCTGCAAACTCAGATCGATGGGCAGAAAACGATCACGGATCAGTTGCGGGCAACTCAAGCTGAACTAAGCCAACTTGATGCCCAAATTGATAACACGCTGCAAACTAATCAAAGCCAATTAACCCAACTTGATGCCCAACTCAAACAAGCCAAACTTGATTTGCAAGCGCAAGAAGTCAAAGCTCCAACAAGCGGTGTTGTGTTTGATCTAGCAACAAGAATCCCTGGACTTTTCGCGCAGCCAGGTCAGGCGCTAGTGAAGGTCACTCCGAACGAAGCATTGATCGCACGGATACAGGTTGCTAATGCTGATGTAGGAAGCTTAAGCAACGAGATTCCTGTTGAAGTTCGGCTTGATGCTTATCCATTTACTGAACACGGCTCAATCTCTGGAGTCGTCACTAAAATTAGCAGCGAAGCTGTCCCTGCTGATCCAAATCAGCGTAATGGGCAAACTGTTTTCCCAGTTGAAATTCGGCTCGATCAGCCCTTTCTAGAGCGCCAAGGGAGACGTTTTACCATCGCGCCTGGAATGACATTAACAGCAAACATGAAAACCCAATCCCGCACTCCAATTAGCTACGTCGCTGAACCAATTCTTAAGGCATTTGATGCGATGAGATCGGTACGTTGAGAAAATTATAACTCAAATGGAGCGGAGGCTGGATTTGGTAATGGGAATCAGTTCGCAGCACTAATTGATAATTCACAACTATCAGAATTGATAATTCACAACTATCAGCTAATGATTTTGTAACGTAGGCATGGAAATTTAACCAGTCCATTTCTCTGAATGATCAAGGGTTCGCGTCTGTGACTTTCGCTCATTTATGTTGCTTCGCCATAGTTCTAACGAAAAATGCTTCCAAACTTTTCAATTCAACAGCCTTCATTTGCGATCTCATCTCATCTTCAAGAGCAAGCTTGGATGAGTAACCGAACTCATTCCTCCCAGTGGGCACAGTGGAACAGTTACATAAATCAGATCAGCTTACAAACTGTGCTCCCGTGGCTTCGATCAGAAATCAATTCTCAAGCAGCACTGCTATTTGAAGATTGGGCACGCATTAACGGTAGTTCAGTTCAGCTAGGTCAAAAGAGCTTTGTTCTGATCCCTGATCTCAGCATTGATAGAAGCGAAATTCGAGTACCACAATTTTGGGTAGATGATACAGACCACGCTGGAGATTATTATTTTGCAATGCAAGTCGAACCGGATGATTCGTGGCTTCAGCTTTGGGGATACACGACCCATCGGCAGCTTAAAGCGATCGGCGAATATGACTCACGCGATCGCTGCTATTCCTTAGCCATGGAGAATCTAATTCTCGATATCAACGTTTTTAGCGTCGTGCAACTTCTCTACCCAGATGAACCGACGCGATTTGAAGCTCAATCGGTTTAGGCTTCGACGGTAACTTGACCCACAGGATGAGCAACGCAAGCTAACGCATATCCAGCCGTTTGCTCCTCACTGGTGAGAGCGGTCGGAGCGTGTTGATATTTCACTTCCCCTGCTGGCACTTTGACCTTACACGCACCGCATACACCTGCTCGGCAGGCATACCGAATGGTTGCCACTCCTGCCTGTTCAGCAACTTCCAAAATTGATGTATTGGGAGACGCTGTTACTTCTTGCTGCGATCGCGTAAATTGAACCGAGCATGACGGCTGTTTACCATTCATCAAGGAAGCGGATTCTAGTGTAGGAACGATTACCTCTTGAACAGGCGTTCGCTGCCCAAAGCTTTCTTCGTGGTACTGCTGCATTGGGAACTGTAATTCCTCAAGTAAAGCACGAATGCTTTGTCTAAATCCATCAGAGCCGCAGACAAAGACGGTGCGATCGCATAAATCAGGAAGTTCCAGCATCGATCGCGAAATCCTTCCAGCTAGTCCCATCCACGCACTTTTGAGAGGTTGCTGAGTTACTGTTACTCTCAAATGAAAATTTGGCAGTTGTGCTGTTATCCATGCGAGTTCATCGCGAAAAATAATGTCTGTGGAAGTGCGAGCGGCATGCAAAAACACGACATCTGTATCCGAGGCAGTGTCGTAGAGCCATCGAGCCATTGACATCATTGGGGTGATCCCACTGCCTGCGGAAATTAGCAGGAGTTTGGGTGGCAGATTTGGAAGAAATGTAAATTGCCCAGATGCCCCTCCAAGCAGTTTGATCGAGTCACCGACGCGCAAATGATCATGTAGCCAATTTGAAACGGTTCCTGGAGGCGTATCGGGCGATTGGGCTGGAACTCGCTTTACCGTAAGCGCGATCGCGTAAGGGCGCGATGGACTAGAAGAAATTGAGTAGGGGCGAGAAACAGGTTTCCCGCCGATCTCAACTGCGATCATTACAAACTGCCCTGGCTGATAGTAGAACAGTATCGTTGGTTCGGCAGGATTACTCGTAAACCAAAAGGTTTTCGTATCAGGTGTTTCGTCAACAATTCGGAAACAAAAGACTGTAAGATCTTCATCTGTCCAATACCTTGCAGCATTTTCTTTAGTACTTGCCTGTGCTATCGTTGTTTGGGAAAGCATTTCCTCAACATATAGGAACGTTTCACCAATTTGAATGCGATCACCGACTTGTAGCGGATGCGGTTGAGATATCGTTTTGCCATTTACAAACGAGCCGTCTAAGCTGCCTGCATCCACAAGATAGTAAACTCCATCTATAAATTTAATCTTGGCATGGACACGGCTAATTCCTGGACTAACAAGAACTAAATCACATAGGGTTGCTCTGCCGATCAGCCATTCTGTTTGGTCGGGATCATTTTGAGCTAACGTATGTTGCCCGTGTTCTTGCTGGTTAAGGGTGATCGATTGAAACTTAATCATGAGACGCGATTGCTGGAGTTAACGAGGTTTTGGGCGGTAGGGAATTGTTTTAGCCGTTTGTCGTGAGAAGGTAATGGTCGGGATGCTGTTTTGATCACCTGCTTGGGCGAAACTTTGAGTATGAGTGGTAAATAATCCAGAGCGCTTTTCAGCGAGAAATTGAATTGCAATGAAATGGTCTGAATCAGATAGCTGCATGGTTTGCCTCAGCGAATCTAGGAAGCTGAAGCTATCGGCGACATTGATTTTATGATGAGTGATGACATCAGCCAGAATGTCTGCGTAAGCTCTAAGTCGGGATTCCTGCGGCCAGTTTGGCAGTGTTTTGGCAAGTGTATAGATCTCGTCAACGCTCAGTTCATCTAGCGATCGTCCAGCCAAAATCTCATTTGGAATTTCGACGTGCTCTAATTGCTGACGCAGGCTGAGACACACTTTTTCACGCTTGTACTGAGATTGAGATCGCCCAAAGGTACGAACTGCCCAAAGTGTCCCGACCAGAACAATCAGAGCATTGATTCCAAGGAGAAGCATGGGTGGAAGCCGATTTAAGGTTGGACGCGCTCCCCACGAGAAGAACGCCCAAAATGACACTATCGTAAAGGTAGTGAAGACAACATGCTGTGCCTGTTCTGCTGAAACTTTCTGCCCTCGTCGCACTCGATATGAACGATACTGCTTCTCTAGCCAACATCCCAAGACAACAAAAGCAGCAATCAAAGCTGCAAACGTCAGAAATATTGCTATCCATTTAGGGATCGAAATTGCAGAACCGAAGATGTAAAAGCCTACATCAGCAATTTTGCTCCGAGCGTCCTCTTCGTGTGCCCAAGACCCTGTAAAGTAATAGTCCCAATTCCCGCTGTAGAGAAAGAAATACAGATAAAAAGCAATGACCATGCCCAAATACCCGTACTGCACCAACCGCCGCCCTGGTTTTTTCAGTTCTTGCCAGTAGGCGTTTTCGGCATCAATATCGAAACAGGCAGTCTTACACGCAACGCAAGCGCCCTGCTCCTGTTGTGTTTGTGGATTGGCTGTTCTGCACATCGACTGAGTCAATGTACCAGGATGCAAGCGATGTGCCTGAGAACCGAGCAGCGATCGTGGACCTGTGTAGACAAGTTGGACAGGACTCATCGGGCAGAAGTAATGACACCAACTTTTACCGTTATAAAGATAGCCAACGAAAATCGCGCAGGCGATCGTGGCGATTAGGAAACCTGCGAGTAGAATGCGATCACCATTTACCCATAGCAAACGAGCTGCTAATCCCAAAACAAACAATCCAAACTGCACGTAGAGATGATTTCGCCCTAACCATGAGTTCTGTTCGATCGTGGCAACCTCTTGACGAGGATTACCTGTAACTGGATCAATGACTGTGCGCTTTCGCTGAATTCCCAAAGCACGCGGCAATTGGGATATAAATGATAATGGACAAATGCGCCGCCAGAACTCGTGCCCGAAAACCAGCAAAATAAAAATAGCACTGGGGACAATCATCGACCACCAGATCAACGTCCCAAGCGCAAACGGTTGTTCTGAGATGCAGTTAGATCGAATTTTGACGCAATTCTGGGGGTTCAAGTAAATATTTGGATCAAGTCGAAACGGACTTGGAAGACCTGAAGAATTCGCTTGAGGCTGTGTCCATTGCACCGTAATTGGATCGTAGATTAAGGATGCGATCAATAGGAACCATCCGATCGTCAACACCCATCGGATACGATGAAACGTTTTTTCTGAAAGGCGGCTAAACATGATTAATCAAAAGCGATTTGTAAAACTCTTAGATGCTGATCCTTTGCGTAATTCAATACATATCGACCGTCGGGACTCAGGAGCGTTTGCCCGTCGAGAGAACTAATCGTGCGCTGAAGTGTTCCTGTCTCTCGATTCCAAATTCTCAATGCGCCGTTGGTGTGGAGGGTCACCATACGATTTTCGTGAACGGCAGCGATCTCAACTTGGGCAGATTGAGAAGGAAAGGCTTTTATCAATTCTCCAGTGGTGAGGTTCCACATCAGTATGCGATCGCGACCCACGCTATACAAGAATTGCTGATCTGGACTTAGCATTACCTGGTGGATTGTATCCGTATGTCCTGCTAGAACTCTTTTTGTTTCGCCCGTTTGAGAATCAACAACCTGTAGATGATGCTGACTATTCACACAAATCAGTTCATTCATGGGTGTGTGCAGTAGAGGCATTCTGATTCCTTCTGTGTCCGTAATGGCGATCGCATGGGCTAATTTTCCAGTCGTGAGGTTCCACATCTGAATCTGATTAGGACTGGTAGCTATCAAAGTTCGTTCATCTGAACTTAGAATGAGATTTGAAATGGGCTGGCGAGACTGTAAGCGATGAACTAATTTTCCAGTTGTAGTATTCCAGACCCACACCTGATTTTGGTCAGCTTTCCCAATCAACCACTGACCTTTTGAATCTGAAATCAATGTTGTCACTGTTCTAGGAAGTTGAAAGGAATGAAGACTTTTTCCAGAGCGAACGTCCCAAAGTTGAAGCGTTTCATTACTGTCTCTGGCTAGGATTGTTTGATTAGCCGTCAATGCTAAATATTTTGCTGGCGCAGGGATATTTCGCTCTGATAGGAGCGTTAGTGGCTGAGTACTAGATCGAATTGTGGCAATTTGAGCCGCCATCGCATTGTTCATCGACGGCGTAGAGAGCCACGGCTTTGCCAAAACAATTGCTCCAATTGCTAGCAGTGCAGTAGCTCCCCAAGAAGGGCGTGCAACCCTGTGCCATTTATCCAACAATCGTGAATAGCGAATGTTTTTTTTGAGAGCTTCCCAAGAAATTCTATTTTGATCGCTCCAAGCTGGTTTGGGTGTCAGAGAGCGCGACTGCAAGGCGGCTAGAACTTCGCGAGTGTTGGAGTAGCGATCGCTCACTCTAGGAGCTACTAATCGATTAAGGATTGCGACGAAGTTTGGATCAACCGAGTTGGCATTAAGAGCAGATCTCCACAACTCAGGATGACGTTGTAGCTGATCCGGTGGTATTCCAGTTAGAAGTTGAATGGCGCAAACGCCCAAAGCATACAGGTCACTGCTGAAGGTCGGATGCCCGTTTTGCTGTTCGATCGGGCTGTATTCGAGCGTACCAAACGCAATGGTTTCGCGATCCAGATCTTCAACATGAATCGCTGATCCAAAATCAATCAGAACTAGCTTGCCATCGCGATCGCAGCGAATCAGATGATTCGGCTTTAGATCTTGATAGATCAGTCCTTGTGCATGGATGACTTCAAAGATTTCCAGAACCTCGTGCAAGATAGCAATCACTTCGTTCGATGTTAGAATTTGCTTCCGCACCAATATCTGATCGATCGCAGTTCCAGCAATGTACTCTTCAACGAGGTATAGCTGTGAGTCTTCTTCGATGTAGGCTAACAGATGTGGAACGCGATCGCTTTTTTGTCCAAGGTTTTGCAGGATTTGGGCTTCTCGCTCAAATAAGGGACGGATTTGCTCGATCGACAAATCTTGCTCAGGATCAATATTGAGCGATTTGACCACACAGAGCGGTGACTGTGGTAGATATTTATCGAGAGTGAGAAAGGTTTTGCTAAAACTTCCAGCACCGATCTGCTCAAGCACCAAGTAACGTCCAATTAAAAGTTTGCCAATCATGGTAGGTAGAAGGCAGCACGATTCAGATTGCTCAAGCTTTAAGGTTTAGGCTTTGACAACGGTTTGATTAAAATTGACACGATTTTCTCCAGTTGGAAATCCGGCTCGACCGTCTTGATCAACATCTACATTCGTGTGCAGATTGAGATAGAGATTTCCAGCTGCAAAAGCAGCCTGCTCTTCTGGGTTGAGGTCAAATTCTCCTGTTAATTGAGCAGACCGATTACCTGTTGGCGTATTCTCGACGTACCGGATAACTGTTGCATCCGCAAAATTGCCGCGTGAATCCTCGGTTGGGCTGAAGTGAAGATGAGTTCCAGTTAAAGTGTTGCCTTCACTATCTTGCGGGACTTTGAGAAATCCCTCGATTAATGTCTCTGGGTCTGACCCATTCAGAATTTTTGCTGCCGGATCGATCACGGTTTCGTCTTGAGAAAACAAGGGAGCGCCATCCAGATTATTGGCAACCCCGTCAATTTTAAGCTGACCATCTTTTAGTTCAAAATTCACAGAGGTGTTTGCTGGGCTGTCATTTGCAAATGGAAATTCACCGGGTCCGTTACCGCTTGCGGTTCCTTGAATCAAATGGCTTCCCGCCATCAAGAAGTCGTTTCTGTCGCTGCCTGTAATGCGATCACTCTGATCCGTTCCGTTCTGCTGCCGAAACTCCTCATGGTCAGTTTGCTGTAAGTCGATCGTGCCAGCAGGCTTTGCGTGATTATGATTGTCGTCCGTGCTAGTAACTTGAATCAGAGCTTGTTTTACATCATCGTTTTGAATTGATGAGCCTGTTGAGCCTAAATTTGAGGAAGCATTTGAGGCAGATGTTACTGAGATTGCGGCTCCGACAGATTCTTGCTGTGAGTGGTGATCAAATGAGTGGGTTGAGCCAGTTGCCATAATAAGTTTTGCTCCTGAGTAGGGTAATAATTTTGAGGTCAAGCTTCTTTGCTGGTAGTAGAGCCGTTCTGTAGGGATTGCAGATCCCTGTTCTCAACACGGACAAAGTTGCGATCGCTAATGTCACCAGTGTTTGTAAAGGTAAGCGATGCCAAAATGTGATCAGTTGAGCGATCAATAATGACCGTATTGTTTTCGCTATCTAAAGGTTGGTCGATTCCGCCTTTGGTTGGGTTTTGTCCTTGTCCAATCACAATATCTTTGCTCAAACTATGATTAATTCCAAATTGGTCTTGCTCAGGATTGAAATCGAAGACTCGGTTTGTTGTTTCTCGACCTAGTACGAGCAAATCGCGCCCTTCGCCTGTGGTAATGGTGTTGAAGCCGCCTGCGTTGCCCAGAATGATGTCATTGCCTTGGCTTGAGATGACGGTATTCGTTCCGCCACCCGGAGCGAGCAAATCACCATTGGTTCCAAGTCGATCGCTCAAGGTCGCCTCTGTTTGAATGCGACTTGAATTAACGGTTTTCGTGTCCTTTAACTGGTCGGGAGAAATGTGATTGAATATCTTACTCTCTGAGGTTTGAGAGCTGGAGGTCTTGTGTAAGCGAGATGTATTGGAATCCGTTGATACTGCTTGACTAAGTGAGGCTTCCACACGATCGCTCTCGATGGAAGTTCCTTGAGATCCATTACTTGTATGATTCGACGATGCAGTGCCATTAATTGCTGCACCAGACTCGTTACTGTGATGAGAATTTTGATCGACTGAATGTTCTGAAGCGATCATCCTAATGTGTTCCTCAATAATACTCTAACGGTAAAATGATGCTAAATTCGATAAAGAAACTGCAATCGAGCTAGCGTACCCGACGCAGAGCATCGCTGAGTCGTCAACCAATGGTTTTTGACCTAGCGTATAGGGGTGAAAGTGGGTACAAGAGTGAAATGCAACTGATTGCTTCTTAGCTTATTCAACTTAGAAGTGCGAACATCCCTCCTAAAGGAGGATCTGAACCCTAATTATTAGATTTGGCTCAATGTTTCTGTTCTATCGCGACTGATTGGATTTTTCAAGCAGTTTTTCAATTTTTTTGGTGAAATTTGCAAAATTACTTTTCACCATAAGTTGAAGATATTTTTGGAATTGGCTATAACTTTGGTGAAAGTCGCAAACTTGATTTTCGCCAATCTAAATTCCTCTCGCGTTTAACCATGACTCTGCTTTTGGAGCAGTTTGTTGTTCCCTTGAAACAGCCTTTGCCTTACTGTTTTTCTCTTGAAAACACTCTTGCTGAATATCTTTTCCCAGAGGCGCATTTCGCGATCGGTTGGTTCGATTCCTCTGTGGAGTATGATCTCTCGCCTTTCCAGTCTATGCATTTACAATGTGTTGATTGCGATCGTGGTTACTATTCAAATGAGCCAATTCGGCAGCGACTCCGCCTGAATACAGCATCAGATTTTTTAGCTGCTAGTCATCTATTCCGCTCTTGTCGAACTCCAGTACAAGAACTGACTGTTCGATTGAAGGTCGTGGAAGATGGCACTGTGATTGGTGATAATCTTTTTATTGGATTAGGTCACGGTAAAATTAGTGATTCTCTAGCACAAAATCTTGCAGGGTTAGCTCCTCCTGTTTTTCAGGTTGGTTTTGGTATTAAGCCCCAAAATAATCAGGCGGAAGGGCAATTCGCGATCGCAACAGTGACATCCGATGCCGATGTTGCTCCCTATGATCTGATTTTGCCACGTTCCTGTTTCCGGGGTGAGGCATTGGCAGTCGGCGATTACTGCTTGACGATCGGCTTTGGGATTTTTGAATTTGCAACACTGCAAGAGTTTTCGCTCGGCACAGCCGTTCTAGTGAACTATCCCCATACCCTTGAAACTGAGTTCTTGCCACAGCTTCGCGTACAAGCAGAAGATTTTGCTCAACTTCAGTATGATCCTCGTCGTTTGGCTCAGCAGTATTTGAATCAGCGTCGAATGGATTCTGATTGGTCCTTACCTTCTCTCACGCCTGAAGAAGCTAGATTATTTGATCTTTTTCTTCAAACCGATCTCGATCACTATCTTCAGATGCTGGAGCATCCGTATATCGCGGCTCGATTGGTTGAATTTGGACAGTCTTGGTGGAGCGCGATCGCAACAGGTGAGACGCTGACAGCTCGAAGCGCGATCGCTCAACCTGATCTAACTCTTCAGCCTGATCAAGTCTCAGTTCCAGAACTACCGGACGGTGCAGAAACGATTGTTCTGAAGCTGCCATTTATCAACTCGAATGATGCTTGGATACTACGAAATCATCATCTGCCGAATCGTGTAGACAACTGTATCTATCTCCATCCAGATAGGGCCGCTGACTTTCAAATCAATTTTGGAGGCGATCGGTTAGCATTTCTTTCAGCAGTCGATTACCCGACTTTTGCGGCTGAAGTTACTGATCTTCAATATCCTCACAACCGTTACCCTACAATCGAGCAGAGTGAATCTGTGTCAACTTTTGAGCAATTCATTTCAAGCTATCAGCTAACGCTAATGGTTCAGCTACGCCGACACGTACAACACGCGATCGCACTGCTAACGGAAATGCAGCGACTAACACCAGAACAGAGATTTGCTTACTTTCAAGAGGCTTGCAATTCCTTTCAGCAGATAGATTGGGATGATCAACTTAGTCCTACCATTGTTCGCCTTCAAACTCAGGTACGATCATTCTGTATCGAATTCAGTTCTCTTGATGTAACCGCGCAGCCAGCTTTGCTACAACCGTTTTTCGATCAGTTGAAACAGATTCTAAGAGTTGTGATTGGCTATCTCTCTTCGGTTTTGCGGTTTGCAAACGGTGGACAAGCTGCTTTGAATCAGGCTGAAATGGAAGTCTGTTTTGCCTTGAGTCGCTATAAGCCTGTTGCTTGGTTGGATGATTTGCCAACTGGTATCTATTTGGATCGTCCGAGGCCAAGTGAGAATACTTACTCTTATAGCGGAACTATCGACACTGTGATTCAGCAAACCAATCAGATTTGGGCAACGGCTTCACCTTTGCAAATACGTCCATTAGTTCAATTTAGGCAGCTATTTCCGTCAGTTCCTGCGGAGATTTCTGGGAGTGAAAAACATTTTTCTGACTGTATAGAAGTTGCGAAAGCTTTGTATGGTCTTCGTGCTGCTTTGCTGACAACTCCTGCAACTAAGATGTATCAAGCTGAGTTAAACAATGCGGTAGAAATGCTCTCTCAATTCTGGGCTGTTCCGGAGCCATTAACCATAGCCACGCAGTTTTGGCAATGGTTTCATCGTCGAAAACGCTCTGATGCCGCAGTGCGGCTCCAGACTGAAGAGTTAGAATTGGCAAAACTGATTTTCTTGTGCTTTCCGCAGTCTATTTTGGGGCGGCTGAAAGTGCTGCAATTCAGGCGGCTGAAAGTGACTGGATTACAGTATTTCACGAATAAGCATCTGGGGCGAGACTGGGGATCGAGATCGGTTCCAATTACGATTAGCCAAAACAGTATCGTGAACAGCCCAGATTATGGGAAATCTGTTGTCCTAGTGGAAGGTGAAATGCTGGGACGGTTGACGGCTCAATCGCCACGGTTACCACTGGGCACAACTGCGATCGCAACAATTGATCTCTTACCGAATTCGATCACAGCCGCGACGACAAGCGACGGAATTCCCCTACGAATTCGCTCCCAGACTGCACAATTTCTAGAATCTGAATCTTTAATTTTGCTGGAGATTGTGGCTCAACCGTCGGAGCAGAATAAGTCCAAATTACTTTGGTACGCCAAGGTTGATGGAAAAACGATCGGGATGCTGTGTCATCGATCAATCAGCGTTCTAAAAACGTTACGTCGGCTTCAGACCGGAAATGTCTTTCAGGTGACGCTCCAGCCATTGCTTCCAGAAACTGCGTGGGTTGAATTGGAACCGTCTAGCGTTCGATATCCAGAAATTTGGCAACAGTCTCTACGCGGCTGAGGTCGCTGCTTCTGCCCACTCGACACTTAATTTTGAGCTATGAGACAGATTATCAAACGATTCGATTCGCGTTCCAGTGAGGGGATCAAGACGTTCTTGAGTGATGGCACGAAGTTCTTGTCCGGTGAAAGCACGTCCGCTTGGGTGTATGACGTAGCCGACTGCCGCGATCGCTTCCAATAGTGTCGTCTTCGGTTCCAAATTTCGACCACGTTCTAAGTCAGAAATGGTGGCACGAGTCACTCGGTACGGACACAGTTGCCCATCTTCACCGCGCACTCGCACTGTCGCAAAAATCTGTAGCACAACCTCGTCCTGCGACCAGTTCAGCGCCTCGCGATCGCGCTTCAGTAAGTTGCCCAGCACTAAACAGCCGCGTTTGGTAGGCGCATCAATAATTACCGATTTTGACTCGATCATACTGTCCTAGCCCCCAGCAAGCCTCTCTACAAGGTATCACGAAATCCCCTTCCCAATCTAAACGATGCGCCCATCGTGGTACGATTGAAACCGGACTTTGTAAGTTAACTTGCAAGGCTTCCTTACAAGACTTACGATTTGGAATAACCCTTTCGTTAGACGATTTTCTATTTCCCTGATTTTACACACCTTTTGCAAATGCTCTGGAGTTGCCCCCGTGCCACCAAAGGTGACTGAAAAACCGCTTCTACCGAATCTGCCCTCTGATGAGGTTGCATTGGAACCTTTGAACTTGCCGCTGGAGCCTGCGGATAGATCGCGGTTGAGTGAGCTTGCGATCGAGATTCGACGACGGCTGCACAAATTCGCAGAGGATATTTATCGCATTGGGACTTGTCTGATGGAAGCGAAGGAGATGTTTCCGCGTGGGCAAAATCAGGCGTTTTTGGATTGGGCGAAGCAAGAAACGGGGTTGGAAAAGTCGGCAGTCTATGGGTATTTGAATGCGTTTAAGGTGTTTGGGGAGGTGCTGAAAGCCTGTTCGCAATCGGTACAGATCGATTCGAGTGCCTTGATTTTGCTGGCGGCATCCAGTGTGCCAGAAGCGGCTCGAACCGAAGCGATCGCGCTGATTCGGCAAGGAAAATCGATCAGCTATACCTTAGGTAAAGAATTAATTGAGAAATATCAGCCCGATCGCTTTCAGGAGCATCAAGCGTTGGTGCAGGCTTGGGGAACTCTCTTGCCCCCAGTTGAGGATGCACTACTTCAGTTGATTGACCAGGCGGGAAGGAGCTATACCTTTCAGAATTACCGAGATCTGAAAAAATCGTTTAAGACTTGGCAGACTGAGGCGTTTGAGGCTTCGCTGAATGAGGTCAAAACTTTGATGGCTCCGCATTGGAAGGTTCGGCATCGTCCGAGCCGACAAGAGCCGTATCGCCTGGAGCTAGAATGCTTGATCCCGAATACGCATCAGTTGTTGACGGCGAAGAATCCGCGATCGGCGCATGACTGGTGGAACAAGCAAGGACAAGCTGCGACTGAACGATTTTTGGAGCGACAGGCAGCGGGGATCGATCGTCGGGATTCGTTGAGCCAGCCTGCGGAGATAGTTCAAGACACTGCCAGCGCTGAACCGATTGGAGCGATAAGCTGCTTGACTTGTGGATGGAACGACCCAAATTATTATGGGTTGCAACCGCATGAGCTTTGGTGTGGGTATTACCGGGATACAGTGGGGCGAGATAAAGCGGATGTCATGCCGGAGCAGTGCCGGAAGTGGCATTCGGCTGATATCGATGCTTATCCGTTTCAACACACGCCTCGGTTGGAGAATGGGAAGGTGAGTTCTCAGGCGATTGAGAAGAGGGAGGAGGTGGTTACGATTGCGGCACAGACTTCTGAAGTTGAGGAGAAGGCGGGGATCAGCGATCGAGATTTTGCTGTAATGCTCAGTAATGTTCCAAAACTATCATCCACTCAACTTCTGCAACTTGGTCAGGCAATTCAGCACTTTAAACAGATTGTGCCTGAGTAGGACTAGCTTGGGGGTTTACGATTGCTGATTTTCTAGCTTTCACTTCTATGCCTTTAATCACTCAGGCATCAAGACGAGGAGAAATATTGTGAAGTGGAAAATATATGGAAATTTTCCGTATATCCATCCATGTAAGCGTAATATGCAGAGAAATTTCTACCTATCAACTCAAAACGGTGTGATATGCGGAAAATTTTCTGTATAGTAAGCCGATTCGGGGTGATATATGGAAAATTTCAGTGTAATAAGAGTTATCCCGCTTAAGGTCATGTTCTAGACCTGTGGATGAACTATCAGACAGCCCGACCAAATTCGTAGCGGTTGATGAACAATCCAATCACGACATCGTGAAGCCAAGTGGACTTAGAAAAGCAGATTGTTTTTCGAGCTAACCGTTTAATCCGAGTCCGAAGCGTTAAGTGCTTGCGCTCAATGCGTTGCGTGTTTGTCTTCCCAATCGTGTGCTTTTGGGAATCTAACAATCGCAAGTATGCACCCCAACTATCGGTGTAGAAGTGCTCAATAGCAAACGGAGCCAGCAATTGCTGAAGTTGCTTGAGGGCTGCATCTTCATGCGGAGCCAGCACATAAGCGAGAACTACGCCTGTACAGTGGTCAATGGTATGCCACAGCCAGCGCTGTTGACGCTTGGATTGCACGAAGCTCCACATCTCATCCATTTCCGCTTCCACTTTGACTACCATCGCACTCGTGGGTGGACTGTCCAACTGCTGAAGTAGAGTGGTGTTGACTTGTTCGAGATGTCGATCTTTTTTTTTATTCTTCAATCACAGTGGTTGGGCTAATTTTCAACACTCTTGCCGTATCTCGAATCCCACTGCCATTCACTGCCATATCGCTGATTTGCTGCTTGACTTCTGGCAAATAGCCGCGATAGCTGTAGTCTCGGATGAAAGAGCGGCGGAGACAATCGGCATTGCGGCAACGATACCGCTGTTTCCCTTCGTCACTTTTGCCATTTTTCACAACGTTAGTGCTGTTGCAGGTCGGACGGCAAACGGGTTTGAGTACCATGTTTACAAGAACAGCTCAACTACGATTCTATCCTTGCATAAAATACACAGGTCTAGAACATGACCCCCGCTTAATTTCAATTTATGTAAAGTACCAAGGCTAATCTGTGAATAAGCTATTGACTGTCTGATACTTTTTGCGACTGTAGGGGCATAGTGGCAGTATTCTTAATTTTGAGCGGGAGAAAAAGTGCATGTCTCAGATGACGGAAGCGCTTGAGCGAATTAGTAAATGTCACCCTACTAAACCAAAAAGAACCAGAGAAGAGGTTGAAAGACAGCTTGAGTTCTTTCCATTTGAGCTATCTGAGGAAGTGTATGAATATTATCAATGGGCAGGCGCACCCATTGGCAATCAACGTCCTCCCGGTTGCGATGGTTCTTATAACGACAATTCGACCTATAGCTGTGTGCTGAAGTCTTTTTTAGACGGTGCAAGCGATTTAATTCACTTTATGTCTCTTGATGTCTCTTGAAGAAGTAGAGGAGGTCTATTCCAACTATTCACTGAATGCCGACATTTATGATACAAAGGGTCTTCCGTTTATTTCCTATGAGAATGGCGTGTTATTGATTGGTGGCTCGGAAAATCAGATAGATGTTTCACCTGTGCGGCAACGAGAAGACAAACGCGACGAATTGTGGTTTCCTAGTTTGACTAACATGATGCTGGCAATCGCAGAATGTGTTGAAGCCATTGGAACAATATTCCCAATTCGTTCCTATGTGAATGGTGAACGTCTTGAAGAAGACGAAGTTCGTGAGCGATGGGACACAATGCAAACAATTGCTCGGAAATATGGCTCTCCAAGTGGAATGATCGTTACGCACTAAACACACAAACGAGCCTGACGAATTTTGCGCGATCGCACCGCAATAATCAGTCATCAAAATTCATATTTTCTTAGAACTAAAATTGATCGTGCAGGGCGTACAATTTT
Organism: Leptolyngbya sp. GGD; assembly: GCF_026735145.1. NCBI lineage: Bacteria > Bacillati > Cyanobacteriota > Cyanophyceae > Leptolyngbyales > Leptolyngbyaceae > Leptolyngbya > Leptolyngbya sp. GGD. The sequence continues at coordinate 32,718 of NZ_JAPQKE010000009.1, forward strand.
ACTATTTCTATGTACGACGATACCTGCCGATTTCTTGCTGAACACTTCTCCGCTGACTTCGCCAGTTGGCTGTTGGGAGAGCCTGTCGAGATGACAGAACTAAAACCCTCTGAACTCTCTCTTGATCCGATTCGCACGGATGCCTTGATTTTATTGCAATCAGAATCCTCTTTTTTGCATCTAGAGTTCCAAACTTTACCTAAAGAAAAAGTCCCATTCCGAATGTTAGACTACCGTGTGCGAGGGTATCGCAAAGACTCGACTAAACCCATGCGGCAAGTCGTGATTTACCTGAAGCAAACTTCATCAGAGCGCGTGTATCAGACCAGTTTTGAGATGGAAAACACGCGCCATGAGTTTGAAGTCGTGCGAATCTGGGAGCAACCTGCCTCATTGTTTCTGCAATACCCAGGACTAATTCCATTTGCGGCTCTCGGTCAAAGTGCGGATGCAGAGGAAACGTTGCGGCAAGCGGCTCAAAGGATTAACCAGATCGCAGGCTCGGAAACGCAAGCAAATTTGATCGCAGCATCAGGCATTTTAGCTGGGCTAAGATTAGAAGATGAGATCGTTTATCGAATTCTACGGAGAGACATTATGCAGGAATCCACTGTTTATCGTTCCATTCAAAGAGAAGTCCAAGAAGAAAGAGATCGGGCGATCGCACTCAATTTTCTCCGAGAAGGCTTATCGGTTGAGATGGTTGCTCGTGGAACTGGGCTATCGATCGAAGAAGTTCAACAACTCCAACAACAATTGACAGATTCCGCACAAAACTGAGTGGTTCGAGCCTATGGAGAAAGTCGTAAATACACGTCATAACCATTCTGTTGGATCGGCAAGTGGAGCATTCTCGCTTCGTTTCAGTGCTACTCGTCGCCGCACAACAGACCCGTTACGAGAACGAGCGCATCCCACCCACTTCAACCGCTGTTCCACAAATTCCAAACAGTTGCCCTGCTTCGTCATATGAAGTAGAGCGATCAACCAAACACCAACGCTGACCTTCACATTCTGCAAGACTTGTCTGCCAAAGCGCTTGAGCAGAACTGAGATTTGAAAACTTGAGGCAGATTGATGTAGAGTTTGGAGAAGTCCGTTACTGTTGAAACAGTTGTACAGAATGTGCGTCCGAACGTCGATCCTCAGAAAATAGAACGACTAATGCAAGTCTTGGGTAGAGATGCTCAGGGTTCTCCAGAGGATTTGATCGTGACCTGAAACACGTTCAAGCGATGTATAAACAGCAATTATTTTCTTTAGAAGAACTACGTGATAGCTTTGAAGCCATTGCACCCGAATTAATCCGGTTTCCTGCTCTGAATCCTGATGTACTTAGAAGCAGAGTTGAGAACTTTATCGAACGATTTGAAGGAAACTCAGCGGAGGAACAATGATAAGCCTAAATGAGCTACCAGGTGCAGAGCTAATCTTACCTGGACTGGATGATCTGCAAAATGGGAAGCCCAATACTGTTAGCTCATTACTCGTCGCGATCGCTGCAACCCGCCTAACCGAAGCGGGCTTAGATATTCCGAAAGATCGTCTAGCCGTAGAGCCAGAACTTACCCTATATGCCCATCTTCAGAATGAGCGAGAGGATGCCTATCTCTACTACAACGCATTGCTGCATCGCCTAACTAGCTTTTGCAATGCCATTGAGCTTTATTATCAGAACGATCTCATCTCAACCGCCGTTCCACAAACTCCAAACAACTGACCCGCTTCGTCATACAAAGGAGCGCGATCGACTAAGCACCAGTGCGGCTGACCGTCCCGTTCAAAGACTTCATCAAAATCAAGCATCTTCCCCGAATTCAAAACCGCTAAATCATGTTGCATTAGTATTTCAGCAATTTTAGGCGAGAAAAGATCGAAGTCAGATTTGCCGCAAATTTCCTGAATCGATCGTCCTATCAACTGAGTAAATGCTTGATTACAACTCACGTAGTCTCCTCCTATTCGCTTGAGAAAGGTTGCGTATCGAGACTCTGCATCAATGTTCTTGAGTGAGCGATCGACAACCCATTTTTCTTGAAGCTCAATTTGACTTGCTAAAAGCGCCGCTTCTAATTGCTTGTGCCGAGTAATGTCCCGAACCAGAATCAGCGCCTCATCTCCTGCTGTCGCTGCTCCATTCGGCTTTACATCAATGGCGACCACACTTTCTTCGAGGTAGTAGCGTTGTCCATTCGCGCTCACGGTCTGATATTCATAGGTTTGAGGTCGGTGTAAGACAAACGATCGCTGAAGGTGAACCATGCGTTGATCGGCAGTTTCTAACCGTAAAACATCATAGATGCTTGCCCCGACTTGCTCTTTGGGAAATACGATCGCGAAATCAGGATTGCTCGAAATAATCCTGCGGTAAATGCCATCTCTGCCCACACAAATGACATGCTCAGGCAACGACTTCAACAGTGTGTTAGTTCGTCGATGATTGAGTTGTCGAAGATGTTGAGCATGTTTGCGCCAGGTGATATCGGTGAGAGTTCCCGATAGGTAAAGCGGTTGCCCATCCTCATCAAACGCAACTTCGCCTCGACTTTTAATCCACACAAGTTGACCATCGCGGCGAAAGTAGCGGAACGCAAACTCATAAGCAGTCATGATCTGTGATCGCGTCAGCACCTCCTCGAATTGGGCGCGATCCTCTGGGTGAACAGCATTGAGAAATTCAGAATACGAAGGTAACTCTGTCTCGCCTAGCACTGAGTCAAGATTGAGTGCCCAACTCGCCTGACCCTGTACATTCAGCCGCCACAAGCTCATCTTTGACGCTTGCAGTACTTGAGTGATTTCATGTTCGATCGACAAAGTTTGATGAATGCTAAAGGTCTTTGCTGCCATTAAAGACGTGTGAAACAGGACAAAGCCAACGACTTGTTCACTCACCTCTTCCGCGATCGGCGTAATCTGCAACGAAGCCTCGATCGAGGTGCCATCTGCTGCCTGTAGATCTGCAATGCCCGTCCACGGATAGCCATTCATTAGAATCGATCGAATTTCTTCAGCAACTGTCTGGTTACAAAACAGTGCTTCAAATCCACCTAGCTCATTGATTCCCTCTAGTGAGAATCCAAACAAATGTGTAAACTCAGCCTGAACATAGACAAACGTGCCATCGCTTGCCTCAACAATACTGATCATCATTAAAAATCTTACAAAAGTCGTTCTTTGTCGTTGCGTTCTCGATATCATCATTTCACTGCATCAGATTGCAGTGAAACGTAAGTTGTTCACTCACACCAAAACTCAGGTTTTGCGTGTTGAGGTAGAAGGTAGCTGTGCCTGATTTGTCAAAGTAATCCTAGTAGAGAAACAAAGTCACCTGACTTTAATCGGGATTTTAGCGAAAGTAATGTACTTCTGCAATCAAATTTTTTCATCTATGTTCTGTCACACAGATTCAATAAGTTAACGGGGCAGAACCTTAAGTTTCAGATCGACTGGGGGCGCCATTGTAATGCCGTATCGAATAGGAAGGACAGGTTTTGAATCAAATGCCTGAAGCCGCATCTGCTTCAACGTGGTTGCCACGATCAACTTGATCTCAAATTTGGTAAATTCTCCACCCACACATCGTCTTGATCCTCCACCAAAAGGTAAGTACTCATAAGCCGAAAACTGTTGAGACAGAAAGCGTTCTGGGCGGAATGCATCGGGATCTGGATAGACTGTTGCACGATGATGAGCAAGATAGATCGAGGGAGAAATCACTGTCCCAATTGGTAATTCATAGCCATCGATCGAGAAAGGCTGCAATACCTGACGCGCAAAACACCCGATCGCCACTGGATAGATTCTCAAAGCTTCATGACAAACCGCGCTCAAATAAGGCAGTCGAGCAATCTCCATTGGATCATCAATTCCCTCTAGTTCCTGCCTTAGCTTCTCTTGCACCGTTAAATCATGATGTATCCAGTACAACGCCCAAGCGATCGCAGAAGTCGTCGTTTCATATCCTGCTAAAACGAGCATCAGTAGTTCATCTCGAATCTCATCATCACTCAGCGGTTGATCAAATTCATCTCGGACTTGTAGTAACATCGCTAACACACTTGGATGTGCTTCTAGCAAAGTCGAGGTTCTTTGACGATCGATCTGCTGTTGAATCAATTGATTGATCTGCTGCTTTTGTTGAAGAAATCGCCCCCAAGGACTCCAACTTCCTAGATCAACGCGAAGTGCTGGAAATAACATTCCAACAGCACTCAGTGGCGATTCTACATCCTGAAAGAAACTATACAGAAGATGATATAGCTCTCGAAGTAACGGAGTTCTTAGTCCGCCAAACAATACCTGTAAAATCACACGCAGAGCGATTTCTTTCAAAGGTTGTCGAAGCGGTAGCACTGTTTGATACTGAGGTTGATCGAATACATACTTTGTTGTTGAGCAGATGTCTCGCCCCCACTGATTCAGTGCTTCACCATGAAATGATGGCACAATCAAACGACGGTGACGTTGATGTTCACGCCCTTCAAGGAATACCAAAGCATTTTGTCCCAGAATCAGATCGAAAATTCCGCCGCGTTGATGAGAGGACAAAACTTCCGAAGATGCTGAAAAAATCGATTGCAATCCCGTTGGACTACTCACACAAATTGCAGTAAATTCTGTGTAGGGCAACCGAAACATGTCACCATAGCGATCGTGAGCTTCTCGAAGCAACGATAGAGGATTGAGGATGCCTTGAAGCTGCCAAAACAGGGTAGGCACTTCGGGTCCGATCGGTAAATCAGGCATCAACCATCTCCTTATTCCTGAACAAATAATCTTTCAACAATTATGCTGCGGAATCTTAGTTCTGCCTTCATTCTAAGCCTTGGAATGGGGCTAGTCTCAGCAAATGCTGGAATCAGTCAAGTGACTCCGGACAAAACTATTCTAACCCCATCTGAAGTGACTCTAGGTTGTACAAACTGTATTATCAGTGGGGGAATTCAGCGAGGTGGCAATCTATTTCACAGTTTTCAAGAATTTTCAATTCCAACAGGTGGACAAGTCCTGTTCAATAATGGGCTAGATGTTCAGAATATTTTCTCTCGTGTCACTGGCAGTCAGCCTTCAATCATTGATGGCATTCTGCGAGCAAATGGAATCGCTAATCTGTTTTTGATCAATCCCAATGGGATTCAGTTTGGGGTAAACGCTCAGTTGAATATCGGAGGCTCCTTTCTTGCAACAACAGCAGACGCAGTACAGTTTGAGGATCGTACTCAATTCAGTGCCAAATCTCCGACACCTCTCTTTTCAAACCGCGCTCCTGTTGGATTAACCTTTACGAACCCGGCTCTAATTCAAGTCGATGGAGCAGGACATCAGCAGCTTGTCACTTCCTTACAAGGTGGATTCGCGAGTCGTCTTGCCTTCACCGGGCAAGGACAAGCAACATCTGGGCTAAGAGTTCAACCCAATCAAACTCTTGCGCTAATCGGCGGGGATGTAGTGCTAAGCGGCGGTCTACTGACTGCACCTGCGGGGCAAGTTGAAATTGGAAGTGTGAAAACTGGAATTGTTGGACTGAGTAATACTGCATCTGGATTCAGATTTGACTATCCTCAGAGCGCTCAACTTGGAAGTATTTCTTTGTTGAAACAATCTGCGATCGATACGACAGGCGATCGGTTTAGCGCTATTCGGTTGCGTGGTAGCACAATCAATCTCAATGATGCTTCCTTGCTCGTCATTGAAAATACCGGAATCGGGACTGTTGGCGACATTGAGCTACAAGCTGACCAGCAAATCAATGTCATTGGACTAACTTCCTTCAATCGTCAAGATCAGCTGCCTCTCGTCCAGAAGATTTCGAGATCGATTACCAGCCTCACAACCTCTGGCACTGGCGCAAATATTTTACTGAGCAGTCCTAATATCCGCTTAACTGATTCTGCTTATATTTCTGCGCTTACATTAGGAAATGGCAATGCTGGGAATATCCAAGTTCAAGCGAATCGCCTTGATATTCAGGGAATTGCGGAGACCGAAGCGGCAGCGATCGCAAGTAGCATGACAACTTCAACTTACGGAATTGGACGGGGCGGAAACATTGATATCAATGCGAATCAGGTTGAAGTCTCCAGAAGTGGATTGATTTACACAACGACCTATAACCTGGGTCAAGCAGGTAATATTTCTATCAACTCCCAAACCTTATCACTAGATGGTGGCGACTTACGGATTGCTGTTGTCGCGAATACATTTCCATCGGCTGCATTAACATTTCTCCCCACAAGTTTAGGCTCGAATTCAGTGAGTTCAGCTAATAGCGGCAATATTTTTGTTCAAACTCAACAGCTTAGAGTAACGAATGGCGCTCAATTTGGAACAGTATCCTTAGTTTCTGGACAAGCAGGAACGGTAACCATTAATGCTTCTGAATCTGTGACTGTAGAAGGAACGGCTCGCCCTACTCAGTTCGATTTAGATCCGCGACTAACACCTGAAGTGCGACAGGGGCTGCTTCGATTTCAAATTGATCCCTCTAGTGTTAAGGTCGATCGTCCTGTTTCCAGCATTATTGGCTCAGGCGGCGGACTAAGAAATCTATTTACTGAGCAAGTTACAAATTTCTCTCTGACTTCAATGAGTCGGGCTGGAAGTGTAACGATTGATAGTCCCAAAATTCAGGTCAAGGATGCCCGAATCACGGTTCAAAATGCAGGAATCGGGGATGCTGGTGAACTGAAGCTGAATGCGAATCAAATTCAACTCAATCGAGGAGGCGCAATCACAGCTTCTACCTTCAGTGGTAACGGCGGAAACGTTGTAGTAAATGCAGATCAGCTATGGATAAGGGATAGAAGTGAGATTACGACGAATGCAGGGGCAGGCGGAAACGGAGGCAGTATTGGATTAACTTCGGGTGTCTTGGCTGTATTAAACAATAGTCGCATTAGCGCCAACGCGGAGCGCGGACGAGGTGGCAATGTTCAAATCACGGCTCAAGGCGTGTTTAATGACCGCAGTAGCTTAATTAGCGCAACCTCCGATCGTGGACCTGAATTCGATGGAACGGTTCAAATTAATGCACTTGAATCCCAACTTCAGCGATCGAGCTTAAGAGTTTTACCCACACCCGAAGGTTCTAAAATTGCGACAATTTGCCCCTCACAAGCCGATCCTCGTGCTAGTACGCTGATCGATAACGGAACAGGCGGAATTCCAAGCAATCCAACTGATTCACTCAGTAGTCGCCGAGGATGGCTGCCAAAAGTTCCAGCTTCTACAGTGAGAGCGCAGCCAATTTCTCGATCAAATCCTCCAACTGAAATTCAAGATTGGGTACTTAACCCCGATCAAAAAACAATAAGGCTCGTAGTTGCAGGACGCGGCACTCCATATGCAACCGTTACTCCTTTTTGCTAACTTGCATATCCTGAACTACGGGCTTAAGCTAGAGATGGGGCATCACCACTTCAAGATCACCTCTAGTTGTTTGAGGGTACTGTATTGTTAACTGTGGTACAAGCTCAAGCCCTTCCACTTCAACCGATTCCCAGTTTAAATTTACCTCCAGCGACTCCAGCGGCCCCACCGCCGCTTCTGCCTCGCGTCAGTCCTCATAAGATTATCAATGCTCCTAGCTCTCAGCCAGAGCCACAAACTCCTTCTCCTCGAACAATACGAGTCAAAGAGTTTAGGTTTCAGGGAAACACGGTTTTCACACAACAACAACTGAGTGAAGTTGTTGCTAGTGTTATTGGGCGCGACCTTAGCATTGCTGAACTACTTCAAGCGAGTGCGACGATTCGGAGATTCTATGTAGATCGTGGCTATCTCGTTGCAGGTGCATTCATTCCAGAAGCAGGAAATGAGGCACTTGATCCGCAGGCTGCGATCGTAACGATTCAAGTTGTCGAAGGTACGGTTGAGCAAATCAGAGTCACGGGCGACAATCGCTTCGCCGAATATGTTCAATCTCGCCTCGAACGAGCAACCCATCCAATCTTGCAGGAGCAGCGTTTGATTGAAGCGCTTCGACTTCTACAGGCAGATCCGCGCATCCGAACAATTTCAGCCGTTCTCAATCCTGGTACTGAACCCAATACGCGGATTTTAGACGTGCAAATTTTAACAAATCCAACGTTTAGCGGTTCTATGGAGTTGAATAATCAGCGATCGCAACTTGTTGGAAGATTAGAAAGACGAATTGATCTAAAACAAGCCAACTTACTAGGATTGGGTGATGATCTCAGTCTCTTCTACGCCAACACTAATGGCAGCAATACGATAGGCACAACCTACACGATTCCTGTCAATGTTCAAAACGGAACTGTGCAGCTAAGTGCAACGTGGCTAAATAGCCGAATTATTGAGGAACCCTTTGATGAAGCAGATATCCGCTCAAGTTCAACATTTTACGATCTAACCTTCCGTCAGCCAATTGTTCAACGAGCGACAGAAGAATCAATCCAAGAACTTGCGCTTGGCATTACAGCTTCTCATAGTGAAAGCCGTTCCTCAATCTTAGGTGTTCCCTTTCCATTGTCTCCAGGTGCAGATGATCAGGGACGAACTCGGATCTCAGCGATTCGGCTTTTCCAAGAGTGGACACAACGTAGCGATTCTTCTGTTTTCGCTGCGCGATCGCATTTCAGTTTCGGAATTAATGCTCTAAACTCAACGATCAATCGTGGCGCTCCAGATAGCCGATTTCTCAGCTGGAGAGGACAAGTTTTATGGTTACAACGGGTTAATTCTCAACTTGATCTTTTCTTGCGATCGCAGTTGCAATTTAGCGCTAGCTTCGCTCCAGGTGGTGACCATGCTTTAGTTCCCGCAGAGCAATTTAGTTTAGGTGGCTCATCTACTGTGCGGGGTTATGCGCAGAACGCGGCTCTAAATGATAACGGAATTTTCGGATCAGCTGAATTTAGAATCGGATTACTTCGCAACGATTCGACAAGCCTGCTCCTGATTCCTTTTGTTGATATGGGTAGAGCATGGAACAGGAATGGAAATGATTCCAACACGCTTGCATCTCTAGGATTGGGGTTGCAGTGGACTCAGAACGATCTACAAGTTCGAGCAAACTACGCCTTTCCATTGACGACCCTGGAGAATCAAAGCCCCCAAGCGAATCAATTTGACTTCTCAGTTCAATACAATTTCTCTTTTTAACGCTGCTTATTTAGGAGTTCTTCACCGTGAGTCGGATTCATCGTATTCTGATTTCTCTTTTCATGGGGCTATGCTTAGTTGTTGGGCTTTCATGGTTGCCTCAGATCGGTAATTTTGCCCGCGCTCAAGTCAATCAACCGATTGATGCGTCTGTGCTGACAAATGAAGGCTTTGCTCACTTCAATGCTGGAGATGCTGCTACGGCCCTGAAGACTTGGAAGAGAGCCGCTGAACTATATCATCAGCAAGGTTCTCAAGATGGGCAACTTGGAAACTTAGTGAATCAAAGTTTGGCAATGCGATCGCTCGGTCAATTCCCACAAGCCTGTCAAGTCCTCGCAAGAGATGTGCTGAAATTGTCTGATTCGCTCTGCTTCAAACAGCTTTATCGCTCCAATACCTCAGCACAAGAATTTACTACCGTAATTACGCAACTTCAGTTCACTCCAATCAGTCAGTTAGCCCTCTATCATCTGAGTGAAATGCTCCGGCTCATTGGTGACTTTCCCAATGCAAAGGTCGCGCTTGAAACCTTACTCAAACAAACTTCAAAGCAACCATCGATTCAAGAAATCTATCTCAGCTTTGGGAATCTTGAACGTGCTTCTTTTCTTCAACTTCGCGCTAAATTAGCTCGCTCTGCTGCCTTTGATGAATTTGGCACTATTTTGATTCAACTTTGCAATCAAGTAGAAAAAGCGCTTCAGTACTATCAATTGGCTGCTCGTACTGATGTAACTCGCGAGATTGCACAACTGAACGAATTAAGCTTTCTTGCCAATTTAACAAAATGGCTTCAAACTCAACAGAGCCATGACTTACCAGAATTGCAGAAACTTGCTCAAACAGTTACAGAACGACGTAAGGTACTTTTGCCGATCGTATTACAATCTGACTTTACAGAGCTTTCAGAAATTGATCGAATCTATGCCCGACTAAATTTAGTCAATAGCTTGCTTGAATTTTCAGAGGAAAAAACTGCACAATCATTTGCGAACGCTATATGGAGCGAAGCGACCGCAGCCCTTCAGGCATCTCAATACCTACAAAATCAACGTGCAATCTCTTTTAGTCTGGGTGCTTTGGGACGGATATCAGCTAAATCTAAGAACTTTAGTACAGCACAAACTCAACTGATAGAAGCAATGGCGATCGCACAATCAATCTCAGCCTGGGATGTAGCGTATCAATGGCAGAAAGAGTTGGCTCTCATTGCCAAGCAGCAAGACAATATTCAATCTGCGCTGAAATATTATGGTGCTGCGATCGACAGCCTAGATCAAGTACGGGGAAATTTACTGTCGATTACTCCAGATCTGCAATTTTCCTTTCAGGATCAGGTAGAACCAATTTATCGTGATTTCATGGCGTTGTTGGTCAGCCAACCCAATCCAAACTTGCGGCGTGTCATTCAAACCTATGAGCGCTTGAAGTTAGCAGAACTTGAGAATTTCTTACAGTGTGGCAAACTTGAACTTATGCCTCTTTCTCAAAAATCTCCAACATCAAAATCAACGTTGTTCTATATTCTCGATCTCGATCAAACCGTTGGTGTGATTGTTCAAACCGAAAATCAGATGAAGTACTATACTGCAAATGCGGAAACTGTTAGAAACAGCGTAGATGGGCTTATCTTCAATCTGCAAAATGCGGTGCAAGATACTGAACTCAAACTGCCAAGTGAATCAGTTCTCAGAAGCTACAGTGAGCCTCTATATCGGCAATTGATCGCACCTGCTGAGCAAGCAAAATTGGTCGATGAGAAGTCTTCGTTAGTTTTTATCATGGACACTGCTTTTCAGGGAATTCCGCTCGGATTACTGCATGATGGAACAGATTATCTAATTGCCCATTATCCAATGTCTTTGTCGATCGGCTCTCAACTTCGAGCTACACCGCACAGAGACAACAAGTTGACTGCCCTGGTCGCGGCACTCAGTCAACCTAGCCCTAGCTTTCAAGATCCGCGAGTGCGATCGCTAAAACTTCCTCTCTCTAATGTCGAATCCGAAGTACAAGCAATCCAAGCTATTTTGCCAGTAACAAAGCTATTAAACGAGCGGTTTACTCTAGCAAAGTTTCAGTCCGATCTCAGCAAGTCGTCCCATAACATCGTTCACATTGCAACTCACGGACAGTTTAGCTCATCCCCTGATGAAACATTTCTGATCGGATGGGATCAGTTAATTACTGCACCGCAGTTTAGCAGTTTACTCAAATCAAGGTTTCAGCCGAACGCAGGTCTTGATCTTCTGGTTCTCAGTGCTTGTCAAACTGCGCAGGGGGATAAACGCTCTCCCTTAGGATTGGCTGGAATTGCAGCCCAATCAGGTGCAAAAACAACGCTGGCAAGCCTATGGCTAATCGATGATACTGCAACCGCTATATTCATTCGGCATTTCTATGAAAATCTGAAATCAGGACAAACTGCCGAAATCGCACTTCAGCAAGCTCAGATGAAACTCCGTCAAACTTCAGCCTACTCAAATCCTTATTTTTGGTCAGCTTTTGTACTAATTGGAGCAGCCTGATTAGGAGAAAGCACGTTCAAGGTCTGCTCCCCGCTCAGAATCATTTGGTTCCCTCGATATGCACTGATAATGACGCGATAGGCGCTTCCAGGTTTAAGCGATGGCTGATTTGTTGGATAGCTGAGTTGGGTCCGCGTTGTTGCCTTGCTCCATGCCACATTTCCAAGTATCCGAACTCGGTAACTCGTCGCGCTAGGAATTTCTTGCCAGCTAAATTCAGGACGAAGATTAGTAATATTGCTGTCAGGTTCTGTAATTTTTAATCGAGCCGTAATGCTCCCACGCGGACGAACACAGAATGTTAGATTGTTTCCACACGCTTGAGGTTTGTCTTCTTGAGAAATGCCACATCCAGTTGGCGCAATTTGCCCATTCCATAGCTCTACAACTTTCCCTGTTGCGAAGCAGAGCACGAGAAGAGATCGTGCCTCTCGCAGTTCGATTTTGTCTCCAACACAAAGCACATCCCCAGGCTTGAAGCGTTGATCACTCTTTGTGAGAACGTAAGCGATCGGAACACATTGCCGAGGCGCAGAATATGCAGCAGAGAGGAAACTAGCGCTCGCGTTACTGACCAAGCACCCCATCAGCAGAATCTTTAGATTGACAAAACGAATCACGATATTCTTTCATTCAACGACTTCAACCTGAGTAGTGGCAGATGCTTTCGAGAACCGTACCGCAATACGAACACGATTAAATCTATAGTAATCAATACTCTCGATTCTGAGGCGTAGAAAGGAATAAAGATTACTATTACTGCACGAAGTTAGAAGCCTCGTTTTGCAAGCTGAATTCGCCACTCTTTAACTTCCGGAAGTGGGGATTTCGTGGCTGAAAACAGGCATGTCTTGACTTCAGCATCCGACTCAAGCTTTCTAGCTTGTTTCACGAATGCCAGTAAACAATAAGTATCAATTCGTGAACCATCCAGCGATAAAGCATGCTCTAGTGCTGCCTGTGCTTCTTCAAAACGATTTAATCTAAATAATGCCCATCCTAGATTTTTGCGCAGAGATGCTAAAGTCTGCTCTGCTTGGGTCAGTTGAATGACAGATTGCACGAGCGAAACTGCTTCTATATATTGCTGCTGTCGATTCTTTAATCTTGCGAGGTTATTGATTGCCTGAGCTTTGGTTTCTGGTGAACCGTTTGCGGCTTTCATGTATTGGGCTGATGCTAAATCGTAGCGTTCTTGTCGATCGTAAATTGATCCCAAATTGTAGTAAGCCTCCCAGTAGTCCGGTGAAAGCGCGATCGCACGAGTGTAATGTGCGATCGCACACTCATCATCTCCCACGTAATAGCAAGACAACGCCAAATTATTATGGGCAATGGCTGAACGATCGTTCCATTTCAGCGCGATTTCAAAATCAGTCCGAGCAGATTGATACTGTTCTGTTCGGAGGTTTTCGGCTCCTTTTCGGAGATAGTCATTCGATATCCAGAGGCTGACTCCCCAACCAATTCCAAACACCAGCGAAGCAGAAATACTGGCGATCGACACTTTAAACCACCAAGAATTAATCCTCCGACTCACTCGAATCTGTTGAGGTAACTTCTCAGTGAGGTAAGTATAGATTTCAGTTGTAGATTGCGGTCGCTGGTAAGGTGACGCTGACATCACTGCATCTAACCAATCAGCAAAAGGTTTTGAAACTTGAGGGGCATGATGTCGCCAACGCAATTGATTCGTTTGTGAATCGATCAGATCGATAGGATTTCTTCCAGTAAGCAAACTCACCCAACTTCGCCCCAAAGCATAGAAATCGGAAGTCATCGTTGCTTGTCCATTCACTTGCTCTGGAGGTGAATAACCTGGCGAAGTGATGATCGTCGGATGATTAGATGAGATCGCATCTGTCTGCCCAAGTTCTCGCACTCCACCAAAATCGATCAAAGCTAGCTCACCATTAGGTTGTAGGATCAGGTTTGAAAGCTTAAGATCACGATGAATTAGATTGTGAGAATGTAAATAAGTCAAAACGCCTGGAAGGTCTTGTAAATTTTCAGGCGCGCATAACTGCCGCATCCATTTTAGTGCAATCGATTCAGAAGTTCTTCCGTTTTGGGCAACCCACTGCTCTAGTGTTTCACCCTTTATCTTCTCTAGTACTAAGCAATGCAGCGATCGCCCAGCAGGTGTATTGACAACAAAGTAATCATTGATATCCACTTTAGGGATATTTGGATGATCTAGCCAAGAAAGAACAGCGTATTCTCGTTCAAAAAGCTCTAGCTGTTTTGCGTCTGTTGTTTCAAGAACTTTTAGAATTTTTTGTTCATCTTGATCAAGTACATTGACCTTGAACACCTCGGTTTGAGGTGTTTGGGTAATCCGTTGAATAACTTGATATTTTGATTCGAGAATTAATAATGTTCCACAAGCTGGACAGTAATCTCTGATCGCTCCAGACTGTTGGCGCTCCGGACAAGCAGGGTTGATACAGTACACACAAAATAAGGCAATAAAATCGCACTATGTGATACTAGCTGATTTAGGGTGAATGCGCCAAGATAATCTTTCTGACAACTGGAGCTAAATTAAAAACAAACTCAGTTTCACTATCAGATTCAATCTCTCGTCGCTCCACTAAACAAAGTTCGACAAGACGAGTTAGAGACTTAATCAGGGTTGATCGTGATTTCACAACACCATATAGTTCAGAGAGTTGAACAGGCGCATTTTGAGTCGCGAGATCAAGCAACACAATGCGATCGCTCTCACTCAACTGATGGATCTGCTCCAAATACAATTTAGATGCTTCGTCTGGGACGACGATCGTACCACACCGTAAAAAATGACGAACCCGACCCCCAAAGCAGGTCTGAATGTATCGACTAATTTGCATCAATAGTCCAGGATTGCCCTGATACATTTCAATCAATGCATTCCAGCTTGACTGGTCTTTTAGTTGATGAGTCGCTAAAATCTTTTGAGCCGCTTCAAGAGCCAATCCTGAAAGCATCATCTCCTGTGCAGATCGTTTAGAGTGATTCAACCGAACAATCTGGTTAAATCGTTGCCGACTGAGCAATAGTAAAGAACTCTGATGCCGTTGCTCAACGATGTAGCGAATTAGTTGATTGTAATCTCGCAAATCACCGTAAGTATTAAGGGCTGAGATCGCGGTCGTTTGGATAATAGATTCTGCGCTATCTAGCACGATTAAGCATCGCTGTCGCTGAAGTAACGTCATCAAGAAGTTCAGCTTTTCAGCAAATAAAGTGAATGATTTTGGTGGAGTTTGGCGAAATGCACTGATGAGATCATCTACGAGTAACTCTGGGGTTGGTGCGTGGATGAGCGATCGCCAAATCACCACATCAAACTGATTTTGTCCAAACGACTGCACCCAATGGGAAGCGAGCGATGTTTTTCCGACTCCAATCGCTCCAACTAGCGATACACACTGGTAATTTGAAAGTAAATCTGATAACTCTGCAAGTTCGGTATTGCGTCCATAAATCTGTGCGAGAGTGTCTGCGCGCTGAACTGCGATCGTATCTGATGATTCAAGCTTAAGCTGCACTCTAATCTGATTCGCATCAATATCTCCAGATAAGTTAAATTGTTCAGCAAAATAATTGATAAACCTTTCAAAGCTGGATTTATTAATAGGTTGACTAAAGACATTCTGAAAAGCGTTGGATAAGTCTTGCCACAGTCGAGGACCAACTTGTCCGCGCAAATAGTTTTTACTATATCCACGAGCTTGAGCAATCTCCTCATATCCCAGACTAAAATCATGTAATAGTGCATCAGTCAGAGCAAATTCAGCATCTTCAAAGTTCCTGTCTAGTAAGACTTCTAGCGCATTGATCAGGAACTGAATTTCTTGGTCTGTATATCGTTCTATGCTGACTTGCTGACGCATCATTACGATCGCTTGCCTCTAGCTCATCACAATAAACCTGCTTACTCTTGAGCAAATCATAGACTTTTGCTGAAGCAGAAGAACTTAGCGATAAGAATAACTCTATTTAGAGCGATTTATAAAAAAGTCCGACAGGTTGGATTTTTTTATAAACTGTTTGATAAAAAGTCATTCCAGCCTTTATTCTAGCGGCGATACTGAACAAAGCGTAGATTTTTTCAAATTTATAGAGTCAAATTTCTTGAACTTGATATGATTACTAAAAAGTCACCTGACTTCTCAGATAGTGCTGCTCAATCTGTTAATTCCCGGACTTGCAATTAAGTCATTCGGCTGCTGATCAAACTTCAAGCAGTCAAATATAGAACTATGTCAGATGGAATCACGACAATCCTAAAGCCTCCTACACCTGAGACTCCAGAAACACCTGAACAGGATAAACTTGCTGAAATTGCTGTCAGAATTCGCCATCGTGTTGGGCGAATGCTAATCGATATTTACGAGATAGGCAAAGAATTGATTGCGGCTCGTGAGTTTTTTAACGGACGTGGGAAAACGAAAGACTGCATTGAGTGGGCAGTGAATGAGACAGGACTGAAACGCACAACGCTGTATGCAGCAATGGCAACTGCAAAAGCTTTTCAACCATTTGAATCTACGAACTCAAAGATTTTCTTTGAATCGATCGATGTCCGTATCCTCAATCAAATCTCCTCTACGAATGCGCCAAAATCTGCTCGCGAAGAATTTGTCATGCGGATTCTGAATGGAGAAGAACTCACCCAAGAAGCGGTTGGTGAAATTATCTCCAAGCATCGAAGGGCGATCGCAGTTGAAGCGGATGAAAAGTTCATGGCTCAGCGGAATTTGATAGAGCCGTGGGGTGAGTTAAAACGGCTAGAAGATCCAGAGGAAGAACATCCATTTTTCTTAGTTGATCGGGACGGTGTAGCGCACTGGTTTCGGAACTATAGTGATATCAATAAACAATACACCGAATGGAAAGCTCATCGGCTTAAATCGCAATTTGAACAAGTGGTCGAGTTACTCCATCCACATTGGTCAGTGAAGCTTGCTCCAGCCCGAAAACGGCCAGAGCGAGTTGTGGTTGATAGTCAAATTCCTGGAGTGAATAAGCAATTTACGATCGCGTCTCCAGCTTCCTTAATGCGGTGGTGGGATCAAGAAGGAAGAGCAAAAACCGAGCGACTGGTTGCAAATAATCCTCGAACGATCGCAGCGACTTCCACAGAGTTACTGGCTCAATTAAATCTCGAAAAAGCAACTTGCCGAGATTGCCGATGGCACGACTCTCAACATGAAGGTAATCAATATGGAGCTTGGTGCGGATTTTATAGAGATACACTGAGTCTCGATCGCATTCATGAAATGCCTCTGCGTTGTAATCAGTACCGGCACGAAAGCAATGCTGATCCCCTTCCATCTGTCCGTACAGAACTTCCAGTTGAAACTTCAATTCTTCCCATTCCACAGCGACCTCCTACGAAAGTTGCTGTTATCCCACCCAATCTACTATCAGATTCACAGACTCAAAGTTCTGATTTTGGCGAAGAGCAAGATTCGGTAGCGATGCCTATTCAACTTGATCTGGATCATTGGCTTCAGCAGATCGCAGTACTGTCGGATGAAACACTGGAAGTTTTGGAGGAACAACTTGAGCAGATTGCTGCTGCGATCGCTCGCCGTAAGCAAATCTCTCAATGTCAAGAATGAATCAACTACAATGGTTCGTTTGTGATGGCTATGCACTCGATTAGCAACCTGAACGCAGACCGGACAGCAAACCGCTTGTTGAATTAGATCGATAAACACCTGAACTTGCTGCTGTTCCAAATTCATCTCATAACTCTGTAATTGTAATTGACTACTCCCCCGCTTAAAAAACCTACCGTGTACACACAAGTCGGTTTAAACTGCAGAGAGTGGGGTGGAAGAAAAAGTAAATAGAGAACCCCATCCTGATTCATGCTCAAGCAATTCAAGGCGCAGCGGTCTGCCACTTCTCTAAGATACAAGGGGGATGTCTATGGCTTCGATGGTGGAAAGCTGATGAAAGGGCGCAAACGTTTTCTCGTCGTCGATACTCAACCTAATCTTGGCCTAGCAGAAACCCGACCTTCTGAAGAGAGGTTGCCCAATTCACAATCAGAAGAATGGTTTGACAATGAGGATTGCTTCGGCTCTGAGATTTAGCTCGATCGCAAACTTCTGTCATAGGATCAAATGATCTCAAAAGGAATAGCCAATGTTGCTACGTCATTGGTATTGATTGTGTAAGCAGAATTTTCACTGCGACTTAGATCAGAAAGGAGTTCTGAAATCGCATCTCCGCCGCGTTCACCTTGAAGTGGAGCATTCTGGTTTGATTGCTCTGCTGCCAAGGATTGGAGCCGTTTATAGACGCGATCGAGGGGAGTGCGACTCGCAAGAATCAAAGCTTCTCCCCGTCCTGTTAGTTGCGAGACAAATTTAAAGCTATCCCCCCCATCACGATCGGGTACCAGTCGAGAAACGTCAGGCGTAATTTGGCTAACTTCGTTTAAGTTGCCCTCTGTAAAGCGATTGGGAAAGAGAATCGATAGGCGTCCACTCGGACTGACGAGCGCAATCAGGAGATAAAGGGGCGTTGCTTCTCGATTGAGCACTTTAAATTGAAAGGCAGTTTTTACCTGGATTGGATTGTTCGTCAATGCAGATTTCTGGCGCTGAGTTGCGGCGCTTGCGATAACTGCATTGGGTTGGTCTTGGTGCTGAAGTTGGACTTCTAGCTTGAGATTTGAGGTACGTGGATTTAGGGTTTGACGAATGATATGAGCGGCAACGAGAGACTGTATTCGTGCAGCGAGTTTCTCTTGAATCACGGTTGAGAGGGGTTTCTGGTCTACGACTGTACCGGTGTTGGGTAGAAATTCTAAGCTAGCGGTGAACAGTGCGATCGCATTGAGGGGAGGTTTGGGCTGAGTTTGAATTCGAGCGAGATGGGTAGGAGTAATCCGACTGATGATGTAATCCACGCCATTGGGATAGGGAATGTTTCCAGTTTGAGCGGGAATTGCTTCGACGCGATTGAGTTGGTTGAGAATGGTTTGAACTTCGGTGGTTTGTTGAGCGATCGAGGGATCAATGCCAATTTTTAAGCGTAGATCGTTGGGAATGACTCGTTCGATTTCTTGTAAAAATGCGCCAGGTTGGGCTTTTCCTTGCAGGGTTGCTGTGGCTTGTAAGCCCTCGCGAGTGTTGAGAATTGCGGTTCCGGTTTTCTGTGCGGTTTGATCTAAAATCGCGAAGGTTGAACCGATCGCAAACGCATTGAGCGAAATCGGATCTAACCCACCGAGCCAGATTATTGCCTGACCATTCCGAATCGTTTTGATCACAGCTTGAGCCGATTGGCGTTGAGGTAACAGGAAATAGAGGGGGCGTGCTTTGAAGGCGGACTGTTCTAGCTCAAAAACAGGTTGCTGGCGATACTTGATGAGGGAATAGAGCGATCGAGGGAGAACGGTTTCGAGGTCACCAAAACTCCCTGATTGCTCCCAAAGATACTGGGTGAGTAAATAGGTGAAGGCTCCTGCACTAAAGCCCGGAAAATCAAAATCGACGGCTTCTTGAGTGCGATCGGCAGAGGCAAGTACGGCTCCTTTGGCAACAGATTCGGCTCTTAAGGCTCGCAGTTGTGCGGGAGCAAGATTCAGCCGTTTGCGCCAGTTTTCTTGATAACCTAGTTCGGCTCTACTGGGGTAGTAGTCTCCCGTAGAATTGCTCGATCGGACTCGTCCAGCACCACGGGTTGCACCACCAGAATGGCAGCAATCGAGGACGACGGTGACGGTTTGGGTCTGGAGCGCTCTCATCAGCAGAAATAGCGTTCTGCCCATGATGTCGTTGATGGTGCCATCGGGGTTGGGTTGTTCGGCTCCATAGGGAACGATTGTGCTATTGAATCGATTTCCGTTAATTGGAGTCGGGTCAATGACTTGAGAACCATGA
Organism: Leptolyngbya sp. GGD; assembly: GCF_026735145.1. Classification (NCBI taxonomy): domain Bacteria; kingdom Bacillati; phylum Cyanobacteriota; class Cyanophyceae; order Leptolyngbyales; family Leptolyngbyaceae; genus Leptolyngbya; species Leptolyngbya sp. GGD. The sequence goes on from NZ_JAPQKE010000009.1 coordinate 52,264, forward strand.
CCGGAATAGTGGAAAACGACTAGATCACCTGGTTTTGCTTGCTTGATGAGGTGAGTTTCAAAGGATTGTAGAATTCCTTCTCTTGTTGCTTCTGCATCCTTAAGAGTTTTGATGTTGTCTGGCTCGAATCCAAAGCGATGGATCAAAAGTTGCCTTTGCAGTTCCACATCAGTCGTGCAGCCGTTGAGTTGGAGAAAGCCGCGATCGCTATCCTCATATTCATTAATTCCGACTAATAGGGCAAATTTGCGGGGCGCATCTTGGGCAAGGACTTGAGTATAACGATCGAGTTGAGCAAAGAAGGAATGCAGTGCGATCGTGGTTGCGGTTGCGCCTGTAGCTTGAATAAAATGACGACGTTTCATAGAATTTCTCAGTTTGAATAATTATTGAGCTTCACCCATGAGCGTAAAGGCTGCCCAGTTTTTGGGGTTGGGATGGGTTTTCATGGTTTTGAGCATGGCTTGTCGGAGGGCCTGCGCTTTGTCGGGATTCGATCGAAGGTGCTGGTAGAATTCGACCATCAAATCCGCAGTCGGCGCATCAGGCACTGACCACAACGAGACAATCACACTGGGCACTCCTGCTGCAATGAACGATCTCGACAGTCCTACCACACCATCGCCCGTAATCTTGCCCCGTCCAGTATCACAGGCACTCAATACAACTAACTCAGCTTTCAGTTGCATCTGGGCAATCTCTTCTGCGGTGAGGATGCCACTATCCTTACCAGAAGGGGCGAGAGCAAGCCAACTCTTGAAGCCGTTACGATCGTAGAATGAGCCATGTGTTGCCAAGTGAATGATTCTTGCATTGGACATTTGCTGAAGAATTGCATTCTTGGTTCCGTTCTTTCCGGTGATTGCTTTCGTATTGAAGAGAGGAGCGATCGCTCTAGCTTCTCGTTCTGCATTGGGTAAGTTTGTGAGTTGTTTGGGTTGTAATGCAGTCGGGTCATTGGGCATGAGGGGATTGCCAACAATCAGCGTACCCTTGCCTTTGGGACGAGATTTGAGGGCACGAGTTTTGTCGAGCAGTTGTATTGAAGACGCAGTGCGAATCGTATGCTTTTCGATCAGATACTTGCCATTTGCGTCTTTGAGTGCGGGGAAGGGAACAAGAAAGAGAACATCATCAGGAATGAACACAACCTGTTGATTGGGGTCAGTAGGTAGATATTGAGAGATCGGATCAATCAACAGGTTGTGTAATGTTGTGAAGTTCTCGTCTGCATCGATTTGTAAGCAAGGATTAGCTTTGGCAGCGGGGTCTGCGGCAACCCAGTCGCCTTCAGGACTGCGAACCCCAATCGAGTCACGACTATTGCCAATGAGTTGAGCAATCGAAGCACACTGTTTCGGCAAAACATCGGCTAACTCCACAGCTTTGAAGTTAACCGTTCCATTGGGTTGAATCACCCAGATGTAGAGTTGCTTTTCCTTGCCATCATAAATCATCGAGTACTCGACCAAGGTTGCATTATGAGTTTGAGAAATCTGCTTAAGCATTTTGAGGTTGGGCGCTTGGCTAGTCAGGAGTGTATTAGGTTGAAGTTGTTGGCTGAGGCGTTCGACGAGGGCTTTGGTACGTCCCCACTCAGAGATGGTGAGAGCCGTTTCAGGTTGATTTTGGGCGATCAGAACTTTCTGTAGGATGCGATAGCTGCTAGCTTGCGTCTCAAAGAATGAGATTTTATTTTCCTCGGACAGGCGATCAAGGCGAATGCTTTCATAGAGCGAGATCGCGCTGCGGAGAGACTGTTCTGATTGGGGCAACTGCTGGGTTTTGAACTGAGCCACTCCGAGATTATTCAGTGCAGTTGCTTCGCCGTTACGGTCTTTCACGTCCCGGAAAATGGGCAAGGCTCGATTGAAGTCCAAAATTGCTGCCTCGTAGCGTGATAGGTAAAGATAGGCATTGCCGCGATTGTTCAGTGCCTTTGCTTCGCCGTTACGGTCTTTCACATCCTGGAAAATGGGCAAGGCTTGATTGTAGTCTCGAATCGCTTCCTCATAGCGCGACAGAGAACGATAAGCATCGCCGCGATTGTTCAGTGCCAGTGCTTCGCTGTTGCGGTCTTTTATTTCCTGGAAAATGGGTAAGGCTTGATTGAAGTCTCGAATCGCTTCCTCATAGCGCGACAGAGAACGATAAGCAATGCCGCGATTCGCCAGTGCCTTTGCTTCACCGTTGCGGTCTTTCACGTCTTGGAAAATGGGTAAGGCTTGATTGAAGCCTCGAATCGCTTCCTCGTAGCGCGACAGGTAAAGATAGGCAAGGCCGCGATTGTTCAATGCCTTTGCTTCGCTGTTGCGGTCTTTCACATCCTGGAAAATGGGCAAGGCTTGATTGAAGCCTCGAATCGCTTCCTCGTAGCGCGACAGGTAAAGATAGGCAGTGCCGCGATTGTTTAGTGCCTTTGCTTCGCTGTTGCGGTCTTTCACGTCTTGGAAAATGGGCAAGGCTTGATTGAAGTCTCGAATTGCTGTCTCGTAGCGCGACAGATAAAAATAGGCAGTGCCGCGATTCGCCAGTGCCAGTGCTTCGCTGTTGCGGTCTTTCACGTCTTGGAAAATGGGCAAGGCTTGATTGAAGTCTCGAATTGCTTCCTCGTAGCGCGACAGGTAAAGATAGGCAGTGCCGCGATTGTTTAGTGCCAGTGCTTCACCGTTGCGGTCTTTCACGTCTTGGAAAATGGGTAAGGCTTGATTGAAGTCTCGAATCGCTTCCTCATAGCGCGACAGGTAAAGATAGGCAGTGCCGCGATTGTTTAGTGCCAGTGCTTCACCGTTGCGGTCTTTCACGTCTTGGAAAATGGGTAAGGCTTGATTGTAGTCTCGAATTGCTGCCTCGTAGCGTGACAGGGAACGATAGGCAGTGCCGCGATTGTTCAGTGCCAGTGCTTCACCTAGATGATCGCCAATCACTCGATAAATCTTCAGTGCCGTTTCCCAGGATGCGATCGCTGCCTCATATTGGTTTGCTTGGTATTGCTGAACTCCTTGATTGAATAATCGATCAGCTTTCTGTTTCTGCTCAGTTTCTTGTACTTGGGCAATCGTTACAGGTTGATCTCCCATCGATCGCTCCATCCCGACGCTGGATCCGAACAGCGAGAGGGCTAACACCAGTCCACTTTGCCAAACCAGGGCCTTGGGCAGGAAGAGCATCATCATAAGGCATCCGATTTCATCCACAAATACGATTGAAAAAAAGAAAAGGTGCAATTGCAAAATTCTTTGATGTCTTCTTTTATTTCTGAGGCATTTGATCATATGCAATTGTCAACCAAAGTCGCGATCGTTATAGCGAGATCGATCCATCGAAAAGATGAAAATCTGGGGTCACAGCTTGATGACAGAGCACACAAAATAGTCACTTCTTGACGATCGACTAGCGGATGATATATGTTCAGTGCCCATTTACAGGCTGCGATCGCTTTTTCAGAACAACACGAATTCTTTCAAGAGATTCCCTACAAGCTATTACCGATCAGAATGAAGGCTGCCCAATGGTAGGGATGAGTCGTCCCAGGAGCAGGGGTATCAGTGCGCGATCGTGCGCCTGGTTTACCTTCAACCCAGTCTGCTTCTGGAAGGCTACGGGTTTTGTCTGGACTAGATTTGATTTGGTTTCTTAAAAGGGCAAGCTGGGCATTCCGGAGAGATTCTGCTTTCGTGAGGGATTGTTTCTGAGCTAATTGACTATAGAATCCTTCCATCAATAGGCGAGTGCTATTGTCGCCAACACGCCAGAGAGAAGCCATGACGCTCTTCGATCTCGCCAAAATTGCACTACTGACACTAGCGATTTCTAGCCCATCGCCGTTGCGAGTTTGCCCTAGTGCGGTTTCACAAGCAGAAAGCGTCACTAAATTGACATCAAATAAATCTGGTAACGTCCCGAATTGGGAAATTTTGAGCTTCTCGCCGTTACCCAGCAGGATGAAAGACTCCGCAGGTTGATCGGGAACAAACTTTCCATGAGTTGCGAGATGGAGAATATGGTGCCCATGCAGATTGTCTCGTAAAGTCTCAAAGGTAAATGCGGGATCAAGGAACTTATTCCCCATAAAGATGCCTTTCTCCTGTTTCGTTTGTCGCACGATCGCATCAAGTTCTTGGGGAACGTTGGGTAGTGAATCCCAATTTGGCACTTTTTGAGAAAGTCCCATCCCTAAAACTCGGATAGAATCGCGATCGTTTGGTAACTTACCTTTGTCGGAAAGATCCGTTTTCTCGGCAGAGAGAACAGTCGCAATCGTGTAGTTTTCAATCAAGTATTGCTTTCCGTCAAACAATGCTGCCATTGGAATGTAACGGGTTGAGCGATCGAGGGCAAAAACTAAATGCTTAATTTTTCCAGCTTTCAGTTCTTGTTCAAGGGGCTGAATCAGCCAAGTGTAGAGTTTTTGTCCCGTGGCTTGTACTTCTTTGAGATCGGAATTCTTATCTCTCAGAAGCTCCTGGAATTTCTCAACCGTTTGATTAAGTTTAGTCTGTTCAACTTTAGTTTCAAACTTTTGAACAATTTTGCCTCTAGATGCCACTAAAATCTGAATTCGATCGTTTAATACCAAAGGATAGATGAGAACGCCATCCGGTTGTTGTTCTGTCAGTTCGATCGCTTGACGCTGATAGGGATCTCCTGGATCAAGAAAGTCTCTATCTTTTGCTCGTCGATCATTGATTTGTTTGTCAATTTCTCTATTCTCTGTAGCGTATCTTTCAACGATAACTTGCCGCTGTCGAATTAATTCACTACATTGTTGTGGTGAGTTTCCTGCTTTATTTTGGCATTCATCGATTTTTTGTCCCAAAGCGATGAGAGTACCATGCTGTTGACGAATTTTTTCCTGTACATCTGACAGCGTGACCTTTGCCGGTTGGGTTGGAGATGCTGTCTTCGTTTCCTTCAATTCTTGGTCTTTTAGCAATTCCATCACTTTAACAGCTTCACCAATTTCGCCTTGATCGTTCAACAGAGCTGCAAGTTCTCGATAGATGTCAGAAACCTTTCGTCGATCGAGGTCTACCGTTGCATCCAGAAATGTTCTTTGGAGTTCTGGTGGTAACCCCACAATTGCGCGACGAACCGCTTGGATATTCTCGATCGCTTGTTTGTAATGGGTAATGGCAACAGTTGGCTGTTTGAGAGCGTTGCGGGTGCGGGCAAGTCCGGCGTAGATGAAGGCATTAGCTCCAGTAATTTGGTTGTCACTAGGGATTGCAAGGGCTTGTTCGTAAGCGTCGATCGCTTGCTGATGGCGTCCGAATTTGCGGTGTATGCTGCCAATTAGCGCAAGGGATTGCTTTTCCCAAAGTCTATTTTTGGTGGTGCGAGCAAAGGTGAGGGAGGCTTGAGCCACTTCCATTGCTTTGGCATCATTGCCAAGTTCTCCGTAACCTGTGGCAAGGACTCGTTGAGCAAAGGTCGCGAGACGAGGTTCTTTAATCGCTTGGAAGATAGAGAAGGCTTGTTGTGCTTGATCAATTGTTGTGCTTGGGTTGCCTTGGTTGAAGGCATTTTGCGCCAGAATGAGTAGTGCAACGCCTTCACCTCGACGGTTATTCAGTTGTTTGAAGGTTGCTAACACTTGTTCATAGTATTCACGACTTTTTTTATAGTCTCCTAGGACATTGTAGATTTCACCTAAATGGTACTGAGCATCAACAGCTAACGGCGGACTTTTTAGGGTTTGAGCAATTTGGAGGCTCTGTTGAGCAAGTTGCAGGGCTTTGGAATAATCATTGCGGTTGATATAGACGTAGCTCAATCGAGACAATGCTAAAGATTCTAAGTAGGGATTTTTGAGTTTTTGTGCAATCGCGAGTCCTTGCTCAACGGATGCCTTTCCTTTTTGAGTGTCACCAACACTCGCGTAAGCATATCCTAGTACCGCAAGTAATGGAGACTCGATCGTAGGGCTTCTCAGAGTGCGAACTTGAGGTAGACGAGGCTCAATCTCATCAATAATTTTTTGATACTCTCCCAATGCCTCGTAAACGATAGCAAGTTCGTTAACGGCTACTGCTTCAAGCAAGAACACCTTATTTTTGGGAGCAAGTTTTAGAACTATTTGTAATGCTTCAACACTTTTGCCATACTCACCTTGCAATTTATAGGCTCGTCCCAGTAACGTCTGCCCAAAAACCTCATAATGTGGACTAGCTTCTTTTCTAGAAAGGACAAGCATTCTCTGTGCTGTATCAAATCCACCTTGAATATCTCCTGCTGATAGATAGCTTTCACCAAGTTGAAACAGGGCAGTTGCTTCGTGCATTTGCAGATTTCTCTGCTGAACTACTGCTAAAAGTTGTTTTGCAGCGTCAATTGCTTTTTGGAAATTACCTTGTGCTTGATAGATATTTCTAAACTCGGTTAAAGCATTGTGTTCCACCACGGGATCACCCAACCGCTTGGCAATTTGCAACATTTTTTCTGCAGCTTCCAGCGCTGGAGTAAAGTTTCCCAGTTTAGTATGACTTTGGCTGATATTTTTCCAGGCTTCTGCTTCTAGTTTAGGCTCTTTAATCTGTTGGGCAATGGATAAGGCTTTTTCAGCAATCTCGATCGCTTTGAGAAAATCATTCCCAGAGTTTTGATAAAAAGATGCCAGCGATGATAGAGATTGTGCTTCAAGCTCTGGTTTTTTGAATGTTTGCGCAATTCTTACCCTTTCTTGAGCAGTTTGCAATGCCTCCTCTAACTTACCTAAAAAAGTGTAACTATCTACTATTCCCCCTAAAGTCATCAATTCTGCCTGTTGAGCATGGCTCCTTTGATTAGAAGGAAGCTGCTCAATATTGATACTGCGAACAACCTTTAAAGCTTCTTGAAAGGTTTCAAGCGATCGTGAATAGTCACCTAGACTGTTATAACTCCCCGCAACAGCTCCTAGAGCAAAAGCCAGACTCAATTCATCGTTTTGTACTCTAGCAATTTCGGCACTCCTTAAATCTACTCTCAGTTTTTCGCGGAAATTACCTTGTCGGATATAGATATTAGCAAGTACATTGAGTGCAGATTTCTCAGTATCGATCGCTTTGATTTTATAAGCAAGTTTTTCACTTTGCTTTAGCAACTCAGTTGCCTTTGAGTAGTCATCTAAAATATGATAACTTTTCCCCAGTTCAATTAACGCTTTTGCTTCTGCATCTTGCTGCTTTAGCTCTTGTGCTAAAGTTAAGCTCTCTTGAGCGTACTTTTGAATATTGGGAACTTCCGCTTTAGCTTGGGAAACGAATCCCTTCGTATGAAGGTTGAATGCTTTGCTACTGTATTGCATAGTTAGCAGCAATAACGTATTGAGAACGCTGGATCGATCAGTTAGCGTTCGACGTACTGCCAATGATTGCTGCATATAATCAATTGCTAGATCGGTTTTGTCTAGAGCCATATAGGCTCCTGCTATCTTAAATAAAGCATCTCCCTTACTCGATGGTTCGTTCAGTGTTTGTAGAATATTAAGGGCTTGTTGGTAAGATTGAAGGGCTTCTTGGGGCTGATTCAGATATTGAGCATCTCCTAAAGAAATTAATGTGTCTGCTTCATTTTTAGGATCACGCTCTTTCCGATAAAGCTCGATCGCTTGCTCAAAATATCCTTTTGCAACTTTGTAATCTTTTAGCAAAGAAGCAGCACTGCCGATCCGATGATATGCCTCAGCGATAACTTTTGGATTGTTCAATTTTTTAGCAGCTTCCAGTGCAGCTTCTCTTGCTTTCAAAGCATTTTGATAATCTTGTTTACGACTATAGTATGCTCCAATATTAAACCAAGCACGATACTGATCTAGTAAATAACCATTTTGTTGTGCAACTTTCAAAGCAACTTGGAAGACCTGAAATGATTTCTCTGGCTGTGTAGGAGTTGTATCTGCATAAGCTAATCCAAGTTGAAATGGTACTTGAAATTTGAAAAACTGGATGGGCAGAAATTCTGCAAGTGGAATTGCAGGTTCAAGTACCTGAATAGCCTTGTTATACTGTTTCAGGCTGTTATAGCTCTCGCCCATATTAACCAGCATTAGCACAATATTGCGTCGATCGTTAACAGCTTGAGAGAGGGGTAACGCTTTTTGATACGCGGCGATGGCATCCAAATACTTATCTTGACCCTGTAAAATTGAACCTATCCGTCCAATTACTCGACCTTCCAGCCGTTTATCACTAATTTGTTGCGCTAAATTGAGAGCTTGTTGCGTTAACTCAATCGCTTTACTCGTACCATTTTCAGCATATTGATAAACTCCTGAAATTATAAACAATGACCGTGCTTCTAGAGATTTATCTTGGATTTTTCGAGCAATTTCTAGACTTTGATTGGCAAATTCCTGAGCTTTTGCATCCTGATTGTTATTGAGATACAGCCGTCCAAACGTCATCAAGATCCAACCTTCTAACTGAATATCTTTGGCTTCTTTTGCTATTTTTAATGCTTGCTGTAACGCATCTTCTCCAGCTTTATTATTAGTCGTGCTTTCAGCATAGGTGGCTCCGATCGCTAGCCAGGTTTCTGCCTCAATGCGTCGATCTCGATTTTGCTGAGACAATGTTAAGGCTTGTTGTAGCAATTTTAGTGCAGCCTCATATTCTCCCGTTTCGTATTGTTTCTTACCTTGCTGTAAGAACTGTTCCGCATTAGATTGTGCAACGGTTGTTTGGGCGATCGCGGGTAATGGATTAAAGACGCGATCTGACATTGGCATCGCTGAGAGAATGACAGCTACGAGCAAAAGATGAAGAGTAATCCGGGCTTGCATCTGAACTAACGCTCCATTGAAGTGATGAGATTTACAGCAAAGCTATTGGTATATAACTTTACGATTCCGGAAGAGAGTAGAGAAAGACGAGGACAGAAAAATCTATAGATGGAAGATGATTTTCTCTTCCATCTTGATTGTTAAAGTGCATCTTGGTTTGTCAAAGTTTTTTCCATCGCATCTGCGATCGACATCGTTCCATAGATACTAGACTTGAAGAACTCATTGTCGTCATTCAAAGCAATCTTGCTCAGATAAAATACACTAGAATTGTTGGGGAATAGGGGATAATAGAACGGAACTGCTTGGTAAGTCTCATGCTCAACCTCAAACGCGCGTTAAACGAAGAGCGATTGCTTCGAGCTTTGACTGGGCTAAACCGTAAAGCGTTCGATGCACTGCTGCCCAGCTTTGAACAAGCCTATGAGGCAAGTCGAATTGCTGCAAAGCCAGTCCGACAACGGGCGAGAGGTGGCGGACGTAAAGCAAGACTGAGCAGCATTGAAGCGAAACTGTTCTACATTTTGTTCTATTTCAAGTGCTACCCGACGTTTGATTTAGCAGGCATTCTATTTGACCTCGACCGCTCGCAGACACACGAATGGATGCACGAACTCCAACCCGTTCTCGAAGCAGCGCTGAGAGAGAAGATGGCGCTACCCGAACGCAAGTTACGCAGCATGGATGCTTTTCTCGAGCGGTTTCCGGGAGTGGAGCGGGTGATGATTGATGGGACAGAGCGCCCGATTCAACGTCCACAAGACGCAAACAAACAAACGATGAACTATTCGGGAAAAAAGCGGCGACACACTCGTAAGCATCTTGCCGCTGTAGACCAAACCAAACGAGTGTTAGTGTTAAGCACATCGCGTGAAGGCAAGCTGCACGACAAACGATTTGAAGCCGAAGAAGAAATTGCCTTTCACATCCCGGATCAGATCCCGATTGAAGTCGATTTGGGGTTTCAAGGTCTACAGTCTGAGTACATCAACATTCGCATTCCGCATAAGAAGCCAAAAGGGGGTGAGCTAACCGAGTTCCAAAAACAAGAAAATCGCAGTTTGAGCCAGTCGCGAGTCGTGTGTGAGAATGCTTTCGCAGGCATCAAGCGTTATGGTGCGGTGAGTGCAATCTATCGGAATCGAACGCAAGATTTTGATGACCATTTAATGCTCACTGCTGCTGGACTATGGAACTTTTACTTGATGGCTGCTTAACCTGATGGAAAAAAGCAGGAATCTCACAACTCTACAACTTATTCCCCAACAGCTCTACTATATCGACCATCCTCTAGCTTCGTGGCTCCCCAACTTCCTAGAGGGTAGGAAACGTTATCTTCTAATAGTTGATTCAGTCGTTCTGCGTTCAATGGGGATTTTTCCATGTAGGCAAAGGAAACCACATCAATAATTTCCGTCTTACCAATCTTGCGAACTTCAGGACGGATGATTGCTAACTGCGTCCGATCGCCTTCTAGCCGTAAGCCAATGCGATAGCTCCCATCCTCCATCGCTTCGTACTTGATTCCGGCTCGATCGAGGCGAGATTGAACCACTGATTTAGAAGCTTTGGCTTGGGCAATGGTTTGTGAAGATGATGCAGTAGGCTGATTGGCAGAAGCCGAGACTGGAAGTGCGATCGCAGTAGCCATTAACAGAGTTGTGAATAAGCGATTCATTATGAATTTCCTCAGTAACTAATTCAATATGGTTCTGGACTTACTAAGGTTATGCACTTTTCAGAAGCCAGAATCAGAGATAAGAAAGTGATGATACTAAGACTCACCCACTAGAGTAAATGCAGCCCAATTCCTCGGTTGAGGGTGCGTTTTTAAGGTTTTTAACATCGCTTGTCGGAGTGCCTGTGCTTTGTCAGGATTGCGTTGGAGTTGTTGATAAAATTCGGTCATAAGATCGGCAGTTGGCGCATCGGGAACTGACCACAACGAGACAATTACACTCGGAACCCCTGCTGCAATAAACGATCGCGATAAGCCTACCACGCCATCGCCTGTAATTTTTCCGCGTCCAGTATCACAGGCACTCAAGACAACTAAATCTGCACTCAGTTTCATCTGGGCAATCTCTTCAGCCGTGAGAATGCTACTATCGTTGTTAGAAGGGGCGAGGGCAAGCCAGCTTTTGAAGCCATTACGATCGTAGAACGAGCCATGTGTTGCCAAGTGAATGATTCTTGCATTGGACATTTGTTGAAGAACCGTGTTCTTGGTTCCGTTCTGTCCGGTGATCGCTTTGGTGTTGAATAAGGGTGCAATTGCGACGGCTTCTCGTTCTGCATTCGGTAAATTTGCCAGTTGTTTAGGTTGTAGTGCAGTGGGATCATTCGGCATGAAGGGATTGCCGACAATCAGTGTGCCCTCGCCTTTGGGACGCGCTTTGAGGGCACGAGTTTTATCGAGGAGTTGGATTGAAGAAGCGGTGCGAAGGGTATGTTTTTCGATCAGATACTTGCCTTGGGCGTCTTTGAGTGCAGAGAAAGGTACGAGAAACAGAACATCATCAGGAATGAACACAACCTGTTGGTTCGGATCAGTGGGCAAGAATTGGGCGATCGGTTCAACCAGGAGTTTGTGTAGGGTCTTGAAATTCTCTTCTGCATCGATTTGTAAGCAAGGATTAGCTTTAGCAGTAGGGTCTGCGGCAACCCAATCACCTTCAGGACTGCGAACCCCAATCGAGTCACGACTGTTTCCGATCAATTGAGCAATCGAAGTACATTGTTTTGGCAACACACTAGCTAACTCCACAGCTTTGAAGTTAACCATTCCATTGGGTTGAATCACCCAGATGTAGAGTTGTTTTTCCTGACGGTTTTCATAAATTACTGAATACTCAACCAAGGTAGCTTTCTGAGTTTGAGCAATCTGCTGGAGCGTTTTCAGATTGGGAGCTTGGCTCGTGAGAGGTGCAGAGGGTTGGAGTTGTTGGCTGAGACGTTCGACGAGAGCTTTCGTGCGCCCCCACTCGGAAATGGTAAGAGCCGTTTCAGGTTGGTTTTGGGCAATCAAAACTTTCTGTAGGGTGCGATAGCTTCGAGCTTGCTCCTCAAACAATGAGATTTTATTCTCCTCGGATAGACGATCTAAGCGAATGGTTTCATGAAGGGAAATTGCCCTACGAAGCGACTGTTCTGATTGAGAAAAATGCCGAGTTTTGAATTGAGTAAACCCAAGATTATTCAGTGCCCCTGCTTCGCCATTGCGGTCTTTCACTTCCTGAAAAATCAGTAGGGCTTGATTAAGATCAGTGATCGCTTCTTCGTAGCGCGACAGAGAAGCATAAGCAATGCCACGATTCATTAGTGCGTTTGCTTCACTGTTGCGATTTTTCACGTCTCGGAGAACTGATAAGGCTTGATTGTAGGCGGTGATCGCTTCCTCATAGCGTGATAGAGAAAAATAGGTATTACCGCGATTCATCAGTGCATTTGCTTCACCGCCGCGATCTTTCACTTCTCGGAAAACTGATAAGGCTTGGTTGTAGTCAGTAATTGCCTCTTCGTAGCGCGATAGGAAAAGATAAGCAGTGGCACGATTCATTAGTGCCACTGCTTCACCGTTGCGGTCTTTGACTTCCTGGTAAACCGGCAAGGCTCGATTGTAGTCAGTAATTGCCTCTTCATAGCGCGCCAGGGAAAAATAAGCACCACCACGATTATTCAGCGCCATTGCTTCGCTATTGCGGTCTTTCACTTCCTGAAAAATGGGCAAGACTTGATTATAGGTGGTGAGCGCCTCCTCATAGCGTGACAGGGAACTATAGGCAGTGCCACGATTCATCAGTGCCCCTGCTTCGCCGTTGCGGTCTTTGACTTCCTGATAAATGGGTAAGGCTCGATTATAGTCGTTGATCGCTTCTTCATAGCGTGACAGAGAGAAGTAGGCAATGCCGCGGTTCGTCAATGCATTTGCTTCGCTATTGCGGTCTTTAAATTCCTGGTGAATGGGCAAGGCTTGATTGTAGTCAGTAATTGCCTCTTCGTAGCGTGATAGGGAAGCAAAGGCACTGCCACGATTTGCCAGTGCCTTTGCTTCCCCATTGCGGTCTTTAACTTCTTGGTAAATCGGCAAGGCTTGATTGTAGTTAGTAATTGCCTCTTCGTAGCGTGATAAAGAAAGATAGGCAGTGCCACGATTATTCAGTGTCATTGCTTCGCCGTTGCGGTCTTTGACTTCCTGGTAAATCGGCAAAGCTTGATTGTAGTTAGTAATTGCCTCTTCGTAGCGCGACAGGGAACGATAAGCAATGCCACGATTCATTAGTGCCCCTGCTTCGCTATTGCGGTCTTTTATCTCTTGGAAAATCGGCAAAGCTTGATTGTAATCGGTAATTGCTTCTTCATAGCGCGATAGGGAACGATAGGCATTGCCACGATTAAACAGTGCTGATGCTTCCCCATAGCGGTCTTTTATTTCCTGGTAAATCGGCAAGACTTGATTGTAGTCACTGATCGCTTCTTCGTAGCGTGATAGGGAATCGTAGGCAATGCCACGATTAAACAGTAATCTTGTTTCACCCTTACGGTTTTTTACCTCTCGGAAAATCGGCAAAGCTTGACTGTAATTGGTAATTGCTTCCTCGTAACGCGACAGGACACGGTAGGTGTTGCCACGATTAAACAGCGCTGATGCCTCACCGTTGCGATCTTTTACTTCCTGGAAAATTGGCAAAGCTTGATTGTAGTCCGTGAGCGCCTCCTCATAACGCAACATAGAATCATAGGTACTAGCACGATTATTCAGTGCCCATGCTTCGTTTTGACGATCGCCGATCTTACGATAAATTCTCAAGGCTGCTTCAAAAGATGAGATCGCTGCTTCATAGTGGTTTGCTTCGTATTGCTGAATCCCTTGAACCAACAATCGATCGGCTTCCTGTTTCTGCTCAGTTGGTTGAACCTGGGCGATCGACACCGCTTGACCTCCCATAGATCGATCCATACCGATGACAAAACCAAACAGCGCAAGGGCTAACACCAGTCCACTTTGCCAAACCAGAGTTTTGATCAGGAAACGCATCATCATAAGGGAGGCGATATTATTCATTACTACGATTGAAGAAGGAAAAAACGCGATCGCGACCTCCCTTCATGTCTTCTTATGGTTTTGAGGCATTTGACCTTATGCAAGAGCTAATGAGATTCGGGATGCTCCGGTTGTTTTTTCTGACGGGCTTGATACCATTGGTCTACGATCGCTTGCGTTAATTGTTGTCGCTCCAAAGCAGGCAACTCCGATGAGTTAATTTCTTGCAACGCATCTGACCAAAGACCGTAGTTCGAGAGAATCTCAATTCGCTTCGTGAGAATTTCCTTGGGTGTCGCTTGCTGCGATCGCAATGCCGTTTCAGTTTGATTCAATACCTGTAAAATCGGTTGTCGTTCCGAATCTGATAGCACCCGGAACTCGATCGACTTCCTTGTTTCCTTTTCTTCTTTCAAGAAGCGCAACCGATACGTTTGACCCGACTGTAACGCAACGCCAACTTTAGCCGCAAAGAATGAAGTGGCAGGCAGCGACTGTTTCCAAACGATCGTCTTTTGACCCACCGGAACAATTTCAATCCGATCCGGCAACCTTGATATTGAGCCACGATGCCGCCAAATCACCATCGGTTGCGTCGTTAAAACCTGCGGTGTCCAAATGCCAGGAGCGATCGCATCAAAATCGCCTCGCCCACCTCCCGATCGACGCGACACTGGAGGACGACGACGAACACTTCTCAAAATTGCTTCCCACCACGATGGTTGAGATTGTTCGGCTTTCGCGATCGAGGGAGCTTGTACCAGCGTATCGATCGATAACCCAGTCGTTAGCACTAAAACGATTAGCCCAGAAGATAATAATTTAAGCATTGCGCTGACTCCTCATCGTCAAGAAATACATCCAATACGTTAAAGCTGGAAACACGATCGGGATTAGTACAGAGATCGTAATGTAGAGTTGTAAACTGATTACTGCATAGAATACAGGCATGATTAAAAACCATCTTGCTCTACGTTGACCCAACAAAATTGCGGTTCCTTTTCCGAGTAGTGTCGCAACCCCAATCATCCACAAATCGGGAACAGGAATGATCAGCCGATGATTTAGCAAGTTATGCACCAAATAGGCATGAATCTCGCCTCCCGTCATCTTCGGCGCACCCTCTTGCCAGTAATTAAACGCTTGGGGACTCTTAAAGTTATCTTCTCCCGGCTTGATTCCAGCATCGAGATGCCCACCTGGCGTGATTAACACCATTTGAGCATTGATTTGAGGCAGTTGAGTCGTTTCTAGCAACTTCCAGGCTGGAATCGCTTGATAAACCTGATTGGGTGGAATCGTATAGTCAATCAAAGGATGAAACCACATCTGTCCGATCGACGCTGCCCCTTGAGAAATTGGCGAATACTGCGATCGCGTGTCCCACTGATAGGCTCTACTAGCTCGTGCCTGCAATCGGACTAACTCATAGGACAACGGTAACACCTCCGTTTGTCCATCCGTATCCCCAATCACCCTCGCATAGAATGCTGGATCACCCAACAAATCCATATCGCCATCAATTCGCCATTGAGGATTTGCTAATTCTGGTAACGCTTTAATCCATTTCGGTGGCGATTGCATTTCCTCCAGTTTGGCAGCAAAAACAAATTGAGTTCCCGATCTCTGCACTGCGGTCGCTAACGCTTTTGCAAGGACTGGATCACCGCTCGGTTGATGGCGAAACAGAAGATAATCAATCCCGATGACAGACGCCTTGAGCGCAACAGACTGATTGACCAATTTGGCTAAGTACTGTCGATCGAGGTTCTGATTCAGAATATCAACTTTGCCCTTCTGAAGAGATTCTTCATCCACTTGAACTAACAACACTGGCGGAACTTGTGCCGAAGGAACCTGTGCCGTCATACTGCGATAAACTGCTTGCCCATACTGACGCCCATCAATCAGCCAACTTTGAACAGGTAACAAACTACTCACAACAGCCAACATCCCTAACCCGAAGGCTTCTAGTCGAGTTGGCTTCCAACGTTCGAGAATTTGTCTTAGTCCAATCTTTTTTAACCGAAACGGTTGCGCTTGGGGATGAGAAAATAACGAGGGAATTAAATAGGCGGAGGGATAGGTTAAATTCGACTGTACTTTTAAGGATTGAGAGGCTAAAAGCATTGCCGTCTCAACATCTTCATAATTTTCTAGATGTTCGAGAAATTGTAGAAGAAACTCCTTTGCAACTTGGTTATGAATCGGTTCGCGCATCACTGCCACCTGATTCAATCCAAAATTAATGAATTGCTCTGCGATCGTTGAGCCATTACAGGAATTGAAAATGGCAAACTGTAAGCCCCGCTCTTGAGCCGTCTTGAGATATTGTGCAATCTCACTCACCAAAATTGACGTATTCGGCGCGATCGCGAGTTCGCCCCCGGTGATATTCGTTTCGTTACTATGTCCAGCAAAAAAGAGAATATCCCATCCTTGAGGCTCCGCGATCGCTTGGCATATTTCTGTTTTCAAATCGGTGGTTGAGCGATTCGATCGCCACCCTTTAAATCGAATTTCTGCAAAATGCTTCAGTTTGACAACGGCTTCTTTTTCTGCCTGAAAATCAAGTCCAGTATCGTCACCCAAAATCACCAGAATTCGAGGTTTCCAACGTCGTGTAGATCGCGTTGCTGTAGTTTGCAAACGCGCAGAGGTTCGCAAAATTCGAATCGGATTGAGGATGCCAAACTCGGTTCCGAGTTGCCACGACTCCCAAGGGAGCTTGACCATTTCCAGCGAATCACAGCGAATATACAGTTTGACTTGCGGCTCCTGACTTGCAGCTTGAGCAATTTCGCGCCGAATTTCAATCAAATCTGCACTATTCAACCAATGATGAAATTCCGCCAGAAATACCGCTTCCGCTTGAACCAGCTTTGCTCTCCAATCGATCGTAGGTTGCGCTAGGCTCAAACTCGCACCCGGACGTGCTCTTAGGCTCGATCGATAAAAATTAAGATACGCAGTTTGCCATTGCCGATAAAGCGTCGTTAGCGTTTCAGGATAAGCTATCTTAGCACTCATCGTATGATGGCTCTGCCAAGTTAATTCAAATAAACAAGTTTGATCAATTTGCCAAACCTTCAGCAAAAATGAAACCATGGTGCATTATGAATTAAGAAACGTAAATGCAGGCAATGTTAGACTGTCACCCTTTGCGAGTCGAATTTCGATCACAAATTGTTCACCCATTTCTCCAAAGACTTGAGCCACGAGATAACGAGAATCTTCAAGCGAGACAGAGTTCACAATAGAAGTTTGATTTTCATAAATCGTAAGTTGTGTCCCAATCGGTAGATTTTCACCCTGTACCGCTTCCAAAATTGTGAGCAATGACCATTCTGAACTATCCTCTACTTGCCAAACCATCACCGCAAGTTGAACCGTCAAATCTGAGCTCGTCATAGATCGATAAGCTGCTTGTGCCTGCTCTGGGATGTGAATTCCCCCTCTTTCTAGTTCAGTGAGAACGGCTGAGAGTTGGTCATTGGTTATCAGAAATTGTGGAGAACGCAACGCAGAAGCAGTCGGGGTAAAGAACGTCCAAGTTAATGTATCTGAGATCGTATTCACCTCACGCTGTAACCACTCGATCGCATTTACACTCGGTTCAATCAACCATTGATGCAGTCTCGATTCTGAAGATAAATGGCTCTCAGGCAATGCAATGGCTTGAGGTTCAAGACAGGTGAGATATAGCAGCAGTTGATCAAAGTCCGTTTCAAAACTGGAAACTGGAATCTCGTAGGTCTGATCTGAGGTGATACTCAATCTAGAGTCTTGCTGATACTGTTTGAGTTGGTCATACCGAATAAAAGCCTGTAATGTGACTTGTTGCTGTTCTTCATGGACTGCGATCGCAACATAGAAATGAGCAACCTGATTCGGATCATCCACAACCCCTACAGGCACTTCAACGGTATCCTCATCCACACAGACAATACAACACAAAAAATGATGAAGCCTTACAGAATTGATCACCGCCGAATGATCGAAGCCCCTTGGCTCTATCAATCTCGCGCCTTCAGGCTCAAAGGGGATCGGACTATCTCGCTGCTCTAGCCAGTGAATCAACCCCTCAAAGGCGAGTAATGCGCGATAGGATTGCCAACGCAACTCAGTTTGGCGCATCCTTTGCGCGATCGCTAAGGCACGAGAAACCGCCTCCGGAGTGAGATCCACTCGTGGGGCTCGGCTCGGCTCAAAATCGAGAGAAAACTCTGAGAACATAAGCATAGGGTAGGGTTAACAATGGTCAAGGTAACGACATAAGCGATCGGAGAATAAACTCTTCTCAAGCAGGGCTTTAGCGGTTTTAGCGCGTTTCTCTTCCGATTCAATGAACGCTTCGAGCAATTCACCGAGAGCAACCTGAATTCGGTGATCGAGTTCTCGCAATTGAGTTGGATCAGCAAACGCAGGTGCAATGTCTAACACATAGGTTTTGAGACAGAGCAGCATATGAAGTCGCACATCGGCTCGAAATTCCTTGAGTTTCAGAAGCCGTGTGACAGAATCCTGTCCACGAAGTGCCAACGTTTTCGCGATTTCACTCATACTGGCTCGATCGCAGTGAAACAAGCGCAATGCGTCTACAAACTGTTGTGCCTTCTCCATTTTCAAGCGAGAAAGACGCGCCGTGACAACCGTTTCCAGAGCTTGATCTAAACAGGTTAAGAACTGAGATCGATATAGACTGAGAAATCGATCGACCTCTAAATCCGGCTTTTCTTCAGGCTCCATCAATTGTTGCTCAACGGCTCGTGCAACTTCTGGAACATCAAGAGATTGGGTCGTATACGATCGCAATCGATACTGCCGTAAACACCGAGCAATCTGAGACAACTTCTTCGTAAACTGCTCGACCGACAGAGAACCGTCTGGAAGCAATTTCACCATGCGTTGCAGTTGCTCTAGAGTCGGTTCAACACATTTTCCAATCTGTCCTTGGGCAATGCGATCGCTCAAATACACCGCTCGGTAACTCTCTAAAATATCGGCAGCTTCTTCGGCTTCACGATTTGACCACTGGAAAGCCTGTAGCAAAATTCGCTTTAACTGCTTTGCCTTCGTGTCATTCAGAATTGCCCAATCGCTGATCAAGTAAAGCCCTTGCTCTTTGAGAACCTGATTTAGCTCAGGGTGGCGACGAAATAGCCGACTTGTCCAAGTTTTCAAGCTTGCAGCATCAGGATTAAACGAATTCAAAATCTCACAAGTAAACGGAGTAAACGTTCCGAACTTCAGAGAACCCTCATCATTGAGAACATAGGGCAGAATATCCATGAGATCTAACTGATAATGCAGTTGAAATTGCTTGACCAGCGATCGACATTCTTGCAAAATGCAATGGGAAAGGAAACATCGCAGACACAATCCTGCGATCGCATTGCCTGACTGATAGACAACAAACAATCGGCTTTGTAACTGAGTACGATCGCTCAGGCTCATTTGGCTCAAATACTCATAGGCTAAAGGCTGAAAATCCATCTGCACCTTGCCTGAAGCATTCAACCGCGCCAATGTCCAGTACTGTGATGCCTCCTCCATTACCTTCTCACCCGAAACTCCGAAATAGCTGTATCATACCAGGCAAGCAAATCCCGCCAAATTATCGACTGTCTTTCACTGCCTGCACCGCAGCCTCTGCATTCACCAGTCCTCGTCCAAAGTAATACTGTTGCATTGAAACGGGACGTTTTGGGTCTTGGATGCCTGAAGCTCGAATCGGCATTAGGATTCCATCGCTAATTCCGGTAGCAATGCGTAATCGATAGCGATTTTCATCCGACTTGGTGAGTTTCAGTCCGTCATAGCTGGCAGTCTGTTTTAAGATTTCGATCACGCGATCGCGGCTCAACTTGCGATCAGGATCTTCACTCTTCATCAATGCCACAATGCCTGACACGATCGGGGCAGAAAAAGACGTTCCTTGCACTTGCACATACTGCCCCATTGGATCAAATGCAGTTCCCCAAGCCCATTGATTATTTTGGGGACGTTGGTTTACCCCTTGCCAAAGATTTTCAATCCACGTTCCGCCAGTGGTCAAAATTCCTTGATTCTCGGTTTGAGACGTATCACCCCCCGGCGCAACGAGATCTAACCGCTGCCCAAAGCTGCTATAGGGCGCTTTCTCTCCCATCAAATTCGTCGCACCCACCGACAACACCCCAGGAATAGCTGCGGGAAACGCCACGCCATCCACATCAGAATTTCCAGCCGATCCGACCATCACCAATTTCGGATTCGCATCTAGCACAGAGAACACTTGATCGACTACAGCTTGGCTTGGCAACGCACCCCCAAAACTCATGTTAATCACATCGGCTTTGCGAGCAGCGGCATATCCGATCGCTTCAATTTGGGTTTCGGGTCGAATCACTCCATCTAACCCCAGTCCTCGAATTGGTAAAATTTTCGCCTTGGGTGCAACGCCCACAATCCCCGTTCCAGCATGGGGCTGTGCTGCAATCACACCTGCTGACCAAGTCCCATGAAATTGACTCATCACAAACGATTGGATCGAGTTGCGAATCACCTTTGCGACTTGAGCAGAAGAGAGATTGGGATTGTGCTCCAAGATAGCTTTAGCTTCCTTTGCATATCGTTTGATCAATGTTGCATCACTCAACTCAAAGGAGTTACGAAACAAGGGTTGGATTTGGGTGAGATCGCTTCCTTCTAGACGTGTATCACTATCGTTCTCCACAAAGTCCCAACCATGGGTTTCACCCGGCAAAGCATCTGGGGTATTAGGCGATAGGGTATAGAGGCTTTCTTTAAGATCCGGATGATCCCACTGAATGACACTATCAATCACAGCAACAACCACTTGATCGCCACTATGACTGTGTTTCCAAGCATCGGTGGCTCTGACATCGGTTCGAGCTAAATTGCCACGGCGAGCAGTACTATTCAAGTGCCATTGTAAGGGGAGCAATTTACTCGCAAAGGGCACTCCCTTGACTTCTGGTAAGCCTTGCAATGCCGGAGAAATTGATTCAATGGGCGTCGTTCGGAATGCTTGAGGTTGTAGATCTTGCTGAATCGACTGAATAAAATTTGGCGTTGCAGAGTCAATCCCCGTAACTTGAGCCAAACCGTTCGCAACCCTCAAAATTTCAACACCATTCGCTTGACGCGACTTGACAACATAGCGATTCTGACTAAACCGCAGTTTACGGACAACATCAAGCTTTTGTGTCTCTAAAATCTTGCTAATTTGATCGGGTGCGAGATTGGCAGCAAAGCTAACAATAATTTCATTGGGAAGTACAATCTGGCTGAACTGAGTCGGCTCAGATTTGGGCGAAGGCGTTCGCGACAGAACTGGTAAGGTCGATTGCACATAGTCCTGTTGCTGAATTTTTTCGAGAATGTCAGGTTTAGACACATTCGCTGCAAGTTTCACGATCGCGAACTGTGCCCCCAGAGATTTGACCTCAATGCCAGAAGATTGAGCCGTTGAGCCACCTCCCCGACTTCTGCCTGCTCTAGTTCCAGTCAAATCCGCTTCGAGTTGTTGATGCAGCGATCGACCTCGTCCTCGAAACGTTTTGAAGTTGACTGCGATCGCATCTGTCTGCTCGGTCAACGCAATCTTTTGTCCAAAAAAGGTGTAATACAATTCTGGTTTTGCCTGTGCCCTAGCTGACCTTGTTACCCAACTGGCATTGCTACCCAAAACCCCGACAATCAGAAGCAGCAAAAGAGATCGTCTCATCATAATCCTTCGTACTCAACAATGGCTGAATCCCCTATAAATCGAGCGCAATGTAGGATATGCAGTTCTGTGTTCTTGCATATCCTCAAATCCCTGAGAAGCATAAGGAAAATGAGTCTCTCGAACACACTAAGGAGAAATAATGTTCAGATCATTGCTAATGCTCAAGGTCATTCTTATTTCATATCTGATTGTCTTGATAGCTCCCAAAATTACGATAGGAGAGGCGAACAAAACTCTAAAACTTTCTTCCGATTCTGCGATCGCTCAATCTGTAGGAATATTTGATTTATTTGGATGGCGCAGACCCAGAATCTCCCTAGGAACTCGTGGCATTTGCATTTTGACGCCAGGTTCAATTCGTAAATTCAGTGTTTGGAATACTCGTCCGCTATTTTTGTGGAAGGGCAGAATTTCTCAAATTACGGTACGAGATCGAGAAACGAAAAAAATTCTTTGGGTTCAAGCGATTCGTCCGACTGATCAACAGATATACTACACAGCACCCACGCCATTACAATCTGGAAAACAATACGAGTGGACATTTGCGAATCCTGTCTCTTCAACATCACGATGGCTCGCATTTGACGTGATACCGATCGAACAACACACACAAATTGCAACAGATTTGCAAACGTTAGAAAAACAATGGAAATCGAAAGGTGAAAGTACAGAAGCCATTGCACTTCAAAAAGCAAGTTATTTTGTCGATCGCAATCTCTGGTCAGATGCGTTACAGGCTCTTTATGAAATTGAGAACCCGTCTCAGTCCTTTAGTCAACAACGGCAAGCTTATGTTAAAGATATTTGTTCATCTCGTTCTTCCAACACGCCGTGAATCTTAGGATTGTTAACTTGTAGAGATCGATTAATACTCCCGCTACTCGTGCTCATGCAAGGGAGCGTGGAGTATTGCCTAAAACGAGGGACTGTAGCGAATCGAGAAGTAGATACCATTCTCCTGGAGAGAACGCTTCTCTGAATCAACTGAAACTAAGGGAATTCCCCAATCCAATCGCGCTGAGAAATTATCGCCTTGTCGCCATAACAGACCAATTCCTGTCCCCACTAATGTATTAGGGTTGGGAGAATTGCCGCCTCGGTTCCAGCCTGTCCCAACATCAACAAAAGGGGTGAGTTGAAGTAAGCCCGTTCCACCACCTGTTCTGAGGATGGGTAAGCGAAGTTCGGTGGAAAATAAAAAGCCATTATCTGTTAGGAGCGCATCCTGTCGATAGCCTCGAACCGTTTCTGATCCGCCAATGCCAAACTGCTCTAAGGGCACTAAAGCACGATCGCTCAGTTGCACATCTCCTCGAACGAGCAACAATGTATCGCGAGCTAATAAGCGCGTCCATTGCGCTTGTCCTCGCCAACTAAAGAAATTGCTATCGGGAGCCGAATCGTTTTGGGTCGCATTAAATAAACCTAGACCAAAGCTGAACTGCGATCGAGCGGCAAACACTTGTCGATCGCTGCGCCGAACATAGTCTTGGAAGAAGCGCACAGCGGAAATTCGCGTTCTTCCTTGCTCGTCGGCTCCTGGAGATAGGGGAAAGGGACCAATATCATCCAATCCGATTTCCGTTTGGCTTTCTTGGCGCGAGAAGGTCAATCCAACTGCAAATTCATTCGTTGGACGTTGCACCAGGGGTTGTCGGTAGGTCAACTCGTAATAGCGCGATCGAGATTGGATATCGAGAACATCAAAAGGTTCTTCAATGACCGTGCTGCGATTACTACCATAGGCTAACCGTAACGTTCCATTTCTAGGATTTAGGGGAATGATATAGCTCAGATCAACACCATTACTACCATTGGTATTGCTATATCCCACTCTCAATCCATCCCCTAATCCAAGTAGATTTGCCTGCGAGAATTCCAATTGACGACGAAAGCTACCAACACTGGGTGATCGTCCATTGTCGATCGTAGCGGTGACGTTCAGCGTTTTTGCTTCTGAAATCGTTAGTTGCAAAACGCTAGTGCCGGGTTTTGTTCCTGCTTGCAAGTCAGCAGAGATAGATTCAATTAATGGATCAAGTTGTAAGAGTCGGAGTTGTTCGAGGAGGCGATCGACATTTAATGGTTTTTGGGCTGCAAGTCCAATTCGACTGCGAACATAGGCGGGATTCAATCGGCGATTGCCCACAACATTGATTTCAGAAACCGATCCTTCAATGATTTGGATGCGGATGACGCCATCTTCTAAGGTTTGGGGCGGAAGAACTGCGGCTGAGGTAACATATTTGCGATCGAGATAAAGTTTCGTGATCAGCGATCGTACTTGCAGTATTTCTGCAAATGTAAGGCTGCGGTTTGTAAAAGGCTTGATAATTTCATCAAACTCTGCTGCACTAAACACTGTACTTCCGACAATTTCAAAGCGACGCACAAAGGTTGTATCAGGTATTGCATTAGAAGACTCCGGTGGCGATTGTGGTGTATCTGGTTGGGGAAGCAGCTTGTCTACTGGAGGAAGTTGCATCGGGTTTTGGGGAACATCAGGTTGTGGAGGACGGTTCTGAGGGATAGCTTGCGACGGAACCTCGATGCGGGAGGGTGCCTGAGTTACCGATACACCAACCGATTGTGCAACCGTCGATTGTGCGACAGCAGACGAACCGATCAGAGTCGTGAAATTCAGCACTAGCAGTGGAGATGTACTCAAAAAGCATTTCGCCATTATTTTGAATAAATTGCAGCAAAGAATTGAGTCAAGCATAGATTTGAGAGAATTCGGTGAAGGAACTTAAGCTCGTGCAGATTGTTCAAAACCATTGGCAAAAATGGCAAGTTGCGATCGATTCTTCAGATTCAACCGCACGAAAATATTATTGCAGTAAAGAATTGAGTCAAGCATAGATTTGAGAGAATTCAGTGAAGGAACTTAAGCTCGTGCAGATTGTTCAAAACCATTGGCAAAAATGGCAAGTTGCGATCGATTCTTCAGATTCAACCGCACGAAAATATTGTTGAGATGGGTTTTGACTGTGCTTTCAGAGATAAATAACTGCTGGGCAATTTCTTGATTGGTTGCCCCGATCGCGACCAATTTCGCCACATCCAATTCGCGGGGAGTCAGTTGGGCAAATTCTGAGGGAATCGGTTTGGGAGTTGAAGAAGGGGATGCGATCGTCAAGCGTTCTAGTAACCCCGGAGCAAGTTGGGTATAGCCTCGATGAATGCTACGAATAGCATTTGCTAATTCATCAGAAGGCATATCTTTGAGCAAATAACCTTTTGCACCTGCTTGTAGCGCAGCAGTGACATCTTGATCTTCATCATAAGTGCTCAAGACCAGAATTTTAATTCCCGGCACCTGTTCACAGAGAATTTGGGTAGCAGTGGTACCATTCATCACGGGCATTCGGACATCCATCAACACGACATCCGGCTGAAGCGCTGTAACTTGGGCAATTGCAGTTTCTCCGTTTTCTGCGGTGCCAACAATTTCTAGATCCGGTTCTAAACTCAGCATTGCCTGAAGACCCTGGCGCACTAAAATTTGATCGTCCACCAGCAACAGACGAATTCTGGGTAGCTCAGAAGTGTGGGGCATCATTGTTTGTAGGATTGGGTAATATCAAAAATTGTTTGCGAAGATTGAGATGGCGACGTTTGCTTTAGCGTCTTTACAGTTCGCCGAATGTCTTGCATTAGGGTAGAACTCAATTCATACGCCTCTGATAAAGCATGTTTTGCCTGGAAAGGATTAATTTGCCAAAGTTTATGAGCAACTTGAAGTTGAATATGGAGTGCGGCGATCGATTGCCCCAGTGCAGCGCAATGGTGATAAGCCATTTGGTTTTGTGCTTGGGTTGGTGACTGTGTTTCAATTTCTTCAAGACAGCATTGCAACTTTTGTTTGACGAAGACTAATTGTTTTTGCTTCTCACGATTTTCTTTTGAGATCTTCACCAGTTGCCAGCTAATCATCAGAAGTACTATGACGAGTAATAAGTTGCTCATAATTTCTATGAAAACTGATGTGTGTAACAGGTGAAGCAACTGCACATCAGAAATTGAAAATTCGATTCACAGTTTGATTAATCAGCTAATCTAGTTCACCTCCTCAGAGGGTGTTTTAAAAGTTGCAATGGGTTAAATTTTATGCCAGTCGCCTGACTATTATGCGAATCATGGCGAGATAGATAAACGTTTCCGAAGTTTCAGGCAGTAACTCATAATCCCGCACCAAGCGGCGACAGTGCATGAGCCAACCGAAAGTACGTTCAACCACCCACCTTTTTTTGAGCAAGACAAAGCCTTTAGATTGTTCAGGACGGAGTACGACTTGTACCACCCAGCGACAGATTGTAATGACCCATTGCATGAAAGGGTCGCCATCAAAGCCACCATCGACCCAGATAGTGTGTAATCGAGACACTGCTTTACCTCGCTGTTGCACTCGTCGAAGGACTTTTTTACCGCCCTCGCGTTCACCCGTACTGGCTGCGGTGACAAAGACTCGCAGAATCAACCCCAACGTATCAACCGTGAGAAATCGCTTGCGTCCTTTGATCAACTTTCCTGCATCAAATCCGACTGCTTCATGCACTCCTGCTGCACTTTTCACAGATTGACTATCGACAACTGCTTCCGACGGACTGGGATAGCGTCCCACTTCGATGCGGATGCAGCGATACAGACGGTCATGGATGCTGATCCAGGTTCCATCTTTGCGCCAATTGCGAAAGTACGTGTACACCGTTTGCCATGCTGGAAAATCTCCCGGCAATGCTCGCCATCGGACTCCTTCGACCAGAATGTAAAAGATGGCATTGAGAACGTCCCACAAATCCACTTCTCGCGGTCGTCCACCGGGTTTTGCTTCGGGCAGCAGGTCACTCAACAATTCATATTGAGCGAGGCTGAGGTTACTCGGATATGATTTACTCATGTAGCTCTCTTGGTGCTGTGCTTTTACGTATTTACAGCTTATAACCGGAGAGCTTTTTTACCCCCTTGATTGTCTTTTAAAACATCCTCTCATATTGTTATCTCTAAATTTGATTGGTGATCTAGCCAGAACCTAATTTCCAACTCAATTTCTAACTATTGTTGGAACGACTTAGTGTTGTCTCAACCGAAAGTTCTAGTGTGTTTGAATCATTTCCAATCCATCCCAATTGCCAAGAGTCAATGTCTAGAGGTTGCCAATCACTGATTTCGATCGAGGCAGGTAACGGCTTAGAATCTGGCATCACCTTTTCAGTCACTTGGGAAGCCATGCTCGGCAACTGCATCGGAATTTCTGCGGTAATACAACACCCCAAACCGGGTTGAGACTGAATGGATAATGTTCCTTGGAAGATCGCAATTCGCTCTTTCATGCCTTGTAATCCATATCCACCTACCACGGAGGTAAGGTCAAACCCACGCCCGTTATCTTGAATCATGAGATTAACCATTGTTTCTGTTGTGTGAATTCGGATTTCTACTTTTGTCGCCTGGGCATATTTTCGTGTGTTGTTGAGTGATTCTTGAATGATTCGATACAGTAGCGTGATCAAGTGATTAGGAATTGCAATCTCACAGATCATCTCAACAGAGGGCAAGATTCCGGTTGTCTGCTCAAAATCCTGAACTAACGATTCGACCAACGTTTCTAGCGATTGAGATTCCGATGAATCATCGCGTAATGCTCGCACAGAGTGTCGAACTTCTTGAGTTGCGATCGCAACAAGTCGGTGGGCTTCGGTGAGAAATTCCTGTGCTTGGCTCGGATTCGGTTGACACAGTTTCATCGCCGTTTGGAGCTGAAAATTGAGGGCGGTGAGGGCATGTCCTAGAGAGTCATGTAAGTCACGGGCAATTCGATGACGTTCCTGTGTCGCAGAGAAGTTAGCAAATTGTAAAACACAGTGCCATAACTGTTGATGCAGATGATCCAGTTGTTCGGGGGTGTAGCACTCTTCAACCATAATGGGTTCCTCCGTCTCACTGTTTGCATCTAGTTCCCATGCGAAAGAGGTTATGCAAAAGCTGAAAAAGCAGGAAAAATCTTGGTTTTCCCTGCTCTATAAACCTCACATACGCAAGCGTAACCGTGTTGTCACTCCGTTAAGTCCAATTCCCGATGAGAACATAGGCTGCCCAGAAGAACGGTTGCTGCTCATATTCAGGATTGCGAAGAATCGAAAGCTGGGCACGTCGCAGGGCTTCCGCTTTAGAAATTCCGGTTTTGCTAACTTGGGATAATTCACTATAAAACTGTTCCATTAGACTTGCCGAAGCTTTATCATTGACGCGCCATAGCGTGGCAACTGTACTACGTGCACCCGATCGCACAGCGATTCCAGCAAGTCCGAGTGCAGATTGGGGATCGCCTTCTGCGGTTTCGCACGCACTGAGAACGAGCAGTTCTAGCGATCGCTCTTTTGCCAAATCCACGGTTTGTAACATACCACTGAGATCGGTCACTTTGAGCTTGCCATCCCACGTCAGGATGAACGTATCTTCAGCACGAGAACTAAATCTGCCGTGCGTTGCCAGATGCACGATCGGAAAGGATGCTTGGGCGACAAGCTTTTGGAAAGCCGTAGTCGTGAACTTCTGATCGAATAGAACTGTACTCGGTAATTCTTGTTCAATTCGCTGAACTTCTGTCTTCACTTCAGGAAGCGGCTCAAATCCTTCTCGGGCTTCTGCCAGTCCTGCAACGAGCACGCCGAGTCTTTGATTGCTTAAGCGTTGTGGTGATAACAATTGCAAACCGGGCGTGATCGCAACGCTATATTTCTCAATCAGAAATTCCTTGCCATCATGTAGCGCTGCCATGGGGACGTTGCGAAGCGCCCCATCCAAGACGAATACGAGCGTTTTTGCTTGGCTTGCAGAAAGATCTGCCATAGCAGGCTCTAGCAACCAACGATAGATATTTTGAAGTTTGGGTAAGGCAAGTTTGAGTGAATTTCCCTGGTCGAGGTCACCTCGCACTCTCATCGCTAAGGCTTCAACTTCCCGACGTGGAACATTGGTTGTGAAGTACCGCAGATTGTCCGGTGAGCCAGGTAAACTCACAATCACAGAGACTTGATCTTCCAACAAAATGGGATAAATGACGGCGGCTTCTTTATCAACCCGGTCGATCGCGGTCGGATCAGCGTTCAAACAGGCTTCGCGGAAGAAGTTATCTAACTCGACTAACTGCAAATCTTCGATTACTTTTCGAGCTGATTTGAGGCGATCGGGCTGATCAGATTTCAGCAATAAGCTTACTAATTGGCGGTGAATTGGCTCGATCGCCACTCGGAAGGAAAATTGCACATCCGGACTGGAGGCAGCTAAGTCTTGGCGCAAAGATTTAATCATGCTCACAGCACCTTCATAGGCAAAGATTGCGTCTTTTGTCTTGCCTTGAGCATTGAGAATACGCCCTAGTTGCCACTGCCACCGATAGGCAACATCGCCTGCATTAATTTCTTGAGCCAGTTGCAGAGCCTGTTCGGTTAACTTTTTGGCATCCGCCCATTGTTGCGTTTGCTCATAGATACTGCCTAAACTCCCCAAAGCATAGGATTGTATTCGAGGCTCGCCTAATGCTTTGGCTTGTTGTACGGCGATTGCGAGCGACTTGGCGATCGGGTGAACATCGCTTTTCATTCGCATCATCGTTTGCGCGAGATTAATCCGAGCATCGATCGCACTACGATTGGGTGGGAGGGCTTCGATTTCTTGTTGGACTTGTGGAACCAGTTTTTGGGCTTCTGAAATTTTGTTTTGGTCTACAATCAAACTAATCTGATTGAGTTGCGCTTGAACGCGGATCTGTCCGGTAGTGGATGCCGCAGCTTGTTGATACAACTGGATGGCAGTCTGCTGATCTTGAGCTTTCTGATCACCCTTATCAAATCCTTGGGCGCGGTAAGTATTACCAAGGCTTAGTTGCGCTAGAGCGATCGCATCTGCTGATTTGAGTTCGGTGGCGATCGCTAAACTGCGTTCCAAGGTTGATTGTGCTTGCGGAAAATCACCGACTACTCTTAGTGATTCTCCTAGCGTTCTCAATGCGGTTGCGGCTTCAATTGATGCAGGGATTTTTTGTAGTGCTACCTTGAGAGTCTCAGGGTTTTCTCGCGATTTGAGGGAAAGTGATTGATCAAAAAGCTCGATCGCTCTGCGATACAGTCCCATATTTTGCAGCGCTTTTGCCTGATTCGTTTGACTCATCAAAGCGCGATCTCGCTTGCCTTCTTTTTGATAAATCGTTGTCGCTTGTTCCCAAAGCGATAAGGCTTGATTCGTTTGACCTCGTGCCAAGAGCAAACTGCCTTGAATATCGATCGCTTGTGCCAACGCAAGGGATCGCCCCGGTGTCGTTTCAGGCAAGGATTTTAGAATCGAAAGGCTTTCCTCGATCGCTTGCTTTGCCTCATTCCATTGCCCCAACTGCTGATATGCCAACGATAAATTACTCAAACTCAAGGCTTGCTGAATCGGATTGCCAGACGTTTTATACCCTTGTGCCGCTTGCTGAAAGAACTTGATTGCATCTGAGAAATTTTGATTGCTGTAGCTCGATCGGGCTTGTTGATCGATTGAAGCTGCGGATTGTAAATTTGGTGTTGTTGCAGTTGCAAATTTCGTTAACCCAGACGATGTAATACATAGCAATGCTGTCATGACCATCGGAGCTATAAATCGCATTAGCTTTCTCTTATGCTGACGTTTCATCATTTACTCCTCTTATTGCTGGGTTACGGTTGAACAATTTACAGTGGGACGAGAAGACGGTGTGGTTTCCGCAGATTGAGCAACTAAGGTAACTTTGCCATCCGCAGTTTTGACCCAGCCTTGCGCCTCAACAATTTCAGAATCGTTAGGAGTTGAAGAAACAGTTGCGATCGTCGTGGTGGGAGATCCATCGATCGTCGCTAACGGGATTGCTGTTGATCCGGTTAAAGGCTCGATCGGGTTGGGGGGCAAACTTCCAGAGCCACTGACGACGAACTTACCCATCTTGGCAACATTGGAATTGCGAGGACAAACTTGACCAATTTGGTTACTGGCATCTACAACCTCAGTTGGCAGTTCGAGAACACCTTGGGTTGGTTGAACTTCGGGCTGAGCGATCGTAACCTGACCTTGTACCCCCAATTGAGATGATGCAGTGATATCTACTCCAGGCATTAGACCAAACAAACCATTGGTATTAACGGTGATATTACCTCCACGACCTTGAAAGGCATTTGCACGAATACTGCTACCTTCTTGAGGGACGGCAACAATAGCATTTGCATTGAGTGTAATGTTTCCCCCATTACCACCTTGTTGGTTGAGTCCTGCTGTTGCCAAAATACTACTATTACGACGTAAAACTAAGAAGTCACCCAAGCTCAGATTAATGTTTCCCCCATTGACATTAGCAGATTCAGCGCT
This sequence comes from Leptolyngbya sp. GGD, assembly GCF_026735145.1. Taxonomy (NCBI): domain Bacteria; kingdom Bacillati; phylum Cyanobacteriota; class Cyanophyceae; order Leptolyngbyales; family Leptolyngbyaceae; genus Leptolyngbya; species Leptolyngbya sp. GGD. The sequence goes on from NZ_JAPQKE010000009.1 coordinate 83,188, forward strand.
GATAGTACTTTGATTATCGAGTTTCAGTCGAGGACTGTTGATTTGAATATCACCTGCTTCACCTATCGAAAGGGCGCGAGTCAACACTCTACTATTTGAGAAGTTAATTTGGCGAGTTGCTAAAAAAGTTACGTCGCCCGCTTGTCCTTTGTCATTTGAAACCGCGGAAATATCACTATCAACAACGCCCATATTGGCTGCATTGAGGGTAATATTTCCGCTGTTACCCTGAGAGAAGGCACTCGCATCAATAATCGCACCATCCATAAGGCGTAAGCGATTCGTATTAACGAGAATATTGCCCCCCCTTTTTGCACTGCCCGTTAAAGCTATCAATCCACCAGAGATATTTTCAGAAAGACTTCTACCTGAAAATACAACCTCATTCGTTGCATCGATTTGAATATTACCTGCATTCCCATCGCCAAAGGTGAAAGTAGATAAATCAGACCCGTTTGATAACATTAAATTACTAGTACGAATCTCTATATTACCTCCATCTTTTTGACCAGTAAAAGCAACAAAACTAGAAGCAGAACTATTATTAAAAAAAATACTATTTCTTGCGTCGATCTTGATATCTCCAGCTTTACCGAAGCCATACGTACTAGTACTAAGGGAAGATTGCTCTGTTAGTTTTAGCGTATTGGTGATAATACTAATATTTCCAGCATTTCCTCTACTACCCTGAGAAACCTGACTTCGTATTGCCGCTCCATTAAGTGAAACTAAATCAAGTGCATTAACTCTTACATCTCCTGCATTGCCAGCACCAAAAGTTGTTGCAATTAGTTCTGAATTACTAGACATCTTTAATGTATTGGTAGCAAGGTAAATATTGCCTGCATTCCCACTGCTAAAAGTGAAAGAGCCAAGTAGTGAGCGATTAGATATATCTAGATTTCTAGCAGAAATTTTAATGTTTCCTCCATTTCCGTTGCTCCCCCTTGCTGCACTAAAGACGTTGCCATTATTGAAGGAAGCACGATCACGAATTGACAGTAAAATGTTCCCTGAGTCCCCACTACCGAGTGTACTAACGTTTAAGGTTGCACCATTGGAGAGTTCTAAGGTGTTAGCAGAAAGATAAATCTCTCCTCCCTTACCTCTACCTGTTCTTTCTACACGACTGGCGACAATAGTATCATCTCCATTAAAACGTACACGATCTCTAATTTCAAAAACAATGTTGCCCGAATCACCTAATCCATACGTACCAGCACTAACTTGAGCATTATTAAGTATTTCTAAAATATTACTAGCAATGCTAATATTACCTCCTTTCCCTTGTGCTTCTTGAATAAGCTGGTTATTAACACGTCCGCCAACACTGCTAAAAATCCCAGTATTACTAAAATTTGTTGTATTACCTCCAATTAGAGAGACCCGATCGCGTGCATCTATTAGAATATCTCCTGCATTTCCTTTCCCCAAAGCAACAGAAAGCAATTGAGCACCCTCGAAAATTTCTAGCGTACTCGTAGCAATGCGAATGTTTCCCCCTTTTCCGCTACCAGTCCGCCTTACACTAGTATCAATTGTTGTATCATCGCCACTAAGAACGATTCGATCTCTAGCATTGATGATCACATCGCCTGCATTACCTACTCCAGAGGTTCGAGAAATTAAAGCAGAGTTGCCGAATACAAAGAGCGAACCCGTTTCTATCTTGATGTTGCCACCATTCCCCACTTCTCCTGGATTCACATCAGTACGAATCTCACTTTCTGAATCCAGTTGAATGGTTTCGGTTGCATTTAAGGTGATGTCTCCACTTTGAGAAGTAAATGATCCAAGCTCGCTACTAATACCAGCAAAAATTAGACTACCAGACTGAAGTGTTATATTTCTTGAATTAATAGATAAATTGCCACCGCCTTGTACAAGATCAATCAATGATTTATCGAGTAGCACATCTGAACGAGCCGCTGATTTTGGAAATTGAAGTTGTAAACCTTGATCTCCAGTAGTGATATTAACTTCTCCTATTCCTGCTAGCCCTCCCAGCTCAATCCGTCCTCCAATGGTCGAAAGTACACCTCTATTTAAGCGAACATCTCCTCCTACAAGTAATAAACTTTGACCATTGAGAACCCGTAACGAGCCTCTGTTCTCAATCATTCCAGAATTTAGTTGTGTATACAACAAGGAAGAGGGATTAACCGTCAGGAGTGGAACAGCCTGCGGATTTGTAGCACTAAACTTTCCTTGAGTTCCAAAGCCAATTGCATTAGCCGTAGTGGAGAGGAACGAGCCTCCTATATCTAGTTGAGCACGCGATCCAAAAAAGATACCGTTCGGGTTGATCAAAAAGAGATTTGCATTTCCAACAACGCCCAATCTTCCATCTATGTTTGAGGAGGAGTTACCTGTGATTCGGGTAATAACGTTTTTCACTTCTATCGGATGGTCAAAGTAAACTTTTTGTCCATCACTAATATTGAACTCTCTGAAGCTATGAAACAGGTTCCCTTGACGTTGAGCACCACCCTCTATCAATTCTCCTCGAATTCTGCCTCCAATTACTGCATTAGAATTAACTCTTGAACTCTCCCCTCCTAACGTCCCATCGGGCGTAATTTGAGCCTGTGCTGTTGCGCCTACTAGCAAGAAAATTGTTGACAGTAAAGTCTGTTGGCATCCCTTCACTATCCACTTGCTCTGGAAGTTGAGTCGATCGCTGCCCTGCATACTACCTCTTACAGAAAGACCACACGTTGAGACGAAACTTGTTTTTAATTTTTTCATCTCTTGAGCCAATTTCATGAATCGCTTGCGTAAATTTACGGTTAAAAGCCTTTAATTCTCGCGATCGCCCACTTATGCAACTTCTTGTCTCAAACGGTACAAGCGCCAAAATTCAACTAATAGTTTCGACTAATTTTGACGTGGTGTAGGACAACTGGCAGCCGTAGATTCTAGTTCCGTCATAGCGACCAACTTGATCTGACCATTATGGCGAACCCATCCTTGGGCTTCCACAATCGGGGTTGCGATCAGTTCAATTGGGAATACACCGATTGAACTGGATACAAATGCCTCAATCTCAGCAGGCGGTTGAATAGAGGCCCCAGTCAGTGGATCAAAAGGACTCGGAGGATTGCTACCACGACCACTAACTACAAAGCGTCCCATCTGTTTTCCTGCGATTCTACGCGGACAGATTTGAGCAATTTGATTACTGGCATCTAAAATCTCGGTCGGGAGTTCGATAATCCCTTGCGTGGGTTGCACTTCAGGTTGAACGATCGTAATTTGTCCTTGTACTCCAAGCTCAGAACTTGCTGTAATATCACTGTCTGATGTCGGCTGAGATCGCGCTGCAATACCAAAAATTCCATCCGCCTGAATCCGAACATTGCCACCTCGACCCAAGAAAGCATTGGCACTAATATCACTGTTTTCCTTAGCAGGAGCCACGATCACTCCCGTGTTAATCGTGATATTTCCCCCATCTCCTCCGGCACCCGCTCTTCCTGCCGTTGTCGAGATTAGGCTATTGTTTCTCAAGACCAGCGCATCTTGGAGTTGCAAGGTAATATTCCCTCCAGTCCCGATCGCGGTTTCTGCTAACAACGCAGCCCGATTCAGCAAGGCTGTTCCTGCTTCAATATCAATATTGGCACTTTGCCCACCGCCTAAATTATTCACTGCAATACTCATCTCTTGAACTCGGAAATTTCCTAGCGTTGTAATGCGAATGCTACCTGAATTTCCGGTTGCTGCTGGGCTCGCGCCAAGAAAGATCCCGCCCCGAATTTGTTGCTCGGCACTGCTTCCAATCAACTGAATATCATCCCTTGCCTGAATCTCAATATCTCCTGAGTTTCCTGCCCCCAAAGTACCCGAAGCAATAATCGCTTCATTCAATAGAGAGAGCGACCCTGTCGTAATTTCAATACTCCCTCCCTGTCCCGTTCCATTTGTTAAAACCGTACTCGAAATTCCTGTTGCAGTCCGGGGAGTCCCTGCATCCACAACCAATTGATCGCGCGCGCGGATGGAGATGTCACCGCCATCTCCTTGCCCATCTACGGAAGACAGAATTTGTGCATCACGGTCGAGAAAGATCGATCGTGCTGAAATTTTCACATCTCCCGCTCGTCCCCGAACAATCAACCCTGGAATCACATTAGATGCCGTGGAAGATGAAATCGTACTTTCCTCAACAGAAAGGACATCTTGCACTTCGAGGGTGATGTTGCCTGCGTCTCCTTGTCCGCTCACGGCCGATGAGAGAGTTGAATTATTGGCGATTTGAAGTGTCCCAGCACTCACACGCATATCGCCTCCCTGTCCTGTCCCAACCAAAAACACTCCTCCAAGATCCAGAGTGAGCACATCGCTGGAAAGATTGGCATTATCTAGTAGGATGAGATCGCGGGCATTAATTGTAATCTCGCCTGCATTGCCCTGCCCGATAGTGCTGGTCAAAATCCCCCCAGAAAACTGAGCAATCTCAGAGGGTTGCGTCAAGAGTACAGAATCAGCAGTGATAGTAATATCCCCCGCATTGCCCTGTCCTGCAGTCGTACTTGTAATCAAGCCCGCATTGGTCAGTGTAAGCAATGGAGTCCGAATCTGAATCGTGCCGCCTTGTCCTATACCTGTAAAGTCAACTGAACTATTGATATCCGATAGATTGGTGATCGAGATACGATCGCGAGCTTCAATCGAAATATTTCCTGCATTGCCTTGTCCACGGGTCACGGTCGAAATAGTAGCACCATCAGCAATGGTCAGAGTTCTTGTAGCGATTTGTACAGATCCAGCATTGCCGATCGCACCCGGTTGTAACGTTGTGAAAATTCCTCCACGAATCAAGCCCTGAAATGGATCTAGAGAACTACCTTGGAACAGAATCTGATTAGCATTCAAGACAACATTTCCGGAGTTCCCAGTTCCTTCGGTTCCTGCAATAAGCCGACTTCCATTTCGCGATTCCATTGCGTTTGCATTCACAATAATGTCGCCGCTACCATTTCCCTGTACCTGAATGACAGCATTATTGAGCAACGAAATATTCGATCGAGCAACCGTATTAGGATACGTTAATCCTTGAAGGTTACCAGTTAGTCCGATCTCTCCCACACCTGCCAATCCACCGAGTTCAATGCGTCCACCCAGAGCACTTAAGCCGCCATTTTGGTTACCACCATCAATCTGAACATCCCCACCAATTAGAAACAAGCCTTGCCCCTCGTCAACCCGCAGCCCAAATAGGGCTTGTCCCGATGGACTTAGACCAGCCGAATTGATCGATTCACTGGTAATCTTGCCTGGATTAATTTGCGTAAACAATAACGCTGAAGGATTGACAGTCAATAGGGGTGGTGCTTGCGGATTTGTGGCACTAAAGTCGCCTTGGGTGCCAAATCGAATCGCATTTGCAGTCGTTCCCACAAACGATCCCCGCAGATCAAGTCGGGCATTCTGTCCAAAAAGAATGCCATTGGGATTGAGCAAAAACAAATTTGCAGTTCCATCAATGCCTAGCGTTCCATTAATATTTGAGATAGTATTTCCAGTCACACGGGTGAAAATATTTTGAATCCCAGTAGGATTGGCAAAGTAAACGCTTTGTTGATTTCTAATATTGAACTCACTAAAACTATGAAACAGATTCGATTCCCGAATTGCGCCACCTTCGATCGCTGCTCCCCCCAACGCACGCGGAACAACCCTTGAACTTTCTCCTGCTAACGTCCCGTCCGGAATAATTTGAGCCTGTACTGTGGCACTCGTAAACACTAAGGTCGTTGACAGCAAAGCCTGCTGATAGGCTATCCACTTCAATCGGAAGTTGAGCCGTTCATTGCCCGTCATAGCTACCCCTTAATAATCAAGACCACACATGGAGACGAAGCTCGTTTTTAATTTTTTCATCTCTTGGGGCAATTTAATGAATTGCTTGTGTAAATTTACGGTTAAGCGCTCTTAAGTTCTAGTGATCACTAACTCATGCAGTGCAGTCTTACAACTTGTTTGTGGATACGATCGCCCCCAGCAACCGTATCCACAAACAAGTTGTGAGTAAAAGAATTTCTAAATCCCTTTGCACTTCAAAGTCGATAACCTAAAGCTGGCGTTAAGCTAGAGACTGCTTTAAACGTGGTATCCAATCTTTATAAAATGGTTATCTTGCTTGTTTCATTGATGTTGTCTTTGCTGTACACAAACTTGATGCTAATTGTTGTCGTTTTTGAGCGAATTCTGAGGATGGATTTTTTACCGTATATAAGATAGTCATTGCATCCGACCAAAGGTTTTGCTCTAACAAATATGCTACCTGCTGATTCACGGTTGATTCAGGCGATACTTTACTTTTTTGTGCTGCTTGTTCAATTTTTTTGAGTTTTGCATTGACTTGATCTCGCTCTGGTGCTGCCATAATTTCCACCGTTGTCCAATAACCGAGATCCGTCGAACTTGGCTTTTCTCCTAACACTTGCCACTCGTAGAGTTTACCTGGTTCTAATGGGTTCACATCACCATATGCAATCTGTTGAGCTTGTGGATCAAGATCTATTGTCCAGACGATCTTTTGAGTGGTGTAGTCCCGAACATTAAGCTTTGTCGCTTTTCCTTGCCAACTAAACAAGGGTCGATCGCTCACAATTCTTAAGTCTTTCTCAAGCAATCCAGGGGTCATGAGGCAAACTCCACTGCGGGTTCCGAGTGGACGCGGTGGGCGACGTTGCCATAAAGAAACCCACTGAGAAAGTTCTGCCGAAGCAGGTGCAATCAGCGAGAGTTCTACTAACGGAGCAATGACGATACCAGCAAAAACACTAGAGATCAGAGCAGAGCGTAACAGCGTTGGGTTGAGATTAAACATAGTTTCTTCTTCTGATTGCAGATAAACTGTAAGCCAAAAACACAGAGGATGGTAATAACCAAGGCAGCAAGACCATCGCTGAGATGTAAAGCTGAAGTCCGAGCAGTGCATAAACTGCGGTCAAACCGACGAGAGCCGAAGACACTTGCAAGCGTCTAGCCTGATTCCATCGCAGCGATCGACGGTGCAGCAAGATCGAGATCGCTTTCCCAAAAATCACGGCTACTCCCACTAGCCAAAGATCAGGAATCGGAGTGATCATGTGGCGCCTCAACCAGTGATGGGTCATGTACGCCAAGGATTCTCCACCTGTGAGCCAACGCTGTCCTGTCCAGTAGCTGATAGCAGCCGGAGGAGGAAAGCGATCGGGTGCATCTCCCATACCTAACCGTTCGTCACTGCCAGCGGCAACAAGGACGACTTGTTTCGAGAGCATTGGGAACTGATATTTACCAGAAGTGTCAAGCAACTGCCAAGCTGGAATCAATTGATAAGCGGCATTCGGTGGAAGTGAAAAATCGATAATCGGTTGGACATTAAAAGGAGGTTTCCAGTGCAATAAATAGGGCACTTTCCCGTCTTTTAAGGTGAGCGATTGCAGCGTGTCGAGCAGTTGAGTTCTCAGATTTGGGAGTCGATCGAGCTGGGGTGTAGGAAGTCCAGCAGCTTCTTCTCGTCCAGCTTGTACCAATGACAAGAGATAGGAAATCGGGCAGGTTTCTCGACAATCTTGATCTGGCAATTGCACAAAGAGTGGATCAGCTTGGATATTTCCTTGCATTGTCCAGTTGGATTGGGTGATGCCAGTTTTATCATTGACGCCAATCTCTTGTCCATCTTTTTGAATCGAGGCAAAGGTCACCCAAGTATTACTAGCAACAGCCCGACGAACCGAATCTCCCAAAATTTGATCGCCTCTAGGTACATTAGCTTGGGGAGAATCAAGTAAAACATCGAATCCGATTACATCGGCGTTTTTCTGTTGCAATCGATCGAGGATCAACGCCAGATACGTTCGATCGAGGGGCTTAAATTGTGAGATACCTGCTCTTTGAAACGAATCCGTATCCATTTGCACTAAGGCAACGGGTGGCGCTTCCTCTGTGGGAACCTGAGCAGTGACATTGCGGTAAACGGCTTGGGCATAGAGCCGACCATCGCGCAGGAGATCTTGAACTGGAAACAATAAACTGAGAATAACCCCTGAAGTCAGCGCGATCGCTTCAATCCGAGTTGGGAGTAACCGCCGAATTTTTTGATACCAATGAATCGGATGAATCCGAAACAGTTCCGCTCCAGGATGGCAAAAGAGCGATGGCACTAAGGACGCAGAAGGATAGGTGTGGCTCTTCTCCATCCGCAAAAATTGACGGGCTGACAAAATGGATTCATACACATCAAGATTTTTGCCTAAACCCTGAAGGAAATGCACCAGAAATTCTTGAGCAACACGATTGTGAATCGGTTCGCGCATGACGACGACTTGACCGAACCCTAGATCGATCAATGCATCGGCAATACTTAAGCCACTACAGGAGTTAAAGATCGCAACCTGTAATCCACGACGCTTTGCAGCCATTAATTGGGGTTTAATTTCGTTAATTGAAATCGACACACCCGGCGCGATCGCGAGTTCGCCACCCGTCATTTCGGTTTCGTTACTGTGTCCGGCAAAGAACAGGACATCCCAACCTTGCTCATCGGAGATCGCAGTGGTGATTTCCTGAGTTACTTGGGTGGGGCTTTGGTCTGGTTGCCATCCTATGAATTTGATTTCGGCAATTTTAGACAGCGATCTCACCGCTTCTCGATCGGTTTTGAAATCGAGTCCGGTGTCATCCCCCAAAATTGCCAGAATTCTGACTCGTCCTGATCTAAGAGATTCTTGATCCGTTGGCGCACTGATGTTGAGTGGAGATCGAATCATCTGAATTGCGCCGGTTGTGGCAAACTCAGTGCCCAATTCCCACGCTTCCCAAGGATAGCGATCTAACTCGATCGGCGCACAGGTCAAAAACACTCGAATCGCTTCAGGACGATCAGGATTGGCTTTTGCTGCTCGTTGACTTGCAGAAGCGATCGTGGCTCGAATTTCGTAGAGTTCTGCACTTCTGAGCCAGCGATGAAACTCATACATTAACTTAGTTTCAGCTTTGACTAACTCCGCGTGCCAATCCACGACGATCGTCGCCACGCCACCACCGACCGTTCTACCGCGCAACTGATCGGACTGATAAAAGTTGAGATATGCCTGTCGCCAATCCTGATAAAGCTGAGCAAGGAGCGGAGGATAGTTGACCTGAACAGTAAGGTTTTGTCCCTGTCCCCAAGACAACTCAAACAAGCAAATCTGCTCGACTTTTTGAACTTTGAGATGGAAGGTGTGGGAATGTAGTTTCATAGCGTTTTGTGAATGCTAGGAATCTTATTTCTGACTGGCTCAAGCTTATGCAGAAGGGCTAGGGATTGACCTAATCGATCGCAAACCCAAAGGGCGGAATTTCAAACACGTCGATCTCATTTGCGGTGATGGTGACCCAAAATCGTTCGTCCCAATTGCCTACCACTTGAGCATAAAGCACACCTCGATTGGTATCTTCCAAGGTTTGATCAAACAAAGTCTGCGTTTCGTCGCGAATTTCTAGCGTCAGACTGCTCGGCATTTCGGTTCCAGGTTCAGCCCCTAACGCCACTAATAACATCCACTCCGGTTGATTCGCATCCTCTGACAGCACCCAGGTGATGACATACAACCGAACGCTCCCTTGATCAGAACTCAGAGATCGATACGCTCCCCTCGCTGAGGGTGGAATCTGAACCCCTTGGAGTTCTAGACTCGATCGAATACTGTCAAATTCTTCTTGCAGCGATCGAACGGGTGAAAACACAGGCATCAACATCCAACCTAATTCCTGTGCCACAGTATCCATCTGATTGCGTAACCACAATCCTGCATTAATTAACGGTTGCGAAGTCTCTGCATACAACGAATTCAGCAATATCGGATCACTCAATAGTGTTAAGCCTTCATCAACACTGAGCAGATCCCAAGCAGGTTGAGTTTGAAGTTGAGATCGCAATCCTGCTAACTTCTCTCGTAATGTGACACTCGAACGAGTCACATCCAGAGCAGGTAATCGAATCGCGGTCGGCTCTAAACACCGAAGATTTAATAACAATGCATTTGCATCGGAATTAAAAGTCTCCAATGGTAACGAGTATGTCCAATCCGGTTCTCTGGTGAGCAACATTTGGCGATATTGTTCGTAAGTTAGAAAGCCTGAGATTGCAACTTTTTCTTCTTCTTCAATCACTTGCATCAACACATAAAAATGTGCAGCAAAATCAGGCAAATCAAATGCTGCAACGGGAATATTCACTCGATCGTCAATCAGACTGCCAACGCTAATCAAACAAATCTTAAACGCGCCGACTCGCACGTTACAAGCAGCAGAAACCAGATTTGCAGTGGGTTCCCAGATTGAGGATTGATCAACTTGAACCGATAATTCTGGTGCGCGATCGTGAATCCACTGCTCGAACCCCAATACACCCAAAGCGGTTAAATAAACTTGCCAGCGTTGATCTGCCACTCGAATCGATCGACTGACTTGCGCGGCTTGTTGGATCTGTTCTGGTAAAAGTTCGAGTTGAGCCGGACTGAGTGCATCCCAATCGATCCAGTTATTTTCATTGGGGAGAGACAGCGGTTGGTCAATCATGAGTTAGACTTCCTGGAAGCGAGATAGAGACAAAGACGACGGGCAAGTAAACTTTTGAGCGGTTGATTCCGGACGGGAGACTTCGTTTCCGCTTGCGCTTCTTCAATCACGCCTGTCAGTTGTTCATTTAAGATCAAGTCAACTTTTTCTTCCAGACGCTGTAAGCGATCGATATCCGCATAAAATTTAGCTTTATCAATCACCCGATCGCGTAAATTCGCCAGCGATCGCTGACGAATATCGGCTCTTAAATCGTTGAGTTTTAATAATCGAGTCACTTCATATTGTTTTTTCAATCCAACTTGAGGCGCGATCTCTCCCATCGATTGCCCTTGACAATGGAAAAGATGCAACGCTGCGAGAAAAGACTGATCAGCAGGATTACGCTTTCGTCGCAAGTTCTTGATTATATTGGGGATCACTTCAGCGATCGCATGATCCAAAGATTCCATAAATTGACTTTGATAGAACTGAAGAAACTCGTTCTGCTCCTCATCCTCTTGAGGAGGTTGGGCACGATCGACAAGGGGGCGGATTTCGGGTTGATCAAAGGGCACCGAATCGACCGTCCCACCTTTCGCAACAATTCGATAGCGTCGTAATCTTGCCGCGATCGCATTCAACTGGCTCAGAACCGTTTCTGAACTGATTGGGTGTTGCATTCGATCGTGCAAATCATTTGAAATCCGTTTGAGTTGTTCTAGTGTTGGCGGCTGACAGGCTTGGAGTTTTCCAGACAGGCGTTGTTGCAATCGCTCTTCTCGATAGATTGCATGGAAGCTTTTCAATAATTCACTGGCAAATTGAATATCTGTATCCGTTAGATGGTAAATCTCAGCAAATATCCGTTGCAATTGTTTTGGCGTAGTGTCATTGAGGATCGCCCAATCACTGATCAAATAAACCCCGTGTTCGAGCAAGAATCGCCGCAATTCGGGATGCTGCTTGACCTGAAGATTCACCCAAGTTCCGAGGGAAGCCTTGGCGGGATCAAAGGAGTTTAGAGCCGTTTGAGAGAGCGATCGATATTGGGAATTTTGCCGCGATCGCCCGTCGTCATCCAAGACAAACAGCAACAAATCAAGAGCAGTGAATCCATTACGGCTGCCAAATTTCAAGCCTAAATCACGACAGGCTTGATCAATTTGATAGGAAATGAAACACCGTAGGCACAACTCAGCGGCATTTGGCTCTGAAGGCTCTGCTATTTTCATGCGGTGAAATAGTTCCCGCTGCACGATCGCATCCGTGACCTCAACAGCTTCTACCCAGTCGGGAAACTGCTGAGTGAAATAGGTTTTGGCACTGGTCATAACCTCCATTCGTCGCCTGCCTGTTGAGTCTAACTTTACGAGTTGCCAGTATTTCGATGCGGAACCCACGATGTTTTTTCCTACTTAAGCCATTGGTTTCATTTTTTCACCTCCTGAAGTGAAAGTCATCCTGGCTTAAGAATTTCTATAAAGCCGTAGTTCTCGCGATCGTTCACTTATGCAAGCGAATGGAAAAATCTTAACGACACGGAATGGTTTGGGTAGGCAAACTCGAAATTGGTGTATGGGCAACGAGAACGGTTTTGCCGTTGGCATCTTTGATCCAGCCCTGTGCTTCTAAGATCAATTCGGAAGCTGGCGAATTGGGGATCGCTGAGTTTGAAGCACGATCGCGGGAATTTGTAGGGGTATCGATCGATGCCAATTGGCTCGAATTGGTATTACTCAGATCTTGCACCATTCCTGATAAGCCAGATTCGGCAGTGATTTGAGAACAATTTCAAAGTGATAGTGTGCTGCAATATGCACTGTTTTTCGTAGGTGTCGGAGGAGTTGAAACCACAGCACAGAAGCAAATAAAATCGACATTGCTAAATCACTTGCGGTCTTCCAATCGAGTTGAGGGAGCGCCGTACTTTGGTGAACCCAATGCACCAAGAGGTAGGCAATCAGAACCAGAACCAACCAACGATAAACTCCGAGTTTGGTCGATTGCCCGAAGCGATGTAGCCCAAAGCGATGCTTGATGGTCTTGAAGAAAGCTTCAATCGCCCAGCGTTTGCGCCCCAAGCGTACCAGGTAGACTCCAGAGTAAGGATAGGTAGACACGACAAAGCGAAGTTCACGTTTGCCACTGGCTTGTTTGAGCCAAAACCAAGAGACGGTGAGTGCAAAGGGAATGCCCTCCAGTTTAATTTGTGTTCCCCGCTTGCCCCGACGATAAAGCTGTTTGAGGTTGCTGCCATCTTGCAATTTTCGAGTGCAGCGCACACCAACCACCGCTCTCCACCCTCGATTGTTGACCGCTCGGAGAAACTCAATCGTGCCGAACTCCGTGTCAGCCAGCACAATCACGGGTGCGTCCAGAACCAACTGCTTTGGCACTGTTGCCAGTAATCTGCACGCCAATTGAGCCGGACTGGTCTTTCCCTTGCCTCGCCAAACGCGAAAGCTCCACGGGATGCGCCATTGACCAAGGTTGAGATACAACACCACCAGATGCAGTCCCCGCTTGCCGTTAAGCATCCGTACCCAAGGGTCAGGAGCATCTGGGTTCTCGGTCGGAGTACTCAGATGCAAAAACTTGCCGCATTTCTCTAATGTCGTTAGGTCAATCAGAACTCGCAGTGGGGCATCTTGGCGCGGACGATACTGTGACAATTGGGCAAAAATGGCTTGTCGCGTCACTCGAATCACACTGCGAGTAGACCAAGCGTAATGGTTCAAGAACCGACTCAGCGAACTTGCAGATTTGACTTGAGTGGACTGAGGCAGGGGATGTCCGAGTGCTTCGAGAAACAATCCAAACAAGGCATTGAGGCTGGCTTTTTGATAGGCACTAGGCATCAAGCAAAGGAGACTATACACTAACGATTGGGCGTGTCCAACGATGGTTTCCATAACCGTCTGATTATTTTTTCTACGCCCTTTCTTTCAGATTTTCATGCGTTTGGCAAGTTTTGTTGAGAATGCTGCAAGATCTCAGTTATCCAACCGACCTGAGCTTGTTGAATGAGGCACGCGAAGCAACAGAAGCCATCATTGACCTACTGTATGAGCAAGTCAGATCTGCTGTGGCGCACAAACCTCGCACCTATCGTAAGGAAGCCCGTCGAGAGTATCTGAGCATCACCAAGCAACGCAAAGTCCGAGGCAAGATGATGCGAAAAGCGATTCGCAAGCAACTGGGCTATGTAAAGCGCAACCTGGCTCACATTGATGCCTTGGTCGAAGCTGGAGCAACCTTATCGGCACTGAACAAGTCCTTGTATCGCAAGCTCTTGGTGATTGCTGAACTGTATCGACAGCAGCAGTCGATGTATGACCAACAGCAACATCGAATCGAACACCGGATTGTCAGTCTGTCGCAACCCCACATCCGTCCAATTGTTCGAGGCAAGGCAGGAACGCCTGTTGAATTTGGAGCGAAGTTCTCTGCAAGTTGTGTCGATGGCAATGTCTTTCTAGATCGTCTGAGTTGGGAGAGCTTCAACGAATCGGAAGATCTTCCCACTCAAGTCGAACAGTTCAAGCAACGCTTTGGACACTACCCCGAATCCGTTCATGCCGACCAAATCTATCGCACTCGTGCCAATCGTGCTTTTTGCCGTGAACGCGGGATTCGATTGAGCGGCAAACCACTCGGTAGACCGAAGGTGAAAGATGCAGCAGACATTCGCAAGCAAGTCCTGGCAGATGCAGTCCTTCGCAATCAGATTGAGGGTAAGTTTGGGCAAGGCAAGCGACGCTTTAGCCTCGGTCGAGTGATGGCAAAACTCGCACCCACGGCTGAGTGTACGATTGCTATCACGTTCTTGGTGATGAACTTGGAGCGACTGCTCCAGCATCTTCTTTTTGTCCTGTTTGCTGTGCTGTCGGTCTGGATGTGGTTGCTAGAACAAACCCAGCAAAAGCTGCAAATTCACCGATGGAGATTCGCAATTGCGGCTTGAGCAAAAAATCTGTCTACCTGCTCCTCACTTTTTCAGTTCTGACTTTTTCAGCAAGCCCTAATTATTGAAACTCACATCCCCGCTGGATAGAATCACCGGATCAAACGGGCTAAAGAGATCACCCAAGGATTGATCTAACTGCTCAATCCGGAAGTTGCCGCCACTCCAAAACCGAGCATCACCCCCAACTGCACTTGACGATCGTAAGATCATATCCTTCCCGGAAAAGAAGCCACTGCGAGGATGACTCAAGGCAAAAATATCTACACCACGATCTCCTCGAATGACCATGTTTCCACCCGCCGTTGCCAAGAAAGGAGCCGTAACACTATCCCGAACCTTGAGCGTCTCTTGGGCTTGCAATGTTACATTTCGCCCTGCTTGTAGCTGTCCTTGGAGATCTAACTGACGACCGACCAAAGTGAGATCTTGACCCACTGCCAACTGACCTGCATTCGAGATCGTTCCAGATAGATTTGTGAGCTGCTGTAAGCCAATGGGTGTTGTAATCGTCAACAAAGGAGGAGCTTGAGGGTCGATCGCGCTATATTCACTGCCATCGGGAAAGATAAAGCGACCTCCTGCACTTGCAACAAACGATCCCTTAATATCAAGTTGAGCATCCTTCCCAAAAATAATCCCATTCGGATTGAGTAAAAACAAATTTGCTTTTCCTTGTACTCCCAATCGTCTAAGGATTCGGGAAACTTCACTTCCCGTGACACGACTGAAAATTGTCTCTACTCCTACTGGATTAGCAAAATAAACTTGTTTCCCCTCTCCCACATTGAAATCTCGAAAACTATGAAAAAGATGCCCTCCCCTTTGAGCACCCCCATCAATCTGTACTGTTCCATCCTTTCCAATCTGGGTAAGACGCGAAGACTCTCTATCTAAGCTAGTATCAGGAGTAATCTGTGCCAAGACATAACTTGGGAAGAGTAATAAACAAACTCCAAGCAAGTTTCCCAAAACGTTTATTCTAAACATCCACTCTGCCTCAAAAAATTTTGAATGAACCTTAAAACATGGCATTACACTATCCAAAGTTAGACAAGCACTAGAAAATTCTGTACCCACTCAGAGTTCTCTTACTGACTGATACTGATGTTCAAAACACCCTATTTTTTGCTATTGAAAGCACATAGTTTTCGATTTTTTCATCTTTTCACGGAAAAGTCATCCCCAGTTGTCAAAATCTCTAAATTTTTAGGATTTTTGCGTCTCAACCGACCTGAGTTTGAGCCATAGCCAGACACTCGATCTCTCCCAACACGACAGAAGACAATCCTAAACGAGCTATTAATTTCAACATTGAAACAGCTACCTAGAATACAAATTGTGCAACAGTTCAGACAACTTTACCTAGATGTACCTTGCTTCGGATTGAGCGTTGAAGATCGATCGACTGGCAAAATCATACCATCAGAGACTATCACGACAAACCACTATCCGATCGCCGTTTGCGTGATGATTTGGCGCACCTGGGCAGGCGTCAAATTCGGATTCGCGTTTAACATCAATGCAACCACTCCTGCCACATGAGGAGCCGCCATTGAGGTTCCGCCATAGGTCTTGTAATCGTTCCCTGGCACCGTCGAGTAAACATCCAATCCTGGTGCAACGACATATCGCATGGTTGGATCACTACCCGCAAAATTCGATGCCCAAGTGGAGGTTTTTGCCATATAACCATATTCATCGATCGCGCCCACCGCAATGCCCCAATCCCTCGCATATTGGGCTGGATAGCCCGGTTGAGACAAACCATCATTTCCCGCAGACATGACCACGATCGAGCCTCGCTCCGTGGCATACTGAATCGCTCGTGCAAGCTCAGGAGCCGGGGAATTTTTACCCAAACTGAGATTGATCACATCAGCACCATTGTTTGCCGCATAGTAGATTCCTTCTGCAATCGAGGCATCCGTTCCACCATCTTTACCCAACACTCGAATTGGCATAATCTTTGCATCAAAGGCAACACCAATTACTCCAGAGCCATTTCTCTCTGCCGCGATCGTGCCAGCAACATGAGTGCCATGTCCTTCCATATCCATTGGATTATTGTCGTAGCTGACAAAATCCCAACCAATCACATCATCAACATAGCCATTACGATCGTCATCAATCCCATTGCCAAAAACTTCTTTTGTGTTCACCCAAATGTTGTCATCGAGATCATCGTGGGTAAAGTCCACACCACTATCAATCACCGCAACCACAACATCTTTTCCGGTATAGCCTACTTGCCAAACTTCGGGCGCACTGACAGCATCTATTCCCCACAAGTTCAGATTCGCATATTGATTTGGCACATCAGCAAAGCGAGAACGTCCTATCGATCGAGCAACTGCCGCCGCTGCGTCCACAAGACCATAGCCATAGACTTCACTAAAGGAAGAAGAGGCAGTAAAAGTAGGTTGAGCTGAGAGTAATTCTGAATCGAGTTGATAGGGTTCTGTTATGTTGGGATCAAAACTTGTAGCCTGGACGAGGTAAGGCAAATCAGCTTGAAACTCAAGGATTAGATCAGAATTGATACTACCAGAAAGACCATCATTATCGGTAAAACCTTCTCCGGTATTGTAATTCACAGTTTGGAAGTAAGTCTCAAAATCATTGCTATTTAGATTGAATTTGAACTCACGCGAAAAAGAATCACACACTCCATAGCTATCTTTGTCAGCTCCTTGGCTCCTGAGATTTAATGCATCTACTATGGCTCGTTCATCTGCAGCTAGGGAGCTAGATGCCTCATGAGCACAATACGATGGCATTAAAGTGGAAGGACAGTCAAAAAGTGATGTCGGTGTAATTGTATGACCAAATGTTCTATCAAGGACATCAAGAGGCGTATTTTGGCTATTGAACATAGTATGACTGTTAAATATTTGAAATGATCACTATTTCATAGCTCTCACGGTCATCTGACTCATGCAACCTGAATGAATTCCAATTCCTAACTCGATTCACAGATTCATATTCAAAGATATGATCTATCGTGACTGATAAGCTAGACGACTTCCAGAGCTCTGATTAGCCTGCACTTGAGCCGCGATCGCATGAATTTCCTTTGACCAGGCGTGATCGGGATGGCGCAAACAGAAAATATCGCTACTCGCTAACTGAAACATCTCCTCACAAACAGGTAGAATGCCAGCAACGGGAGCTTGATAGCTGGTTTGGATTTGCTGCCGTAGTGCCTCAAAGTTCAAACTCGGTAAAGCTTTGTTCACCACGAGGAGCATCTTTGGCACCTCTAATTTTCGGGCAACATCGATCGTGACCGCAGTGCCTTGATAGTCCTGTTTATCTGGGCGCAAAATCACCACCAACACATCAGAAATAATTACAGAAAGCAACGTCTCTTCATTAATACCAGGATGCGTATCAATAAACAGGTAGTCCAACTGCAATTTCTGGATTAAGGCTCGAAAACCATCATTGAGCGATCGCGCATCATATCCTTCGCGAAGAATACGAGAGATTTCTCCAGTTTTAATACTCGATGGAATCAGATAGAGTTTGCCACGATTACCAAACCAACTTCGTCCAGTCGATAAAACAGCACTCACATCATAAACTGCGGCATCGATCGAACACCGTCCCCATAGATAATCATTCAGCGTATATTTCACTTGCGTTTCGTCTAGCTTAAACGGAACGTGAATGCCTGGAGATTGAATATCGGTGTCCACAATGCCCACACGATAGCCCGATTTTGCAATCCAAGTCGCCAAATTTGCGGTCACGTTAGATTTACCTGTACCCCCTCGAAAGGAGTGAATGGAAACGATTTTTGCCATGATTGCTGTCCTCACTGATTTTTAGGATCTGTCCACTGATCGCGAATTTGTTTTGCAGAGCGTTGCAACTTTTGAAAATAATCCGTTGCTTCAATTTCCGAAACTTGTTGGATTCGTTGATTGTGATCAATTTCTACTCGCAGTCGGTGCAATTGTGCTGCAAGTTTTTGCTCTCGATCGAGGACTTCTCGAACCATACGTTGGAAGATACGCCCCAGTTGACCGAGTTCATCCGCACGTTTGGCAATTTTATTCAATCCTTTGCGCTCCAACGCTTCTACTTCCGTCGTATCGATTTTTTCTAAACAGAGCTGCTCGGCAAGTTGTGCCATTGGTTTTAGCGGTTGAATCACTCGTCGCTTTAATAGATAGTTAACGAGCAGTAGAACTAATGCAAAAATCACACTAAAAATGCAGACAAACATAAACAGGGCTTGACGAGCATGGCTTAACACCTCATTGGCTGGGAGATAAACAATCCGAGTCCCCACAATTTCGTTCAGTTGCCAACCATAGCCGTTTTGAGCACCATAGCGATCGACATGGCTTTTTGGGGCTTTTTCTGGTGTGGAATGGCATACCAAACAGCTTTCTTGAGTAATCGCTAACGGTTGCGAACTATAGAATAGCTGACCTTCAGTCGTGTTGCGAAACCCAGAAAGGGTCTTGAGCATACGATCGTTCTGAAAGCGTTCGATCAATTTTGCTTCAAACAAGTCGGATTTATCTGCCAGATTTGTTGGATTCAGTGCAGCACTTTTATAAATGTAGTCTTTGTATTGCCCATTCTGTTGGAGGTGCTCAAAAACTTGTCGAGAAGCCACACTGGGAATACTCTGAGGAACTAAGGCAGTTTGAGCATCTAATTGAGTTCGTAAGAGTGGGGTGACTTGATCGTTGGTGTAACTGCTAACCGAACCCATCAGATGCATGACGAGCTGGGCGCGATCGCTAATTTCGGTTTTGGCTTGGTGCTCTAATGCTTGTGAGAGCGCAAAGCCACCCAAACCAATTCCAATGATGAAAATTAGCGATAGTAACACCGTAAATTGAGAGGCAAGCTTTAAGCGACAGAATAGATCTCTCAGATTCATTACAGCAGTCCTCGACTCTGAAAACCCTTTATCTCTGAGCAAGTGAAGCTTATGCACAGACTCAACCAAAAGTTGGAGACAATTCGGTTGAATCATATTCAAACGTTCTGTCGATGTGCAACCCAATTGCCAAACCCTATAGTGTGTACATGTTCAACAGAACACGAAACGCAGCAGAGACAACTCAAAACACAAAAACGAGTTCATGCTGCTAAAACTTACAACACCCTAATTTCATCTTAAGGAGAATCACAATGACATCCGAAATCAAAACCAACATCAACGCTGTAGAACTCTCTGACAACGAACTGGATACAGTTGCAGGTGGACTGGCTATCGCGATCGGTGATGTTCAAGGGTATGCCCAAAGTGCAGCGAATGATTTCTTCCAAAAAAATCTGACAGTAGCACAACAGACCTTCGCAGGTCCTGGCGGTAGTGGTACCGCTTCTGTGACCAATTTACAAGCAATCGGTAGCTCCGCGGGTCAAAGTATCGTCATCAGCTAGTGCATTGAGGGAGGCGAATTAGCCAATCTATTCTCCTCCCAACTCTATCAATTCTTAATCGCTCACTGACATCTATTCATTTAGGAGAATACAATCATGTCTGAACTCAAATCGAATCTTGTTACCGAATTGTCTGAAACTGAGTTAGATCAAGTTGCGGGTGGTCTTGCTGTCTCGATCGGTGATGTTCAAGGCTATGCCCAAAGCGCCGCGAACGATTTCTTCCAGAAGAATATGACCGTTGCCCAGCAAACCTTTGCAGGTCCTAACGGTAGCGGAACCGCATCGGTCTTCAATCTGCAAGAAATTGGTAGCTCTGCGGGTCAAAGCATTGTCATCAGCTAGATTGAGGAATGGATAATGAGCGTTGAAGCGATCTCTAAATCAGGTGCAGTGGAACTCTCAGAGCAGGAGAGTCAGTTTCAGACGGAGCAACTCACACCAGTTTGCTAACCAATCTGAATCAATATGTTTCTGACGCACTGACAGAGTTTCTTAAAACTTGCCCAATTTCTTCTAGCATGCCTGGATCTCAACCAAGTCATTCTGTCATCACAGATGTCGATCCGCCCATGATTAATGATGACAATGGCATTATGATTGCCTAACCCATTGCCAAAATCATTAACCAACTCATTGCAAACCCTTAATTTATAGGAGAACATAACCATGTCTGAACTCAAGTCTAACTTCGTTGCTGTTGAACTGTCGGAAACTGAACTCGATGTTGTTGCAGGTGGATTATCTGTCACGATCGGTGATGCCAACGGATTCGCACAATCCTCAGCCAATGATTTCATTCAAAAGAATATGACCGTTGCCCAACAAACCTTTGCAGGTCCTCAAGGCAGTGGCACCGCATCAGTCTTTAACTTCCAAATCAATGGAAGCTCGGCAGGTCAAAGCCTTGCCATTAGCTAAGTAAACTCCTTAGTGAGTTCAAGATCTCCGATTTCCTGAAGAAGTCGGAGATCTTTTTCTTGAGCTTTATGCGTGGCTTTGCATAAGCATCTCGCTCGTAGAACTAGCTTTCCTTAACCATTCAACTTTGCAGGGAATAAGCCATGTCCAATTGTCAGAAAAGTTCGCAAGACGATCGCACAGAATTTTCAACCATACTTGAACTCTCTGAGCAAGAACTCGATCAAATTTCAGGTGGAATTAGTTTCTTCTTATCTGGTTCAATTTTTGATCAACAAATCAGTTTCACGCGACGAGGGCGGCGCAAACGCGGAAACTCACAGGGAAACTCCAATACATTCTCCTCTGCCTTCCAATTTGGGGGAAGTGGCTTCAGTTCTATCGAAGATGTACTGAACATCCTTAAAAACTTATCTAGCTTCTTTGGTAGAAGAAACTAATACTCTCTATACCCCAATCGATCGGGAGTTGATCTATGACAGAAATTCTTCTCAAGGAGCTAAGCAATCAAGATATTGATTGGCTATTAGCTGCGGGACAGCAATCTAATCTCGAACCAGGAACAGTTCTAATTCAGCAAGGGCAGCCACTCCCTACTTTTCACATTCTATTAGAGGGTAAATTAACAGTCTCACTCGCACACAGCGAACAGAACCCGTTGGGACGAGCTTTTGCTGCTTTGGAAGGAGGCAAGATGATAGGGCGAGAAATCGCACAAATATCTAGCGGTGAAATTGTGGGA
This sequence comes from Leptolyngbya sp. GGD, assembly GCF_026735145.1. Lineage (NCBI taxonomy): Bacteria > Bacillati > Cyanobacteriota > Cyanophyceae > Leptolyngbyales > Leptolyngbyaceae > Leptolyngbya > Leptolyngbya sp. GGD. Next base: position 104,769 of record NZ_JAPQKE010000009.1, read on the forward strand.
GAAATTCCATTTTTAGAGACTTACATCCCCTCTACAACGACTAGCACCCTGACGCGATCGCGCATTTTATCGATTCCTCGATCGCGCCTCCTACAAAAACTTGAACAAGATCCAAGTTTTGCTGCCCATCTCTATCGAGCGAGTGCAGTTTTACTTGCTCATCGACTTGAGCAAATGATTCATCAACTGGGACGCAGTACCGTCGTATTGAGCCAACCCCAACTGCGAGAAGCATTAATTGTCTTTGCAGAACTTCAGGACAGCGATATTGACTGGCTCATTGCCGCAGGACGAGTCCACCAAGTCGCGGCTGGAACGATTCTAATTCGTCGCAATCGCCCGATCGAGGCGTTACACATTTTGCTCGATGGTGCGATCGCGCTAACCACTTCTGAAGAAGACGGCAACCCATTAGCTACGGTGTTTTCTAATTTGGAGAACAATCCTGAGATCGAACGAGAGTTCGCACGCTTATCTCGTGGGGACATGATCGGCGAAACCCCATTGATCGAAGCTCAAGCATTGACTGTTAATGTACGAGCAGTACGGGAATCGCAAATTCTATCCATTCCGCAATGGCGCTTATCCGCAAAGTTATTACATGACATTGGATTTGCTGCCAGGTTTTACCGAGTTCTAGCAATGTTACTGGCTGACAAACAACAAGCGATCGTCTCTCGTCTCGGTTATGGCAGACTCACCTACAGCCAAGGACAATCCCTAGATTCCACCTATGCTAATGAACTCAGCAACCACTTCCTGACACAGATGGCACTGGCAGGAGCGCGATTTGAATGGATGTTAAAGCGAGTTCGGATTCATTGAAACAGACTCATTGAAACAGACTAATCTCAATAATCAGGTAAACGCCAATGACAACGGAACAGAAAACGCAACAAAACACACTGTTTCGCCAAGAAGCATTGAAGCGAGCGGCTTCTCCCGAACGGCTCGATCAAGTCATTCAAGTCGTCAATCCACAACGCTGGCTATCCCTCGTCGCTCTTGGCTCTCTGGTGATTGCGGGCGCAACTTGGAGCATTGTGGGGCGAATTCCCATGACCGTTACAGGTCGGGGAGTATTGGTCTATCCCAGTAAAGTGACAACCGTTCAAGCTCAAAGTTCTGGTCGCATTCTCACCGTAACTGTAGAGGTTGGGGATGTTGTCAAGAAAGGGCAAGTTCTCGCCACGATCGATCAGTCGGAACTACAAAGCCAATTGCAACTCGCACGAGAAAAACTGGTTCAACTGAGAGCGCAAGATCAAACTGCTAACTCAGCCCAAACTCAGCGGAATTCGGTGGAACAACTGGCGATCGCAGAGCAGCGACAAACGATTCAACAAAGCCTCCAAACGGTACAATCTCTCACTCCCATTTTGCGAGAAAAAGGCTTAGAGGCAATTCAACGCGAACGGCAAAAGTTTCAGGAACGCGTCGCAACCTTACGGGATTTGCTGCCCGTGTATCATCAACGATGGCAGGAACGTCAAGCACTGCTAACCAAAGGCGCGATCACTAAAGACGTATCTCTTCAGGCACAACAGGACTATCTCAATGCAAAAGCTCAGATTCACGAGGTAGAATCCCAACTCAAGCAGCTTGATGTAAAAGAAGCAGATGCTCAACGAGAATATCTCCGTAATGTAAACCAGGAAGATGAGTTAAACACGCAATTGAAAGCCCTAGACAGCCGCATTGCAACACAAGCAGAGCAGGATCTGTCAACCAATATCAATCGCCAAAAAGAAATTCAGGAAACACAACGATTAATTGCTCAGTTAGAACTTCAGCTTCGGCAAAATAGCCAAATTGTCAGTGACTATTCGGGAAGAGTGTTAGAAATAACTGCAAAGCCAGGACAACGGCTAGAACCGGGAGTCGGCATAGGCACGATCGCAGCACAAGAATCCTCGGCACAACTGGTTAATATTGCATTTCTTCCGGTCAGTGAAGGGAAGAAAATAAAAGCAGGAATGCCGGTACAAATTACACCAACAACCGTCAAGCGAGAAGAATTTGGTGGCATCGAAGGCAAGGTGAAAACAATTTCTGCTTATCCCATGACTCAACAAGGGGCAGCCAGTTTGATTGGCAATCCTGATATTTTGCCGGGTGTGATGTCAGAGGGACCTCAGATTGCAGTGTTTACGGAACCTCAGACAGATGAATCAACACCCAGTGGCTATCGCTGGTCATCTTCAAAAGGAGCCGAGCAAAAAATTACACCAGGAACGACTAGCACAGTACGAATCACGGTAGAAGAACGAGCACCCATTACCTTTGTCTTGCCCATTCTCAAATCTTGGACTGGGATGAATTAAGATCATGCAGCGATTTCTACACTATTTTTCTCATCGCTTTTCTTCTCAGAAAACCGAGAATCCCTCACCCACTCCGATTTCACCCCAACGCCTTCGCCGTACCCCAACCCTCCTCCAAATGGAGGCAGTCGAATGTGGAGCCGCTTCACTGGGAATGATTTTGGGCTATCACGGGAAAATTGTTCCACTGCCCGAACTTCGGCAAGCCTGTGGCATTTCACGCGATGGGAGTAAAGCCTCCAATATTCTTAATGCTGCTCGTAGCTATGGATTGCAGGCAAAGGGCTTTAAGGTCGATCTCGACGGCTTGCAGCAGTTACAGTGTCCCTACATTGTTTTTTGGAACTTCAATCACTTTCTCGTGGTTGAGGGGTTTCGTCAGCAGCGAGTTTACCTCAATGATCCTGCGACTGGATCTCGATCGGTGTCGATCGCTGAGTTTAGTGAGGCATTTACAGGCGTTGTTCTCGTCTTTGAACCGAGTCCAAACTTTCAAAAAGGAGGACACAAACCGAGTATTGCGTTAGCACTATGGGACAGGCTACGCCATTCAATTGGTTCGCTCATTTATGCGGTGTTAGTGGGTTTCTTATTAGTATTGCCCGGACTAGCAATGCCCACGTTTTCACAAGTTTTCATTGATCAAGTTTTGATTCAAGGACGGGATGATTGGTTGCGTCCACTGATATTTGGCATGTTGTTCACAGCAATTCTGACTGGATTACTCACACGATTACAACTGCAATTACTAAGGCGAATGCAAATCAAATTAGCGATGTCGATGTCCAGCCGTTTTCTCTGGCATATCTTGCATTTGCCTGTGAGCTTTTACGATCAACGATTTGCGGGAGAAATTAGTAGTCGCATTCAACTCAACGATCGCTTAGCTAGTCTTCTATCGGGGCAACTCGCAACGACCGTAATTTCTGCGGGCATGGTTGTGTTTTATGCGATCGTAATGCTGCAATATGATTTAATTCTCACTCTCATTGGTATTGTCTTTGTCGTTGTCAACCTTTTGATGTTGCAATGGGTCGGGCGACAACGGGCAGATAACAATGTGCGTTTAATGCAGGAACAGGGAAAAGTCAGCGGAGTAGCGATCGCAGGGTTGCAAAGCATGGAAACCCTGAAAGCTTCAGGCTTGGAATCGGACTTTTTCGCCCGTTGGGCAGGGCATTATGCGAAAGCAATCAATGTCCGCCAGGAAATGAGCAGTCTCAACCAACGCCTAGGAACCCTGCCTGCATTCCTCTCCGGAGTAACCTCAATGCTGCTATTAGCAGTGGGCGGGTTACGGGTAATGGATGGTGCTCTCAGCATTGGGATGCTCGTTGCGTTTCAATCGTTGATGCAACAGTTTATGCAACCTGTGAATCAACTGATTAGTTTAGGTGGCGATCTACAGGAATTAGAAGGGAACTTGAATCGACTGGATGATGTTTTAAGAAATCCCACCGATCCAATCACAACAAAGCAAAGCTTATCCCCTTCGCAACCCAAATTACAAGGCTATCTTGAACTTCGCAACATCACGTTTGGATATAACCGAACGGCTCCTCCTCTAATCGAAAACTTTAATCTTTCGCTCAAACCTGGTCAACGAGTGGCATTAGTCGGCGGCAGTGGTTCGGGCAAATCAACGATCGCGAAACTGGTTGCAGGGCTATATCAACCTTGGTCGGGTGAAATCTTCTTTGATGAACAAGTAAATTTGCCGCGATCGGTGTTGGCAAATTCGATCGCAATGGTCGAGCAGGATATTTTATTGTTTGAAGGGACTGTTCGCGATAACCTCACACTTTGGGATACCACGATTCCCGATCGCAACTTAATTCAAGCCTGCCGGGATGCGGCAATTCACGATGTGATTCTATCGCTGCCGGGTGGGTACAATGCCGATTTGCTCGAAGGGGCAACGAACCTCAGTGGTGGACAGAGACAGCGCTTAGAAATTGCCCGCGCTTTAGTCAACAATCCCTCGATCGTGATCATGGATGAAGCGACGAGCGCACTCGATACGGAAACAGAAAAAATTATTGACTATAACTTACGGCTACGCGGCTGTACCTGTTTAATTGTGGCGCATCGGCTCAGCACCATTCGCGACTGTGACGAAATTATTGTGTTTGAGCGGGGCAAAGTGGTTCAGCGTGGCACCCATGAAGAATTACGGCAAGTGGAAGGAACCTATTTGCAGTTGATCAAAAGCGAAGGCGAATCGCTAGAGGAAGCATAAGTATGTTGGCAGAAGATAATTACAAAGACACGCATACAGAAAACGATTCCCCATTGCCGGAAACCTACATATTCAAAAGCAATGAGCCGTTATTACTCAACGATCGTGAGACAATTTGGCTGGTTCAATCCGGTTCCTTAGCAGTCTTTGCGATCGCAGTGGAACACGGCACACCTAAAGGGAAACGCCGCTATCTGTTCAGTGTCAAAGCGGGAGAAGCGATGTTCTCGGCTCATTGGGAAACCGCAGGCGTACAGCACCAACTATTAGCGGTCGCATTAGAAGAAACGGAACTGATGCCAGTACATGAGTTAAATCGAGAACTAATCGATCGATGGGTGCATCATCTCGGCTCTACAGTTTCAGAAATGGTCTCGCCTCGCTTGCCAACGCCCTTTGAACCCACAGGATGTGGCATTCTTGCAGAAGGGGAAGTGTTTCAGCCAATGCATGGAACTGTGGTTTGGGCGCAAATTCTTCAGGGAAATGCCAAATTTTTAGGCTCGATAGATATCAATTTTTCAACGGGTAGAATCCCATTACAAACACATCTATGGTTAAATGCCATTGACATTGTAGAAATCGATTATTGCAATGTTAATAGCATCACAGACGATGAAATTTTACTCAACGGAATTCATCAGCTCCAGCTTTTTGTTCTCCAAACCATTCAACAGCTTGAGCAACAAGATCTACAACAAGAATTAATTCGGTTTCAAGCGCGAGAACATCTCAATAACCAAGCGATCGCAACCACACTTTCCAATCTCGCAACGGTTTTTGAGCCAGATCACCCTGACGGCTCTCCCACAAAACCAGCAATCAATCCCGAAGAAGCACTTTTAATTGCAGCGGGTGCCGTTGGGAGATTTCTGGGAATCACAATTCGTCCACCCGCCAAGTCTGAGGATTTGCAACGAGTTCGAGATCCACTCGATGCGATCGCACGCGCCTCTCAGATTCGGATGCGGCGGATTACACTGTGTGATCAATGGTGGAAACAAGATTGTGGCGCATTCCTCGCCTACACTATCGAAGAGGAATATCCTGTAGCGCTGATTCCCATTTCAGAAACGCAATATGACCTCATCGATCCCTTGCAAAATGTTCGCAAACGCTGCGATCGACAAACGGCGCTCACCCTTTCTCCCACAGCGTATACATTCTATCGCCCTTTGCCCGAAAAACTTAAAGCACTGAATCTCCTACAATTTGCCACCCAAGGACATACCAAAGAGCTGTTAACACTGATCTTTACAGGCATTGCAGCCACGTTGATCGGAATGATCACCCCCCAAGCAACCGCGATTTTGATGGATCACGCCATTCCAGATGCCAATCGATCTCTACTCATCCAAATTGCGCTAGGACTCTTTGCAACCACGTTAGGAACGACTTTATTTCAATTTACACAAGGGATTGCAGTAACCCGATTAGAAACCTTTGCCGATTCTGCAACTCAAGCAGCCGTTTGGGATCGCTTACTGAATCTCAAAGTCTCATTCTTCCGAACCTATTCCATTGGGGATCTGAGCGCACGAGTTTCTGTGATCGGTCAAATTCGCCAGAAGCTCAGTGGCACGATTCTAAAAAGTTTATTCTCTAGCGTGTTTTCATTATTAAATTTAGGATTGCTATTTTACTACAACACTTCTCTTGCTCTCATTGCTGTCTTCGTTGCGTTATTGAATATTGCAGTCACGGTTCTTGCCGGAATCATGACCCTTCAGCGAGTTCGTCCATTGCTAGATCAGCAAGGAAAACTCTTCGGCATGATGGTACAGATCATTAATGGTGTTGCTAAATTTCGGGTTGCCGGAGCAGAGGCACGAGCCTTTGCCTATTGGGGGCAACAGTATCGTCAACAGTTGAAATTAACGCTCAGCACAGAAGCGATCGAAGACAATTTAACGGTAATTAATCACATCCTCTCTGCATTAACCCCTGCGATTCTGTTTGCGTGTTCGGTCTATTTCATTCAAACGGGACAATCCAATCAGGGGCTTTCGACCGGAACCTTTCTTGCGTTTAATACTGCCTTTGGCACCTTTATTAGCGGAGCCACAACCTTGAGTACAACGGTGGTAGATGTGCTTGAAGTGCTACCGCTATGGGAACGAGCGCAACCGATTCTACATGCAACACCGGAGATTGATACCACAAAAGCAGATCCAGGACGGCTCTCTGGACGAGTCAACGTCGATCGCATTCAGTTCCGATATCGCGACGATGGCGCACTCATCCTCAACAATGTCAGCCTCCACGCAGAACCCGGCGAATTTATAGCGATGGTTGGACCTTCCGGCAGCGGCAAATCAACCCTATTACGATTGCTGCTGGGCTTTGACGTTCCTGAGTCGGGCAGCATTCGCTACGACGGACAAGAACTGGCAGGACTTGATATTCATGCTGTCCGGCGTCAACTAGGAGTTGTACTGCAAAACAGCCGCGTTATGTCTGCTTCAATTTTTGAGAACATTGCCAGTAATGCCCTAATCAGCATGGATGAAGCCTGGGAAGCAGCTCGGATGTCCGGTCTAGCCGATGACATTGCCACCATGCCCATGGGAATGCATACGGTCGTCAGTGAAGGTGGAACCAACCTATCCGGTGGACAGCGCCAACGGCTCCTCATCGCTCGTGCCTTAGCACTCCATCCCAGAATTCTTCTCTTTGATGAAGCCACCAGTGCGCTGGATAATCGCACCCAAGCGATCGTCAGTGAAAGCCTCGATCGACTTAACGTTACCCGGATTGTGGTTGCCCATCGCCTCAGTACGATTCGCAATGCCGATCAAATCTATGTGCTAGAAAAGGGACAGCTTGTTCAACGTGGAAATTTTGATCAGCTTGCTAGCCAGGATGGATTGTTTCGGCAATTAATCGATCGGCAACTATAGTAAAATCCAATCAGCCTAGCTCTATAACTTTCAGCCCTGTTACCGGAATTTAGATGTGTGATCGCTACGCGTCGGGTGCTTTAGATAAAAGCGGCCGCTTAACCAGCTACATTGAGCGATTTAACAACGCCTTGCGCTCAAAGCGTGCGTAAGGCGAGAACCTTGTCGTTCTCAAAGGATGTGAACAGAAGCATATTCCTTTAATGCAAGCCTGTGTTGACGCTTTCTCAATTCTTGCAAACATTATGATCCGCTTTAAATAAGTCGACCTAAGTTGGAGAGCGAGAAAGCTGAAATAGACATCCGAATCATCGGCGTGTCTATGAATTGACACATCCACAAATTATTACCTCATCAGAGCATTTAGAAAACTGCTCTGATGAGTTTTGGCATAGCTATTGATTCATCAATTTTCGAGTCGTGAAATAAGACTGATCAATACTGCCATATTCAGGCTTCATATTGTTCTAAAGGTGGAACTGATAGGTACTCTTTTTGTTGAAAAGTGTTTACTGCCTGTCGAAGAACCGCTAACTTATCAACATCTTGGTTAATCAGTGGGAGTAACATATCATCGCCGCTACTTTCAATCTTATCAATGCTGATATAGCTTGAATTACAAAGCTGTAGATAATCTGCTCGTGTCAGTTTAGATCCAGCAACCTGAGCAACATCTACTGCGGTGGATGGAATACCTAGAGTTAGGCGAATTAACAGACGAGATAATCGACGATCAAGATCAGAGATCGTTGGATGAAGAATACCTGCAATCTGAACCACAAGGGGTAATAAATCGCAGGTACGGGCAGTGACTTCTCGAATTGCACCTGCTGCACCACCTGTAGCACCGCCGAATTGAGTCAGCATCGTTTCTATTTCCAGAATCGTGCGTGGCGTTATGAAAAGCAAACAAGCGATCGCTTTCTTTGCTCTTAAAGTTCCTTGATGTGGATTAGAGTTACGCTGCGTTAGCGAAGCAATCATTTTTTCAGGAACATCCTGCCCCATCAGCATCTGCTTCCATGCATGAGGTTCCTTGTTTGTACTTCGCTTGTTGATTGGAAACAAAACTTGATCGAGTTCAACTGTCATCTGAGTAGTAGCAAGAAGTGTTGGGTCGTTGATAGAGTCTGGATTGAGTGGCGAGAGGCAATCTACAATACGAATAATTGACTCGACTTCTACACCTGATTGTCCTGCTAGTTGCCCGATCTCCGTCAGGTAGTAGTGATCGTTAGCATCTTTTTCAACCAATTGATGCCGCAATAAGTCCTCCAACGCTTTCACCATTTCTATGCGATTCCAACTCCAGCACGGTGCAACCTGCATCTGCTGAAATGCGCCAAAGCTAGATTCTAGAAATTCGATAATTTCATTTGCGAAAACACCTTGTTTTGTAAGCTGCTGAACTGCTGCTAACACTCTAATGATCAACGATCGTGGATCAGTCTCAGCATTCAGAAAACGAGACGCGATATTTTCAGGTGATCCCTTAACATACTGAGTCCAATAGTAGTGAGCATCATGGGGAGTTAGAGCCAGCAAATACGAGGTTCCTCGATCGGTATAACCTTGTCGCCCTGCTCGTCCCACAAGATTTTTATATTCTGCAACCGAATAGGGCGTAAACGCTCCTCCCCCTATTGGATGTTGTAACCCTACAATTACAACCGAATAAGCTGGAGTATTGACCCCCATTGCTAAGGTCGTTGTTGCAGCAATAACCCGAATTGATGAGGAATCAGCACGAAACTGTTCTTCAATCACCCGTCGTTCTTCAGGTGCTAATTCGCTAGTATGGAACGCAACACCGCCTTGCAACGCTAATGCTAAATCCTGTGAAGCCCTTGAAGCATCGCCTGTTGGCAGAGTATCTAGTGTAGCTTGGGCTGAAGACAATCCCAATTCTCGTGCGAGATACAGCGCACAGCCACGCGCTTCACCTTTTGTTTCACGAAAAACAATAACTTGCTGCCCTTCGCTGACCAATTTTTGAACTAACGGAATGATCCAATCTTGACTCCGCCCTTTGCGATACTCAGGGGTAAATAAAGGTTCTGTAATCTGCTCCTGACCAGAGATACCGTCTATAAATCGGAATCGCCCATCAGCTAGTAGAATTCCCTCATCAAGCGGAACTGGGCGCATGGTATACCGGAGAAGTTGCGCTCCAAGCCACCGCTCCAAGCCATTCGTTTCTCCAATCACCGCAGATAAAGTGATGATCTGAGGTTCAATTCCTTGTTTGCGACGGATCTTTAGAAGTGTCAAAATAAATTCTAAGTTCACTCCTCGCGAATCGTCTGCTACCATCTGTACTTCATCAACAATAACTGTACCGACTTGACTAAGAATGTGAGGATAGGCAAGTGCGATCGCTGTAAATTTTTCATAAGTCAGCAACCCGATGTCAAATTGCCCACGCAGCAGTGGAGTAATGTCATCGGTTTCTCCTGTCGCTTGAACTGTAACGATTCCATAATCTCCATACGTCGCTGTAAAGCTGTGATATTTATCACTCACCAGTGCTTTCAACGGAAGCAAAAAGATTGCTCGCTGTCGATCAAGAACTCCTTTAAGCGCAGCGAGTTCACCGATCAGCGTCTTCCCGGATGAGGTTGGAGCCGAAACAGCAAGATGTTGACCTTCTAACAAGCCATACTCTTGAATTGCCTCCAATTGCATTGGGTTCAAGGATGGAATTGCACCTGCCCAAGCATTTAGGAGGGCACTAGGGAATCCATAGACTTCGAGGCTGTGAATATTAGCAGTAATTCTGGGCTGAATTCGCTCCGGGAACATCGCTCGATATCGATCGCCAGGTCGGAAAATGGGCCACACAAACTCACCTTCAATCTGCCCGCGCAGAGTTGGATGCTGTGGTTTACCAAGTTGTGTCGAAGCATCAATGACACGCCGCGTCACATATTCTAGAAGCCGATAGACCGGAAGTTGTCCATTCTGCTGAACTGTCGGTGCGCCTTGGAGGGCTTCAAGCAGGAAGTACGTTAGTAATCCATGACGAAGACGTAAGTTCTCAGATGCTTCTTCCGTTGGGCTTGATGCGGTTAAAATCAAACGCCCCTCCCCAGAAAGTTGAGCCAGAGGTGTCTCAACCGACCTTGAATTTCGGGGAACTGTTTCGATGTGTAGTACCTTCGCCCCTAGTCCGCCAGAGAAGCAACAATCTAAAAAACAGATCAATCGCCGTGCTGGAATTCGCGTAATCATCTCCATTAGGGCATCTAGCGCAATCGAAGTATTTTCGAGATCCGCTAGGCTCGTATCATGGGTCACGAGATGATGAGTATCAGTACCATGCCCTGAAAATGAAATAACAACGACATCATCTGGCTCACAGTGTGTAAGGGCATTGAGGCGCTTCCGAATTTCTGAAGCAGTCGCCTCCTGATCTACCAAGAGATCAGGGTTTCCACCCAACGTGTCGTAAAATAACGCATGAAGGGCAGTTGCATCTCGTTTCGCACAACTGAGCCGAAATGGTTCAGAAGCAGCATACTGATCAATCCCAACAAATAGTCCTCGAAACACCATCCTACACTCCACCCGAATCAACGTATAGCGTATAGATAATACATCACGTAATCAAAAACGCTACATATAAAATAGTTCAAACGAACTGTATATATTGTTGAGCTTCACAGTTTTTACTTTTAATTTATGAATAGAATGAAAAATTTAACCAACTTAACAGATGGCTCTAGAACTTGATAGAGAGCTATGATTTGTGCGTGAGATTGTTATTTCGAGACTATCGTTGAGAACGATCAGAACTCATCGAATGCAGAAGTATGACTAAAGGGTTCGGAAAAGTTGATGGGCTTCTAAAGCCAAGAGCAGTAGCCTTAAAGTTCTTAGAAGAAGCCTTTCAAACCACGCTTAACAACGTAGAGCTTAGGCAGTTAATTCAGAAATATTTAGGGAAATTGGATAACCACTTCCCAGAATTCTTGAGGAATTGGACGAAATACAGGCTCTCAACACTAAGATCATTCGATTCTGATAATCTAGCCAATAGGCTCGTGCTTCTCTGTACTCTAATACAAGAGTTTCGTGGAGATCGAAGGTCGCTTGATTTAGAAATTGCGATCGCAGGCTATGAGATTGCTTCTAGCATTCTAACGCGCAGTCGATTTCCGCTTCAATGGGCGGAGGTGCAGGCTAATATGGCGACTGTATACTGTGAGAGAACTTCAGGAGATTTGTCTGAAAATTTGAACACAGCGATTGAACTTTACAAAGTTGCGATCGAGGTCTTCAAAACAGTTTCTCCGTTGCTTTCACGGCTCCCTCAAGTGTCTGCACTGACTCATTTAGGAATCGCCTATATCGAAAACCCCAACGGTAATCTCGACGACAATACCACTTTAGCGATTCAATGTTACGAGGATGCGCTAGAACTTTGTGATCGAGAAACTGAACCAGATGAATGGGCACTGTTGCAATGTGCATTGGGAAATGCCTACTGCGTCGGTAATCGAACCAATTCTTCCAAAAGTTTGGATCGAGCTATTTGCTATTATCATTCTGCTCTCGAAATTCACACCCGCGATCGCTATCCAGCAGAATGGGCGAATATTCAGTACAACTTAGGAAATGCCCATTGCTTAAAGATTCAAATAACTGAAACCCGTCAAATCGATGAAGCGGTGACTGCTTTTAACAACGCCTTACAGATCTACAGTCGCGAGTCATATTCTGAGCGCTGGGCAGCAATTCAGAACAGTCTTGGAAACATTTATTCTGCGATCAATGAGCTTGAATTAGCCGAAAAGTTCTATTGGTCCGCATTAGAAATTATCCAGCCTTCCAGTCACTCGATTGAATGCTTCAAATTTGCTAGAAATCTAGGCAATATGGAATTTAAAGCTCAACGATGGTTAGATGCGATTAAGGCGTACAAAATTGCACTATCTGCAATTGAAGCCGGACGTATTTGGGGTTTGACCGTAGAGCGGAGACGAGAAATTTTGGAAGGCGCAATTCAAGTTTACGCAGACTTAGTCGAGAGCTACATTGAAGTAGAACAAGTCATTCCAGCATTAGAATGCGCTGAACAAAGCAGAACCAGAGGTTTAGTCGAGTTAATCCTCAACCGTGAAGCTCAGAATCATCTTCCACCAAAAGTCGCCCAAGAGTTCCAAGCCTTGCAGCGTGAAATCAAAACCCTTGAGCAAAGACTCTTAGCAAAAGCAACACAGGAACCAACATTATCCCAACATCAATTGCGATCGCTCAAGCAGAAAGCTTTAGAAATACAGCAAAAGCATTTTCCACAAGGTACAGATTTTCAATTTAAGCAACTTAGATCGATGCTAGACCAGCATACATCAGTCATCATTTGGTATGCGACTAGCTCCAAGTTGATTACATTCATCATCACACCCGGAGCCACTGAACCTAAAATTCAAGTTTCCACAGAGCAAAGTATTCAAAGGCTGAGAGTCTGGACGCAGCAATATTTGACAGATTCTAATCAAAATCAGAACGAGTGGTTTGACAGTCTAGATGATTGCATGGAAGAGTTAGCAGATATTCTGTGCTTCGATAAACTACTAGCCGAAATACCTGAAAACTATGAGCGATTAATCTTCATTCCTCATCGCGGCTTGCATCTCTTTCCGCTCCATGCAATGGCAACCAAAGTACATCCCTGTTTATTTGAGCGATTTCCGCAAGGTGTTTTTTATGCTCCTAGTTGCCAACTGCTAAGACTGTCTCACATGCGAGAACGCTCTGATTTCTCAAATATTATCGCTATTGAGAATCCAGACGGAGTAGGGGTGACAGGCAATCTAGATCATGCCAGCGCAGAGGTAGAAGCGATCACGTCCTCATTCAAATCGGCTCAGATTCTGAAGCAAAAACAGGCAACCAAAGCCACCTTTAATGAGCAAGATTTCGATTCTATCCATTGTTTGCATTTTGCCTGCCACGGATATTTTGATCCAGAGCATCCTCAGCGATCCGCACTGTTTCTGGCAGACAGCCCACTTCGGCTAGAAGACATTTTTAAGCTCGACTTGAAACACTGTCGGCTCGTAACACTTTCAGCTTGTGAAACCGGAAAAATCGATGCCAGTACTCCGATTGATGAATACATTGGACTACCCAGCGCCTTCTTGTATGCAGGTAGCGCATCGGTTGTTAGTTCGCTATGGCAGGTTGATGATCTTCTGACTGCCTTGCTGATGATTCGATTTTACGGCAATCTGAAAAACAGTGGCTCGGTTGCGATCGCGCTCAACCAAGCACAGAGATGGCTGCGAGAAGTCACCAAATCTGAGCTTCAGACATGGCTGGTCGAGCAGTCGTTTTATAAAAAAAGTCCAACGATGCGGGTGCGATTGGCTCAAAGATTGTATAACTGTTCTGATGAGAGTCAACCGTTTCGGCAGCCTCGCTATTGGGCAGGATTTTGCGCGATCGGGCAATAGGAGGTCATAATGTCAGGGCTGTCTCCTTATGAAGAAATGATTCAAGATTTTCAAACACTACTTCAGAACCAACCAGAATTATTCACCGAAGCAGATCGAGACTCGCTCACAGCTACCCTTCAATCCGCACCGGATGACATTGAAGGTTTATCAGATGCGATCGCAGCCTGGTGCGAGGGTCAACCCAAAATTTACAAGGCACTCATGGAACTTCCGCTCGAAGAAACTTCAGCGACATCGCGAGGACCCGGCAATCGTCCGACTCGCCTTGATCCAAAACAAGCAAAAAATAATTTGCTCGAAAATATGATGCGGCGGAATGACCAGGATGACAAGCAACCAGAATCTCAGAACCCTTCAGACTCCTCTAAACAAAACTGATGCTAGATCCGAAACTCTGTAATTGTAGTCTGACGCTTTACGCCTTTCATTCTTACCGCAGCAATAACGCCGAGCAGCCTGATACGGATTCCAATGATTTTTGGAAACAATTAAGTGAAATTGGAAAAGTCGTCCAGTCTACGGTTCTTCAGAATCTTCGGCAAGAACTACTCACTCCTGAGCGGATAGACCAGCAGGAGTACCAAATTTTGCTTAAAGACAGCAATGATACGCTGGATCTACAATTAGCTCCGCCTATCAATGGCTTTCTGACTCCGTACCGAATTCATAATTCCTACGCTGCTGATCTCACTTTAGGATCTTCAGAAGCACTTCCGTTGAGTCATCTTGATCAACTTAACCCTCGGAAGAGTCTTATTCTCTCTAATCTACCAGGTTTATATGGTCAAACTTTAGTGCTATTTGCAAAGCCTAATGGTGCTGTTAGAGAGTACGAAACATTGGCAAAGAAATGTGTTGAGAAGATCTTTCAAGACCCATCAATCGAACTCGTTGGACAAGGTTCTTTTCTAAATGGCTTAGTATTTGAATTCGATAACTGCAAGTTTGGATTAACGAATCATTATCATGCCCTAATTTGGTTTAGCTACCATGACCTGGGCAATGAACAAATAGAGCGAGCCACAGCTTATCTATTGTTGCTCCTGAATGCTCGGCACACTATTCTCTATGCTTATCGGCAGTCAAGAACATGCCATCAACAAGCTAAGCAACTATACAACAAAATTGAAACGCAGCTAAAGAAGTTACACGAGGATCATCAAGCCGTTGATCGTCTGAAGCGATTCAAAGAAGCACTGATACAACTTCCTCAAAATGCAACGCAGTATATTGAGTATTTAAGAAATCTGTCTGATCAGGAAACTACTGTTGCAACAAACATCGAGAACTTTGATCAAGAGCTATCTGAATTCTCAAAACTTTCAGGAACCGATGCCGAGTTTCTGAAAGAATTTTCCGCCCTCGCTAAACGTCGATTTCTGAAGCAAATCCAGATTGATCGCAAGTACTTAGAACCAGGACAGCAGATGATTCAGCAGTACATTGATGCGATTCGAGGATTAACCGAAATTGAGCAAGCAGAGATCGATCGTAAATTAGGGCAAATTATTCAAGTCGTTGGCGTTGGATTAGCAGCAGGCTCGATCGTGGGTTCAGGGTCAAGCTACCTTGAACGTCCTTTTAAGTCACCGTTCACGACAAATACGATTCACCCTTTTGTTCTAACACTGCTCGTTAGTTTTCTAGCCGCTTTTATAGCAGGAGGGATTACTTTCTGGATAATTCGCCCCAAACATCGAAAATGGAGATGGCTTCAGTGGTTCCGCAGCACAAAGCAATGATTTAGAGAGAATATTGTCAACAGGGGACAGATTCAACAGCGCAGAGGAACGTCAGATGAAATTCGTCGATTGGCTGAAACGAAGAGCTTCTCGTACTCCCAGCACTAAGAATAAATTACTGGAGTTAGCTCAAGCCTGTCTAGAGCAAGGCATGACTTACTATGAAGAAGGTCAATTTGACGACGCGATCGCAGCTTGGCAAGAAGCTTTAAACCTCTATCAGCAGAGTAATTATCCTCAAGGAGAAGTTGAAGCGCTTAATCATCTAGGGATTGTTCACAGCATCATGGCGGACTATGGGAGTGCCTTAGAATTTCACCAACGGCAATTAGCACTTGCCCAGAAGATTCACAGCCAGTCAGACGAGTTCAAAGCCCATAACGGGTTAGGAACTGTTTTCTACTTTCTGGGACAGTATCAGCGTGCGATCGATGCTCACCAAAAAGCTTTCGCGATCGCTGAAACTCTTCATGATCAACTTAGTATTGCAATGGCTTTAGGAAATTTAGACAATGTGTATGAAGCGCTTGGTAACTATCCACAAGCGACGCACAACCATCAACAAGCCCTCAAATTGTTCAAGGAAATCGATGATTCTCAAGGACAAGCTAATTCTCTAGGGAATCTGGGATTTATTCACTATGTAACTGGAGATTCAAGAAAAGCGATCAGTTATTATCAGCAAGCGCTAAATGTTTTCGAGGAATTACGCGATCGCTACCAGCAGGCGAATGTTTTGACCCATTTAGGCAATGCTTATCATGACTCAGGGCAGTATAAAACAGCAGAAAATTACCATCAACGCGCTTTAGAAATGTGTCAGACATTGGGAGAGCGTCAAGGTGAGGGAAACGCGCTCAATAACTTGGGCAACACATATTATGCTCGTGGAGAGTATCGCACAGCGATTTCATATCATCAGCAAGCACTAGAAATTGCACAGGCTATTGGAAACTCGCGAGGGGAAGCCAATGCACTGAATAATCTAGGAAATGACTACGATGCACTAGGGCAATATGTTCAAGTTGTCGCTTATCATCAACAATCCCTAACCATCTGCTGCGAGATCGAGGATCGTCGAGGTGAAGCGATTTCACTCAATAATTTAGGGAGTGCCTACAATTCCCTTGGGCAGTATCAGAAAGCAATCGAGTACTATCAGCAATCTTTAGAAATTTCTCACCAATCCGGAAATCAGCGCGAAGAAATCCAGACGTTGAACAGCTTGGGCAATGCATATGACAGCTTAGAGCAATACGAACAAGCTATTCAATATCACACTCAGCAATTATCCCTTGCTCGTGAAATCGAGTACCGACAAGGTGAAGCTAATGCACTTGGGGGGTTAGGCAATGCTTACGATACATTAGGGCAGTATCAAGCAGCACTAGAGTATCATCAGCAGTCTTTAGCCATAAAGCGGGAACTGGGCGATCGTCAGGGAGAATCCACTTGTTTGAATAACATAGGTCGCGTCTATTATTTGCTGGGGCAGTATCAGCAAGCGATCGAATATCATCAACAGTCCCTTACTTTGGCTAAAACGATTGGTGATGTGAAAGGAGAAGGAACTTCTCTGAACAATTTAGGCATCGCAGTTTATCAAATGGGAAATTTGAGCGAAGCAGAACAGTTGCTTTGCCAAGGAATGCAAGTTTGGGAGTCACTTAGAACAGGCTTAAAGGATGCCGACAAGATTTCACTAAGCAGTGAACAAACAAGAATCTACTATCTTTTACAGCTTGCATTAGCTGGACAAGGAAAAGTTGAAGAAGCACTTCTGATCGCAGAAAGAGGACGTGCCCGCGCATTTGCCGAACTATTATCTCAACGATTCTCCACACAAGCTCAAGAACTTCCCACACCACCGACAATTGAACAAATTCGACAAATTGCTCAATTACAGAATGCAGCGCTTATTGAGTATTCAATCGCTTATGATTACGTGGATCTTGACAACCGAAAACAAGTCCGAGAGTCGAAGTTATTGATTTGGGTAATCCAACCGAATGGTGAAATCACTTTTAGAATCGTTGATTTGAGCCAGCTTTGGACTCAACAAAAAATCTTCCTACATCATCTTATTCTTGACGCTTATGAGCCTAGTGATCGCGACACGATCAACATTGATCGTGCAAGCTCTCGTTCTAATTTTTCATGGGCACAGCAACTGTATCAACTACTGATTCAGCCTATTCACAATCTTCTACCTCAGAATAATGAGCAGCCTGTTGTCTTCATGCCGCAAGACAGTCTGTTTTTAGTTCCATTCGCAGGCTTACAAGACCCAGATGGCAAATTCTTGATCGAGAGCCATACGATTCAGATTTCTCCTTCTATCCAAATCCTTGAACTCACTCGTCAGCGAAGAGAATTTCTCGAAGCTCAGGCGAGAGATTCAGCCCAAAATGCTCCTGTTCTCGTCATAGGCAACCCAACAATGCCAGTCTTTCCATTAAGCGACTCACCTGAGCCGCTTGAGCAGCTACCTGGATCTGAGGCAGAAGCAGTTGCGATCGCATCTCTATTCGATACTTCAGCAATGATTGGCAAGCAGGCAACGAAAGAAGCTGTCGTTACACAGATGGTACAAGCTCGATTGATTCATTTCGCAACTCATGGAATCTGGGAAGATGTTCGCTTGCTGGGTGTCCCGGAAGCGATCGCAGAAATTGCGCCGGGTGGCATTGCTCTTACACCAGCAGAAGAGGACAACGGCTTTTTGGTAGCAGGTGAAATTCTCAATCTACAACTCCAAGCTCATCTTGTGGTTTTGAGCGCTTGCGTAACTGGACTAGGGAGAATTTCTGGAGATGGATTGATTGGGTTGTCTCGCGCTCTAGTCGCGGCTGGAACTCCAAGCGTAATTGTGTCACTTTGGTCAGTCGATGATCGATCAACTATTTTTCTAATGCTTCGGTTCTACCAGGATTTTCAAGATTCTGAATCGCCCACAACGGCAATTAGAAACGCTCAATCTTGGCTTCTCAATTGTACTAGAAAAGAACTAGAGACTTGGTTGAGTAAAAATCACTCCATATTTGCTGCTGTCCTAGATAAACCTTCTCTTAAATATCAAATTAATCGCTATCTGAACGCCTTTGCTGAAGACGCTTGCCCCTTTCAACACCCA
Source organism: Leptolyngbya sp. GGD (assembly GCF_026735145.1). NCBI lineage: Bacteria > Bacillati > Cyanobacteriota > Cyanophyceae > Leptolyngbyales > Leptolyngbyaceae > Leptolyngbya > Leptolyngbya sp. GGD. The sequence continues at coordinate 123,568 of NZ_JAPQKE010000009.1, forward strand.
CATTATTGGGCAGCATTTCAAGCAATTGGGCAGTAAGAGTGATGTGAGTGAAGTTTACTGCCCGATCGCAGAAAATGAAGCCCAGTAAAAGGGGGAATTAAAGGGATACTCATCATCTGACACTGTGTATAGCCTCCGTGCTAAAACCAAACGGAGAGATGCGCTTAGGGGAATCTGGCTATCTGTAATCCATTTTAGTAGGGCTTTTTTAGTTAGCTTGCGAATCCAAAGCTGAGCTTGATTAAGTGCAAGTGCCACAGTAGGATACTCTTCAGAGTCTTGCAGATTTTCATAGAACTTGATCATTAGAAAAGCTGTCGAGAGGTCATCCACTGTCCAAAGACTGCTGACCACACTAGAGCTACCAGCATAGAGAAAACCGCTGGGCAACCCAATGTATTCGTCACTAAGAGATTTAGAATCTGTCAGTCCTGTTTCGCACGCAGAAAGGATTGTAAGGCGACATTGGCGTAAGTCTAAAGCAAAGATATCGCCAAGAGTGAGGCATTTTTCTAGATCGATCACAGATCTATTACGATTCGTCCAAAAGCGCGTTCGATCGTTAGAAATCGATGCTTCTACAGCGTTACTTCCTGCTAAAAGCAAAGCCGATTGACTGGGAATTTCAAGATTGAAATAACCATGACAGGAAAAATGAGCAATATTAGCTTGAGCAAGACGCTCTGGGTTGAAAGCTTGTTTCTGAGCTTGGTTTCGCTCTAATACATCATCATAAGGATGAAAGTGTTTGCGGATAGTTGCCACTTCCAGATCAGTAAAACTGAGATCTTCTGTAGGATTCTGCACACCAAAAAAATGTTGCAATGATGGACGACTCCAAGTTTGACTCAATTGTAGTAGTTGAATACTGGGAGCATAGCTTAGACCGCCAGGGAAGCGATCGAGCAAGTAAGAGTGCCCTTGATCGTCTTGAATAGGCAAAGCATGGAGGGGAAGCAGATGTAGAAAGATATGAGGAATCAGAATAAGCTGGTTGCAAGTATCAGGAATGCATTGAAGTACAGCAGGTAGGTTGAGCAAAGTAGCAATTTCCTGCAAAAAATCAGACAGTTGAGCCTTCCAAGCAGCTTTATCTTCGATGTAACAATCTAAATATTGGTTCGCAAGCACAACCAGAGCTTGGCGCGACTCTCTTCCTACTTGAATTAGATGAGGTTGTGCTCCTTGTCGAGTAACAATGAAAGTAAGAATGCATTCTCCCACGACATACCAAGCTAAAAGCGCAGTGCGGTCATCAGGCAATGTTTCTTGCATTGCAGAAAAATCGATCGACTCGACTTTTTGAGTCAGAGAGAAACTAGGATCAAGCGGTTGAATCTGTGTTTGGATGAAACTGTGTAGCTTTTGGCGTAAGGAGCCAATCTGTTCTAGGTCAGGATCGAGACAACGTTCTGCCATTAGAATTTCTTGGCGTAGCGTCTGCAAGTGCTGAAGCGTGTCAGAAGGAACGTCACCTTTGGGTGTAATATCTCGAATAGCAAGCAGTTCAACAAGATTACGAGTCTTACTGCGATCAGCATATTCTAGAGCCTTATCATATTCTCCAAGTTGAATATACGTTTGAACAATATTTCGATAAACCTGAAGTGCTCCTTCCGTCACTTCTTTCTTACGAGATTCAGAAAAGGATAGAAAACGAGTTTGCTCAACAGCATCAATCGCAGGCTTATAACCTTCGATCGCGATTTCCCACCACTGTTGGGACAAAGCGAAATTGCCTAAATTACGACCTGTTCTAAGGCAGTCCATTGGAAGAATTTGAGGGTCAAAAGCGTGTAAAGCCTCTCGATATGCTGTAATTGCTAACTGAGAATTTACCTTAGACTCAATCCCTAACTCAACTTGAGTACGGTAAGCCGTTGCTAGATTGTTCAGTGTTTGGGATAAACCTCGTTCAAATCTCGCCCGACGACGGATGTGGGCAGCTTGTGTATAGGCTTCCACCGCTTTTTTTAGATTTATACTAGGCTCAATTTGCTGTTGGGCTTTGGTGCGATAGACTGTCCCTATGTTGTCTAGAATTGTAGACAATTCCCATTCCAGATCTGGTTGAAGAATTTGTGCTGCTTCGGCATAGGCATCAATCGCTCTTTGTAAATTAGCAATGGGTTCAATTTGTAGTTGAGCTTGGGTCAGGTAAGCTGTTCCCAAGTTATTGAGGGTCTGAGATAAATCCCGTTCCCATCCAGGTTGACGACGGATTGCAACTGCTCTGACGTAAGTATTGATCGCTTGGCATAAGTTTGTAGTAGCCTCAATTCCTAATTCAGCGTGTGCGAAATAAGCGCCTCCCAAATTATTGAGAGCATGACTTAGCTCGCGATCCAATGATAACTGTTGGAAAATTTCGACTGCTTCTGTATAAGTGTCGATTGCCCATTGCAAATTAGCGGCAGGCTCAACTCCTAACTCCGCTTGCGTCCGATAGGCAATTCCCAGGTTATTTAAAGTAGAAGACAAATCTCGTTTAAGTTCCCGTTGACGAAGAATTTGCACCGCTTCTCGATACGTCTGAATCGCTTTATTTAGATTGGTAGCAGGATCAATTCCTAAATGAGCTTGAGTCCGATAAGCGATCGCTAGGTTATTCAAGACTTGGCATAGATCTCTCTGTAGCTCTGCTTGAGCAAGAATTTGGGCTGCCTCTGTATAGGTTTCAATTGAACGTTGTAAATTGAGAATAGGATCAATACCGAGTTCCGCCTGACTTCGGTAAGTATTCGCCAAACTGTTGAGAGCAGTAGACAAATCTCGCTCCTGCCGATTTTGTCGCAAGATGCAAACCGCCTCTGTATAAATTTCGATCGCTTGCTGCAAACTAATTGTTGGGTCAATCCCAAGTTGAGCTTGAGTGCGGTAGGCACTGCCTAAATTGATGAGGGGTGCAGATAAGCTAGCTTCTAGCTTCAATTTCCGCCGAATGCTGACAGCTTCTGTGTAACTAGCGATCGCTTTTGCAAGATTACTAGCAGGTTCAATCCCTAGTTCAGCTTGAGCAAGGTAAGCATTTCCCAAATTCGTGAGAGTCACTGAACAATCTAATTCCAACTCAAATTGGCGGCGAATTTCAAGTGCTTCTAAATGAGCTGCGATCGCTCGCTGTAGATTGATAGCTGAATCAACTCCAAAATCTGCGTGATCACAGTAGGCAATTCCTAAATTGGTTAGAGTGAGTGATAACTCCTGTTGCCGTCCTAATTCACGTAGAATCTGACCTGCCTCTTTATAGGATTCGACAGCTTTCAAATTAGCAGAGGTGCAAATCCCTGTTTCTGCTTGTTTACTATATGCACTCCCAAGATTGGTGAGCGTTTGAAACAGGTTCTCTTGGAGTTCCAATTGACGATATAGATTTAAAGCCAATTCATAACTTTCAATCGCAATTTCAAGATTAAGCGACAGAGAACCTGACAAAAATTCGAGAAATAAGTTACCAACATTGTAGAGAATCGCTGCAACGACTTCAACCTGATCAGTTTCAGTGTTCTCATCTTTAGCCTGTGCAAGAACATTAATGCACCAGTTCTGTAATAAGTTGATCCAAGTGATATTAATTTGATCTATGTGGGTTTCCAGTAAAGTATTAGCCTTTTTTAAATTGCCTCTACTCTCAAGAACTGCTTGTAGCATCTGCATGAAAACTTGGTATTGATCTGCCTCATTTGAAGGCGCAATATTTTCTTGCGATTCAAGGTGTAGGAATGCATCTAATTGTTGAGCTAAGTTAATCAGCCATTCAGCATCTTTCGTCCCAGGCTGCCGTGGTAAGCGCTCTGCTACCTGCTGCATCATTGCAATCAAATCAATGGTAACTAAGGCTATATTCGACTCAAGCAGTTCCACCTCCTGACCGCTAGGACAAGAGAGGAGGCGTAGAATCAATTCCAATCGTGTTTGAGCATTGGGGGAGTTCATTGCTGATCACAGGTAAGCTGTCTTTCATTATAAAAATAGAAATTTGGGTTAAACCTAAATTTCAAGCTGAAGTTTTTGCAGAGACAAACGTTTCTTATACAAACGTTTAACCTAGAACGAGAACATCGCTTTCATGAAATTCTCTAAACTGAATCAGGTCAAATCTGCTCAACAATTGCCCTACCTAGACTGCCACAAACGGCAGTTCAACTTCTTGCACAAATTTAGAAACAAGCACAGCACAGAGCAATCCGCCGCATATCTCAGTAGCCTGTTTGCGATCCAATCTGCTCAAGCTATCAGGTCTTTTTCTATCAATGAGTCTCCTCTGATTTCCTGTACTGCAACGTTGCAGTACAAAAGATTTTTAATCTTTCTGGCTCAAGTCTGAGAGTCACACAAGATCTTCAGTATATTGAAAGTCTTGAAGTGTTTGGAGTGATAGACCTAGCGATCGCGCAACGATCTCTAATGCAATGCCTTCTTTCAGCAGATTACTGGCAATTTTCAGCCTTTCTTCCTGTGCTTGATCCTCAGTTTTAGATGGAGTAATGGAAAGAGCACCATTCGATGCAATAATTCCTGAGCTTTGCTGGCGTTTCTGACAATTTCTAAAGAAAGCATTAATTGCAGCTTCTTGTTCAGCCCGAAGGGTATAACGACGGAACACAGACTCGCTCTCAATTCCACCTAATCGACGGGCATGAGTCGGATCAATGTCATCTAGCAGCAATTCTGTTAGGTAGGTGTGTCGAAATAAATGAGGATGCAGATTTTGAATCTCAGCCAACTCTCCAATCTTTTCAATGGCAAAGTAAATTCCATGATAAGTTAGTCGCTCTCCACGACGAGTCACATGATGCGAGAGTAGCAATGGACGATCACAGCTTAGTTCCTCTCCCTGACTTCTACGCCAATTCAGATAAGAGTCAATTTCTACCCAGGAAGTAGGGTCAAGTGGCACAATTCGGGGACGATCGGTCTTAGTATCTGCAATGAAAAGAACTTTTCCACTAAATCCGTCCATTGTATGGTTCCCGATCGCGCCCAGATTTAAGTCAACTACTTCACCTGCTCGTAAGCCATGACTGAGAATGTGAACCAGAGCGCGATCGCGCAGTTGCGTCTCTCCCCGTTGGTCAACGGCACTCCAAACCAATGCTTGTTCTTCCTCGGTTAAGCTCTGCGCCTCTGGCAGCGGGATTGCTTTTCCTTTGAGTCCGATTGCTGGATTTGTGGGTGCTAAATCAGGATAAGTCTTGTGCAGCCAAGCAAAAAAGCTCCGCAGCGCCATCACTGCTAAGTTTCGACTGCTTGTGGAAAGCGGTTTCCCTTGGCTGGTTCGCACCTCCTCCGTTAAGTAACGCAAATAATGAGCATTGAGGTGATGCGGCTTGATTTCGCTCCACAGCAATTCTGACCACATCAGGAAGCGGTAGAGTTCGCGTTCGTAATTTCTGCGCGTATTTGACTCAAAGCCCCCTGCATTGAGAAACTCCCGCACTTTCACGCTCCGAATATCCGTTGGCGGTAACCGGAGCTTCGCCACCTTGCCTCTTTGTCTTGGAGGCGAGGTGCGATCATCGAGAGGCAAGGGCATTAACTGCGCTTCAACTGGTGGGAGCGATCGAGCAACCATACTTTCAATCCATTATTAAAAAATCAGCGTTGAGTGTGTCCAACAATCCAGATTTCCCCGTCGTACCAATCCCCTCGTAACTCCAACAAAAATCCTCCTAATAATAATGCCAACCAAACTTCGATCCACGGTTGATTTAGCTGCTGACACAACTCGACAAAGGGAATCGCATGAACCTGAGCCGTTTCCCAGAAGGTAACGATCGCCTCCGTCCACTGAGCCACATCTTCATCATGAGCAGTCTCGATCGCAGCTTTGAATGCCTCGACTGCTTCTTCATCCGTCAACTTTGCGCCTTGCTGCAAGTCCTCACCCATGACTTTGACGAATTGAGCAGTATTTACAGATCCAGCAGCAGACTCGACAGGTTCTATTTTGATTGGAGGTTGGCGATACTCTGGATAAGGAGCCGGAAGATCCCGCTCAACCAATCCAGATAAATTAAACTCTTGCGTCTGCATCACTAAATCGACTCGACCGGAAATATCGACGATCGGCTCGACCGGATCATGCTGCTGTTTCCAATCTTCAATTAGGACATCCGAGCGTAGACAAATTAATTCTGCAATTTGCTGCAAAATTTCACCTGCTAACTCAAGCTGTACAGAAGCCGACTGAGATGCAATTATCTCAACCCACTGGTCGAAAGTTTGCCATACGATCGTCAGCACCTCTTTCTCATCAGGAAATGCCGTCGCTACTTCGAGCGAGCGCCGTAGATCGAATTCGAGTTGCTGACTATCCATTGACTCTTGCCTCTGATCAGTTCATCGCATCGGGCGACCCGTACAAAGCGGACAGAGCGCAGGGTGACGTTCATCTCCTTCATCATGCAATCGACCAATGCGATACGTCTGATATTCCGGAAAATTTTCATTTAAGACTTGGTTGAGTGCCCTTACCATACTTGGAATGAGATAATCTGTCACATCCTTTGGTGCAAGCCCCCGACAGTGGTAAGGACCAGAGAATGCAATCTCCTGATCCCCTAAAAGTAGCAAAGCGCCGATCGCGTGCAATCGATCCTTTGGCGTTTCACGATACCACAATAATTGGACATAGATCCGCTCTGGAGGCAGAACTGGAGCGGCTTGAGGTATCCAGGTTCTCAGCAAATCTGAAGTTGAGAGATCACTGCCCTGTGCTTTCAAGTGTTCGATTCCAACCTGCTGTTTGGCAAGTTTTTTGCGCTTATAGTTTTCTCGACGTTGAGCATTGATCGTTTCCTGGTTGGCGTAATAGTAACGAAGCTTATGACAAGGATCTCCTGCCCAACAGCCATCCCCACCCTGAGCCGCATCATGAAGTTGTTTTGCCTCGGCATCACTGAGGGCAGAACAAAGTTTACATTTTGGATCAGGATTTTTCGGCACGGTTTCCTCCTTTATTCATCCTCAGTCATTCAAAGCCACTTTTCATCAAGGTTGATAAGAATTTAATAGTACAAAACTACCTAAAATTAATTAGTAATTGTGTACTTACGCTGAACGTCGTTAGAGTTTCGCTAGAGTCAAGATAATTGAATATTATCTTATATCAAAAACATTAGTTGATGCGTACTGTAGAGTAAAATAGGGGCAATCGCGCTATCTGACCTCAAATAGGTCGTGGAGTCTATGGAGTTGCCCACTGAGCAAGCCTCAATCCAAGCGGAAGTCCACCAGCCGGACATTCCGATGCCTCCGACCAACTTAACTTTTGACGATGGAGAACCTTTGGAAAGCCCTCGCCATCGCATTGCGATGAATCTCTTGATTCGCTCTGTCCAGTCCGCGTTTCATGATCGTTCCGACTTTTTTGCAGGCGGCAATATGTTTGTGTATTACAGCCGTACTCAAGCGATGAATCAAGACTTTCGCGGACCAGATTTTTTTGTGACGCTGGATGTCGATGGCAGTCGGGAACGGAAAGCGTGGGTGACTTGGGAAGAAGAGGGGCGTTTTCCGGATGTAATTGTGGAATTCCTATCGCCGAGTACCGAAAAAGTGGATCGTGAGGATAAAAAGCGCCTGTACGAACGAATTTTCAAAACTCAAGATTATTTTATTTTTGACCCTTTTGATCCTAACTCCTTACAAGGTTGGCACTTGCAGATTGGGCGGAGAGGTTATCAATCGCTCCGCTCCAATGCACAGGGCTGGCTTTGGTGTGAAGCATTAGAACTATGGTTGGGAACCTGGCAGGGGGTGATCGATCGCGAACCTGCCACTGGAACTTGTGATTGGCTGCGATTCTACGACCCAGATGGAAATCTCATTTTGCTTCCAGAAGAGGCAGAACGAATTGAGAAAGAGGCGGAGAGAGCAGAAAAGGAGGCTGAACGGGCGAGAGCCGATCGAGCAGAACAAGAAAACATAAGGCTGATCGAGCAACTGCGCGTTAGAGGAATCAATCCAGAAGAATTATTGGGAAATTAGCGGTACTGTCAATCGCTACCAAACTGGGTTGATATTCGTAAAACCCTTACACGGAGATTAACAGGAGGAGTTAAGGCAATTAATGCTTTGGTGAATGAGAAAGTTGGGCAAGTTCGTCTAGCAGAGAGGCAATTTCAGTGGGAACTCTCATAGTTTGAAGTTGCTCAGGTGTGAGAGTTCCCAAGTTTTTAGCGATCGTGGCTCGAATCTTATTCTGTAAAGCAACCGGAAGAGTTGAGCGAATGTGCTGTAATACAAATGCAGCGCGATCCTTGCCCCGCTGCCAAGTCTCAGGATTGGCGCGAACTTGCTGCCGTGCTCTAACCTGGCATTCCTTACCCACGTATTTCCGTACCCTTCGGAAATGTTCTGCTAACTCGTCCTCTGATTCTTCACGGAGATTCTCATCAACATCCGCTGCGGAAATTGCCGCTTGAATTCGATCTTTAAAATCTACGGGAGCAGCATTACCAAGCGTGTTACGAAGTATCGATTCTAAAACGTCAACTTCTACAAATAGTGATTCGATACGGTGACCACTCTAAATGCAGTCGATTCGCTCTACCTGAAGCCCAGATCGAAGCCAACGCATTGGTGGTTCCTTGTCGTAGTCACGATCAAGAACGCATACAATGACAAGACGCTCATTATTCTCAAGCTTGGGAAGAAGAGGGCTAGATGCAAGACGCTCAACGAGATCTGCTGTCGGTATGTTAGCAACGCCATCAAGCGGTATACACGTCCAATTGTTGAATTGTTCGATCTGGGCTGATGCCTTACTAAGGTGAGCGATGGCGCATTGTTCTAAAATAGTCTTATCGGTCGCCCTCAACAAAAAGAACTCGCCGAGCCGCAAGAAAATTGACTGCTGAGTAGAGAGACAGATCATGAGTTCCCTCCAAGGCTTTCAGCAAATCCTTTTGTGAATGAAGTTGTCTGAAACGCGAAAATTACCGCTCAATATTTAAGGCGGCTTCTGTTAAAAGATTTACCCAGGCTTTAGAATAGTCCTCATTCTCTCAGAAATCTAGGAACAATCGGGTGGACAGAATCGATGAGCGCACACAAGACCCCATCCTCACTGCCTATCAGGTTGAGGATCTTCGATTAGCAGCGTCCAAAATGCGTGGGCAGAACGACGGAGCTTTCAGGCAGAGATGGCGCTGAAATATTGCGAGGGAAGCGCCCGCATTGCAGAGCGAGTGTTTGGCTGGGGACGAGTGAATGTGGAAACTGGGCTAGGGGAACGTCGCACTGGACTGGTGTGTATCAGCGCGCAAGTAGGCAATAGTGGGGCGAAACGCTGGGAAGAAAAGTATCCCGAAGTTGCTTCAGCGTTGCAGCAGATCGCGGAAGATCACGCTCAACAAGACCCGACGTTTAAGACGACGATTGCTTACACGCGATTAACGGCACAAGCGGCGATTGCTCAACTGCGAGAACAAGGGTTTGGGGAGGAGCAATTGCCTGCACCCAGCACGATGGCAGTGATCTTGAATCGGATGGGTTATCGATTGAAGCCCGTGGTCAAAGCCATTCCCCAAAAAAACTGCCCGAAACCGATGCGATCTTCGACAACAGCAAAGCTAAAGATCGCAAAAGTGAAAACGGTAGCATCAAACGATTGAGTCTGGATTGCAAAGCCACGGTGAACATTGGCAAGTATTCTCGTGGCGGGCAAACCAGAGGCAATCCTCAAGCGCTTGACCACGATATGGGATGCGAGGAAACGTACATTCCTTGTGGGATTGTGGATGAAGATAGTGGACAACTGCATCTCTACTTTGGCAGTTCGCATAAAACCAGTGATTTCATCGTCGATACCCTTCAAGATTGGTGGAGTCGCTTGACCCTCAAGCAACAGAGACTGTTAGATGTCAAGCACAAGTTCGAGTCGCGACAGTGACAAAGACGGGCTAGTAAGAACTAAGAACATTCTTGGTTAGTCGCGAGCTCAAGAACAGTAATCGCTAAAGAATGACAGATTAAAGTTGTGCAGAATGCTCAAGGCGACTGCACGACAATGATGATCAAAATGACAACGAAGATCGAGACGACAATTAAGATCGAAACGACAGCTAGGAACGTTTCGGTTGAACGGTCTCTTTCTTGGCGGTCTTCGATGCTTCAGAACGAGACACTGCCGATTGTTTGCGGTAGCTCTCGGTCTGAATTTCAACAATCAAAGCATGATGCACCAAACGGTCAACGGCTGCGACCGTCATCATCGAATCGGTGAAGATGGCATCCCATTGGCTGAAGGGTTGGTTGGCAGTAATCAGTAAGCTTTTGCGCTCATATCGATGAGCAATTAGCTCAAACAGCACGGAGGTTTCCGCCTCAGTCTTTTTGACATAGCCCAAATCATCAAGCACGAGTAGGTCAAAGCGGTCTAGCTTCTTCAGCATTGCTTGCAATTGCAGTTGCAGCTTTGCTTGCTGTAATTGCTGGACTAGAGCTAAGGCAGAAAAGAACCTGACTCGCTTACCAAACTCCACCATGCGGCGCGAGACAGCGCTTGCTAAATGTGACTTTCCAACGCCTGAAGCTCCGAACAACAAAAGGTTTTCGGCGCGTCCGAGCCAAGTAGGATCATCCGCCATCTGCATCAAGGGAGCAGGGTTGAAGCTCGGACAATGGGAAAAGTCAAAGTTGGAAACCGTTTTTCCGCTTGGCAGTTGGGCTTCTTTCAGAGCGCGTTGGATGCGGTTGCTCCATCGGTGTTGGACTTCCGATTCGCACAGAGCCAGCAAAAACTGTGCGTAAGACCAGCCTTCCTGCATCGCTTGTTGTTCGAGTGTTTCCCAGTGATGCAGCATGTGAGGTAGGTGCAGTCGTTTGAGGTGGAGGCTGAGATTCTGATACGGACTGGTGGGCGGGTTCTCGGTGCAAGAGTTGGTCATAGTGTTCTAAATTGTGTTGAGTCGTCGTGAGATTGGGCAGGCTTAGATCGCTCAAGAGTTGAAACTGCTTGCGGAGTGTAGCCAGGGTCAGGCTATTTGCATTGAGTTGTGCTTGCAGGTAGCTTGCTACTGCGATTTCTTTGTCTTGCGTGGTCGCAATGTACAGAGCTTCTACCATCAGCACCGCAGCACTGTCGAGGTCGAACCGGCATTTGAGTTGCGACCAAAGCTCCCGCCATATCTGATTTGGCAGAAGTTCTTGTTGCCAGGTACAGTACAAGAAAACTCTGGGCTTGAGACGTAGCCCTTCTGCAATATGCCGATAGTTGATGCACCGAGCGCGCCGTTTTGCTTTATCACTGACTCGAATGCGAGTGTCTCCCGTCAATTACATTGGCACATTTAGAGCATCAATTTTCTCCTCCTTTTTGCTACAAAATTCAACTTCAAATCAATGGAATCAGGTAGTGTTCGCATCCAAGTTGAAAGTAAGGTGTAGATGATCACGTTTCCAAACGACAACTAAAAATGCTGTACTACTCGGATGGACTGAAGATGGACTCAAGCTGAGTAGTACAGGGACAAAAAAGCAGCACAAATTGTCAAACTGAATCGTTGAAATCCAGGCTGGACGGAAGAACTTCTGCACTTTTAAGCAGAGCCTCAAGGTAAAGTGAGTTCAGGATACGAGTGCTGAATTAAGTCGTGTGAGTGCGTGAGATTGCGGCTTGTTTGCGAAAACTCTCGGCTTGCATTTCGAGAATGGTCGCGTGATGGACTAAGCGATCTATGGCAGCGACCGTCATCATCGAGTCCGTAAAGATGCTATCCCACTGGCTGAAAGGTTGATTGGCTGTAATCAGTAGACTGCGCCGTTCATAGCGATGAGCAATCAACTCAAACAGCACCGAGGTTTCCGCCTCTGACTTTTTGACATAGCCCAAGTCGTCAATGATCAGCAGATCGTACTTATCGAGTTTGACAAGAAAAGCAGGTAATTGCAGTTGTAGTTTTGCTTGCTGAAGTTGCTGAACGAGCGTGGTGGCAGGCAGGAACTTCACCCATTTGCCCAACTCTATCATGGAACGCCCTAGTGCCGAACTGACATGTGTTTTCCCAGTTCCACTCGGTCCAAAGATGAGGATATTGGAGGCAGTTTGCAACCAACTGGTCGATTCGGCAAATTGCATCACCACTGCCGGATTGAGACTAGGAACATGAGCGAACTCAAAATTAGACCAGGATTTTCCGCAAGGCAATTGCGCTTCGGTGAGCGCGCGGGCAATCCGAGCCTGGTCGCGACGGGAGGCTTCCCCTTCGGCGAGTGCTAAGAGGAATTGAGCGTAGCTCCAATTCTCCTGAGTGGCTTGATGTTCGACCGTCTGCCAATCGGACAGGAAGTGGCTCAACTTGAGGCGTTTGAGCACCGTCGTCAGGGTTTGGTAGGGACTCAACTGGGACTGGGGATTGTTTCTGTGTTTGGAAGAGTTGGTCATAGCTCGATAGTGCGTGTTGCATTGAAGCAACTTCGGGAACAGGTAGGGATTTCATCAGATTGAATCGATGTTGGAGACGAGAGAGGGTGAATGTACCGGCTGCAAGCTCAGTTTTGAGATAGTTCGCCACTTCGACTTCTCGGTCTTGAGTGGCTGCAATGTACAAGGCCTCAACCATCCAACGAGCAGCAGTATCGGGATCAGTGCCGCGTTTCATCTGTTGCCAGAGTTCGCGCCAGTCGGCATCGGGCAGTAAGTCTTCCTGCCATTGGCAGTGCAGAAATGCTCTGGGTTTTCGACGCAGACTCTCGACGATATGGCGATAGTTGATGCAGCGCGCCCGTCGAATCGTTGCACTGCCATGGACATGAAGACGAGGCAACACAACGACTTGAGTCGTGCCGACAAAGCCCGCAATCTGGTCGTGATAGAGATGTAATGTCAGTTGCTGCCCAATCAGTCGAGACGGCACACTGTAAAGAATGCAACGCACACTGATGGTACTGTGGGCACTGACTCGACTACTTAAAACCTCATAATCCGCCGTCCGATATTGCGGTAAGCTTTGCAAAGTGGAACGTTCCAGCTCAAATTTTTGCTGGCACTTGGCATTGAGCTTTGCTATCACCGATTCGATGAACACCTGATACTGAGCGACACTCTCAAAATCAAAGCTGCCTCGACGGTACAGCGCCTGACACAATCGGCGTTTGAAGTACCCATGAGACGACTCGATGGAACCGTTTTCATGAGCCACGCCTGGGTTGTTTCGAGTCGGTTGCATCCGGTAGTGGTCACAGATCGCGGCATACATTTGCGTCAATTGCGGATTGCGGCTACCCGTGTTGCGATATGCCGCACTGAGACTATCGGTGCGATGTTGCTGGGGCACTCCTCCACAGGCAAACAGCGCATTTTGTAAGCCTTGGGATAAGCCCACAAAGCTCTCCCCACCCTGAATTACCTGCACATATTGCCACCCACTAAACGCCAGTCGATAGTGATACAAAATGTGCTGAAACGCTTGTCCTCTGACCGTTACGGTGACACCCTTGAGGTGCGTAAAGTCAGACAGTCCCAGGACTCCCGGAGAATGCTGAATCTTGAACATCACTTCTTTCGGTTTCCCGTGTTGAGCTTTCCAATCTTTGACCCGTCGTTCTACGGTTCTCAGTTTGTCGTCATATTGTCCGGGATATAACTCTTGCAGCGTTTCAAACAACGTGATGGGGTGTAGGCGAGGTTCTCGTTCTAGCATCGGAAGCAAGTCTGCTTCCCAATGCCCATCGAGTGGGTCTTTGCGGGTTTTCCAATCTCTCGGTCGTCCGCGTTTGGGTCGATGCGTCCCATTTTCAATCCGCTGGGCGGTACGTCTTGAAATCCCAGCTTTGGCTGCCGAGGTTTGTCGGGAATGTCCCGATTGTTTCGCGTTCATGTACAGTTGAACCTGTTGATATTTTATTGATACGGGCACTAGGAAGTCTCGAATTGCAAGTTTGGACGCTGCGTATTTTCACAACTTCGGCACCTAATTCTCACCCATCTTCGGCAGGTGATTCTCACTCAACTTCGGCAGGTCTAAAGATAGCGTAACGGAACTGACTAAAGATTGCAAATATTTTCTCAGAGCAACCAGATCAAGAAACACTAGATTTAATACGAAGGGCACAAAAGCAGAAACACAAACACAGATTGAAAGAGAAATACAGCAGCTTCAATCTAAGTCAACGCTATCTGGATTCGGTTTGACTTTACTGGTGAGTTTTCGCATCGATTCACCTTTGAGGACTAAGCGGATGGAATCATGCACAATCCGGTCGAGTATCGCATCGGCAAGTGTCGGGTCTTGAATCTGAGAATGCCATTGATTGACGGGGAGTTGAGTGGCAAACAAACACGAAGCGGTTCGATAGCGCACGTCGAGTAAGTCCAAGAGGTCGCGAGCTTGTTCTGCTGTTACTGGGTCTCTGAGCCAATCATCGAGAATGATCACCTCAAAGGTGGCGATTTGTTGCTGAAAGCGACGAAATGAACCATCGGCTTTGGCAAACTTCAATTCCATTAGCAAGTCGGCACACTTGAAGTAGCGCACCGGATGTCCGAGCGTACAGAACTGATCTGCTAACACGCTCGACAAAAAGGTTTTCCCAACTCCGGTGGCTCCGACAATAATCAGATTGAGATGGTCTTGAACCCACTTACCCCCTGCAAGTTCCAGAAATTTTGCTTTCGACAAGCCGCGTGGCACGGTAAAGTCAATATCACTCAGATGCGCGGTGGTCGTCAATTGCGCTTGTCGTAATCGTCGGTGCAACCGCATTTGTGAGCGATGCAGTTGTTCGCGTTCCAGCAGTAACGTCAGGCGGTCTTCAAAGCTCAAATCATGATAGGTGGGACTATTGCACTGTTCCATCCAGGCATCGAGCATTCCCACCAGTCGCATAGCTTTTAGTTGTTCGGTGACAGTTGCAGTCATAGTTCAGTGGTGTCGCTAATGATAGTACTGAGAACCGCGCAGATTTGCGTGTTCGATTGCAGGCGTTACAGTCGATTCGACTTCGACAGTGGCAGCATCGAGGTGGCTCGCTAAAATCGAGCGCAGTCGCCTCAGTCCCACCATGCCGAACGCATTTGCACGACGACACGCCAATTCCAGCCGCTCTGTTCCATGTGTCGTTGCCAGTCGTTGGATGCCACGAATCGAGCGGAATGCTTGTTCCTCGTGCGCTTTCGCATTAAAAATGGCTTCGACTTGGGTGCGCGTGTGAGTGCCAATCTGGTCTGCCCAAGCTAAAAACCGTTCCTTCGATTGCCGTTTATATGCCCAATGTTCTGGCGGCATATGGTCAGCGAGAGTGGTATGGCGATACTGCACCCGTGAACGTTCGTGCACTGCAATGCGCTGATGGTCGTGAAACACCTCAATCAGATGTTCACTGACCTTGACTTGCACGTCGCGTTGCACATACCAATACGGCACAGAATAGTAGTGCTTTTCCACTTCCAGGTGATAGTCCAAATTCACCTTGGCAGTTTTCCAGCGAGCAAACACAAACGACTGGCTCGGTAACGGTTTGAGTGCAGGCTTGTCTACCTGCTCAAATAACACGAGACGTGATACCCCATAGCCACTCATCACTCGCTCATTGAGGTACTGCAACCTGACATCGATAGCTGCATTTAGATCCGTGAAACTGGTAAAGCGCTCATGCCGTAGGGGAGCGAGAATTTGGCGTTCGACTTCCTGAACGGCTTTTTCGACTTTGGCTTTATCCTTGGGCTTGTTCGGACGAGCGGGGAGAATCACCAGATTGAAGTGCCGAGCGAACTCTTCATAGCTGCGGTTGATCCCTGGTTCATACCGACATGGATCACTCACTCCAGACTTGAGGTTGTCTGGCACGATGCACTCTGGAACACCGCCAAAGAACTGCAAGGCGCGTTGATGAGCGCCAATCCAGTGCGGCAATTCTTGACTCGGTGTCGCTTCAGCATAGGTGTAGTTGGACGCACCAAAACAGGCAACAAAGATCTGAGCTTTGGTCATGACATGAGTGTTGGGATTAACTACGCCAATCGTCAACCCACAATAGTCTACAAACAGCTTTTCACCTGCCTTGTAGACTTGCCGCATCGTCAGTTGATTGCGAACTTTCCATTGGTTGTAGCGCCGACAGAATGTTCCATAACTGCATTGCCATTGTTGTTTGTCGATGCCTTCTTGCCACAATAACGCCAGTGTCACTCCTTTTTGTTGCCGTTCTATCTCTAGCGTTGTAAAATCAATTGTCTCTGGTCGCTCTTCAACTTTGCGTTTCCCTTTGCCTAATTGTTCTTTTGCTTCACTATCGCTCAGGTGTTCAAGCTGTTCATAACTTATTCCCTTTGCGGTTGCTCGACGAACATAATCTTGCACGGTTGACCGTGCCACTGCACAACTTTGTGCAATCGAACATTGGCTGTGTCCCATCTCGTGTAGACGGATGATTTCGCGAAACTTGTCCATCGACAGTAACTCTCCTTGTTGCGTTCGTTTGCTCACGTCTTTATCCTCTGGGTCAACAGTGACCGCAGTGTAAAGCGTGGTGCCGAAGTTGCGTGAGAATTACCTGCCGAAGTTAAATGAGAATCCGGTGCTGAAGTTACGTGAGAATCACCTGCCGAAGTTTATGCAATTTTGCAGACGCATCCTAGTGTCTTTTCTTTGAAGATCTCGTTGGATCAAGATTGCTGAATCAAGCTGCTCGATCTGATCCGGTTTGCAAATGAGAAGGTGTTCTCTTATTTGGAAAATTTGGGGTGGGCAACGTAATTGTCAGTTGAGCCAATACAATTGTCGCGCCATACTCCGCTCCATCCGCAAGCATGGACGCAAAAAGTGGAAGCGCATCGCTGGTTATCATCGTCGCTCACTTGCCGAAACCACGATGTTCCGCTTCAAAACGGTCTTTGGTGGCAGTCTCCGGTCGCGTCGCTTTGACAACCAAACTGCGGAGCTATTGATCAAATGTGCGGCGCTGAATCGCATGATTCAGATCGCGAAACCTGACAGCTATCAAGTTGAAGCTTAGTTCAATGCTCTCCCAAGGCGAGCGTTGAACTTTTGGGATTCATGCAACAAAGCCGGATTCAGGTGTAATTCAGGCTCATCTAGTAATAGTACACATTCATCGGTAAGTGTAGGGCGAGCGAGCTGCATCTCAACTTGGCTAGGAAGAGCGAGTAGACTCACCAGAGCATCGTTAGCGGATTGAATTTCGAGTCTAACTCCTCCACGACAAAAATTAACGGCGAGAGGAGCACCAGATTGAGCGTCGCAAAGAGGTGTTCTAGGGATAATTTCAGCTTCTGCGACAGTTCGTAATATACAGTTAAGCCGTTCAATTGCCTTCTCATTAAAGCGAATCAGCCAATTTCTTACTAGTCCACAACTGGCGTTAGAGGAAGATGCAGTTTGAAGTTCATCGTCAGATAGATAGGTTTCATTAAAGCGAAGTGTATTGACATAACTATTAAAGGTCGAACTCATGCCCTTCACTGAGTTCTTACTGAGTTCCTTGGGAATAAGCGCTTCAAGCTCTACAGTCACATCTGGAGAAGCGATGCCACTTGTTTGAGCCGTAAGTAGTGCTTTTGCGAGCCAGCCTGCGCCATCAAAGAGTCCCTGGATTGTAAAGTGTTTGGCAGAAAAAGGATCAGAAGGTGCGTATTTTCACAACTTCGGGTTCTCCGCAGGTTTTGGTGAGCTAGGTGAAATATGTGAAAATCTAGCATTCATTTCACTATTCAATTAGCTGCTCTCAGTTCTCTAACCAACAATGGATCTCTATTTTTCCTAAACCATTATTTGTAGACAAACAAATTCGCCATCTTATTATTCTACAGTTTGAGACGTTTTCAATTCTATTAAGATTTACTTTACTCTTGAATAGCTCTAGCTCGTCAAGATAAATCTCCGATTCAGTAAATCAAAGCTTGCCCTGCCGTACATCTGCCGCTTTAGTAGTTTCAATCGGTTGATGTTCCCTTCCACAGGTCCATTGCTGATATCAGTCATGAGGCTCGCTTTTACGGCAGCATAGTCCTCTTTTAACCCTTGAGCAAATCCCTGAAACAGCTTCATCGAGCTACTCATCGCTTGTTCTAACCAGATATCCAATTGCTGAGGTAATCGTTCTCGCACCAGCTTTGTAAACCCTTGCGTCAAATCAATCGCTGCTGCCAATTCGGGATGTTGTGTTTTGAGGTCTGCGATCAAAACTTGCTCTACATCCGTTCGCTGATCCGCTCGACGCATCACCATCCAAGTCGCTCGACGAGCAGTCAACGGGGGGTGTTGTAGATCGCTAATTGGAAGCTGGAGTTGCACACCGAGTTGAGCACGGTGTTGCTTTTGTGTCTGCCGCAATCGATGAGTGTATCGAGCGACCGTTTGATAGCTCCCTCGATACCCTTGCTGTTGGATTTCTTCAAACAACTGTTTCGTATTGCTTTGTCCTTGATTCCATTGGTTCAGCACATAGGGTTTGTAGGCATCGAGTTGACTACGTTGAGAACGACCTCGATGTGGATGTGGTTGCCATTCAGGAAACTTGGAATGGCTCAAGTAGCGATACACTGTTCGTTTTCCCATGCCGAGATGTCGGGCGATCTCCAGGTTCTCCCAGCCTTGCTGTCGTAACTGATGCACTTGCTCGTACTTTGCAAATCGGCGTTCTCGCGCCTTGGCAGAGCGCTCCTGTATAGCTAGACGAGGTACTACGGGTGCAATCATCATGGCATCGTTCACAGGGATTTGTGCGGCTTCCACAGCTTTCAATTGCTGGGTGTGCATTGCTAAGATTCGCTCTAGTACTTCTGCTAAATTTTTCAACAAATGGAAGCGATCTGCAACCTGAGTTGCATTCGGTGCGCCTCTCGTCATGCCTTGTCGATAGGTCTTTGATCGATCACGGGAGAGAACTTCCACGCCTGGATGCTCTTTTAACCATTCTGCTAAGGTGTCTGCTTCGCGATCTGGAAGCAGCACAATCGGTCGATTTGTCTCTAAGTCAACCAAAATTGTGCCGTAACGTTGTCCACGCCGGAATGCAAAATCATCTACTCCTAACGCTTTGGGCGTTTTCACCGCAGGCATCGACTGGCGAGAGATCAGCGATAGCAGAGTGTTTTGACTGACCTCACAGTGCAGTGTTTTGCTCAGTTTAGCCCCACCTTCACCGCCTGTATACAATGCGATCTCACTCAGTTGTGCTGCTAATCGTTTCGTTCGTCTTGCCCACGGAGCCATCACGCCCGCGATCCGTTCCGTGAAGATTTTGCGATCGCACTCCACCTGATCACAGAAAAACTTGCCCACGGTCAGTTGGATTACGATTTGGTAATCTGCCCACGGTAAATCTGCCAATGTTCGTTCGTAGAGACTATGCACTCGATGAGCAACCTGATCACAAACGGGACAACGAACAATCTGCTGTACCGATTCCATCAAAACTCGAATCTGCCTCTGTTCTACAGCAAGTTCGTAATTCTGTAATTGCAGGTGTTCTGGGCTAGGAAGCAATTGGGTTAAGAGTTCCACTATCTTTCCGATGCGATTCATCACCATTCTGAAAAATCTTCACCAAAACCTGCGGTGAACCCGAAGTTCATGCAATTTTGCAGAAGGATCAGCCTGCATGAACAACATGTTCAACCTGCTAGGTTCCGATGTGAGGAATGCAATCTCTTCACTGCTGGCTGTCCAACTTGAATTGCTTGAAGATGCGGAATGGGTTGCTAAATCGACTCCTTGCATTAAGAGTGAGATTCCCCTAAGGAGCGAGGTCTTCCCAAATGCATTTCTGCCAATAATGACCGTGAGCGGAGCGAGGTCGAGTTGGAGTGATTTGTACCAACAGAAGTGAGAGGGATGTTTGCAGGAGGAAGAGTATGCACGGCAACCAATCCGACAAAATGGAGAAGCTCAAAGGAAAGGAGATCGCGATCGCACTTCTGTACCGCAACGTTGCAGTACAAAGCAAGATCATGCCGACCTCATTTGAGGACAAACGTTCCCAAGTGTATACTGATGCCTACAAAGCAGCCATGAGCAAAATCAACGAAATCGAAAAACAGCACGTAGATTTTTGTTGGAAATCGAGATAAATCTTGTACTATATGAAATCAACGCTGGAAGGTTAGCGAAGCGTTGACTTGTACCGCAACGTTGCAGTACATCCTTAAAAGTTGCGTTTCAGGAGTTCTAAATGGCATGAAACAGTCGATTCAAGAGACTCTATCAGCCATAACTGGACACAAACAAAGCATTTTCTATCAGTTGATCATGACCCAGCAATAGAATACGGAAACTGAATTTATGCAGGTTAGACTTACGATCGAGAGCAATACGGGTGGTTCTGGAAAAACAACATTAGCCAGCCATCTCGCCTACGCACTGGCGAAAAAGAAACTTCGAGTCGTTTTGATTGAGCTTGATCCGAATGGTTCGCTTGCCTTGTTTACTGGACTGCCAAAACTGCGACCGGATGAAGTGGAAGATTCAATCTCGTGTATTTTTGAGCGTCAGTTTAAAGGGGATTATCCGCTCGTTCCAGTTTGGGAAGAACATACGAAGTTAGTTCAGGTGATTCGAGGCGGCTCTCCCTTGCATACTGCCATTCGAGGACTGCACTTGCATGAGCGTCCTTATGAAGTGCTGAAGGATCGCTTAGAAGACTATCCGATCGACGCGGATGTGATTATTATTGACACGCCTGCTTCGGTTGAGCCGATGGGATTGATCGCGTTGGCAGCAGCAACTCATTTCATTGCTGCAATCAAGCCAGAGTTCAAAGACTCTTGGAGTTCAAGCGATATGCTGAACTGGTTTTACGAGAAAGTAGACTCGTTGCGCCTGCGTCCTCGTCCTGAAATCTTAGGCTTTGTTCCGTCGCGGGTTGACCTTCAGAAAGCGGTTCATCGCAATCTTCTCGGTCTTAGAGCGGATGGCACAACCAATGACAAAATTGATCCGGTTGATACGATTCCTTATCAGCTACAACAGCTTGAGATTCCTTGCTTTCCTCATATTAAAGAATCTGGCTTTTTCCTCAGCGCTAGTGGAACAGGACTTCCGGTTCATTTGTATAGACCTGACGACAAAATCACGAAGTCGTTCGATCCGATCGTCAAAGAAATTGTTAAGAACCTGAAGAAATAAAAGGACTAAATTATGCCAAAACCTCAAGCGATTAAGCCGTCTGCCATGTTTGCAGATGCTAACCAAAGTCAGCAGATCTCTCGGCTCAAAGGTCGGGTCGAAGAACTGGAAACGGAAATTGCCGAACTTAAATCGAGTGGTTCTAGCTCTCAAGAGAAAGCAGAGCTTGAGTCCAAAATTCAGTTTTTGGTGCAAGAACTGTCAGAAACTCAGGGAGTCAAGCAAATTGACTTCAAAGACATCAGCCGCAATCCGCTGCAACCCCGCATTATTTTTACCCAGGCACAACAGCAAGCGTTTGCCAATGTATTAAGAGAGGAAGGGCAGCTTGCCCCAGTGCTGCTGATTGAGATGACGGAAGAGGTGCGATCGCAGTTAGAGCAGTACGAGGAACAAGGACTCTTCATCGCAGATCAGCCACTCTATGACATCAACCTTCCCTACCTGATGTTTGATGGGGAGCGACGATTACGATCGGGCCCACTGAGCGGTCTATCAAGCCTGAAGTCAGTCATTATGCCTGCCAAGGGTGCGATCGATCTTCTGGAAATTCAGTCGAAAGCCGTTTCGACCACAATTCATCAAAAGAAACTGCATGACCTGGAAATGGCGCAAGTTCTTATTTGCCAATGCGCTCATCGTTACCCTTACCTGAAAGATGTTTTGGACGAATCGTTAGATATTGAACTTCCACGCGCACTCAATACGGCTTTGACTCAGTTAAAACGACGATTAAGACGTGGCGATCAATCTGCCGATTTAGCAGAGATTCTGACTGCTGATCGCTCAGTTCAAAAAGAGTGGATTGAAAATTCAGGTTTAGAAGAAGAAGCCAGGGCGATTTTAGATGTCATTCTGAGCTATCAGCAGAACCCGGCTACCATCTCTCGATATGTGCTTCCTTTGCTGAAACTACCAGATGATTTGAAGCAAGCAGTCTGGGATGAAGGCTTAGAACCTGCAAAACTTCGCTTGCTTAATCAACTGAATGCAGAGGCACTAAATTTTGAGGATGAAGCAGAAGCGAAAAAGATCCGGATGGAAGTAACTCAAAATGCGATCGCAAACAATTGGAGCACACAGACCATCAATGAGCAAGTGAAGATCATCCTGGCTCAACACAATCCCAGTTCTAAACCTGAACAACCCAAATTGCCTAAAGAGATTACAGCACTGGAAAATACTGATTTTTCTGAATTATCTCCCGCTCAATTACGAGAGTGTCAGCAAATTCTTAACCGCAGGCTCAAGGAGATCAAACAGTTAATCAATCAAGAATCCTAGCGATCGTACAGGTGAAACTAACTTGGAGACATTGGAATGCAGAAAAATCGAGATAACTCGGTTCGCGAAGAGTTGCTCACAAAGCGTTTAATGACGCTATCTGAGCAACCCGTGAGCCGTTTAGGATTAGCTAGTTAGTATCTCAAAGATCTAACTTGTGTTCAGCCTGCTTTTGAAGCAAGCATCACTTTCTATTGCTCCTACAATCTCTCCTCCGATCCAATAGTAGAGAGACTTACGCTACTTATCGCAACACAAAGAGACTCCGTCTTTGTTGCAACAGGAAGCAAATCTCGTGATCTCAATATACTATAGGACTATTTAGATCAGACCCATCGATCGCTGAAACTCGATATCATTGATGCTTTCTTCATCGAATACTTCTCTCCAAAGAATAGCGCCAAGGAGATTCAAGCCGTTCTTGCTCAGTTGCAGCAGTGGAAAACGGCGGGAGAGATTCGCTATATGGGATCTAGCACTCACAATCGGGGCATTGCTCTCCAACTGATTCAGGGAGATCAGGTGAATGTCTTAATGCTGCGATATAATATGGCACACCGAAAAGTAGAAGACCAAGTTCTTCCGGCGGCGCTGCCCTAGTGGAGCCTTTCTGAACGACGGGTTGGTTGATGCAAGCATTCGTGGTGACCATGATAGATTCTCCTTGATGAATAGAGCAGGAATAAAAAACAGAAACAATTGAGGAACAGAAAAGAGTGAGAGAGTAGAGAATCGGGGAAAGCACCCGCCATCAGGAAGATGCCTTTAGGTTGTGCTTTCCCAACAGCGCCAAGATGGATTAACAGCCCACGGCTTCGACGCGAACGCTTTGACTGCGAACGAGGTCATAGAGCCGTTGGTGTACAAGCAGAGTCGCAAACCCATTGGCAGGAGAGAAGCCATAGCGCTGTTGGAAGGTGATGACCGCAGCGACGGTTCTCGGTCCATAGAACGGTTGAATCATTGCGTCGATGAGACTGCTGGGTTCAGCCTTTATCCAAATCGACTCAAATTTCGAGTTTCAGCAACTTGTTCAATGAAATCAGCGACTGCATGAGCTAAGGATGCAGCAAAAAGGTCTTGTTGTAGCTGCGAGAACCGGATTTCTGCATCCTCCCGAAGCACATCGGACAAGGATTCTGAAGCGCTGTATTGACTGTATGCCAGTTCAAAATAGGGCTGCGCTTGCTGGAGCCGTTCAATTGTGGGTAAGCGATCGCGTTTGACGTGAGAATTGAATTTTGGATCAGCAGGAACGAGATTCCACAGCTCGTTAAT
The DNA here is from genome assembly GCF_026735145.1 of Leptolyngbya sp. GGD. NCBI lineage: Bacteria > Bacillati > Cyanobacteriota > Cyanophyceae > Leptolyngbyales > Leptolyngbyaceae > Leptolyngbya > Leptolyngbya sp. GGD. Next base: position 147,222 of record NZ_JAPQKE010000009.1, read on the forward strand.
CGGGTAAACGGAAACAGGCATCAGATGGTCTAGATCGTAAGCAACACCTGGAGTAATTTCGCGGTGTGTCCAGGGGCAGATAAAGGTATGACCTTCGAGAATCAGTAGATCGATTTTGTTACGCTCCCAGGTTAGCGGACGACGGTTATCAGGACGATCCGTGAGCAGGTTGTAAATATCTCCTCGATCGAGGCTGGAATCGTCTTGCTTGACTGACTCGGTGAATAAGCACCACTCATGAATGCATAAAGCTTCGACCCAGAGCGACATTTCTCGGAATACTTGCCATAAATCAGCTTTCACAACTAGGCATTTCTCATGAAGCTGAGTGCTGGGAACTGTGATCGTGCGATCGTTAAGCTCCTTAACCTGCTTCGGCTTCTCGAACACGGTCCAATTTCCTGGTCCTGCATACCGAATCGGCATTTCTAGCGTTTTGCTGATGTCCTTAAGAACCTGTTGATAAGCGTCGAGCAATATGGGTGGATACGTCTTGCGCTTGCGCGGGACACGCAACTCATTCATGACAAAAAATCCATCTGAGGGACGTGCAGCACTGCCAAGAGCATGTTCCCATAGTTCTCGAAAACGGGTTAAGGCAGGGCGAAACGCCATGTCATTTTTGCGCTTATTATTTGAAGGTGTCACCTCCTTGAAAGTTGTGGCTCGTTGTCCTTGCCAGATTGGACGATCAATTTGAGCAAATCCCCAGTAGTAAGCAACCCAGAACTCAGCTAAGAGACGGAGTGGAATCGCAATGTCCTGACGATAGCTTCGCAAGTCAGGAAATGACAGCACGACATCATTAATTGCGCGAAGAAGAGCCATTTTGTAGCTGGTGATCTTAGTGTCGTGTTTGAGAATGGTGCTAATCACCATTCCGGCAGACTTGTCAGCCATTTTTAAAGATCAGTAAGAGTATAAGATACTACTCTAATTCCCCTGTGATGGAACATGAGAAGGGAACCGAGTTGAGTGGCAGCGAGAGTCACCTGATATGGTTAGAGATCGTTTTATACCTGCAAGAGTATGATAACGGAGGTGACGTATAGCCTATCTACTCATTTTGGGTTTCTGTACTTCTATGAGCGCTATTCAAGCCATTCCAGAGCAAGAACAACTCGTTAAGGTGCAGCAGCGCTTGTATGTGATGACTAACGGGTGCCAGACGACACTGCCTGCTGGTCTTCTATTGTCTAAAGTCACATCTGCTCAATATCTCGTTCTGTTGTCCTCGATCAAAGACAATGGCTTGGATGAAGAGCTTCAGGTGATTTGGGGGTTAGAACCCGGAGCGCAGAGTTTAAGCGAGTGGCTGCCCAAACCCATAGGCTTTGATGATTCCGCAGACTGGATGCGTTTCTCGACCCGATGCGGCAGGGCTGCTGCTGATATTCGCACCCTCCAAGCCCCGTTTCGGAGTGGCACTGATCTTGAGGATTACTAGCTTGATCCAGTGGTTCGAGCAATTCAGATGCCGCGTGTCAATTTGCTGATCGCGGATGATGTTGGATTAGGCAAGACGATCGCAACGGGTTTGGCAGCCCAAGAACTCCTGATTGTCAGTTGCCTCAATGAGATTCGTAATTGCGGATTATAATCCCAAAGGCGATCGCTCAATCTCCATCAAACAGGTCTAAAAAAATGGAACACCCGATGGTGCTCAGTTCACAGAAAGTCGATGAGCTTCTGAGTCTGTTTAAGCAACAATATCCAGACTGGAACAGCTTCTCGAACCCAATCGATATTCGTTTTCAAGAAGATGAAATTGACTATAAACAAAAGCTGATTGCTAAAGCAAAACATCAATTAGCTGAACCCGAATTGCGTGAACTGATTCAGTCGGAGGACTACAATACCTTCATTGCTCGGCTTCAAATTCTAGGACAGGATAAAGAGAATAATCTACTCTTCCTTCGATATCCAAGTTCAAGTGACTTGAATATTCTGAGCGTTCCAGATTTAGATAGGGAAACGTTTTGCAAAGTCTTCTATGACCTACTGTATGGCGATGGAAGTCTCGAAGCTCGATTGGATGATTATTTAACATGGATTGAACGCAACAAGCTACCGAACAAGTGGGCCTTTCCCACACACTTTCTCTTTCTATGTCATCCTGAAACAGAAATTTTTATTAAACCCAGTGCAATCAAAACCTTTCTAGATTTTATTGATCAAGGGAGCATCTTCACATCTAGCCCTTCAGCACAAAGCTACAGCGCAATCAGACAAGTCGCCTCTTTCTTAAAAGAAGCTCTTCAACCATACAAGCCGCGAGACATGGTTGATATTCAGAGTTTGATCTGGGTCTGTAGCTCAAGTCTGAGTCAGCAAGCACGCTATTGGAAAATTGCGCCTGGTGAAGACGCTTGGCAATGGGATGAATGTCGTCATCAAGGCTTTATTGCCATTGGATGGGACGAACTCGGTGACATTGCCAATCTTAGCAGATCGCAGTTTGATGCTCGGCGGGATCAGTTGATTACCCAACATCCAGACTGGAAGTGGTCAAAAACGGGCGTGAATCAGGTGTGGGTGTTCTCGCAAATTCAAGAGGGAGATTGCATTATTGCCAATCGCGGTAAAACAGAAGTGCTGGGAATTGGCACGGTCACAGGTCCTTACTATTTCGATGCCAATGCCAATGAGCAAAAACATCGATTGCCCGTGCAATGGGATGATTTAACGCCTCGTTTGGTCAACAAAAGTGGATGGCAAAGAACCTTAATTGCCGTATCCGAAGCGGAATTTAGCGCGATTACTGGAACTGATAGGGGCACCCATCCTGAATCTCTATTTTCTCCAATTACCTTTGAACTATTGGCAGAACTCAAAGCAACGCCAAAGAAAACAACTTATCTAGCAAGGAAAGATGAGTTTAAGCAACAACTAGAAGAACCCTTTCAACGGCTATTTCGGCAAGTTGCAGCCCAACTTCCAGAAGCACTGACTGTGCGGATGGAAACGGAACGAAAAATCTTTGCCAAAATTCCCAAGAATGATTTCAAGCATGGCGGTGCTTGGGACTTCTACTGGGGGGCATTTTATCCGAAGGGCGGGCAACGAACGCAAGATGCTCAACTTTTCCTCTGGATGAACTATGAGCGTCTAGAATTCGGCTTCTTCATCGGTATGTACGGCAGCGAACAACGACAGCGATTTATTCAAAACTGCCAAAAGTACCACTCACTGTTGCTTGATCTATTAGAAGAAAACTTATCCGATCCAAAGCTATTCTTCGGAAGCCGTAGCCGCGCCATCATTAGTTCAGATGGAACAATATCGGGTCAGGCGAATCTCAGCTGGCAAGATTGGCTGAAGGACCCAGAGCAACTGGGAGATCTGCATGTCGCGATCGTTCTTCCTCAATCCACAGTTTTAGCGAGTTCGATTGATCAACTCACAACGCAAATCGTACAAACCTATCAACAACTGTTTCCGCTAATTTTACTGGCAACGTCGAACGATCCGACTCAAGAAATTGAAGAATACCTCCTAGGAGACGAACCTTCCCTTCCCATCAATCCGCCCTACTCTCTTGCTCAGTGCGCTGAAGAGACATATATGGACTTAGAAGTCTTGAAAGGCTGGGTGCAAGCCCTCGATCGCAAACAACAGGCCGTTCTGTATGGACCTCCTGGCACGGGTAAAACCTTCCTGGCTCGTCATCTGGCTCGACACTTAGTTGGAGATGGGAATGGCTTTGTAGATATCGTGCAATTTCATCCCGCCTACACTTACGAAGACTTTATTCAGGGCATCCGACCCAAACGAACAGAAGGAGGATTGGATTATCCCACCGTGCCAGGACGGTTCCTAGACTTCTGCAAACGCGCTCAGTCTTGTGGTGATCATCCTTGTGTTTTGATCATTGACGAAATCAACCGTGCCAATCTCGCTCAAGTATTTGGCGAGTTGATGTATCTCCTAGAATACCGAGATGAAAAACTCTATTTAGCGAGTGGCGATCTCTTGAGCATTCCGAAAAATGTCCGCATCCTTGGGACGATGAATACCGCCGATCGCTCGATTGCCCTGGTTGACCATGCACTGCGTCGCCGCTTTGCTTTTCTCTATGTTCCACCCAATTACGAGGGCTTGCACAAATACCATGAATCAACAGGTTATTCGGCGGCGAACCTCATTCGCATTCTGAGGCGCATCAATGCTCAACTTGACGATCCCCATTATCAAATCGGCACCAGTTTCTTTCTGCGTCCAGATCTAGACACGGAACTCAAAAGCATTTGGCAACTCGAGATTGAGCCTTATCTGGAGGAATTCTTCTTTGACCAGCCTGACAAAATGAAAATGCTGCGATGGGAACAGGTGAAGGAGCAATTCAGCAGATGAACGTTACAAAGCCCATCGTTTATGAACTGACCGAGTATGCTGCAACAATATTGCCTTCTGATGCTATTCCAATTGAGTTAGGAACGTTGCTCTGGCAGACTTATGGCGAAAATGGCACCTTGCGAAAGAGTGTGGTCAGGATTGATTTTCCCTCTCCAATCACAAGCGGACAGTGGCGATTAACCTCACAAGGCTGGGTCGGCTATATCCCACTATCAGACGTGCTGGGATTTCGGCTGCAACCGAAAGTTGGTCTGGCAAATATCTTTGGCATGTTGGAATATGCCTACAACCTTAAGAGCTTTCATTTTCTCGACGGCTTGAGTCACTTCGATACCCTCGAGGAACTTTATAGCTTCCTCGCAGATATCCTATCTCGGCGCATTCTCGATCGCGCTCGAAAAGGTCTCTACCGCACCTACGTTCCAAGGAGCGATCAGATGACCGTTGTCCGGGGGCGCATGGACACACGGCATCTAGTTCAGAAACCGTGGGAAGTCACCATCAAATGCCACTACAAAGACCATACATCAGACATTGAAGATAATCAGATTCTGCTCTGGACACTGCATCAAATGATTGCTTGTGGGGCCTGTAACCCTCAAGCACTGACCAACGTGCGGCGAGCTTACCGAGCGCTGCAAGGCACAGTTTCGCTAGGACATGTTGCTCCTCAAGCTTGGATGAAACGGATCTACAACCGTCTGAATGACGACTATCAAGCGTTGCACGCACTTTGTCGATTCTTCTTAGAGCAAAGTGGACCGAACCAGACCGAAGGCAATCATAAAATGCTACCTTTTCTGGTAAATATGGCACGACTCTACGAACTGTTTGTCGCGGAATGGTTGAAAGCTCACCGAGTCAGTCATCTATGGACCCACAATCTCGACGTTAAATCTCAACATCAAGTTGAGATTAATCAGGAGGGGTCCTTGTCCTTCAACATTGACCTTGTGTTATTTGATCGCACAACAGGTCAAACCCGTTACGTTTTGGATACGAAGTACAAAATTCCAACCGCGCCTTCTACTGAAGATGTTGCACAGATTATTGCCTATGCCACGGCTACAGGCTGTTCGGAAGCAGTTCTCATCTACCCAGAAATACTACAAATGCCCCTTGATGCCAGAGTGCAAAACATCCATATTTGCACTCTGGCTTTTGCTGTAGATGGAGATTTGTCTCGAGCAGGAGAACAATTTTTAGAAAGCTTACTTGCGCGTCAACCCATAGCTAGGACAGCATGAAGGCATCAAGTTCGTCAATGGTGTGAATTATTTTTGTTTGGGGAACTCCATATGCCTCAGCGAGCTGAATGCTGTTTTGCAATCTGAGCGCTGTATTTTTGGTTTGATCAAAAGCAGCTTGTGTTAGATCTCCTAGTCGTTCATATTTAATGATGAGCTGGGCAATAACCTCCTGATAAGCGCGATCAATTTTGGCAAGGCACTGGTTATAGTACGCTGCTAATCTTTTTTGCAACTTTTCTGCTGCTTCACCGAGATATGGTTTTCCAAAACTCATGATCATCCGGCCCGCAATGGTTCCGACCAATGCTCCTAAGACAGGCACGGGGATCACAGCTTGCCCGATCGCTGCACTGAGCGCGACGATCGCCGACTCTGCACAAGCAATCTGTCCCAGTTCTAGAAATTCATCAAGCGTAATGTCGCCATCCGCATAGCGTTTTCCGATGGCTACCACCGCAAAACCTGCACTAATCACAGCGCCCGCCAACGGAGCAGAAAGATTCGCAAAGTTGGTTAATCCATACAGTGCTGCGCCAGAAACTCCGCCCGTTGCTCCGCCCTGGGCAGTGGCGAAACCTAGCTCTTGCCAGTCTGCGCTTGTGAAATCACCTTTAAAGGGATTCTTGCCTTGCCGATATTTTTCAAACAGTTTGAAGGTAACCTGAAGACCTGCTCCAATCACAGCCCCTTGAGCCGCGACCTTTGCCATTTCTCCAAGACTCGGTTGATGCTCTAACCGAATCTTGTCTTTCAAGTCTTTCTGAGTCTCTTTTAGCTCCTGTTCATGTCGGTCTAAAGTATCTTGAACCTTACCTTGCTGAACTTCACGGTAGTTAGAGATTCCAGGTTTGACCACCTCGTGAAATGGTCGGCCTGACAATTGCTCAACTGCCTGCATCTTCTCCCGAATTTTCTGGATGGAAGTTTGAGACAGCCCTTCCACCATCTCCCCTCGAGCGACACGCTGCATCACTTCATACTGATCTTTTGGTACGTGATAGTAGGAACCATTACGCCCAAAATACTCATACTGTTTCATGTGATTTAGAACGTGTTCCAGGTTCTCCCCAACTCCATTGACAAACTTCGATTGAACCTCCACCTGGCCAATTCGGTAGTCTGCTGGCGCAGTTCGACCGACGCCATCAAAGGAAGCAGTAGGCGTGAGTTGATGCACCAAGTCTCGTGCGTTCCGAATCCCCACTTCAACCTGCTCTGCAATCTCACCGTGTTTCGTATGCGAGTTGCCTAGAATGTGTTCAGGGCTGCCCACGAACTCACGAACCTGCTGAACTTGGCACAAAGCATCAGCAAACGCGCTATCTTGACGGCTGAGGTCTTGTGCGAGTTCCCGCGCACGGTTGAGATTTTCAGCATCAACAATGCTGGCGATGATCTGTGTGGTTGGATGGATATTCTCTTTCATGCTGCACATTGGATTAGGCGATCTTCTGATTGAGCAACTTCGATAGGGATTGAATATTGTTCATCAGCGCCGCAAGCGTTTCTTGTTGCCCCTTTGTAAATTGACGGTAATCCTTCGGTGCTTCTTTCATCAGAGTCTTGAGCTGCAACAGAACACCATCCGTATGTTGTTGAGTCAGATCTAAAAGACAATCAATTGCTTGTCCTGCTGCGGATAGCTTCCTCGTTTCCGCTTTGATTTCTACGGTTTCTTGTGTTGCTTTTTCCGCGACTTCTGCGTTTTTATGATTGGCATAGAACGCACTACCTGCAAGAGCAACCCCTCCAATCGCCCAACCCACTGGTCCTGCTAGCGCAAGCAGCGCATTGCCTGCAACCATTCCCCCTCCGCCTGCTGCGAGTGCACCACCGCCAAGCCATGCGAGTGCGGCATTCGTTGCAGCAGCGCCAGATAAAGCAGAAATCGCAGTTCCAGTCGAAGCCGTGCCGAACGTGGTTGCGATCGCCATCGCTGCAGTTGGGCCAAAAGCGGCGACACCTGCTCCAGCGGCGACACCTGCTCCAGCAACCGATCCACTGACCTGTTCATGTTTTCTCGCTTCCAGCTCGATTTTTTCTGCCAGTTCTACAAATCGGCGATATTCCGCTTTGAACGCTGCAACCGTCTTATCAAATTCTTTCGGGGAGTTTGACAGAGTATTAATGTAGTCTTCGCAAGCTTGAATGATTTGATCGGCTGTTCCACGCCGTCTGTTGTATAACTTCTCAGATTTGTACGTCACCTGAGCAAAAACACTTTCGTACTCTTTCGCGGCACCTTTGAGCGCCTTCAAAGCGCGATCCTTTGAACCCTGATTGAACATCTTTGTGTGCTGAGAAAAGCGAAACAGCTATGACTAGCAATATACCCAAAACCCGTGTGAAGATTCCTATGCAGCGATTGCAACACCAAGTCTTTAAATTTGGCGGTGCTCAATGGCAAAATGAGGTGTGTTCCTTGATGTGGTTGATAAGGCGAACGTCCTGGTTTTTTGAAAAACTGGGAGCCTGGAGATCTCAGCATTCATCTACTGAAGGTGGATAGAGTTCTTCTAATTTTGATTCCACTTCGCTGACTCCTCTTTCAGCTTTTATTTAGACATGCGATCTAAGTGAATAATGCTGGTGAACTCTATTCAGGCTGAAAGATTGGATTCTCGACATTGAGTATCCAATCTATTCTAGACAGGTAGAGAATCAAGGTCGTGAATGAGAGACCAATCCTTGCATAACTTAAGCAACAAGCGTAATTTATCAGGTAACAGGCGGCTCTCACCTTACTTGGGTTTAGAGAACTGATTTGCAATGTGGATCGCTTTTTCTTGAACTGCATTGAAAGAGGGAAGAGCGGCGTTAACCAACCAATGAATAGCTTTCTCTGCTGCTTGCTGAGAACTCAATTGAGTGACGGGCTGTTCTGCCGCTGAAGCATCCTGATGTCTCAAGTCTTTGAGGAGAAGTTCAATATTTGCGTAGCGATCGAGAAGTGATGGAGCAGCCATTTGCTCTAAAATTTTGCAGAAAGCAGGACTAAGAGAATTGTGGGTCAAGTAGTCCTGGTAGTTCCAGTGTTTACCCTGATAGTCAAGCAGATAAGTGGGTTCTATACCTGTCGCAGCCTGTAAGCAGACTACACCTAGACTGTAAAGGTCGCTAGCAAACGTGGCTTTTCCTGTCAGCTGTTCTTGGGCGGAGTAAGCAGGATCGCCGATTAGGTACTCTCCTGCTTTGAGAATGCTATTTTGCATCATTTCTGCGATTAATTGAGGAAACCCAAAGTTAATCAAGGTAAACGTTCCAGAATGATGTGAGTAAAGGATGTGCTCCGGTTGAATGTCTCTGTGGAGTAATGAAGATTCATGGAGCGTTTGCAGAGCGGGTAGGAGGTCTTCAAGTAGTTTTTGGATCTGGCTTTCGGTAAGGTAGGACTGATTCTGGAGCAGTTCAGATAAGGTAGAGCCGTGGGGAAGTGCTTCAATCAGGTATAAGCCATTGCCTACGACAGAATAATCGATCGGTGTTTGCAGGTTCGGGACATCCTTCAACGTATGCAGGGCAGCAACAGACTGCTTGAAAATCTCGATCGCTCTTTGACGGTTCGCTGAGTTCTTTAGAATCTCGTCAGGCAATAGAATTTGCTTCAGTTGGATGGGAGCGTTGGCTGAAAAAGCTGTGTCTACCCCCTTGAAGGTTCTGATAAATTTACCCATTTTGATGGGTTGTAGAGCACGGTAGCGAGACTTAATCAGCAATTTTGCGCCACAACTGCGACAGGCTCTTTGGTTGTCAGGATTCTGCGGCTCAGTGCAATGGGGATGTAGGCAGACGCTCATCATGATTCTTAAACTGCTCTTGCTACCCTAAGTATTCCCAATGTGTCGTGTAAATATGGCTTCTGAATGGACAGGAGCAGCATTATCCCTAAGTGGTATCCGCTCCAATTCTAAAGGCTTGCCCCTATGCTGGAGTTTGACAAGCATGTCCATAGTTAAGAATACGTTTGATCTTGGTGAAAATAGTTCAGATTTTCCAGTGGACAAGTTGGATTAAGTGGAAGAGATTAAGGACCACAATCGTATGTAAAAAAACGCTGCACTCGCTCTGGTTGATCCGCAATCATGTCTTGACTAAATTGTTCGATCGAGGGCATTGGAGATTGCAGAATTTCCCAAATCTGTGCAGTGTCCATATTACTTTTCGCTTGTGGAATATTTAGCGTAACCGCACCACGCAGTTCTCCCAAGGACAAACGAGTCAGCAGATTTTAGAGGGACTTCTACCCAGCTAATTTGCAAGCTATTTTTGCGATCGTTTTTCTACTGCTGTAACTTTCCAAGTTGTGTAAATAACCTGGTCGAATAGGCAAATTTCAAAAATATTGCAAGGTCAAGAACAAGGGTTAGCATCGTCTTTTCTGTCTCGACAAACTACGATCGCAGATTCAAATGTTCAGGTTCAAGGCATCAATAGTCAAATTACTCCCTTAAGCGTTTTTTCGGATTTTATCAATAGGTGCTCAAATCCTTATCCTACTTACACTAAATCGACTAACCTCAACATTGTCTACACTAATTTTCTCCCTCTTCACCGTTCTCTTGTGAGAACGAAACTCTAAAGGTGCTCAACTTCAGTATATTCTTTTTCCAGAGTTCCGTATGTTCCCCCAAAGCTTCGCAGGTTTAGATTGCTTATCCTTAAGAAAAGCTTAAGTCTAGAGCGTTCAATTCACGCCGCTGGATGCCTTGTTTTGACTCAACAGGTGCTGCCTTTCCGTTGTGTCTACTGTCGTTTTGTGAGTTCTTTATGCCGTCCAATTTTCAGCCTCAAGAACAGACATTTGTCTTGGCTCTAAGTTCAGATCAGCCACTCAACCCTGCACTCGTCAATGAAGAATTCTGCCGCTACAGTGGTGTGATTCCAATGGACTGGGAACTAGCGCGAGATCCCATCTACACCCCTCAACTGGTTCAACTCGCTTACCAAAATAACATTACGATTACAGCCCAACCAAATCGCATCTTGTTCACGGAAATGACTGCGAATAAGGAGAAAGTGGAGTATCGCGCGGCTCAGTTAGCTCGTCGGTTTGCAGCGGCTCTGCCGAATTTGAAGGTGCAAGCGTTTGGGTTTAATCCATTGGGACATGCTCAACTTGGTGACACAAAAGAAGATGTGCGAGACTATCTCAACCAAACGCTCCTTTCACCTGGAGCATGGCAAAATGTTGGGATAGAACCTGTCCGTCCCCAAATCAGCTTAGCTTATACCTTGGAAGAAAGAAGACAACTGAACCTAACAATCAGTGAAGCAAGCCTAAGAAGTGATGCTGAGGTTTTCACCCCTGTCGTGGTCTTTTCAGGAAATTTTAGCTACACCATTGAAGGTGAAGCCGCAGAAGCGTGTCGAGCATCGATGCTGAGAGCGTTGGATCGCGCTCCAGAAGATCTGGACTTCTTTATCAACCTGATCAACGAGAAATTTCTAGCTGTTGCATCTGTTGCACCTGCATTAATTCCAGCATTTGCTTAGCTCATTTCTTGTCCTAATTGTGGTGGAAGCTGATGGTCATCCAGCTAGTAAACTCTCGCTTCCACCCAACAAGTTCTTTCTATGCTGATTGCTCTTGCTGAGATTGGTATCACTGTGATCCAACTTCTGCACTTATCGTGTGCAGAAGTTGGATCACAGCCATTTTGATCATGAGCATTAGCTGCGCTGATTCTGAGAAGAATCAGCATATTCTCTTGCACACATTCACCTCTTGCATATCGTTATGAGTTCGTCGGATCAAATTCTGGGCCAAAACAGCCAAGACGTTTTTGCAAAGCCCTTTCTGCAAGAAGCATCTCTGCTCAACAGCGTGGCGAGCTTAGGCATTCAGTCTAATCAGCCGAATAACAGTTTGGCAGCCCCGACTCCGACCCTCACCCCGATTACGCCTGCTCCCGCAGATGTCATCATCGGGAAAAATATGACTCCCGATTGGTTTCTTCCACCCCTTGCTAGTCAGACCGCAGCAACTGTTCCCATTGGAAATAGTAATACGATCGATCCTTTGACCGGAAATCGTTCTAGTGCAACTTTGGCAACCACAACCACTCCTACTCCATTACCAACCTTCTCCATCATTGCTGAAGGCAGAGTCACTGCGAATGGAAATAGTAACTTTGATGGGATCGCGAATGATTTGACCGACGATGTTTTCATTTATGCAGGGAACGGTTTCAACCTCAATGGCAACACAGACCTTGCAACGCAACGAGATGCAAGTGGCAATATCATCGTCGATAGCCAGGGTAGATCTGTCTTACGTCCCTATGCTGTAAGTGTTGGACCGAATGCGGGAAGTAGCAGCGTCAATGGTTTGAATCGCTATGCAGGTTTAATTCCACCGCCAGTCGCGCCGCGCCAAACGGTTGCTGTTCCCGTTTATGCCGATTTGCGTCAGCAAGAACTCGATCGTCGAATTCCAACCGGCACAATAACCGTAACCTTTGATGCCAAGCAGAATTCGCTCAAGAATGCTCAAGATTGGAACCGTCTATTTCCGACTAGCGGAACTGCAACTCAACCGCGTGTTGTTCGAGTCGTGAATGGCAGCTTAAACATCCCGAATAATGTCATCTTCAGCAATATGGTGATTATTGTTGAGAATGGCAACATTACGATGGGGAATAACCAGTCCCTTGATAATGTTGCTCTCGTTGCCAATGCGGGAACGATCGACTTAAGCAATGTTCAAGCCAAAAACCTCGCTGCATTTGCTTCGGGTGGAATCAGCACGAACGGAGGTGCACGTTTTGATGGAACGACACTGCTCGTCAATAATAGCGGTGATATTACCTTCAATGGTGCAACGAAAACTTTTGATGCAACCCAAAATCTAAGAGTCATCAGCCAAGGCAATATTCTCTACAATGGCGCGACGAATACTCGTGGTAACTTCGTTGCGGCTCAGAACTTTACGTTTAATGGTACGTCTTCGCTCTATGGCTCGATTCAAGCCAAAGGAGATATTACCTTTAATGGTCGCTCCAGTGTGGTCGCGATCGACCAAATTGCTCCTACCATCACCGCACGGTTAGAGCGAGATACTGCGCCGAGTGGCACCACGAATACAGACCGCCTCACCTTTGATGCCACGATCGTCGGTCAAGTTACAGACAACATCGCGATCGCGCAATTCAAAGCCGGAATCGATGCAATGTCTTCAGCCAACTTTGTCAACATCCTGCCGCAGCGTCAAGCGGATGGCACATTCCGCTTAACCCGATCGCAACTAGAGCAAATCAACGGCGGCACTCTCGTTGATGGAGTACATACCTTAAAGCTCCAAGCGATCGACCAAGCCGGAAATGCGTCTGCCATTTTTGAGCTAACGTTTACGCTCGACACAAAAGCTCCAACCATTTCGAGCCCAGATTTAATTACTGCAAGCGATAGTGGACGCAGTAACACAGACAACCTGACGAATACGAGCCGTCCTACATTGGAAGGAACGGCAGAAGCAGGCGCGATCGTTCGGCTCTACCAGAACAATCAACTGATCGGGCAAGCGATCTCGACCGAGACGGGAGCTTGGGCGTTTCAAGTTGCGCCTCTAGCTGATGGACAGTACAGCTTTACGACGACAGCTGAGGATGCAGCCGGAAATGTCAGCTTGCCTTCGGCTCCATTGCTCGTGACGATCGATACGAAAGTCGATGCCCCGATCAATCTAGACCTCATTCCTCCGAGCGATAGCGGGCAAAGCGACCGGGATGACATCACCAATCAAACCTCGCCGATTATTGCAGGACAAGCGGAAACAGGCACGATCGTCAAACTCTATCGTGAAACGGTTCTGATTGGCGAAACGACAACTGATGCGAATGGGCGTTGGCAAGTGGCGACGACTGCTCTGAGCAATGGCACGCATCGTTTAACCGCGACCGCAACCGATGCCGCTGGAAATGTGAGTTCACCATCAAGTCCATTAACAATCGTCGTCGATGCAGTACAGCCGACTTTAAGCTTAACGACTTCTACGACAACTCCAATTACCCAAGTCTCGAAGTTAACTGGAAGTCTCGATGGAACCGGAAGTGCAATCGCATCTGCAACCTATTTCTTTGACGGTGGAGTTGAACGATCAATTGTTCTCGATGCAGCGGGACGATTTGATCAAGCCTTTGATCTGACTGGAATCGCGAACGGCAATCGCATTCTCACGATCATCACCACGGATGTGGCAGGCAATGTTCGCACCACTCAGTTGAATGTCGTTGTGGCAGTGGATAAAGAAGCACCAATCATCACGGCTAAATTGGTGCGTGATACTGCACCCGATAATCAAACGAACCAAGATGTGATCACGTTTGATCCGACGATTTTTGGAACCGTTCGGGATGCCAATCCGATTGTTGAGTTTCAAGCTCGATTTAGCAACACTGCACCGTGGGTCAATATTTTGGCGCAGCGACAAGCGGATGGCAGTTTTACCCTGACTCGAAGCCAATTAAATTTAATTTATGGTGCTGCGGTTCCCGATGGCACTTACACGCTGCAACTTCAAGCAAAAGATGAATTTGGCAATGTCAGTCTGTTCGGATTGGGATTCACGCTTGATACGATCGTCGAAGCGCCGCAAAATCTGCAACTGACCGCTAGCAGCGATACGGGAACGAGTGGCAGTGATCGAATTACACGGATTGCAACGCCAACCATTACCGGACGTGCAGAACCAAACGCACGAGTGCAATTATTTGAGGGCACAACGCTCGTAGGTCAAACGACTGCAACCGAGCAAGGAACCTGGCAGATGACGACAATCGCACTGTCTAACGGCGTTCATACTTTGAGCGCGATCGCAACGGATATTGCTGGGAATGTCAGTGTTCCATCGCAGGCGTTTGTCGTAACCGTGGATGCGGTTCTACCAACCCTGATCTTGAATCAAGCGATCGATGTTGCACCGTTAACCGATGGCGCGAGATTGAGCGGCATCATCAATGGCACGGGTTCTGCGATCGCACAAATTCTGTACCGCTGGACAAATGGACAACCGGTCTCGATCAATGCAGATGCAGATGGAGCCTTTGATCAGGAGTTAGATTTTGCAGGCATTGGTAATGGATTGCAAACCCTGACAATCGTAGCGGTCGATGTGGCAGGCAATATCAGTACGCAGACGTTCAATGTCACCGTTGCCCTAGATACTGATGCACCGCTAGGAACGGCAACTTTGCTGAATGACACAGCAATGGGTGGAACGACAAATACCGATCGCATTACGAGTGATCCAACGATTACCGGCACGGTGCTCGATGCGAACCAGATTGTAGCATTCCGAGCGAGTGTGAATGATGCGAATCCGACCGTTAATGTGTTGGCTGCGGTGGATGCACAAGGACGTTTCATGCTCGATCGCGCTCGGCTAGAGCAAATTCTAGGGAGTACTCTCTCTGACGGGACACAAACCGTTTATCTTCAAGCGGTAGACCAATACAACAATGTCTCCCAAATTTTCGAGGTCAGTTTTGTTCTCGATACGTCATTGGCATTGTCCGTAACGCTTGATCCCGCGTTTGATTCTGCTCCCGTTGGAGATAGTCAAACAATTTCTTCTGTAGTGAGTTTGTCAGGTCAGGTAGAAGCAGGCGCGATCGTCAAATTAGTGCAAACTGGAGCAACTGCGATCGCGGATGTGAATGGACGCTTTGTGTTTGAGAATGTAGCGCTGGCATTGGGAGATAATGCGTTTACGTTCGAGGCTGAAGATATTGCAGGCAATCGAGCAACCACGCCACTGATTGTCAAGCGTTTAGGTTCAAATCAAGCGCCGACGGATATCTTACTTAGCAGCAATACAATTCCTGAGAACAGTGCGGCGGGTGTTTTAGTTGGAACGCTGAGTACGATCGACCCAGATGCAGGCGATCAGCACCAATACACGTTGGTGGATAACTCGAACGGACGATTCCAACTGATTGGTAATGAACTGAGAGTTGCACCTGGAGCGATTCTCGATTACGAGGCTGCAACGAGTTATACCGTCAAGGTTCGCACAACCGATAATGGCAAGCCGAATCTGTTCTTCGATAAGGTGCTGACGATTCGACTGAGTGACATTAATGAGCGTCCTGTCTTTACCAGTACACCGATTATTAATGCAGAAGCAGGAAAACTTTACAGCTACACGATTACGACAGTTGATCCTGAGAATGGCGATCGTGTGATTGCTGCGAAAAATCTGCCCAGTTGGTTGACGTTAACCGATAACGGCAATGGTACAGCAACCTTGACTGGAACCCCTTCTAGCAATCAGACCGGACTCTATGCAGTTAATCTAACCGTGACTGATGCAGGTGGTTTAACTTCTACGCAAATCTACTTGCTTGGGGTTGATGTGGTACTGCGCGAGGGGACAAACTTCCGCACCTCACAATCCGTCTCTTTCACCGTGGATCGTCCGACACTGCTCAAATTTACGATCGATCCCAGTTTTGATACGACACAAGATTTCGTCAATGACGCATTTGAAGTCGCATTGGTGGATGCAAAAGGTCGATCGCTTGTACCCGCAATGGCAGTCGATCGTGAAGTGTTCTTCAACTGGACCGAGGGCGAATCAGTTGCACTCGGTTCTGGAGCAACCTATGACAGTGTCACGAAGACTGTCATCCTAAATCTGACTGGGGTTCCGAAGAATACAGAGGCAACACTCGTCTTCCGACTGATAAATAATGACCAGGATACGGCGACTGAGATACGGATTCGCGATCTGCAATTGATCGATGCCCCGGCGAATACTTTGCCCCCTGTGATTGGCTACAGCGGAGCGACAAATCTGCTCTCGCCTGTATTGCCAAACTTCAATGTGATGGAAGATGTGTCGTCGAGCATGGCGATTCAATATGATCAAACGTCCTTTGACTCAGCGAAGAAGTTGCTGTACACGACTATAGCTGTCAAGAATAACGGAACTTATAGTGTTGATGTTCCGCTACTCGTTGCTGTGTCACGTTTAAGCGATCCTTCAGTACTGGTGAGAAATCCAGATGGCTATACGCCAGAAGGACTGCCTTACTACGATTTCAGTCACCTGGTGGCAGATGGTAAATTTGATCCATCTGAATTGTCGGGAGATCGTAGTTTGGTCTTCTACAACCCGAACGGCGTACAGTTTATCTATGAACTGGTCGTTCTGGCACAACTGAATCGAGCGCCGAAGATTACATCTCAACCTGTTGCTGAAGTCGTTGCCGGAAATCCTTACACCTACCAAATCAAAGCAACTGATCCGAATCAAGATGTTTTGATCTATTCCCTCAAAGTTGCACCAGACGGAATGACCATTAATTCACAAACCGGAGTCATTACTTGGGCAACCACAGCGTCATCTGTTGGGAATCAGTCCGTTATGGTCGAAGTAAGCGATGGAAGAGGTGGAAAAACGACGCAAGTCTACACACTTTCGGTCTTACAGTTTCCATCTAATCGCCCACCGCAATTCACATCAACGCCAACAGTTGATGCCTATGTCGGTCAAAACTATCAATATGATGCTCAGGCAAAAGACCCAGACCAGGACAATCCGTTGATCTACAGTTTGGTTTCGGGTCCAGATGGAATGTCGATCGACGCGCTGACTGGCAGAATCAGTTGGAAGCCGCCCGCTGCTCTTGTTCTTGGCGATACGGTACTGGGCACGATTAATGCTGCAGGTCAGATTGATGAATTTACGTTTACAGGTGTAGCTGGACAACGGCTCTACATTGATCCATTGCGGTTCTCAGGTAACGCTTCTGATTGGCAGATTGAAGTTTATAGTCCCAGCAATCGAAGAGTTTTGAGCGTCACAACTCTTGCTGAAAATCAACTGCTGGCCCTAACGGAGGCTGGAAATTATCGGGTTCGAGTGAGCCAACGCTACGGTAATACTGGTAGCTATGGATTTAGCATCATTGATATTGTTCAAACGCCAGTCCTTGTCCCAGAGAAGGTTGTGCAAGGAAAATTGACCCCTGGTTCAGAAGACGATTTATTCCGCTTCACCGGACGTAAAGGGCAAAGAGTCTTCATTGACAAGCTCACAAATAACGGTAGCTTAGATTGGGTGCTATATAACAGCAATAACCAGTACATTACCTATTCAGGTTTTAGTGACTTGGAAATGATTCTTCCTGCAGACGGTGAGTATTTACTTGCCTTACGTGGGCAAGCGGGCTTTAGTGCTGTAGTAGACTATTCCTTCATGCTAGTTATGCCTGATATTGTCAGTCGCCCTATGGCTACTGGGGCCTTAGTCACGAGCGAAATTGCCAAAAAAGGTGAGCAGGATATTTATACTTTTGAAGGCAAAGCTGGTCAACAGCTTTATCTAGATGCAATTAGCGGTTCCTCAATGCAGGTAAGCATTCTTGATCCTTTTGGGCGGCAACTGACCTCTAAATATTTTCCTACTGATCTCTCTCCTGATCAAGACTTAGTGCTAGGAATGGATGGACTCTACCAAGTTGTAGTGGATGGTTATCTTGAAGGCATTGGAGCCTACCAGTTCCGACTGCTGGATCGCTCTCAAGCAGAAGAAATTCAAACAGATACTGACATCAGAGGTACATTTGATCGAACTGGAACTGAAGTCAAATCCTATCGTTTCAGCTTGAACGATCGCCAATATACTTTCTTTGATGGGCTAGGCGGTAGTGGTGGATGGACACTCTTCAACGCTAGTGGACGACCCGTAGCGACCGGAAGAACCGATAATATTCGAGAGTTGTATCTAGAAAGTGGCGATTACTGGCTAATTATCCAGGGAGAAGGCTCTGGGCAGTTCAATTATGGCTTAAGAGTAATCACGCCAGAAATTGCACCACCTCAAAGCATTCAACTTGGAGAAACAGTAAAAGGTGCCATCCTTGAAAAGGGTGAGCAAGATAACTATACGTTTGTTGGACAAGCTGGACAACAACTCTTTTTCGATGTTCCTCAATCCAACCCAGTTACGGTTACAATCTATGACCCCGCAGGTCGCGGAATTTTCGTTCGTTACTCTTCTGATAGTTCATCTCCAATTGTTTTGAACACAAGTGGAACCTATCGGGTTGAGGTTGATGGATACGAGAGAGCCACAGGTAATTACACGTTCCGTTTACTTAATAAAGCCGCTGCGATTCCTATTTCATTCGATCAGACTACTGTCCAAAATTTTGAAAGTGCTGGATTGCAAGATTCCTACCGTTTCACGATTTCAGAACGCCAATATGTATTCCTTGATGGCGTTGCTGGCGTTGGCTCTTGGCAGCTGTACGGTCCTTCCGGCAACAGAATCGATGGAAGAGAGTTGCTCACCAACTGGGAAGGATATTTAGAACCTGGTGAGTACTGGCTATTGACTCAGGGAAATAGCAACTCTTCTTTGGGATACCAATTTCAATTAATCACACCTGAATTTGCACCCGCTCAACCTAAACTCTGGCAAGACACGATTACAGGTACAATCTCGAAAAAAGGAGAAAGAGACGCTTACACTTTTCAAGGAACTGTAGGACAGCAATTATTTTTGGATGTTTTGCAATTCAATGCAACCATATTCGTAGAAATCTTTGACCCAATGGATCGATCTCTGGGTCAGTTTAGTTTGAATCACGACCAAGGGCTATCTTACAATTCTCAAGGGCTATCTTTCTCTGCTTTGCCGCTTTCAGGGACTTATCGCGTGGTGGTTGATGGAGAAGGGGAGGGAGTTGGAAACTACAGTTTCCGATTTCTGCAGAGGCAAGATGCAACTTTAGTGAATATTAACAGTTCAATTCCAGGCTCCTTTGATGCGACGGCTTCACCTAATGCGTATCGCTTTACGCTCGATTCCAATCGGAAGATTCTGATTCAGAGAGAGTCCGGTGAGGGAGTTTGGGAGTTGTACAGTCCAAACGGTAGGCGTCTAACGACCCAATCACTCAGCTCTAGTACAATGCAAGATCTAGTTGCAGGTGAATACTGGATTATTGTCCAGAAATCTGGTAGCACAAGCAACTATACATTCCGAATTCAAGATCTAGGAGATGGAACGGTTGCAACACCTTCAGGTAGCCGAGTGACATTCGGTACTCCTGTTAATGGCTCTATTACATCAAGCACTCCAGTTCAAACATTTCGTTTTGATGGAACAGTTGGACAGCAGATCTGTCTAGATATGATCGAGGGAACTCCTCGTCAAAGGATCGCAATTTTTGACCCTGCTGGACAAAAAATTTACGAAGCGGAAACTGTAAACGATTATGGTGGAGTGGTCAGTACCTTAACGCTCTCTGGAACTTATCAGGTTGTTGTTGATAATAGTATCGGCACCTACTCTTTCCGCTTATTAGATAAGGCAAGCGCAGAAGCAGTTGCGTTAGATGTAGAAATTTCAGGAACATTCAATAATACAAGTGACAGTCGCTTGGCTAAATCTTACCGCTTTAATTTAGCTGAACGACAGTATGTGTTTTTTGATGGGCAATCCACCAGCAATGCTGGCTACTGGAGACTCTATGACAGTGCAGGACGAAGAATTAATGAGAGCTATCTCTCCTGGGACAAGGAGTTCTTTCTAGATGCAGGAAGTTACTGGCTAGTCTTACAAGGTGCACCATCTCAACCGTTTGATTATCGCTTCAAATTAATTACTCCTGCTCTTCCAGCAGCATCTTCTTTTAACTTAGGAGCAACAGTATCAGGAGCACTTGTTGAGAAAGGATCTTACGATACTTATAGCTTTTCTGGGCTTGCAGGACAACAGATATTTGTGGATTTTGTGGAAGGTAATAATACTTCTATCAAAATTTATGATCCATCAGGACAAATTGTCTATGAAGGGCTTGGTGTTTCTGACAGTAACTCGTCTCCACCTTATGCTAGCTCGTACTACAGTAACCTCGTCCTAACACAAAGTGGTATCTACAAAGTTATCATCGATGGTCAGAATGAGATGACAGGTCAATACGCTTTTCGTTTGTTGAATAAAGCTGATGCACCCTTAGTTTCTTTAGATACTGACATCGTGGGACAACTGGATTCGACTGGGCGTTCAGTGCGGACTCACCGTTTTACCTTGATCCAGGGTCAGTCTCTCTTTTTTGATGGTCAAGGCGGTAATGGTCAATGGTGGCTTTACGGTTCTAGTGGTGAGTATGTTACATGGGACTATCTCTCTAGCAATCGAGAACTGTACTTAGGAGCAGGTGACTATTGGCTCGTGATGCAAGGATTAGGTTCTAGTCCTTTTGATTACCGTCTGCGGATTATCACACCTGAGATTGTGACTGCGCCAATCTTTAGACTAGGTGATAGCGTTACAGGTACGATCGCCGAAAAGGGTTCTTACAATACTCACAGTTTCAACGGAACAGCAGGACAGCAAATCTTTGTAGATATTCTTGAAAGTAAAGTAAATTCCACTATCAAGATTTATGATCCAACGGGTGAGCTTGTATATGATGGTGTCGGAAACGCTGATTTTGGGCCAGACTATAGGAGATCCAACTATGGCGAGTCACACTCTAATTACGGGTTGGTTCTGAAGCAGAATGGTCTCTACAAAATCGTTGTTGATGGCAACGATGAATCGATTGGAAATTATGCGTTTCGCTTGTTGAACCGGGCAGATGCTTCCCCCATTTCGCTTGACACTATTATTGAAGATGATTTTGATGTAACAGGACAGCAGGCAAAATCTTACCGCTTTAGTCTGACCAATCAGCAATATCTATTCCTAGATCGCCTTCAAGGCACGGGTAGCTGGACAATCTATGGATCAAATGGAGCGAAAGTAAAGTCCGGCTCTTTTCCCAATGATGCAGAGTTTGACCTGAGCGCAGGAGACTACTGGCTTGTCATGCAGGGAACAAGCTCATCGGACACTCATTATCGCTTTAGTTTGATCACTCCAGAAGGGGCAACTTCTCACATTACACTTGGTCAAACCGTCAATGGAACGCTATCTGAGAAAGGTTCTCGTAATACACACTACTTCACTGGGACTGCGGGACAACAACTTTTCTTCGATGCAGTGAAGGGGAATTACAGTTCTGCAAACATTACAATCTATGATCCAATAGGCGACGTTTTCTTTACCAGTCTCTATTACTATGATGATTACGGATTTAGTAATAGTAATTTGACCCTGACACGTGATGGAGATTACCGGATTGTAATCGATGGAAATGGGGAAACGATCGGAGATTACTCATTCCGGTTGCTCGAAAAATCACAAGCAACAGAGATTCCATTTAATTCAATCACTCCTGGCTCATTTGGTGCAACTGGCCACGAATCTAGACTATATCGGTTTACTGCTACCGCAGGTCAGTCTTTGTTCTTGGATACAGCTTCAACGAATGGAACTTCTGAAAGGTGGAGACTTTACACACCTAGTGGAGAGCAGATTACTGAGGGTAAACTGAATGAAAATTATAAATGGGCACTTTCTACTTCTGGAGAATATCTGTTAGCTTTCCAAGGATCTGGAAACAGCAATAGCGGATTCCAGTTTCAATTAGCACACATTCAACGCCAAACTAGCGAACTCAAATTTGGTGTAGTTGTGTCAGAAGCGATTTCAGCCGTTGGGCAACAAAAGCTCTATACCTTTTCTGGTCAGCCTGGTCAGAAGATATTCTTAGACGCTCTGTCAGGATCTTCGCTTCGCTATCAGCTTTATACGCCTTCCGGAGTTTTAGTTTACGACAAGGCAATCGGAGACGACAGTGGGGTTACGACACTCACTGAGGCAGGAACGTATCAGCTTGTTGTAGAGGGCAGTGGAACTGCGATCGGGAATTACAGTTTTGCAGTCACGGATCTTTCTGGATTAGCTCCTTTGCCGTTTGGAACTCCTGTAACTGGAACCATTAACTCGACACAGCAAGTACAGTTCTACCGAATTGAAGGGAAGAACGGGCAGGTTCTGAATTTTGATGCAAGTGCCAATCGTTGGGACAACGGCTCCTGGATTCTGTATGGATCAACTGGAGAAATCCTAAAGCGGTTCTACTCTAGTTCTGACAATCCAGATTTTCGGATCACCCTGCCAAGTTCTGGTGATTACACGCTGGCACTGTTCCGCTCTGGCACTAACCCATTTAATTACAGCTTTACAGTTACGGATCTCACGCCTACTTCTGTCACAGTTTCTGGTCTTGACACGCTGGTTGGAGAAACGACATTTAGCAGTCGTCAAGGTAGTATTAGCGCGAATCAGGTTGTAGAGCAATCCTTTACTGCATCTTCTGGGACTCGCATCTACTTCGATAGCAAGAATGCAACTCATACCAATGTACGAGTTCAGGTTCTCAATCCGGATGGCTCGACTGTTTTTTCGACCTTAGCTTCTACTGACGTAGGACCAATTCTACTAGAGCAAACTGGATCATATAAAATTCGGATTCAGGGTGTGACACCCAGTAGTACTGGAAATTATCACTTCTCGTTGATGGAAGTTCAAACGAAACCCGCAACAATTCAAGATAATGTCCGGCGATTGACCCTTAATGCAGAAATCACGAAGCCGCTTGATCCAGGCTATACAACCGATATTCTCTCATTTGAAGGTAAAGTTGGACAAAGGCTCCTCTTTGATGGAATTCTTCCAGATGGAGCATCTTTCATTTATGGAAATGTCATAGCAAAGTTAATTAGTCCTAGTGGTCAGACTGTGTTTGATTTGCAAGCCAGTTCTTCTGCCACGGGAGCAGCACGAGATTTTGGTCCTTTCACGTTAACTGAAGCAGGAACCTACAACTTGATGATTGTGGGACAGCAATCCGCAAAGGTCGATTATCGGTTCAAGATGCACGATCTCTCTGCGGCACAGGAGCTTCAGACCAATCGAGTCTATGCCAATAATTTACTACGTGGAACCGATACTACGCTTTACAAGATTTCTGGCAAAGTGGGACAGCGACTGTATTTCGACTCGATTCAAGGACGTAGCAGCGATTATTGGACGCTTCACCGACCTGGTGATGCAAAAGAGGTGTTTAACCATCCCTATAGCTTGAGTAGCGATTTCAGTTATGTCTTGCCCGCAGACGGGGAGTACATTCTGTCGATTCGAGGAAATTCAACCACTCCTGGAACTTATCGCTTTGCAGTCTCGACAATTCAAGATGCACCTGCGATTCTTACACCAGGAGCAGGAGAGTCTGGAGGAACCGCTGAAGAAGGATTAGGGACATACTCCGTTCAGATTAAAGTCAGCGACGGCAAAGGTGGTAGTGATATTCAGACCTTCCAGGTCAAAGTTCATCAGAATCCTGGTAATGCAACTCCCACGGTCGTTTCAGAAGCGATTACCAAAACCTTCACGAATCGTAGCTATACGTATGATGTTGACGCGATCGATGCAGATGGTGATGTGCTGTCTTACAGCTTGGCAGAAGCACCGCAGGGAATGTTCATTGATAATGAAACCGGGGTCATTACTTGGAATAGTCCGATTGCTGGAACCCATCGTGTCAAGATTCGGGTCATGGACACGAACGGTGGCATCGATTATCAAGTATTTGATTTAATTGCCAGCAGTGCTGCAAACGGACAAGTGGTCGGCAATGTCTACAATGACTTAGACCGCGATGGCAACCGGAAACTAACGAATCCTAATAATCTCACCCCGTATACCGGAATCACGCTAGGTGAGCAATTTGCAAATATTTATACTGCTTATGATTTAGGGGTGCCCGCAGGATTGCCCTACGAGATTGCGGGAATGACTTTCTATCGCGACGCGACAGGCAAGATTGATCCAAACACCATGCTCGTTGCCGCTGCTGCCCATAGCTGTGGAGGAGTCATCTTCAAGGTTAAGGTAAAGCGTGGAGATGGGGGACATATCATTGGTTTTGATGATGATAACGATCCATCGACTCCCTATGTTGGTGAATTTTTCAGTTACGCACCCTATATCAGTTCAGGATTAGGTTACGGACCCGACAACAAGCTGTTTTACTCGACTGCCAAGGGTCCTTACAGTGGGCTAGGATTTGTTCCGGTGGATATTCCTGGTGCAGGTCAACTGAAAGCAACGAGCCAAGGATCTGGTCAAGGCTTCTTCAACTTAAATTACGCGAACGGTTCATTCAGCAATCCGATTCAAACATCCTTGTTGCCCAGTTACTCGTCTGCTTTCGTTTACCTACCTGTCACAGCACCTGGATTTGACACTGGTGCAAGCATTTTAGTTGGAAACTCCGATGGAGATAACTTCATAGCTTATCAAGTTGATAGCCAAGGCAATCCAATTCTTGCGACTGCAACGCCTTTCCTCAGCGATATTGACAATCCACTCGGTGCAGTTATTGATCCAATCACTGGAGACATTTTGTTGTCTTCTGCTGGAAGAGAGTCGAAAGACGATCGCGGCAATGACCGGAATGCAATTCTAGCTGTTAGAGGTTTAGGTCGCCCGGTTGGAAATGAGCCTGGATTAGGCGAATGGTTAGTCTACGTTGATCGCAACCAGAATGGACAACGCGATGTCAGCGAAGAATTTGCATACACAGATGCTCAAGGGCGCTATAGCTTTAACCTAGAAGTAGGAACCTATCAAATTCGCCAAGAGCTTCAGCGAGGTTGGACACAGACTGAGCCGCTCAATCCTATTTATCATCAGGCAACGGTTATTGCCAATGAAATCCGCTCTGGATTCGATTTTGGTAATTATGGTGCACCTGCAGATGCGCCAAACGAAGCACCTGTTCTTAGCAGTGACGCGATTCTCACTGCTTTAACTGAGCAACGATACCTGTATCGGGCAAAGGCTTCAGATATTAACGGAGATGAGTTGACCTTTGACCTCGCTGTTAAGCCTGAAGGAATGGCGATCTCACCCAACGGCACTGTTTCCTGGGTTCCTGGCGCTGATCAAGTCGGTGAGCATAGTGTTATCCTGCGGGTGAGCGATGGTAAGGGTGGGGTAACACTCCAATCCTTCATTGTTGAAGTCAAACAAGGAAATCGTGCGCCTGTCATTACATCCCGGATTCCTGAGTATCAACCGCAGGTTGGCAAAGCGTATCGCTACCAAGTAGGCGCGATCGATTTAGATCAAGATAACTTGACCTATTCGTTGATGCAGAATCCATCGAGCCAATCGGTGGCTCCAACAGGCGTGTCGATCGATGCTCGCACTGGACTTTTGACTTGGACTCCTAACGCGAATCAGGTGGGCGGGGCATATATCTGGGGACCGGAGCGCGACTTAGTTCAACCTTGGCAAGTGACGGTCAAAGTGAGTGATGGCAAAGGTGGAGAAACCTACCAGCAGTTGAGTTGGACTGTTGATCCTGCACAAGTCAATCGCGCACCGAGTATTACCTCGAAACCGCGAAGCAGTGTACAAGTTGGCAGCGATTATCTCTATGAAATCAAAGGGACTGATCCAGATGGGGACAGGCTGATCTATCAATTAGTGACGGGTCCTCAAGGGATGACCCTGCAAGATGGAGTCGTGCGGTGGAATCCAACGGCTGCTCAGACTGGAACCCATAATGTGGTTGTCCGAGTCAGTGATGGAGTCTTGACAAGTCAGCAGGCTTGGACAATTCAGGCATCGAATTTTGTTGTCAACCATGCACCCATTATTACTTCGGCTCCCACTCAGTTAGTGGCAAACGTCGAGAAGCCTTACAGCTACAATCTCGTAGCAACGGATGCGGATAACGATGTGTTGCTCTGGAGCTTGGAGCGATCGCCAAAGGGTATGATCATCGATCCGCAATCTGGGGCACTCCGCTGGCAGCCAACTGAAGATCAAATTGGAATCCACAAGGTCAGTGTGCGCGTTCTTGACCGCTTCGGAGCTTCGTCAACCCAGATCTTCGAGCTACAAGTCACAGGGATTAATGCACCGCCTCAAATCGTTTCTACTCCACCGACGATCGCGGGAGTTGGGCAGACTTACTCTTATCAAGCGATCGCAACTGATCCTGAAAATCAGCCCATTAATTTTGTGCTTGGAAGAGCGCCTGCTGGAGCCGTTTTACATCCTCAGACTGGGGTGCTGACTTGGACTCCTCAGGCTGGTCAACTGGGATCACAAACGGTTGAGATTCAAGCGATCGATGATGAAGGCGCGATCACGACACAGACGTTTACAATTCAAGTACAGGCAGAGATTGTGAATCGTGCGCCATCAATTACGTCTCAGCCAACATTTGTTGCAGATTCCAGCGCACCTTACACCTATCAAGTTAAGGCAACTGATCAAGATGCAGGCGATCAATTGACCTATCAGCTTTTAGCAGGACCCAGTGGCGTTCAGATTGATGCTCAGACGGGACTGCTCTCCTGGGCAACACCAGAAGTTGGAACGTATAAGATTGTGGTCGGCGCAGTTGATCGCTTAGGACTTGGAGCCGCACAAGGATTTACACTGACGGTTCGAACGAATCAGGCACCTGTGATTGAATCGATTGCGCCAACGGAGGCAACGTTAGGTAAGACTTACCGCTATGACGTGATTGCTAGGGATCAGGATGGGGATGCGCTGAAATATGCCCTGGACGATGCTTCGATCGCGAAAGGGATCAAGATTGATAATCTCGGCAGAATTGTCTGGAATCCGACAACGGCTCAGTCGGGGCAACACCTCGTACGATTGACTGTTACAGACGCTCAGGGTGCGATCGACGAAGATACCTTCACGATCACAGTTCAGGCAGATATTGAAAAGCCAAAGGTCAATTTAGTTGCAACTCAGACGCTTGCGAATGTGGGAGAAACGGTTACTTTCCGGGCGACAGCAACAGACAATGTGAGTGTGGCAGGGCTGACGCTGCTAATTAATGGAAAAGCGGTGATTTTAGATGCCCAAGGATTTGCTTCAGTGAAGCTCGATCAGACAGGCAATATTACCGCACTAGCAACGGCGATTGATCAGGCTGGGAATACAGGCAGTTCTGCGCTGCTGAATGTGGAAGTCTTTGATCCCACTGCGATATTTAATCCAGTCTTCAAACTTGATCTGTCTGGAATTCCTGATGGAGTAGTGACAGCACCTACGGAAATTAAAGGATTAGTCAGTGGGGATGGATTTAGCCGCTATGAATTAGCGATCGCACCAATCAACAGCGACAATTTCCGTGTGATTGCGTCTGGGACGAATGCGGTCAATCACGGTACGCTAGGCACAGTTGATCCATCTCTACTGCAAAATGATGCCTACACGCTGCGACTGCTCGTTTATGGCACGAATGGAAGCGTGACTTATCTCGAAGAGACGGTGAATGTCGCAGGAGAATTAAAGTTAGGCAATTTCCGGCTCTCGTTCACCGATTTAGCAATTCCAGTGACCGGGATTCCGATTTCGCTCACTCGCACCTACGATACGCTGACCTCGAATCAGTCGGATGATTTCGGTTATGGCTGGCGTATGGAGTTTCGTGATACGGATTTGCGGACGAGTCTAAGGAAGCCGACTGAGGAAGAGGCTTTGTTAGATCGTTATCCTGCGTTTGACGATCGTACGAAAGTATTCATCACACTCCCTGGTGGCAAACGTGAGACTTTCTCGTTTAAAGCCAAACAAGTGACTCAGATCGATGGTATGCCACTGGGTGAGTTTGCGGGTTACTTCTACGAACCAACCTTCGTTTCAGAAAAGGGCAGCACGAACAAGTTAACGATCGAGTTCAACAACTACATTCGACCCGATGCAAACGGCAGATACATTGGACAGCAAGGGCAACCATTCAACCCGGCTGATCGTCTCTTTGGTGGCGTGTATGTACTGACGACTAAGGATGGCACGCAATATCGGATTGATGCCAAGACGGGCGACTTGCTGACCGTGAAGGATACAAATGGCAATACACTGACCTATACCGATGATGCGATCGTCTCTTCCACTGGGCAAAAAGTGACATTTGAGCGGGATGCTCAAGGGCGAATCGTATCCGTGAAAGACCCGATGCAGGAGTATATTCGCTATGAATACGACGTGAATGGCGATTTGGTCAGTGTGAGCGATCGCGAAAAGAACATCACGCGCTTTGTCTATGACACCAGCTACGACGATCCGAAGTATGCCAATGATGGAATGACGATTGACCCGGCTCGCACCAAGAGATCGCACTTCCTCCGCGAAATTATTGACCCATTGGGTCGAGTGGGAGCCAGAAGCGAATATGACGAGAACGGACGACTGAAGCAGATTGTCGATGCCAACGGGAAAGCGGTCGAGATGAGCTATGACCTTAGCAACGATCGGCAAGTTGTTAAAGACCAGTTGGGCAATGAAACGATTTATGTGTATGACGATCGCGGCAATGTTCTGACTGAAATCGATGCGGAAGGCAAAATCACGCAGCGAAAATATGATGAGAACAACTGGGTGACGGAGGAAACGATTGTTTCAGATCGCTCAGATGACAATTTCAACGATGATGTCGTGATTGGTTTCACGACACGCTATGAATACGATGCGAAAGGCAATAAATTATCTGAGGAAACTGGCATTGTTACCAGACGAGATCGCCAAGGTAATCTGATTTCTGAGACTAGCTTGGGCTTGAAGACCTATAGCACTTATGGCGACAAAGGGCGGTTGTTGAGCGAAACCGATGCGCTGGGGCGGACGATGCTGAATCGCTATGATGCACGCGGAAACTTGACTCAAACAGAAGATGCACTGAAGCAAACAAGTAGCTACATCTATGAGAGCAACGGCTTGCTCAAAGGCTTGACCGATGCCAATGACAAGGCAACCAGTTTCAGCTATGATGCACGAGGCAATGTCAATCAAGTCAAAGATGCTTTAGGGTTCACCACCGATTACACCTACAACGATCGCGGCGATAAGCTGACTGAGATGCGCTACCGCAAGAAAGCGGATGGCACGATTGAGACGCTACTCACGACGTGGACGTATGATAGCGAAGGTCGCGTCAAAACCATGACCGATGCCGAGCAAAATCGTACAGTTTATGGTTATGACAACCTGGGGCGACAAATCTGGGTACTCGATGCACGGGGCTACGTCACCGAATCAAAATACAACACCAAAGGTGAACTCGAAGCGAATCTATCTTCAGATGGCACGGTATATCGGTATGATGCTGCAACTGATGCGCTGGTCGTTGTTCAAGCAGGTACGGGAACACGCCGCCAGGTGACGTACAACTATGATGATGCAGGACGCAAAATCTCGGAAACCGATGCGCTCAATCGTACAACTCGATACCTATACGATAAAGTAGGTCGCTTGATAGAAGTGATCCTTCCAGATGCGACTCCGAACAACTGGGATGATAATCCCCGCACCAAAACCGAGTATTACAGCGATGGGTTGGTCAAAGCTCAAATCGATGAACGGGGCAATCGCACTGAGTTCCGTTACGACAGCGCGGGACGGCAGGTTGAGATTATTTATGCAGATTTGACCCCAAATGATCTCAGCGATAATCCTCGCACCAAGTATGAGTACGATCGTGCAGGTCAACAAAGTGCAGTCATTGATGCGCTAAATCGTCGTACTGAATATCAATACGATGACCTTGGACGATTGAAGAAGACAATCTTCGCTGACAAAACATTTGTTGAAACTGAGTACGATAAGCTCGGTCGTCGGATTGCCTCGATCGATCCAAATGGCAAGCGGACTGAATATGAGTATGATGCGCTCGGGCGGTTGATCGGAGTCAAGAATGCGCTCAACGATTGGACACGCTATGACTATAACGAGAGTGGCAACTTGATCGCTGTCACCGATGCTGAACAGCAGATCACGCGCTACGAGTACGATAAGCTCGGTCGTCGGACTGCCACAATCCTGCCGCTCAATCAGAGATCGACCATGCTCTACGATGCGGTTGGTAATACGAAGAGCATTACCGACTTCAATGGCAGAACAATTACTTATGACTATGACTACTCAAATTGGTTGACGCAGAAGAACTTCCAAGATGGCTCTAAAGTTGCCTACACATATACTCTGAATGGGCAGCGGGATGCGATCGCCTTTAAGAATGCGAATGGGGCTACGACTGAACTGTACAACTGGAATTATGATGAGCGCGATCGCTTGATCAAGCGCACCGACACGATCGGTATGGGCAGTAATCAGACCACGCGAGAGATCGAGTACGGTTACGACGTGGCAGGCAACAAAACTTGGACAAAGACAGCATCGGGCACAACGGCGTATACTTACGACGAGCGAAATCGTCTCGATACAGTCCTGCAAGATGGAGTGCTACAAGCAGACTATACGTACGATGCAATCAACAACCTGAGCAGCACTAAATTGGGTAATGGAACCGAAGAGGTCCGCGAATATGATGTGCTCAACCGTCTCAAGTCCCTAGAAAATCGCAAGCTGACTGCGGCTGGAACGGTCGAATCGGTCATCTCCAGATTTGACTACACCTTAGATAAGGTGGGCAATCGGACGACAGTGACAGAACTTAGTGGGCGGAGCATGACCTACACCTATGACGATCTGTATCGTCTGACCAAAGAGGTTATTGATGAGACGGGAACGATCGACGATCGCACCATCGAGTATTACTATGATCGCGTCGGCAACCGCCTCTGGAAGAAAGAAACGCTCAACAGCGCGACGACTCAAACCGATTATCAGTACGACAAGAACGATCGTCTAGAACGGGAAAAAGTGAACGGAAACACAACCGTTAGCTATACCTACGATGCAAACGGCAGTACGTTAACCAAGACGGAAAACGGCACGAAGACGAGCTACGTTTGGAATGATGATAAGCGGTTGATTGCAGCAACGATCGAAGATGCAAATGGTGTGGTGCAGCAGCAGTTGCAATATCGCTACAACGATGATGGCATTCGGGTTGCATCGATCGTCAATGGGCAAGAAACGCGCTTCCTGCTGGATGAAGTGCAGCCTTACGCTCAGGTGCTAGAAGAATACGCACCAAACGGAACGGTTGCAGTATCATACGTCTATGGGAATGATCTAATCAGCCAGACGCAAGGAGGACAAACTACTTACTATCACGTTGATGGACTGGGCAGCACGACGGAATTGACGGATACGACTGGTAACGTCGTCAGCCGCTCCCGTTATGATGCCTTCGGAAATACGATCGCTCAAACGCAAGAAGTAGCCAACAAATACGGTTTTGCTGGTGAGCAGTTCGATTCGGGTCTGGGCGATTACTATTTGCGACAGCGATACTACAGCAGCCGTACAGGTCGATTTGCTAGAAGGGATGACTACGAGGGAAGACTTCGTGAGCCAATCACACTGCATAAGTACCTATATGCTTATGGCGCTCCAACTAACTATACTGACCCAAGTGGTCTAGACGTACGCGAAGGCGACATTATTCACGAAAAAGTAGGGCGCAATTTTGTCAGAGAGATTGGCGAAGATCCATTTGCCGACAACAATCCTTTTACCAGTTCGCGAGTTTACGATCCAAGAATTCCAAGTCGGGGTAGACAACGACCAACAATGCTAAGAATCTTCCGTCGAGAGCTTAACAACGAGCGTCATCCAGGCGTAAGAGGAGTCAATCGACTTGTACCGGACTTAGTGGATTTTAATGATGGAGAACTGTATGAAATTAAACAGAACAAACAAGCTGATATAACGGCAGCGCGCAATAATCTTACCCGGCAAGTCGATGCTTTACATCAGGTTGGATTAACGCGATGGCATCGGGGAGATGATTACAACCCACCACCTATTATTCCTCTAAGCTGGATCAGCGAAGATTGGGAGCGTAATCTAGCACCAGGGGGGCTTAGTGATGCAAGACAGGGTAAATTTGCAATCGTTCGACGCATTGAGCCAGGACTAATAACTTACAATGTTCTTAATCCTCATCTAGATTTATTCTTGTATGCGTACGCAGCTTACGAGATTTCAAGATTGATTGCTCAGTATATCCAAGTACTTGCATTGACGAGAGGACTAGCGTAAGTGGTAAGTTTTTTAAGATTTCGTGAGGTCTAAAGGAGTAAATTAGGGATGGGTAGTTCGTATGCAAATACTGTGTTGTACAAGGTAGAGCAAACTGAAACAGTTCAGGCTCTCTTCGAGATGGGACGAGTCGCCTATGTTTCTCCTAGCTGCAACAATTTTGTAGTCGTCTACGATCAAGATATGGCATCACCTTATGAAGCCAATCTAGAACGTTTAGAGCAGTTGAGTCCACAATCTCGAAGTTTGTTACATCAACATCATGGCAGCCCATATCAATCTGTGTCTGCTGTTCTAGCAGGGGTCTTGTCGGAAAAGCTAAGTTGTCCTGCTCTAAGTGTTGTTGTGCATGATAGCTCCCAACTTTGGTACTGTCTTTGCCAGAATGGAGAGGTTTTGGATGAATATGAAGAGGGTACTACAACACTAGGAAAACCTAGAGTGATGTGCGAAGCCTTTGAACTCTACACACCCGAATTGATTCAGCAAATTGAAACCGTTCTACGTAAATCTTATTGCGATATTAATAATTCGCATCAATCAACAACCCCTAGACTCAACACTCTTTTAGAGTGCGATGGATACGAGGATGCAATGATCCGGCATGAGGCACTTGCGAGAGTTTTAGGAGTTTCCCCCTGTTGGACAGTAGGTTCTGACTATAGAGCCATAGTAATGGGAGATATGGAAGCGTTCTATGAAGATGTTTGCTTCGAGGAAGATGGGCAGCTAGTTTGGGAAGAGGCACAATTACAGCTTCGACATAGCTAATTGAAAGCCACACCAATTTTGCCAGAGGTTATGATGTAATCCCATATTCTCCTCAAAACGCACATTGTGCTCCCATTATGATGCCTTTGGAAATGGAGTTAAGAGCGAGGGGACGATCGCGAACAAGTATCAGTTTGCGGGTGAGCAGTTTGATCCGGGTTTGGGCGATTACTACCTACGGGCGCGATATTACGATTCCTCAATTGGGATCTTGAGCTCGCGAGACACTTGGGAAGGAGAACTTCAAGATCCTCGGACGCTGCATAAGTACGGGTATGCAGCCAACAATCCTGTTAGCCATATCGATCCAAGCGGAAACTCCTTCATGGCGTTATTTTTAGAAGCACCCACTGTTGCTTACATAACTTACGCTGCTTTTACCCTAACAGCCTATTACGCTGCGGTTAACTCAGTCAATCTAGTGACAGCATTAAGCACTGTTGCCTCTGAGGCGATGATAGCAGCATCTCATATGAGTAGCGAGATGATGGGCGCCGCAAGTCAGGCTCTT
Source organism: Leptolyngbya sp. GGD (assembly GCF_026735145.1). NCBI lineage: Bacteria > Bacillati > Cyanobacteriota > Cyanophyceae > Leptolyngbyales > Leptolyngbyaceae > Leptolyngbya > Leptolyngbya sp. GGD. The sequence goes on from NZ_JAPQKE010000009.1 coordinate 180,994, forward strand.
ACTATCTTGAAAGAGGAAGTTAACAAGGAACTCAGAAAGCGCAAGAATGAGTTAGACAAGTGGCAGTTAATTCTTCAGATGCCTTCAGGAACAACACGCCTGCCTGAGATCTACACACCCCCAATAAGCTCAAGTGCTTTCATTGTGAAACAGTTTGAAGGCGATAAGATGAGAGTACTAGGTGCTAGACTCAAACAAAGAAGTGGTCCTATCAACGAATTGATTGCTAGGGTAGACTATCATCCTATACCCAAAGCATTTCCTAATCATCCCTACACCATACACTATCATCTTGGTTCAAATAGCAACAGCCATCGCCATTATGTTCTCTATCCAGAAAACAAAATTGTTGATTGATGTGAATATGCTACTAGATTCTGTCCTGAGCCATTAAGCGGAACGTCTTTAATGTCAAATAGTGCAACATTTGAACTGGAAACGGCTGTAGAAATGGAAACTGTGACGGATAGAGTCTCCCGATCATGGCATGGTTTTGGATACGATGTATCCGTTTACAGTTATCCCGAGTTTAATAATAGAATCTTTTGCACTCTAGATTATGTATACGGTTACCCAGAGGAAGAAGCGATGCTTCGCGAGGTGGTAGATTATTTGCTGAGCATTGCTTCTATGCAAAAGATTTACTACTATCGATGTGCAGATTTTGCGCCCCTACCTGATGATGCTTTTCCAACCCCAGAGATTACAGTAGATGATTTATTTCAGGAAGAATTTAGACCATCTTTAGGAGCGTCAATCATGCAGAAATTTTTGCTTCATACAACTTACGCTTGATTAGACGAAAAGTAGGCTTACAGCCTATGCAAAAGCTAAGTTCAAGCTCTTGATTTTTCTCTAAACGCACAATCAACTTCCGGTATGTTGATTGGAGCGATCGCGTTGTGATGACCTGCCATTCTTTCTGATTGACTTGTTTTCCGCAGAACGATCGCCCTAATTTTGCTGTTCATGCAACCAAGTCATGAGGTCGCTCACAACCGTAAAATTCAGCAAGGCGATCGCTAACCTTCCCAGTTGGTCGAGATTGAGCGCAGAAATTTGGGCGTTCGCCTCATCGGGCAAAGCCCCAAATTTCTGCTCAAGCTGGAGCAAAATCAGCGATCGTGCCTGATGGCGTGCGCCCTCTGCTTGACTGCGGGTTTGAGTTTCCGCTTCCCATGCCAAAAATGCTTCAGACAGTGCCATGATTTCCTCCCGCTCTGCAAAATCTACCAGTTCACCTAAATCGATTCTAACCTTCCAGCTTGCCAGTAGGCGCAAAACGTTGCCACGTCGAGGATGATCGATCGGTAGTGCCAATACCTCTCGAATCGCTCGTTCTTGGGTTGCCCCACGTCCCAAAACTCGCAACCATAAAGTTTCCTCGACTTCAGGGAGCTGATCGATCGCCACGATTGCCGTTTTCAAAATCCCCGCTAAAAAGTAAACTCCTGGCATCCAATCTGATTTGGCTTTCACCTCTGCCTCTTCGAGCAACGGTCGAGAGGTTGTCGCTGCCAGAATCCAAAGTTGAGGCAGTGCATCTTCAGCAAGTTCATCTTGTTGCGCTTTGCGACGTTCATCTTCTTGCACCCACACTAACTTCATGATGGATACTCGCACCTCCGTTCGCGTCGGCACATTGCGATAGGGTTCAAACAGACAAGGCTTCCCTACCATGCGTCCCAGCAGTCCTAAATCCGGTGCAGGCAGTGCATCAGAATTGGGAACGAACCAGAGGTCTGCAAACTTTGCTTCTCCTGGAATTTCGTACTGTCGTTGCACGGTGCCAAGGGGAGCCAGAAACTCCTCCAAATATTGCTTGGATAACTGATCAAACGAATTTTGTGCCATGCGATCGCTCTCTGGCTTGAATAGAGCGCTTGTATTATATGCTTTTTCGCTTCATCTTCTCCGATTGCGCTTCTAACTTTACTCAAAACTCCCGTTATGCTCCCGTTATGATGCTTTCGGTAATACGATCGCTCGGACAAGCACTATTAGTAGCAAATATGGCTTTGCGGGTGAGCAAATTGATCCGAATTTAGGCGACTACTATCTGCGGCAGCGATACTACGACCCAGAAAATGGGCGATTCTTGCGGCAAGACACCTACGAGGGTAGGCAAGGCGAACCGTTCACTTTACATAAGTACATTTACACGCATAATAATCCGGTCAATGCGATCGATCCGACTGGGTTATTCACAATGGGAGAGATCAGTGCAGCTAATAATATTCGCAATGTTCTAGCTCAAGGGCAAGCTAGCAGCTCCACCTACCTTTTCTCCTCTGCTCAAAAAGGCAGTAGTTACAGTGCAGGGGATTTTCTGAAAGACCTAGCGCAAGAAGCAATGGGTGAACTCTTTCCAATCCTCAGCCTATTTCTTGGAGCTTTTGGAATAGGATCTGGCATTGGCAGTGGGACAGGCGGAGGGCAGTCTACAATGATAGCAAGCGGAGATCCACAACCAGAGTGGATTTTTCGTGGCGATGGTAGATCTCCAGATGAGGTTTTCCGAACTGGTCTAACAGCCCGTGACCAGAGTACTCCAGTCACTACTCAGGACTTCATAGATCATGCAGACGGCAGACAGAGAGACTTGAACGCTATTGTTTCAACCTCCAAAGACATCAGGGTTGCTAAAGATTGGGGGGCAGGCAACGCACAAGGTTCAACGGGATGGGTTTATATTATTAGAAATCCAGGTGATGGTTTTGATATTAACCAAAACACGGGAAGAAATTATCCAGACCAAGAAGTCTCATTTGCACATCGTATTCCTCCTCAGTACATCATTGCAGCCAAACCAATTGATACTTCAACAGAACGATTTAGAGGTCGAATTCTAAAGAACAATTCTTTCAGGCGGCGTTGATATTATGATTTCTGATGTACCCATTCTTCATGCAGCTAGTCGCTCACTTTACACTCATCCAGCGAGGCTTGAGTATGACAAATTCATTGCTTACGCAGATGATTCGCTTTGTCATCTTTCCTTTTCTCATCCTGAAGTTCAAGCACACGAAGTCCAAGGCGTAGATATCTTTGAATGTCTAAATAAATTAAGAAGAATTCTTCAGGATGAATATGGTCTCTATCTCTCATGCGCTGGATCAAGAATCGATACCTATTCATCAGGAGCAGCGCGCAATATGTCAGGTGGGCGGGTCTTATTTATCTATACTCTTGGTCAATATCCTACTCGATCAAATGAAGTACGAATATTTGATCCAGCACCTCCTGAAAAAGTAGGAAGTTTGGAAGAGCAACAACGCTATCATGATGACTGGCTAAAAAGTATAAACTTGATTTCGTAAACTGGTAGATAATCGAAATGGAGCAACAAGAGTTTCTAGAGGAGATGCAACCCTCTGACGCTGCTATTCAAGCAGCTAAACAGAATCCTGGAGGCTGGGTATATCAGATTGATAAAGAATACTTTGAAAGTCAGGCTGTTCCTCCAGAGGCGATAGCAGGTGCTTGGCAAGTTAACCTAGCTGGTGAAATTGTTGGAAAGTTTATTCCAAATCCTAGTTATCGACCCAAATTGTCCCGTGATACATCGAATGATGAAGTAGTGGAGGAGTAAGAAATGATAATTCTTGTAAAGATGCTTTGACATTCACTGCTTGTTTCTTCTCTTGTGCCTCAGTAATGACATTGTAATCGTGATTCTATTCTCTCGATAATGCACATTCAACTCCCGTTATGATGCCTTCGGCAATGGGGTCAAGAGTGAGGGGGCGATCGCAAATAAATATTTGTTTGCGGGAGAGCAATATGACTCAAATCTGGGTGACTATTATCTACGTCAACGGTATTACGACACTGAGATAGGGAGGTTTACAAGACAAGATGATTATGAAGGTAGATTAAGCAATCCTCTGACACTGCATAAGTACATCTATGCCAATGATAATCCTACCAATCTAATTGACCCTAGCGGATACTTCTCTCTGCTGAGCCAGGCAGTAATTATATCTGTACTAACTAGTTTGGCAGCAACAGCACTTGCAGATCTCGTCTTTCCCGAGCCTCTTAATACTCCAACTTCCCCTACTGATAAAGGTTACAACTCCAGCCCCTGGAAACTTCCTTTCGCACTGCTTGTAGGGTTCTCTCTTGGCTATGCAGTGCAATCAGCAATGACCAGATCAGTTATTGCCGCAGCACCAGACGAGTTAGCAGGTTCAATTCGTGGTGTTAATCCTGGCTTTCCAGCAGCGGGTAGAAATAATAATTGCGTTAACTGCTCGATTGCCACAGACTCGATGCTAGCAGGTAGACCTGCAAGTGCCCTCCCTGGTAATGTAACTCCAGTCAAAGTTCTTGAGGAATTTTATGGCTCAAAATTTATATTTATGCAGTCCAGTGAGGCAATTGAAGAATCTCTCAAAGCAGCAGGACCTGGTTCAAGAGCAATCATTTATGGAGACCGGGCTATGCCTGGTCAAGTGAATCACGTATTCAACGCAGTCAATCAGAAAGGAGTCATTCGATTTTTGGATGGGCAAACTGGTCAGCCTGCCGACTTAGTTCCCTATAAATATGTTTGGATGTTGCGGACAAATTAATTCAGGATAAAACTATGCTTGATAAAGAATCTGCTCAGCAATTTGTTTTAAAGTATATTAACGATAACTATCATATTGCTGATGATGAGTTAGTTGTTGTAGACGAATACACGATTGAGAAAGAGTATGGATGGGTCTTCTTCTATGAATCAAAACGGTACTTAGAAACGGGATCTTTTTCTGATCGGGTCCTTGGTAACGTGCCTATTCTTGTAGAAAAGCAGGGAAAACTACATCCCTTTGGCTCAGTACGTTCTGTTGAGGAATACTTGATTGAGTATGAGAACTCAAGAAGTTAGAAGCTAATCTACTGATTACTTAGTAGATCAATGACCGTAGCTTTTGAGCTTCGCAATTACACCTAATTCTCCTCGAAACGCACATTCAACTCCCGTTATGATGCTTTCGGAAATGGGGTCAAGAATGAAGGCGCGATCGCAAGCAAATATCTGTTCGCAGGTGAGCAATTTGATCAAAATCTTGGTGACTATTATCTAAGACAGAGATTCTACAATTCAAATGCAGGTAGGTTTGGACGCATGGATACCTATGAAGGGTATCAAACTAAACCTATCAGCTTGCATAAGTATGTCTACGCTGATGCAAATCCTACTCTCTGGACCGATCCGACTGGCTTCATGTCATTGAATGAGACGGTATCTGCAAGGCAAATTATGGATATCCTCTCTACTTCTATAAGGACTGTTGATCGTTTCCTAAATACGCTTGACAAAGTAACGTCAACTGTAGATTTAATCAGTGCTCTGTATCAAGGATTTCAGTTGATGTCGAACCCGTTGCTAATGACACGAGAACTTGCAAAGAGTGTTCCGAGGCAGATTGCAGAGATTCTAAATCCTGATTTTCTTGAAGAAGCATCGGTAGCATTGAGGCAAAACTCTGGCAGGATCATTTCGAGCGTTATTACAAAGCAGTTCCCTGTGGAAAGAAGCAAGGTAAGTGCCTACCTGAAAGATAAGCAATCAAGCTTCGCGATTTATGCCCCATCTATCCTAGACATTGCTGGAGGCGCATCAATTCCAACAGGCATTAAAGTAAAAGGGAAGTCGGTTGCAATCACCACCAAGAAAACAGAAATGATAAGTAGAAACTTTGCGGATCGATTAATTGGTGTAGGAATGATGAAGCAAGGAAGAGATTATCAATTCTTCAGAATGGACTATGGGGCATTCAATCACCCTAATGGCTCAGATAACAAAAATTATGATGTTTGGCAAGATTCTGGTGGTCGTTTCCACTTCCATGTGCCCAAGAATCCTAATTAAACCGAGGCTTTTATGGACTTCATAGCATTTTTTCAGTACGAGAATTTTACTGTTCTCCAAGATGCCCTGCATCTACTACAGAAACGCACTTCTTCTGAAGTATGGGTTCAAGCAAGGGAGAGCAAGATCAACCTTACGACAGTTCCCAGCCATCCTGAGATACTCTCGCTAATTGACGACCGCTTCTTATGTCCACAAGAATGGATTGCTTACAGTGAAAAATCTTCTAATTCAACTTCACTATTACCCATAAAGCTTCCTTTGCTAAATGGAACGTCCATAAAGGATGTTAACGATCTATTCCGATTTCTAGCGCAACAGTTCAAATGGTGTGTATTCACATGGGGAGGTGTAGAGAGTTTACTGATGCTCTGCTTTTTGACTTCAGATTCATACTTTCTGGATTCTTTCTCAGATTGTTACACACAGTCAATTCAGAGTAAGACTGCTTATGCAGCAAGTAACATCCTCATATCAAAATACTCGGTCTCACAAAAGTTCTCACACGCTATTCGCGTATTGCTGCTTGATCTTGCTTTTGAAGATTTGGGACCAAGAATTTGGCAGGCTTGTGATTGTGAATTAAGTCCCCCCTGGATTGTGACTAGCCAGGTATTTTCCGAACTAGGCGAATTTAGGGAAGTTTGTGACTTGAGCTTCTTTGTTGAGGGGAGTGGTTCGAGGCAAATGCGTCGTCGCCATCTAAAAATTATTGAACCTCAAAATATTCAATCATTTAGTAAAATATGCTCCGTTTCCTACTCGAATTACAACAATACGACGATTGCCATACCTTCAGATGTAAATCTTGCTAATTTAGAACTTATATTGTCTAGGACTGAGTTGTATGACTGCGACAATCACGACCTTCAATGGGTCGATGAGATTACAAGTTATTTTGCCTGGTTTTATGGCATAAGCCGAGACTATAGGGATAGTCAATATTCGCTTTTCATGTCAAAAGATCCATCGCTGATCGAAAGAGTTGATTCACTAGAATTAGATGACAGTTATAAGCTCATTTCTTGCTTTTAGACAATCGTCCTATTCATTAGCCTTTGCTCAACTAATCGACGTTTTTTATTTAGTACAAATGTATTAACTGCGCTTGCCTTGCAAGCGCACATTCAACTCCCGTTATGATGCCTTTGGAAATGCGATCGCTCAAACGCAAACAGTAAACAGTAAATATGGGTTTGCGGGTGAGCAGTTTGATTCAAATTTAGGCGATTACTATTTGCGCGATCGATTCTACGATCCACAAAATGGTCGATTTCTGAGACAAGACGTTTACGAAGGTAAAAAGCGTAAACCATTGACACTGCATAAATATAGCTATGCACATAATAATCCAACGAATTTAACTGATCCTAGTGGATTCACTCCACAACAAGATGGTGACATCATTCACTCGAAAATTGGGTTACATTTCATTCGAGAAGTAGGAATTACAGAAACGGATAATCCAATGACAGATCCGCCTTCCTCGCGATCTAGAGATAGAGGAAATGTGATGTTCACCAGAGAGCGAGTATACGATCCTAGAACTCCCTACACTAGAGGCAATAGACCGAGCCTTGGGCGCGTTATTAAAACTGCACTTGGTAATCCAAGCCATCCTGGCGTTAGAGGGTACAATGGCAGCGTGTACCCGGATTTGGTAGATTTTGCAAACCATGAACTCTATGAGATTAAGCCCGCTCGTAATCAACAACAAATTCAAAGTGGAATCAACGAATTGACTACAGCAAGAAATGCACTTCACGGGCTGGGATTAACTGACTGGCACTTAGGGGATGATTACGTTCCCCCAACACTCATGTCTTTGGCGTGGGTTTTTGATAATTTTGCAATGAATTTCACTCGCCAAGAAGGTAGAGGTAATGCTTGGTCAGGAAAGTTTGCCATTGTGAGAAGTCAACAACCAGGAATCATTGTCTACGACATCATCAATCCGCGAATTGGTGACATACTATCCGCATCGTTAGCTGCATACGCTATCTCTCAGGCTATTAGTCAATATCTAAATCGTCTTGTTTTGACTAGAGGGTTTTTTCTGTAGGGAAAATGTCCATTCACAGGTGCTTGAAGAAATTGCTCATTGTAGTTTGATGCAAGAAAAGAGGTTTTTAGTAATGGGAGTACAATATTCAAACATCATTCTTCACGACGTTGATCAAGAGGAGGTTGTTAGATATTTAACAGAGAGAGGGCGAAAAGCCTATGTATCTCCAACAATTGGTCGAATAACAGCAGTGTACGATGAGGCATTAAATGGTTTTGAGGCATCAGAGCTGGCTGAATTAAAGAAGTTGGACCAGTCTGCTGAGACTTTGTTGCGTCAATATCATTACGGAAATGAAGCTGTGTTAGTCTGTCTTACTTCTCACCTCTCAAGGCAGTTTGACTGTGTTGCCCTCGGTACTTTCGTAAACGATGGTCACAGTCTCTGGTATCACCTTCGTGAAAATGGTGCTTTGCTAGATGAGTATACAACTCATGCATCTCCTGATTGGAAAGTAGGAGAGTTTCCTAACACTGTAACTGGTGTTCAAATTAAAGGGGGTAATGCTGGAAAAATTTGTCGTGCTTTTCAAGTTTTGGAGGCTGTCGAACAGGTAGAAATAATCCTACGCAAACCAAACGGAAATTCGCAGATTCCTCTTCATGCTACTAATCGTTATCAAGCACTACTTCAGACTGAAAACTACTGGTCTCCTATCTTTAGACATGAAGCATTGGCTAGAGCGTTGAAAATACGTCCTTGTTGGACGGTCGGCATAGACTATAAGTGCATTGTATACGGCGATGTATCTGCCTGCTTTGAGTTTGACGATGACGATCCTTCGCTTGATGAAGTTTTTCAAGAAATGAAATCGTCATTTATTCCTAGCAAGGATTGAATAGTTCCTGTGTGAATCTTTGTTGAAGCCCAATCGTAACTTGATTTCCTGCCTGCGCACGCTCAGTTCTCTCCATAGTCTGTTTTGGCAAATCAGCCAGAGTAAGGGCGGGATCGCGAAGAAATATTGGTTTGCGGGTGAGCAGTTTAATTTGGGGCTAGTCGTTGGTATTTAACCACATTTTTAGCCCTTCATGTGCGCTAATTGCTCTTTCAGAAGAGATATTTTCAAGAGCGTTTAATCTACAACGCACCTGGTTCAAGATTACAGAAGGTTTCATGTAATACAAAGTGGACAATCCATTCAAAAGAGTATCTATCTTCATGGAATAATCAGCGATATCAGTATCAGAGCCATAAACCTCTATGTATCTCTCAAAGTCAGCAATTCCTTCCGATAATGTTTTCGGATTGTTGGCTCTTAGAGTTTCTGCAAATAAACCATCGTTTCTTCTAATAACATTTTCGCTGAAACGCAATCCTCCACGCTCGAAACTTTCTACAATTGAATTCATCATGCAAGTAATACTGTCGTACCGTAGAACACATTCGCCAACCGAATCAACATAAACGATATGAGCTTCAGTTTGATAATCACGACCCAGCGTGATTCCCCAAAAAACGCGACCGCATGATACTAAAGGTAAGACGTTATATCCTTTGTAAGTCGGTGGATTATCATCACACCAGTCCCAATTCTTCTCCGCAGCAACCATCTCGATCGTATTGAAGTGGAACGGCGCAAAAGAATAACAATTGAAATCAGGATGTCCGTTGAAATCAGCATAGCCATTCCGCCATTCATAAAGCAGATAAAAGTCTGGTGGTAGCTCATGCTGCAATGTACCCAAAACCGACTGAAGTTCTGTTGAAGAAATTCCTGGAACAAATTTCTCAGCAAAATCGGGTATAAATTGCTGAAAATAATGCAGAAAAGCGTTTCCTACTTCTGGTAATTTTTTCATGAGAAAGATGGTCATGGTTTTCTTACTAGCAGTACATCTTTGCATGAGCAAGATGCTATTCACTTTTACGGCTTATGCAGAATGATCAGCGGGGACCGTAAACATTAACGATTTGAGCATTTCTATCTAGACCAAAAGAAATACCTAGTGCAGGAACAGGAATGTTTAAGAACCAGCTTCTACTCTGGTTAACCTCAAACTGAGCAACATCTGCACGATCCCAGAAAGTTTTCAGCCACCGTCCCTGCCGACGGTTAGTGTTAAGACTCAGTTGATGGACAGAGACTCGACCCGCATTGTAATTAGTCTCACCGCCCTCGATTACCTTGGCATAAGGAAATTCATCACGATCGTTGAGTGCTGCGTTGAGATTTTGCCCTTGCGGTATGCCGCGTAACCATGCTCGATCGTGTTCATTCTTGGAACGACGTAGAGCAGGTGATATCGGTAATGAAAAGCCTGTGCCGCTCTCATTGCCATGAGTATAGCCATATCCCATAACTGCCCGGAATTGGTGATCAGTTGTTTCAGCCACATCATTACCCCAAAAAACGACAGAAATACCAAACTGCCTGTTTAAATTTCTTGCCATTGCCATTGAAGTCGCTGCTGCAAGAGCAACCGATCCAGCAAGTGCTACTGCGATAGCAATCATATTACTACGAGTAGTTTGATAGAGTCGCGCTGCCGCAGGTAATCGGTAAGCTGCTTCTAAATCCGCTCGAATTTTCTCTGTTGCTGTGTACTCCCCAATGAACAATCCTGAAGGGTCTGTGTTTGTGATTGGGTTAGCAGCAGCGTAGACGTATTTGTTCAAATTCTTCAAATCTCCTAGCCCTGCTTCGTAGGTATCCATTCTGCCAAAGCGTCCCGTCTGGACATTGTAGAATCGCTGCCGGAGATAGTAATCACCCAAATTCTGATCAAACTGCTCCCCTGCAAACAGATATTTATTCGCGATCGCCCCCTCTTTCTTGCTTATATTTCCAAAGGCATCATAACGGGAGCACAATGTGCAAGCGCAAAATTAGATACGAACTTGTTAATAGTAAGAGATCAAAAGCATAGTAGCGTTCTTCAATTCTTTCAAATCAAATCGCTCACATAGTAGGGAAAACGCATAAAAATTTGAGATCCCTATAGCTTCAGGATTTCAGCCTTTAAGTATTTGTGCTCACGAAGTCCGGAGCCATTGCAGGATAGTCACTGGATTTTTTCATGCGTTTGCCCTGGCTCACATAGAATTAGAGTTATTGCCAAAGTCTTTCTTGCGTTATAAACGTTCACGATCTCAGAATTAATTCATCGTTTATAACGCAAATTTGTTTAAGGTTACAAACAAGAGGAGCAGCTATGGTTCGGCTTTGAATTCGGGGGGATCCCACCGAGCATCTTTCTGCTGAGTCAAGAGTGGAGGAGGAGAGAATACGATAGATTAAGTTTGATGAAAATTCATTACTAATAGGAGTGTAACGAGGTTCAACATCATGGCCAGCTATTCCGTGAGACTGCATCTGCAACTCTAAGATCTCTCCATTCTGCAACTCAAATTTTATTGTTTTCTTGCTCACACATATGGGCTGGATGTCTAGAAGCAAAAAAGACAGAAATTCTTTCGCGACAATTTCGCCTTGTTCAATGTCAAATATCTCCACTCTGTCAAAAGCTCTTTCATGAAATTTTTGCTCAAAGTTTCTCGAGTACATATTTCTTAATGACAGGTTGATGTCGCGAGAAGTAAGCTTTATCTCATTGCTGCTACCAAACGACAAACTAGCTTTGAATGCCGTAATTCGACTCTGTAGTTGATAGTATTCATTCTCTTCCACAAGGATACTCATAAGGTTTTTTGGGAGACCACGCTGTGGATTCTTATGCTCCTTAGAGAAAAGGAGTGCACTTAAGTTATCAAGAATCCATAAAAGAATTGCAAATCCCATGAGACTTTCCTCTATCAAATTTCCAGCTTATCTACTTGAGCTACGTCCGAATTTTATAGAACTTATCGTTTAGCCTTCGCGACTGTAAACAGTGTAAGGATAAAGGACAATGAGGATTATGTCCAAGTAACATCCAGTGGCAATCAGATAAGCAATAAGTTAACAACAGCAATAAGTCCTCATCTGCCAATGCCAGAGTATCCACCGTATATCCCTGCTCCAAAAACAGTGTCTGGTTTTGTCATGTCTCGATAACCTATAGTACCTGAGCCATTGCCGATTCTCACAACTCCAAGAGTTTTCCTAAAAAATTTATTAGGAAAAGCAGCAGTACCAATGCCAAAAAGCCCTTTTAGGGAAGAGGGTCCATCTCCATATATCCTGTCAGTCACTACTTCAAAATCTAAAGATCGATTAACAACCTTGTCTTCGGGATTCTGTGCAGCAACTTGTAATCCACCTCCTACAGCCCAAATATTGTGCGTCCAGATCTTTCCTGTATCTGAAGTGGCTGTAGCTTTTGCAAAGAAGAACTCTAGTTCTACTTTAGCCATGTTATCCAGAGGAGTTCCAGTTTCTAACTTTCTATCGAATCTGGATGAATCCAGAGCACTGATTTCCATACTGCCTTTCCAGATAATTTTAGGTAGAGGCGAACCTCCATCACCAAAGAGCAGACGCGCACCTTGATAGGCAATATAGATTTTTTGCAGTGCGCCTAGTATAGCGAAGACAATGTTAGTCTCAGCAGCTGTTGACACTTTTCCACTGGGGTCGCTATACATAATAGGATTAGCATTGCCATAAATATATCTATGGCGCGATATAGGCTTTTCCTGCCAACCCTCAAACGGATCTACTGTAGTAAATCGTCCTAATGCTTGAGCATAATATCGTTGACGTAAGTAGTAGCTTCCCAGATCTGAATCAAACTGTTCACCTGTAAATAAGTATTTGTTACTTACGGAGGTTAGTTTGATGGTCGTATTGCCGAAGGCATCATAACGGGAGTTCAACGTGCATTCACATGAGAATTACAGAGTGAGTTGCACAATAATCTCTCTATTTGCTGTCTTAAATGTCCTATACTTACCAGTTAACGTTGGCAAATATAAGTATTAAAATAAATCGACTCTTTGACAAGTGAAGCTTACGAAACAACCTGTTTCAATGCCTCCAGGTAGAGGGCTGTCAAGTTCTAGTAAAATAGAGCCTACCTCTAACAGCCCCACTTCATCATTCTTAACTCTTGCACACACTGAATGACCGAATGTTGACCCAATTCGTTGAATTGATGCGACTTCTGCATCGCAAAGCGCAATTCCTTGCGTTTCAAAAGCTAGTAGTGGCTGGCTAATGACATCTCCAATCATTTTTTCGCAAGGCTGGCAGAAAGCGACACATTCATAGACTCCGTCTGTTAGATACACAAGTGCTTCTTCAGCATCTCTCGACAAATATTCAATTTCTCGAACTTTAACTTCTTGGCTCATTAGTCCCACCCTAAACTTGGAGCTTTTTTCTGAATCTCTTTCACTGATTTGATATGGAAGGTAGTGATGATATTTGTATTATCACGCCTCACACCGACAAAAGCTGCTTTAGATTTTCCTGCACCGCCTATGATCTTGACATAGCCGTTCATCTCAGGAACCCAAGTACCAACTTTGATGACGTGGTTAGCATCTTCGATGTAATCTTGCACATTATATGATGTGCGATTCAGCACAGTCATAACTTCGCCACTATGTCTTGTAAAATGCTCGACTGCCTCATTGCCTGCAAAAAATTTATAGCGTTGAGTTAGCGCACGAAGAGCAAACGTATTTTTAAGGAATCTAGTTGCTAAAGGGATGGCAGCTATAATTCCAAGCCCTAGTAGCCCTTGAATGACAAAATCATGTGGATCGGGTCTCTCTCCCATTGCCATGCCAATCAGTCTGGAACCGTTATCGATTTGTAGTCCTGAAAGAACATCGCGGATAGAGTTTGCTGCTGCGTGATCCATCATTGTGAACAGTCCAGTGGGATCAGTTGCATTCACTGGATTGTTGTGGGCGTAGAGATACTTGTGCAACGTTAGAGTGTCATCTAACTGCCCTTCATAAGTATCTCTCCTCGTAAACCGTCCTGTGTCGGAATCATAGTATCTTGCTCTCAAATAGTAACCGTCTAACTCTGAGTCAAGTTGTTCTCCGGCGAAGAGATACTTGTTATCTACATTGCCTGTTTGATTGCTCTGATTCCCAAAGGCATCATAACAGGAGCGCTGAGGGCATTTGGAATGTGCATGGCTGTAGGTGCTGGAAACGCGATCTGATTATTCAGATGGAAGATAAATCGTAAAATCTACATCAATGCCTAGCTTTGTGAATTTTGCTTGCACCTCTTTTGACAATCTAAACTGAATCGAAGGTAAGTAGGGTTTAGTAGGAACTAGCTGACAATCTAAGACACTCCAATAGTCTCGGCGTTCAAATTCCTGAAACGCAGAACGGGCAGGAGAAAGAGTTTGTAGCCAGAATTTCAATTGTTGATGCAGACTCTGATTAAGCTGTTTGCTTGTCAGACTTCGCGACCAACGATCCCAGTTCATTCTTGAATCAAAGTCTCTCTGTCCACCATTTGTGAGAGACGGCATCACGGCTTCGCCTTGACGTTTAACTACTTCAGGCAAAAGATTCAAACTCTGATTGACAAAATCGATGTCAATATTCTGACCGCAAATGAAGAGAATTGTGGTTGCACGATAATTGCAAGTTGAGTTGACCATAAGCAGAATAGATGATTTAGATAACTAGGAACAGTTTTGCCAGCTTACAAGAAGAACTCAGTCCTCGTGACTAACTTAAAATCTTAAATTGTGTCCTTGAAGATTCTCAAAATCTACTCTGTAATAACCTCGGCTGACTGGTTTGATTCCCTTCGGATCATTTTCATTCCACTGTCTTGAATATACTTGTGAGCTTCCTTGAAATACTCCACCCTCTGCTTGTGCGTTTTTCGCTTTCTTTGTAACCCCAGCCATTGCTTTTATGAGTGCTGTATCATGATCTTTAGGGAACCAGCTTGCTAGTGTTCTACGATACTGCCACATTGCGAATACAGCCTGCCCAACTTGACTCACAGTGACACCTAACAAAGATGAATTTTCAATTGGAATTCCGAAAGTGTTGCCTGGATCGTCCTGCAATTGAAGTCTCATCCGATTCTGCTCCTTCTTATCATCAACGGGTGGGGCCTTTGGTTTTTTCTTCCAATCTGGATCTGGTTCTTCATCTGGTCCAATTCGTAAGCTAGTCTCTCCTTTCTTGTTCGTCTCTTGTATGACTACGTAGAGAGCAGTAGTCGCTACACCCATAATGATAGCCCAAGCTTTTGCTGTTTCTAGAACGCTAGGACTTAGGGCAAATGTATAAGCTCGAGCTGCAAGTTGACTCAATAAATTCAAGTTCCCAAGTGATTCTGTTAATGTCATAAATCCACTTGGATCGATTCCATTGACTGGATTGTTATGAGCATACATATACTTGTGTAACGTGAGTGGTTCATATATATGCCCTGAGTACAAATCTGATCGAGCAAAGCGCCCATTATTAGAATTGTAGAATCGATCGCGCAAATAATAATCGCCCAAAGTCGCATCAAACTGCTCCCCTGCAAACAGATATTTGTTTGCGATCGCGCCTTCATTCTTGACCCCATTTCCAAAGGCATCATAACGGGAGTTGAATGTGCATCAATGAGGAAATCAGAAGTGTGATCGCACTGCAAATGTTACAGAAAATCTTCCGATTGAACCAATCTCGCGCCTGACTAGCCTGCCAATCACAGAAATTCAAATGTTTTGAGCCAGTGAACAGAGAGGTGATGAAGATTCAGGCTCTGAATTGTCACAGGCTCGACCCATGATCACGAGTTTTTCAGAAGTATTACCAGTAATAGGGTGCAAGGTGACACAAACAATGGGAGTGAGTATCAGGATGCATATTATACTCCATTCATACTCTGCCAGATTCAATCTCAGCCTCTGCTTTTTGCGCTCTAAAGTCATCGAGTAATCCAAAAAATTTGTCTAAAGCATCTCTTTCGTCCATTGAATAGAAGAAGAGTAAATTAGCCCAACCATGATTGGTTTTGATCGGACAAATCTGCCGCAACCAATCTAAGAATTCGCCAAACCTGACATCTTCGTCCAACTTCGTGACATTACTTTTCCGACGAGCAAAATCATAGCCGTAGTAGAAAGCCTGAAGATCAAAGATTGAGTACCTCGGTAAATATAGAGTTGGTCGCTTTCTGATTTCGTCCAATAGCTCATAGAAATCTGCGCTTGAGTGTTCTTCAGTCATTTGTATTACCTCATGAATCATATCTCGATGAATCTTAGGGCAGGAATGGTTCATCTCTGACAATTCTAAGTTCTACACCAAGAGGTGCAACGAGGTCATTTCGCCATTGCTCGTATGGTTTACCTTTCGGATAAACATTATCAAAAACCATCTGCTTACCACCTACATCTACTACGATTGCTTCGTGATAGCCATTCGTTGCGATTTGTCGTTGCACACCATCGTCCCAAATAAGTCCTTGTACACCTCGATTTCCTCCTGTTTCCAAACGGATGTGTCGTCCTGCAATATTGTTGCGCTGAAATTCAAATTTAATCAATTCCGCACACTCGTCGCATGTCCCGATTCTGGCTAATCCTCGACTAACGATTGCCCGATTTGCAATGCGACCGATCGAAGCTGCGCGTCTTGCTGTCGCGATCGCATATCCAAGCATTGGAACTGCTGCTAGTAGAGCCAAGCCAACCAGATTGTCTCTAGCAAAATCACCGGGAGTCGTTTCATCTCCCATTGCCATGCCAAATAATCTTTGACCAGCATCGATTTGTAGACCAGCTAGGACATTGCGTATGGAGTCAGCTACCGCAAATTCGCCCATCGTGAAGAACCCGGTCGGATCAGTCGCGTTGACGGGATTGTTGTGTGCGTAGCTGTACTTGTGAAGTGTCAGTGGCTCATTTTGCCTGCCTTGATAGATATCTTGTCTTAAAAACCGACCAGTTTGCGAATCGTAGAAGCGATCGCGCAAATAGTAATCGCCCAGACTCGAATCAAACTGCTCACCTGCAAACAGATATTTGTTCGCGATCGCCCCCTCACTCTTCACTTTTTCTCCAAACGCATCATAACGGGAGTTCAATGTGCGTCAAAGAGACCGATTAGGGATTCAATAACCAACAGATATTGAATCCCTAGAAATGCTGTTTAAGTGCATCCATCAACACTGAGACATATTTCTGAAGAATCACCTGCTCTTTCTTCAATGCGTTTGCGTTAGATAGTTCAACCTGTAGGCTTCTAGAAAACAATAATAGTGCATCAATTACTTCTTTGAGTGAGACACTCCAATTTACTAAGTTGTCTTCAGAAGTAAGATAAAAGACTCTGTTGTCTTTCTGATATTGAAAATTCAGTGAGAAAGGTCCATCCATGAAAGAGAAGTTACCTTGTTCTTCTCCCATACTAATTCTAATAATATTGGAAACCCACCATCCTAATATGACGTAACCAAAATCTACCCATCCTTGCTCTGGGTAGCTTATCCCGTCATGTTCCCACCATACCTCGAACATCAACTTACTCCCATCTAATTCAGAGTTTAGAAAGGTTTGATTATCAAGCCGATGAATTATTTGCACTTTCTATTTACCTCAAAATACAACGAATCAGCCGAAGCCTCAAATTGACAAAAGTGAGGCGCTCAATCTCGTCTAACAGGATAAGCAGTTTCTACCATCTTCGTCTCCTGACTAAACCACATCTCGATTACATACCCAGTCTCAGGATCTAAACCTTGATAAAGCATTCGACGCTCATTCGTAATCAAGTTATCCTGTGTTTCAATTTTCTCGCGGTTCTTCCATGCGTTTTTAACAGCACGTTGAATTTGTTTCTCTGATGTCAGTGCCCAAAAGACATCTTTTTTTCCACTCTGTTGAGCAGTTTTGCCCCATGCACTGTGACGATCGTAGATATGGGTCCAATCAAAGCCTTTAGCCGCAGGACCTTGAAAAGAAGCTGAGAAAACAAACTGAGCGAGATCAACGGCATCTGTTGAGTGTCCTGTATGTTGAGCCATGTTCGGCGCAGGTTGACCATTGAATCCTCCAAGTGGCTCTGGTTTCCAAGTGTTTTTCCATGCCAGTATCGCATCTAGCACAGTTCTTGGTCGGTTTCCTTCCCCAAATTCTCCAAGCGGTTCTGGTTGATAATCCCTGACGGTGATGAGATATGACGAAGCAGCAAATATCGTAACAAGGGCAAAAACAGCAGTCAAGTCGCCCATCGTCAGAGCAGATAGCCCTGTCGGATCAGTCAGATTGGTAGGATTAGCATGGGCGTAAATGTATCTGTGAAGCGTCAGACTGTCTGTTAGTCTCCCCTCGTAAGTATCTCTGCGACCAAAACGACCAGAGCGAGGATTGTAGGAGCGCTGCCGTAGGTAGTAATCACCTAAATCTGAGTCGAATTGCTCCCCAGCAAATCCATACTTGTTGCTGATGTCGCTTGTCTGAGAGATCGTATTACCGAAGGCATCATAACGGGAGTACAATGTGCATTATCGAGAGCCAAACATACGTTGGAGAAAGTTGGGTGAGAATCAGTACAGAACACTAAAAAGGATTTTAATAAAGCTCATTCACAGCAATTAAATCAATAGCCCTCATCATCAAGTTTGAGTTGTTCCATAATTGATAGCCATAGCCCATCTTCATAATTAAGTGCTACTGAATCAATTACCTGCATCTTCTGACTAAAGCTATCTAAACGCTTGAGCACATCATCATACTGACGCGAGGATTTCTCATAAGCAACAATAGAAGCAGCCAATTGCTCAAGACTAGAGTTGCAAAATCCAATAGATTTATCTATTGGATTGATGTACACGATTCTGTTCCCATTATCTAAATCAAGACATATTCTATTAGCAAGATTGACCTCGGCTGAGAAAATAGCTTCCTCTAGCTCTAGTTCTTCTAATTTTTTTGCAATTCTTGACAGACTAGCATTGCGATCTAGACCAATTTCATCAAGGTGTATAAATCTTCCAATTAGCTGAGTTACAGCTCTACAACCTATTGTAAATAGGTTGCCAAAGGATTCACTAAATTGATGCAGTTTTACGTCTTGATCAACCGGCTCAAAATCCATTGAAAATCTAAGGTAGCTTACCACCATGGGTAAGCCCAAGCTTAAAATGGATTTCTTGATCTCAGGTGAAAGATTAATTTTATCTAGAGACTCTGGATATGCGTAAACTAGATTCTGCTGCTCAAAAACCTGGCTCATTTCATCATTCAAACTCATACACATATACCCTTGATTACTTGAAGTCTACACCGTACATTGTGAAGTCCAAATATTTCCGGTCTCTTGAAATAGTATTCATTCCATTGTTATATGGATATGTCCAATACACTTTCGCTTGAGGAAAAGTCGTTCTCAGAAAGTCAGCGCAGGTTGCACTACACGGTTCAAACTCAGAGTAGATTCTTGTAACGTTCTTGGGATGAATTCCAAGACTTTGTAACTCACGACCAATCATATATTCAGCATGTATTGCTACACCTGCCTGTTTCTCGGTTACATTTTCGGTTGCTCTTAGATGTAGCTTACCACTGGCATCCCGATACTGAAAAACTGCCACGTTACGAGTCTTGGACACTTGATTTACGCCTCGATATAAGATTGCTTCCTGTACAAAGTCATATGCAGGATTGAAATTGATTTGTCCCCCTAAACCGCGAGTTGGGTCTATCTCCGAAAAAATATCGGTTGAGAGAGGGTTTATACCACCGATATTGAAGGGATTGAAGATGTTGGCGATAGTACTTGCTATGGTCAGAATGGCAAGTACCTGAACCATATTCATAGCAGAGTAACCAGTAGGGTCAACGTAATTGACCGGGCTGGCGTTTCCGTACAGGTACTTTTGTAAGGTTATTGGTTCGCTTAACCTACCATCGTAATCATCGCGTCTACCAAAGCGTCCACTCTCAGAATTGTAGTAGCGCTGCCGCAGATAATAATTGTCTAAATTGACATCAAACTGTTCGCCCGCGAACAGATACTTGTTGTCTAAAGCGCTTATCTGGGACACCAAATTCCCAAAAGCGTCATAACGGGAGTTGAATGTGCGTCAATCAGGGAACCAAAGCGGAACGTGAACTCAGAAGAAAGATGATAAACATTTCTTTGGGGAAATCAAGTCGCGAGTCTCGCTTGCCATCGAAATATGAGTACATAATTTCTTCAGTTACGCCGCATCTTAGCTGCTATGTAAGTGACAGTTAAGTGAAAACAACTCAATAAAATAAATTCTGTTGTTTTCAGAAAACTGAGCGAGAGCGTTTCATCGATTTGAGAATAAGCTGTAATTGCTTCTGCTTTCAGTATCGTTGGACTTCCATACAGAAGTGTAGAAAAACTGTAGCAAAATAATGCTAGTCCTGGCGTGGCAGATGATTGCGTCTTGTTTTTTGCAGACAAGATGGCTGTGGTAAGGTTGAGTAGATCAATCCAGAGTCCTATTACCCAGAGATATGCTAACTGCTTCCAGGCTCTTGATTGCAACGCATCTCTGAAAAAAGAGAGTTGTACGTAAGACGACAAGAGTACTAGCACACCAATCATTCCAAGTAAGCTGACCAAAGGCAGCCAATCTGTGCGTAACTTTTTAGAACATTTCATCATGGTCTATAAATCCGTTGTCCCAGAAGTCCTTTCCAGATCTCATGCCCCTCTGGATAAGTGATTCGCTTAGCATCGATTACTGTCACTGAAACTCCATTTGATTTTGGATAGACAGGTTGCCCCATCAGTTTTGCCCAATCTCCTCTTCCTGTACGTTGCCAGTTTTGCCAAGTGTCGCGTCCTAGTTGTACCCAATATTTTCCACCTTCTCTAAATCCTGGGGGTGTCCCATTACTCCAATGCGTGAATTGTTGACCCGCAGTTGGTGCAGCGGAGCGAAGGAAGACTCCTCCAAACGCTCCTCCTACCGTTGTGGCTACCAATAGTGATTCAATTTCAAATTCTTCTTGCTGACCTGTAGCGATGTTCAATCCTTGAACCGCTAGGCTTGAAGATGCTCCGCTAATTGCTCCTCCAATCACTCCCGCTAAAATTCCTCCCCAGGAAGCAGTCCCCGCTACGGATGCGATCGCTGCTCCTACTAATGGACTAATGAATCCGAGTGAGAATCCTGCTGCTGCCCCGCCCAAAGCACCACTAGCAGACATTTTCAAAATGTCACTCAGGCTTCCTCCTGATGCAATTCCGCCTAATGCTCCCATCGATCCGCCAATAAGCGCACCGAGCGTAGTGTTGTACGCTGCAAATTCGGTAAGCGTAGTCAATCCTGATGGATCGATTAGGTTTGTTGGGTTTGCATCAGCATATACATATTTTTGAAGAGACTTTGGAATCTCGATCGTGCCTTGAAAAGTGTCTCTTCTGAGAAATCGTCCAGATTCACTGCTGTAGTAACGTTGTCGAAGGTAGTAATCGCCCAGACCCGAATCAAACTGCTCACCCGCAAATAGGTATTTATTTGAGAGCGCCCCCTCGTTTTTAACCCCATTACCGAAAGCATCATAACGGGAGCGCAACGTGCTAAAAGGGATCTTAGAATTGCTCCTTTTGGAAGCAGAGTTTTCTTTTAAAGCAAATAGTGAAATTTAAGGCAGAATTTAAAGCACAGTTCTCTCGTTAGCGAAATCAAGAATGACTCATTTTATGACTCTGGTAATTATGTCTCCGCATACAGTTAATGTTCGGGAGAAAGTCAGGGAAATGCTAGCTCCTTTTTACTCTGACCTGAATGTTGAACCGTACAGAGAGTATCTTGACCAGAAAGATTTATTGAAAGAAATCCAATATTTATCAACGCTTTCACAGCAGGAGGTTGAAGAACTAGCAAGAAAATGGGAAGTTCCACATGATGATATCGAGACATTGGCAAAGTTAAATTTGGACTGGTACGACGATGAAGTTACGGGTGTTGATGAAAACGGATTTTACCGTATGACAACAATTAATCCCTTAGGAAAATGGGACTCATACGAATCAATTGAGGCAGAGCCAGGAGAAGATACGCCAGCGATTTCCTATCCCTGTCTAGTCTTGACTCTACCGCCAGTCATACCTTATGCAATTGTTACTCCAGATGGAAAGTGGTATGAGGCAGGTAGCGAAGTAGGTATACAAACACTAAAAAGAAGTTTGCTGAACGCTAATGATTCAGAGACACCAGAAGAAGCTGCCTGGGGGTTGACAGTAAGAGAAATTCTAGCTCGTTATTCAGATCACATAGTTACCGCCTTGAATTGTCATATCTAGCTCATGCCTATATACATAGATGGTTCATCCCTAAGCAGTTTCCGGTGGTAGCTCTTACCAAACAGACCCTTAGATCCAACCATATCTCGCTACTATCGATGCTGCTGCGATGGCTGCGATTAGAGAAACATTAGCTTGCTGAATGTACGATGTGGTTGACGACAGTGAAGGTTGGAATCCGGGACTGAGAGAAGTTTCAGGCTCTCCACCTTCACGCCATTTTTTAAGCTGTTTTCTAGCAGCCGCAGTCAAAGCGCCGAGTGCAATGATGGCATCAGCAAGATTGTTTCTCGTAGTATAGTAAAGTACGCCATTGTCATTGTAGTAGATGGCAGTAAGACTACCGTTTACGATAATTACCGATCCAATATTGGGAATTGCTTTCCATGTTGTGTTTGGCATATATTCTGGTTGTAGTGATGCCTTATAAATCCCCATTTTTCTCGAAGCCTCCCTCTGTCCTCTGGGGGTGAACGGTTTTACTTCCATATAATGCTTCTGGTCGTAGTTTAGAATATCTGGGCACAACAATCTATTTTTACCTACTCCACACCCAATTGCAGTATTCGTCCCAGTATAGATATTGTCACCAATGAAATCTGGATCAATGCTGTATTGACTAGCGATCGCGACTTCAACTAGGGTTCCAATCTGAGATCGAGATAGCTCTTCAGGATCTTGAGAAGAAAATCCTGTTGGATCGACAAGGTTTACTGGGCTAGCATTGCCGTAAATGTACTTGTGAAGCGTCAATGGCTCATATAAGCGCCCTGCGTATGTGTCTCGTCTCGTAAATCTTCCAGTGCTGGAGTCATAGAATCGATCGCGCAGATAGTAATCGCCCAAAGTCGAATCAAACTGCTCACCCGTAAACAGGTATTTGTTCGCGATCGCTCCTTCATTCCTGACTCCATTCCCGAAGGCATCATAACGGGAGTTGAATGTGTATTAACGAGACCCAAAGCTAAAATTTAATCCAGCAAATTCAACAGATGCACTTTTTAGGTGTTACGCCTGATTTATCGTGATACTTCGGAATTCTTCATTATGTTGGCAGTCTCCTCCCTTCCTCAACCTCAAGTCATTCCATTTCCTACAGTTTTCCCCATCGGACTGCCAACTCGCCAACCACTTGCGATCGCACACACAACCGAAGACCTGATTGAGCTTTGGCTACATGATAAAAGTCCGAATACACAGGACAACTATCGCCGTGACCTGCGGTATTTTCTGGAATTTATCAATCACAAATCACTGCATCTTGTGATGTTGAATGACTTGCAAGCGTTTGCTGATTTCCTCATTGAAAAAGGGTATGCCTCTGAAACGCGGCGCAGACGTTTAGTTGCCATCAAATCCCTCCTCACCTTCGGACACGATCTTGATATTCTGTCGCGCAACGTCGGGCGGACACTCAAACTTCCCAAAGTCAAAATCACGATCGCTGAACGAATTCTCACCGAAGCCCAAGTCTTTGCCATTCTTGAGCAGACTAAAACCACACGAAACTATGCTTTGCTACGTTTTATGTACGCAACTGCTGCGTGAATTGACGATCGATAGCGTGATCGCAGCCATCACCTTGACCGAGGAAGAGAGATCGCAAGCCGAAGCCCAATTTGACGAGCAACAGCAACTCAATGGAGACACAGACCGCCAAGCCTGGACGCAGCAACGTGGAATTTCTGCCACTCAGTTGGAGCAGATCATGACTCGTCCGTGGCGGATTCAGAAATTCAAGCTTCTCACCTGGGGCAATCGCTTAGAGTCTTACTTCCTGACCCAGAAACCCCAGTATGACCAAGTAACTTACTCACTGTTACGTACCCCTGATCCAGAAATTGCTCAAGAACTCTACTTCCGCATCAAAGCTGGGGAGCAAACCTTTGCTGAACTTGCCCGTGAATACTCTCAAGGCGCAGAAGCCGAAACGGATGGTGTCATTGGTCCCGTTCCGATGAGCCAACCCCATCCTGCTCTTGCTGAGCGACTCCGCCATAGCCAACCTGGACAGATTCACCCGCCCACTCGCATGGGGGAATGGTTTGTTCTCTTACGCTTAGAGGAAATTGCGTCTGCCCAACTCGACGAAGCAATGCGACAAAAGCTGCTCGATGAACTGTTTGAAGCTTGGATTACTGAAGCTTTATCCCAACAAGCTAAACCCGCTCAATCCGCCCCCGCTCTTGCCCTCAGTGCTTAACCGACTCGCATGACTTCCACCGCAATCTCCATTCCTGCTTTTCTTGCCCGCACCCCTCCGTTTGACCGCTTAGATGCTGCCCTGATCGCTCAAATTGCTCCCAAGATGCAGCAGTTACGCTATCGAATGGGACAAGCGATCGTCTTGCGTGAAACCTTACCTGCTCAAATTGTGATTCTGCATTCGGGGACAGCAAGACGAGTTGCCTATTCATCGCTCTCACCTGTGCCTGACACTCTAGAACGACTCAATTCAGGTGCGATTATCGGATGGAACAGTCTGATTCGAGGAGTGGCTTGTGAAACGGTTCTTGCCTCAACTGAAGCGATCGGACTGACATTCAGTGCCAGAGAATTCCGAGCTTTATTACAGCAACATCCAATATTCGCCGAGGCATTTCACATTCAACCGAGCCTTAGCGAACTCTATGACCTAGTAGGGGCTGAACTACATCGAAGTGCGATCGGAGAAGCAAATTTAGCCGAACTAACTCAGAGATCGTTCAGTAACGCGATCGCACTCCATCTCCCCCAAGGCAATTATCCAACGGATGACCTTAATCCAGAACTCCTCTGGTTGCTGAGTAGCGGAACGACAAATCTTGAAGTTGGCAGCCGAATTGAAGGCGAATCGATTCAAGTGAGTAGTGAAACGGCTCGGTTAATTGGCGTTTCTCGATCGCTGTTCATTCCCCCTCAACCTGAGTCCCAGATCGAATCCGCAAAACCGGGTCTGGACGTTTCTGAGATTCCCTATGCTCCAGATCGTCCTCCAGAACTCGAAGAAGACACTCCACAGCGCAAAGTCAAATATCCGCACGTTTCAGGACGCGGACCTGTGGATGGAGCGCTGGCTTGTTTTCAAATGCTCAGTCAGCTTTGGGGACTCCCGTTTCGTCGCGATGTGCTGAGACGTGCTTTAGTGCAGCAGCTTCAACGTGCTGGAACAGTTTCACTGCAATTCTGCGGTGCGATCGGAGAATTGATGGGTTTAACTGCACAACTGGCAACGATTCCCGCTGCGGCAATCAGTAGAGTCCAAACTCCCATTCTGATTGGATGGCAGGATAGTTTTGCCATCGTCTACAAAGCTACCGAAAAAGAACTGGTCATTTCAATTCCTGAGCAAGGGATTCGACGGATGAAACCCGAATCTTTTGCGGATCTCTGGGAGGAAGAAGGTGAAATTTTACTCCTCCAACCGACGAAAGAAACGCCGAAACGCAAATTTGGACTGCACTGGTTCATCCCCTCCGTCATTCGTCATCGGCGCGTGTTGATCGAAGTGCTAATTGCTTCGTTCGCAGTGCAACTTCTAGGGTTAGCCAACCCACTGTTGACTCAAACGATTATCGATAAGGTAATTGTGCAAAACAGTGCGGATACACTCAACATTCTGGGTAGCTTACTGATTGGCTTAGCAATCGTGGAAGGGGTCTTAACGACACTCCGCACCAACTTATTCGTCGATACTACCAATCGCATTGATATGAGCCTTGGCAGCGAAGTGATCGATCATCTCCTTCGCCTGCCGTTAAGATACTTTGAAAAGCGCCCTGTGGGTGAACTCTCCACACGAATTGGAGAGCTAGAAAACATCCGGCAATTCTTAACTGGAACCGCTTTAACGGTTGTCCTTGATGCTGTTTTCTCGGTTGTCTACATTGCGGTAATGGTTTGGTACAGCTTGCTGTTGACGGTCGTGGCGCTGTCAACGGTTCCATTATTTGCATTGCTGACCTTAACTGTTGCACCCATCATTCGCCAGCAAACCCGTACTAAAGCAGAGCGCAATGCAGAAACACAATCCTATCTGGTTGAAGTCGTTTCTGGAATTCAAACGGTTAAAGCGCAAAATCTAGAACTGAGATCGCGTTGGAACTGGCAAAATTTGTATTCCCGTTACATTGCGGCAGGGTTCAAAACGGTTGTAACTTCAACCACCGCAGGGAGTCTCAGTAACTTTCTCAATCAACTCTCAAGCTTGCTATTACTATGGGTGGGAGCCGCATTGGTTTTGAAGGGAGAGTTAACTCTCGGTCAGCTCATCGCATTTCGCATCATTGCAGGCTATGTGACAAATCCATTGCTCCGATTGATTCAGTTGTGGCAGAACTTCCAAGAAACGGCATTATCGCTGGAACGGCTGAGCGATATTCTTGATACTCCCCAAGAAATTGATCAAGGCAATCGCAATAACATTCCCATGCCTGCGATCGCTGGAACTGTGAGGTACGATAATGTCTGTTTTCGCTTTGAGAAAAGCCCGAATCGTCAACTCAACAATATTTGCTTAGAACTACCCGCAGGTCAATTCATCGGAGTTGTAGGACAAAGTGGGGCGGGTAAAAGTACGCTCACGAAAGTGCTGAATCGCCTCTATGACCTCGAAGAAGGGCGGATTCTAATTGACGGCTATGATATTCATAAAGTTGAACTCTATTCGCTACGCCAGCAGATTGGAACGGTACTTCAAGATACGCTCCTCTTTGATACGACCGTTCAGGAAAACATTGCGTTGACCAATCCTGATGCCACGCCTGAAGAAATTGTTCGAGCTGCAGAAATCGCCTTTGCCCATGACTTCATCATGGATTTACCCCAAGGATACAACACTCGTGTCGGAGAAAGAGGTTCAGCCCTCTCTGGAGGACAACGACAACGCATCGCGATCGCTCGAACCGTCCTGCAAAATCCCAATTTACTGATTCTCGATGAAGCAACTTCTGCACTCGATTACCATTCGGAACGTCAAGTCTGTACCAATTTGATGCAAGCCTTTCGCGGACGCACTGTGTTTTTCATTACTCACCGCTTGGCAACGATCCGCAATGCCGATGTGATTTTGATGATGGATAAAGGAACGATCGCAGAAATGGGAACGCATGATGAATTGATGGAACTACGTGGACAGTATTTCTGCCTCTATAACCAGCAAGAAACGCAATTGTAGGATAAGACGATGACCGTAAGCCCCAACTTTGAACCAAATCAATCGGGTAGTGAGGCGAATACTCCTCCAGCAAAACCACCCCAAAAAACGAAGTTACCTCGATTTGAGCATCCAAGTGTATTGCAACAATCGAATTTCTGGTCACGAGCAATTCTGTGGACCTTTATAGGCGGACTGGGATTAGGGCTGGTGTGGGCTTGTACCGCAAAGATCGAAGAAGCAATCCCGGCACAAGGAAAGCTGGAACCGCAAGGGGCAGTCAAAGAAGTTCAGATTCCAGTCAATGGAGTCGTGAAAACAATTCTGGTCAAAGATGGACAGCGGGTGAAGCAGGGTGAAGTGCTTTTGACGATCGATCCTACAACTCCCAAAGCACAACTTGAGTCATTGCAAAAAGTTCGCACGACTTTACTGCAAGAAAATGCCTTTTATCGATCGCAGTTAGCAGGAACCGGAGGGGCTACAACGACGATTGTAATTCCTCCGCAATTTCTGAGCTTGACCCGCAGCAGAGCTGCGCTACTTGCAGATACGGTGTTGATCCGTGCTCAGTTAGATGGTTCAGGTGGAGAAGCGTTAACGGCAACACAGCAAGAACGCTTACAATCGAATCAAGCAGAACTATCAACCCGTGCAACCGCAGCACAATTGGCAGGTGATCAACTCGATCGACAGCTGGCTCAAACCGGAGTCAAACTCGAATCTGCTCGGCGAACCTTAGCACTGAATCAAAAAATTCTGGCAGATGTAGAACCCCTAGCAAGAGATGGAGCAATTTCTAAGATTCAATTACTGAAGCAGCAGCAGGAAGTGGAATCAAATCAATCTGAGGTCGCGCAACTCGAACAAGAACAACGCCGCTTGCAATTCGGCATTCAAGAAGCTCAGGTGAAAGTTGAAAATACATTGGCAGTCGATCGTAAAGATCTCACTCGACAACTCTCGGAGAACGAGCAGAAGATAGCAGAGATTGATAGCCAACTCACGAAAGCGATCGTTGAGAATGATAAAAAACTGGCAGAAATTGATAGTCAGATGGCTCAATCGAAACAGACTTTGCAATACGGTGAGTTACGTGCCCCGTCTGATGGCATTGTCTTTGAGCTAAAAGCGAATGTACCAGGCTATGTAGCAAATTCAACTGAACCTGTCCTGAAAATCGTGCCCGAAGACGCGCTGGTAGCAAAAGTTTCAATTACGAATCAAGATATTGGTTTTGTCCGCGAGGGAATGTCTGTCGATGTGCGAATTGATTCGTTCCCGTTTAGTGAGTTTGGTGATATCAAAGGCACATTGTCCTGGATTGGCTCAGATGCACTGCCCCCAACGCAGGTTCAGCCGCTATATACGTTTCCTGCCAAAATCAAGCTTGATCGTCAAGCGCTCGGCACAAATGGTCGATCTATATCCTTGCAGTCTGGGATGTCGTTGAGTGCAAATATCAAAATCCGTAAGCGCACTGTGATGAGTATCTTAACTGATCAATTTGCCAAGGTGTCAGAAAGTCTCAATCGTGTGCGATAGTAGCCTTATAGGTATCAATTCTCCTATATATGTTCAAAATCAAGCACCATAATCCTTGAATATTCAAGCGTTACTTAATATTACACGACAACTTTCACGTAAGCGATTTCTTACTATTTCTCAAAGCGCTAGCGAAATTGTTCTGGTATTGCTTTGCAATCAGTTTATATTGTTTTGGATAAAAGTGTTCTTGAATCAGTTCAAAGGCTGATAGAAATCGTTGCGCTTGCTCTGGGGATTTGAATTGCAGCATTCGTCGCTCTCGCACTCTTGCCGGCTGACGCAAATTCTCTGCTCTATTGTTCAATTCTTTGTGTTATTAATGCTCCCCGCTCCGCATCACTCGTTAAATACACATACTTAAAACAATATGAATGAGACCTGTTTGCTTGCCACTTTATAATCTTTGCGACACAGCTGGTTTTCGCAGGATCGTTGAGCGATTTTTCGATCGAGCAATGTTGAAGCGAATGAGAAATCGTGTCGGACATGAGCAGGGAAATTGCAATCAACAGATTGAGCCGTCTCTCAGTTTAACGAACTCTTAGCACTATGAGTTTGAGATCGAGCAAATTCGCTTCCCGCAATTAAAATAGCACCCCAACAAAACAATCACATGACCAACGCACAACATTGAAGAATTTTCTCATGTGTAGAAAGTCTAAATAGTTAACGACGTTTGTTCATCCTCTCAATTCATCGATTGGGAGAAATCTTTCTTGGAGATTCAACTATGAGTTACGCTTCCGATGATTCTCACAACGTTCCAGTTCTCAACCAGCAGGTCATATTACCGCAGTTTGCTTTTTTTCAGGTTGTGAAAGTGAAGTCAACTGGAGAAATTGCCACGATTATGGGCATGAAGTACGACTTTGGTAGCCAGCCATCTGAAAACCGCGATGGAGAATGGTTTTATCTACTAGGTGGCTTAACACAATCGATAGCAACTTGGTGGAAATTTGACCTGCTTCGGAGCCTTGATCGTCGTTAGAACTTCCCGCAGTACTTCGTTGAGCCAAACGCCCAGTGGAGTGATTTTTCCTCAAAGTCGTTTAGCATTCCAAGCAACTGATGAATCAAGATCTTTCTCAAGAACTGGCTGCTCGTCCACTCAGCACAATGAAACACCTACTGATCTACATTCAAGAAACCGCGATCGATTCAGAACAGACTCCGATTGCTCCTGATGAAGTTGCAATTGTCGCGAATCTTACCATTCAACGGCTAGTATTGCAGTATCCGTTTCTTGATCAAACCATCCAAGAAATTCTAGACGATTTACGCTTTAGCAAATGTTAAACGCTTGAACTACAAACCAATCAGAACACGGCAAGAAGTTCAAATACTTCATTGAAATTGGAGAAGAAATGTCTAACCAGAAACGGCACTCGCGCGCGCCTAAAAAACAGCTAACTGAAAAACAAATTTTGCTTGACCAACGGAGCCGATCGATTAAAGCATCGCTGCTAAGAGTTCTGTCACTTGATATAGCAGCACTCTATCAGATTAATTCTCAAAGACAAAGTGATTCTTCAAAGCTTTGGGAATTAAATCGCAATGTTCGAGATTCTTCCATGGAGCCAACTCATTCAAGTGTTGAGGATAAGCATGAAACGTCACGTCATCGTTTACATCCGGAAAGGATTGAAAAACAATCACCCGAATCTGATCAGCAGCCAATCCTGAACCAACAAACAGACGGCCTTCAGGAACAAGCAACAATAACGCTGCTTATTTTTCGATTGCTTGCGTTCTTCATTGGTTTACTAGTTCATCATATCATTCAATCCTATCTCTCTACTCAATCAGTCACTTTACTCGGGATCGCGATCGCAATTAGCAGCATTAGCGTTCTTTTAACAGTGATCTTTATGCCTTGGAATCGCAAACTGCTGTGGAATCTGTGTAGTCTATTTGCAGGGCTGTTGTTCGCAGTCATTGTGTTATGAAACGATCTACCAAGCAACGAGTCTTTCAAATTTGGATAGTGATTGTTGTACTGATTGCGATTGCGATCGCAGCAATTCGCTTGATATGGGGACACCATTTCCAATCTATCTTGTCACTCACGCGCTCACCCAACCTGATTGACAATCAATGTGTAGAAATCATTACTCCTGATGCGCTACTCAATCAAAGTCAGATTTTGAAGCTGATTAGTCTAGCGGAGCCGACAAGTAAAGTAAGAGTACGAGCAATTCTTAAAGCTCCTTACTGCAAGTTAGAATCGATCTCAATTCGAGCAGGCGTTAAATCTGAGCGGGAAGCTTATCTCTTAAACTATGATCCAACGCTTTGGGTGGTTGTTCTCTACGAAGGCAACACTTTTGTTGGCGTTCGGATTGTGCCACGCAACGACTCATGTCCTTCTGGATAACTGCGAAATCGAGTCAAGTGATTGTCGATCGAATATCTAACCGGATAGACTATGAACGAAGGTTTCTTTATTCAAGTGATCGAAGTACCAGATTCTCCATTTGCTGAACTATTAGAACGATTTCCAGAGGGATTTCCAGCACTAATGTTGGCAGACCAAATTAGCGGCAATCTTTATCCTGCACGATTCAAGAGATCGAAAAGTGGTGACATTTTTTGGTTATTGGATCGCCAACAATTACGACTCGATCAATGGGTTGCTTTAGACATTCTACATGGACAATGTATTGAGTGCGTTTGGATCAATTGGGAGTTGTACGCTGAACTGACAGGTGAACTTAATTCAGAAGAGCGCTCTAACGATGAGGAATCCCTATACCCAATATTGGTAGAAGTTCCGAATATTCCGCTCGTTCTGTTTGGAAGCTCCTTTGGCATCTCTGAACGTTGGGTCGAAAAAAGTGATCCTCGAATTCAACGCATGATCCAGGCTCAGAAAGTTCTACGCTTCACAGAAAGCCAAATCGAACCACTGTAATGAGGTTTGAGCAGGATTTATCACAGATCATTCAATTGTTTCCCAACAAATTCACCACCTTTGCCTGAACCATATTGTCTTTCACGTACAAAGAAGCAACGGAAATTGGCAACTTAAACCGCCGCGGTCCTGCACTCCCTGGATTTAGAAAAAGCACACCTTCTCGCTCTTCAATACTAGGCTTGTGGGAATGACCACTAATTACAACTTGAATACTTGCTGTTTTCGGATCAACCTTGAGGTCTTTGACAGTGTGTAGCAGGTGAATTGAGACATTTTCGATCGCGATCGTTTCTATCTCCGGAATAGTTTGTGCCCATGCTCCTGTATCATTATTTCCCCGCACCGCAACGACCGGAGCAATAGTCCTGAGTTCTTCAAGAATTTCTGGCTTACCAATATCTCCCGCGTGAAGAATTAAATCAGAGCCCATTAGCGCCTCGATTGCTTCTGGACGAAGCAACCCGTGCGTATCCGAGATGACGCCAATCTGAGTTCCGATTTTTCGTTGCTGCTTGCCGTTGACCATATTTGAGAAACTGTACCCTTCGTAGCTCAGATTGAACAATCTCTATTTTAGCTCTGATCCCAGAGCAGAAATTCGTACTCAAGCTATATCATCTACGGAGTTTTTATGACTTATCAATCCTTCCATCAGAAGTACCGTCCTCAAACATTTGCAGAATTAGTTGGGCAAAATGCGATCGCACAAATTCTCACTCATGCGATCGAGCAGTCTCGCATTGCTCCGGCTTACTTATTTTGTGGTTCACGCGGCACAGGTAAAACATCCAGCGCCCGGATTTTGGCAAAGTCGTTGAACTGCCTTCAAGCTGATCGTCCAACCCCAAATCCTTGTGGTGTTTGTGAAGCCTGCCAAGCAATCTCTCAAGGCAATGCTTTGGACGTGATTGAGATTGATGCCGCCAGCAATACTGGAGTCGAAAACGTGCGGAACTTGATTGAACGCGCCCAGTTTGCTCCGGTGCAGTTGCGGATGAAGATTTTCGTTTTGGACGAGGCGCATATGCTCAGTACCTCTGCAACCAGCGCCCTACTCAAAACACTAGAGGAACCACCAGAGCAAGTGGTCTTTATTCTAGCAACGACGGAGCCGCACAATCTTTTACCCACAATTGTTTCGCGATGCCAGCGATATGATTTTCGACGTATCAAACTTGAGCCAATGGTCAAGCACCTAGCATCGATCGCAAACCAAGAGCAGCTTACGATCGATGATTCAGCCCTGAATTTAATTTCTCGACTGTCGCAAGGTGGATTACGAGATGCAGAAACGCTATTGGAGCAATTAAGCTTATTTGGCAGCACGATTACGACAGAACAGATATGGGAAAGTGTTGGAGCTGTTCCTGATGAGCACCTAGTCGATTGGGCTGAAAACCTCTTGCTACCACAGGCTAGTTCGACCGAAACCCTACTTGTTCAGCTGCAACAATTATTTCAGCAAGGGCAAGAACCGATCGCAATTGTTCAAGGGCTATTACGACTGTTGAAAGATTTGCAGATTGCTCAAACGTTACCTCATTCCCCTGAGCTTTCGAGTGTGATGCCTGAGATATGGCAACGATTAACCAACATGAATTCGATAAATTGCATCCGTCTTGCTGAAGTGCGATCGCAGTTGCGACAAGCTGAATTTCAGCTATGTCAAACGAGTCAACCAACTCTATTTCTAGAATGTCTAATACTTGACTTGATAGCTATTCCTGCTTTAGGCGCACCAGCACAGATTAATCATTCCTTACTAGATCTGACCACAACCTGGCAACAAACTCTTAATCAACTTTCAGTCAATCATCGTCCTATCTTTCGACAAGCACAACTCGTTCAATGCACCTCAAATGGCGCAACGATTCGTTTTCGAGCAGCGTCGTTTTTGAACCTAGCGACAAATTATCAAAGCACGATCGAGCAGGCATTATCGCAAATCCTCGGCTATCACGTTCCTATTCAACTCTGCACTTAGGGAGACCAATCGATGTCTGTTGTCAAACCACCAATCGGGCAATCAAGCGCAATCACACAGCTACAGGCTGCTATCACCCAAAATCGGCTTGCCCCCGCTTATCTATTCACTGGTTTCGATGGGGTAGGGCGTAAACTTGCAGCTCAATGGTTGTCTCAGCAACTTCTCTGCCATCAAGATGCTACCCACCCGGACATTTTATGGATTGAGCCAACTTTTACAAAAGATGGGCATCAGTATACTCATTCTGAGGCTGAACGGAATGGGCTGACTGCTAAATCGCGATCGCAGATTCGCATTGACCAAATTCGGCAAATTATTACCCTCCTACAGCAACCTCCGCTACTTGCCTCGCGATCGCTTGTCGTAATTGATGGAGCAGAAACGATGACCGAAGCGGCTGCGAATACACTTCTGAAGATTCTTGAAGAACCCGGACGCGCTACTCTCATTCTGATTACTCCGACTTCAAACCATCTACTGCCAACGATTCGTTCTCGTTGCCAAACTATCCATTTCAAGCGGTTGCCTTTTGAGTTACTTACTCAGGTTGTACAGGGGCCTTGCCCAGAACTACTAAAGCACCCAGATTTGATTCGCTTTGCTCAAGGCTCTCCTGGACGAGCGATCGCAGCATGGAAAAATGCACAGCAGATTCCAACTACCATAATTCACATGCTGAATCGGAGCGATCGCCCCATTTGGGATTGCCTTTCTCTATCACAGCAAATTCAAGCGCTCGACTTTAGCCTACAACTATGGCTGTTGAATTTCTTACAATTCCAATCTTGGCAGCAATCTCGTTGCAGCAAAATCTTCCATCAATTTGAAAAGACTCGAACTTATTTATCGCAACACTGCCAAGCACAAATGGTTTGGGACTGGTTGCTTACCTCATTGCCTAAAACTCAATGGCAACTTCCAGCCATCATGCAATCGCCATGTCAGCACCTTTCTTCACAGATGGCTTCATTGCCAGAGTCTGAAGTTGCAACCAAATCAGTAAGTGTCGTACAGCAACCTACTGCTGAACCTTCTACTGAATTTGGAGGGCGGCAAACTGACTTATTTGAGGCGATTGTACTCAACAAGCAATCTCCTAACCCTTCAATCGATTATGGCAACTCTTCCTCCAGTTTTGTTCAATCCCATTGAAAAGAGCCAGTTTACAGAACTACTGCAAACCCTTGATCCAAATTCCTTACCTTACATCCTTTCAACGGGATGCGGCATTGATTCCCTATCTCGGCTCATCAAGTACATCGAGAATCTAATCGGCGTTCATGCTGTTGTTGGAGGAGAATTGGTCGAAACTCGTCGCTTGATGCAGTCAATTTATCTGCATCATACCAGTCACCCTAAAATGCGCTCTGTTGCCAACCTAATTATGCTTCAGGCAAATATTCGTAATCACAAATACTTATTGAAAGGAATAAAGAAAAGTTAAAAGTCTTTCTGGTATGTAAAAAACTGTCTAGCGACAAAGATAGAAACTTCAGATAAAGGAATTTCTTCAATGTCTTATTATGGCGATTCCAAAGACCTTGCTCGAAAGCTGGCGCTCGATCCCACTCACGGGGTTTCCGTTAAAGCGGTAAATCAACTCAATTCCCTCTATAACGAGTATCGATCGCTCTGTTACGGCTTCCGTACGCTCGTTTGGCGGTACACTCGTCGTCGATTATTCTGGTTACACCTGCAAAACGGTGATCTGGTGGACTACGAAATTCCAGGGACACGCGGACGCAAAGACCCCTACACCGGAAAGTTCCTCTACCCAGAATACGATCAGCAACGTTTGTGGGAGGACATTTTCGCACCTGCTTGGGAAGGCGTTGCCGAGGTGTTCGAGGAACAGTACCTCTCGCAACTCGAAACTCGTGAGAGCCTGCTGGAAGATCAAGCCAGTAACGCTCCGAAGGTGCTGAAGAAGCGGATTCAGAAGATTCTCAAGGATGCGATCGCACGTCACGACAAAGAGGTATCGCTTGGTGCAGCTTGTGTGATCGATCGCGCTAAAACGAGCTATCGCGTCGGCTCAGGACAGCCTCCGACCACGCACAATCTCACTGAAACTGAGCGCTGCAATCTGATGCGTACCTACCTGCTGGCAATCAATCAAGAGCAGCTTGATCAGTATCAGGAACGTGCTGCGAATCAAGTGCCTTTAGATCACGCAGACACGCTGAATGGACGTGGACAGCTTTCAAACGTACCCGACTACCGACCAAGAGTAAAGTCCACGTTTGACCCAGAAGTAGTGCGGCAGAAGTTGCAAGCTCAAATGAGCCAGCAAGCGGATCAACTACTGATGGCAAATGGTTCTCCAGAGCTAGTAACTGCCGCGATCGAATAATTTGCAACAAACTTCCAACACCTCATTCCCTTAAGGCTGACTTTGGTCAGTCTTTTTCTTTGTGTTCTTTAGTCCTACCAATCATGACAGACTTATTTACCTGGATTCAAACGAATGATGTTACTGGTTCAATTTCACGATCGCTGCAATCTGCCACTCGCATTCCACAAGATCGCTTATTGAGTCAACTTTCACTCACTCGCTCTCAGCGTCAAAAAGTCAAGGATAATATCAAAGCCATTCAGCTTCTCAAACAATTGCGGACAGCTCATCGACTTCCTACGATCGATGAGCAAATCCAGCTATGTCTTCATTTAGGGTCTGGGCTGAGTGCAGATCTTTTCGTTGATCCACCGAAATCAGAATGGGCAAAGCTGGCGACTGAACTGAAAGCGCTATTGACTCCTGAAGAATTCGCTCAAATGCGGGGGACAATGACCACAGCTTACTATACGCCGCCTGCAATCGCTCAGTGCATTTATGAAGGACTCATTCGACTCGGTTGCAATGGCGGAGAATGGTTAGAACCAACGGTTGGCACAGGACTATTTATCGGACTCGCACCCTCGGATTGGTCATGCCGTTGGACGGGCGTTGAGATTGATTCGATCAGTGGCAGCATTTGTCAGCGACTCTACCCAGAAGCAACCGTTTATCTTCAAGCTTTGGAACGGACTCGATTGGCTGTCAATCATTTTGATGGCTGTATTGGGAATGTCCCTTACTCGGAAGTTACGCCCTATGATCCGCAGTTTGTCAATTGGTCGCTTGATGGGTTGCACAACTATTGTTTAGCGCGATCGATTCAAGCCGTTCGTCCCGGTGGAATCATTGCCGTTCTGACTTCGGTTGGCACACTGCAATCAAAACGCAGTCAAGCATTTCGTGAACGAATTAGCAGCTTAGTTCGCCTGTTAGGCGCTTTCAAACTTCCGATGACTGCTTTCCGTAGTTTCAGTCATACCGATGCCCCCGCAGATTTGCTGTTTTTTCAAACGCTTGCACCGGGAGAAGATGGCAACGCTGAAGAATGGATTGATTTAGTCGAAAGCTCCATTCTGAATCCAGAAACGCAGGAACCGCTTTTGCTCAATCACTACTTTCACACTCATCCGAATCATCTACTTGGTGAACTTGCGATCGATAAACTCTACGCCAGCCCTCGACTCTCACTCCAACCGATTCATCCCAATTTGCCAGAGGTGCTAAGTTATGCTCTGCGTGATCTACCAGAAAATGTTTACCGATCGCGCCCCCTTCACGTTGCGCTCAGTTCCAGTCCACGAGATTCTTTGCCCATTCCTCCAGATTTGCAAGCCTCGGTCAAACCATTCGCCTACGTCTGGTATCGGGATCAGCCTTATCAATGCCGCGATGGGCAGCTTCGCCGAGTGGCGGTGAAAGGCATGAAGCGTAGACGGCTGTGGTGGCTGATTCAGATTCGCGATGCAGTGCGACAAGTGCTGAATATTCAATGGGAATCAGATGACGATCGCGAACTAGAACAAGCTCAAATCATTCTTAACCAACGCTACGACGAATTTATTACGCAGTACGGCTGGCTGCATTCTCAGGGCAATGAACTTGCGTTTGGAGATGATCCAGAATACCCGCTACTGCTGGCGTTAGAAGTTTGGAATCCAGATCGTCCAGAAGAAACAGAAAAAGCCGATTTATTCTTCAAGCGCACTCTAGTTCGAGTACCTGCGATCGACGAAGTGAAAACAGCAACAGAAGCCCTCGTTCACTCACTTGCCGATCGTGGGGCTGTCGATTTGGCCTACATGAGTGAGTTGTATCGCAAGTCAGAAGCCGATATTGTGTCGGAGCTTCAGAAATCGGAAACGACACCGCTCATTTTCCGCGATCCCGATCTTGACAGTTGGATTATCGCTGAAGAATACTTGAGCGGCAATGTCCGACTTAAACTAGAACAAGCAGCCACAGCTGCACAGGAATCTCTTGCTTACTTGGTCAACGTTGAAGCACTCAAGCAGGTGCAACCCAAGCCGCTAAAGGCAGGACAAATCTACGCCCGTCTCGGTTCTCCCTGGATTCCAGTCGAGGTGATTGAGGACTTCATTCGTGAAGCATTGGGAATTCAGGAAGCAAGCTCATCCAAGTTGCTGCGGGTGACTCATTCGATTCACAGTGCCCATTGGAAGATTGAATATCGCGGCGCTAATAGCACCTTGATTTCTTCACAATACGGAACGAGCCGT
The DNA here is from genome assembly GCF_026735145.1 of Leptolyngbya sp. GGD. NCBI lineage: Bacteria > Bacillati > Cyanobacteriota > Cyanophyceae > Leptolyngbyales > Leptolyngbyaceae > Leptolyngbya > Leptolyngbya sp. GGD. The sequence continues at coordinate 219,234 of NZ_JAPQKE010000009.1, forward strand.
GTTTCTGCAATTCGCTTGATTGAACTGGCATTGAATCAGAAATTGCCTGCGGTGTATGACACGATCGACAAGGATACACGAGTCAAAAATCGGGACGAAACTCGTCGAGCCTTGCTGAAACAAGAACGTCTGAAAGAACTCTTCAAGCGCTGGATTTGGCAAGATTGGAAGCGAGCCACCGAACTGGTTGAAATCTATAATCGCGACTTCAATTGTTTGCGTCGTCGGCAATATGACGGCACTCATCTTAAAGGCAAGCTGCAAGGCGTTTCAGCAACCTGGCTAGATCGTCTCTACAATCCGAAACGGGCTTATCAACTGAATGCGATTTGGCGAATTATGAGTAGCGGCAATACCCTGATCCAGTACCCAACTGGGTCTGGGAAAACAGCGATAGCGATCGTTGCCGCCCAAGAAATGCGCCATCACCACCAATGCACCAAACCCGCTCTTGTCGTCAAAGATCACCTCGTTCTCCAGCAAGCAGCAGAAGCCGCACAAATTTATCCAGGATTGCGAATTCTCACGATTTCGACTCGTGATCTGGATTCGGCTAAAAAACGGCAGGAACTGGTTTCTCTTGCCGCAACTGGAGAATGGGACTTCATTGTGATGTCACAAACGGCATTCAAGATGCTGAGACTGCGAACCGAAACAATTGATTCAATTATTGCAAATGAAACTGAGCGCGTTCGCAGCGAAGATGGCAAACGCAAGCGTAGCGGGAAACGAGCGGCGAAACAGCTAGAGAAGAAAGTCGATCGCACAGAAGAGAAGATTCGAGAACACATCGACTCAGTGCAACGCGACAATACCGTTTACTGGGAAGATTTAGGCATTGATTTACTGCTGGTGGATGAGAGCCAGGATTATTTAGGCTTGGCGACCGAAACACAGATGCAGGGCGTGTTGGGAATTTCGTCTTCTAACTCCGATCGCGCTTCAGATCTCTACTACAAAACTCAGTATTTAGCTCAATTACACGGACGAGACAAAGGCTTAGTTCTTCTAACGGCAACCCCGATTCAAAACACACTCGGACAAAGTTGGGTGAACTTGGTTTATCTCTGCCCGCAAGTTCTTAAAGCCAGAGGGATTCGTCACTTTGACTCATTCATCTCAACGTTTGCTGAACCAAAAGTTTCTGCTGAGATCACCGCTGCGACAACACTTGAGATCAAGACACGCTTATCTAGTTGGTCAAATTTACCTGAGTTTCGAGAACTTTGGCTATTAGTCGCAGACATCGTTACTGAGTCGCAACTCGATATTGAAAAGCCGAGGCCAAATTATCAAACGGCTGAGATTCCCGCAACAGCCGCACAATTGAAGTTTTTCGATTACATTGCAGCACGAGCGAAAAAACTTCAGGGGCGGCGATCCAAAACAGATAACTATCCACTCATCACCACTCACGTCAAACAAGGTGTCATTGATCTACGCTGTCTACCAAGCTCGGTGTTACGCCAATTTCTAGATGATGTCGAAATTGCAACCTTAGCAAACGAACACAGCAAGTTGGAGCAATTCATCGAAGATACCTATCAAACCTGGGTCGAAACACAGACAGAGCGATGTACTCAATTGCTGTTTGTCGATATTGGTCACGGGTTTATTCACCCGTATCTGAAGCGTCGTTTAATCGATCGTGGCATTCCAGAACATGAACTTGCCTTTGCTCAAGATGCAACTACTGACGAGCAGAAAGCTCAACTGTTTCGCCGAGTGCGCCAAGGCGATGTCCGAATTCTCTGTGGCAGTACGCCGACGATCGGAGCCGGAACTCAAATTCCAGACCGCCTCAAGGTGCTGCGGCATTTGGATTGTCCACTTCGTCCGACTGATCGCTGGCAGCGTGACGGACGCATTCTCCGACCCGGCAATATGCACTCAGAGGTCGAAATCGTTTCCTATATCACGACAGGCAAGCCTTACCAGAACGAAGAGAATAAGCAAATTCAAGGACTTTCACCGGATTCATACCTTTATGAAGTCAATGTCCGCAAAGCTCGGTTTATCGAGGAAGGACTGTATCAAACTGATGAAACTGTAAGAACGATCGAGGACATTGACGAAACGACGCTCGATTTTAGCTTGCTCATGGCGACGGCAACCGGAGATCGACGATTGTTAGAAAAAGTAGAGTTGGATAACCAAATCCAAAAACTATTGATTGAGGAGCAAGATTGGCAAGGAACACAAATTGCGATCGCTCAACAACTCGATCAACTCCCTCACCAAATCGCGAGCGTTCAACAGGCTCTCAACGGCTACCAGCACGATGTGCAAACACTGATTCCAACGCAAGGAGAAGCCTTTCAACTGATGCTCAATGGTTCTCAAATTCCCTACACCAAACGAAGTGAAGCGGCTCAAGCCCTACACGATATTGCAGCCGATTTGACCCAAAGTAGACGTGCTGCTAAACGAGCGATCGGCTCTTTTGCTGGATTTGAATTATGGATCGAGCATGAACCTATCTTTCAGTCTACTATCCTACGCTTACAAGGAGAACGCAGCTATGAAACGGAAGTTCGAGAAACCGCCAAAGGAACACTTCAAGCATTAGAACATTGTCCTGACCAAATCACAAGAGCAATTCAAACCTGTCATCAAACTCTACAGATGCTAACCGCAGAACTTGAACAAATTCATCCGCTCTTTGGACAATCCTTTGAGAAAGCGGACGCTCTCAAAGCTGCACTGGAACGGCAAGAGCAACTGAATGAAGCTCTGGGGCTGATGACCGAAGCTCAGATGGATGCAGTTGCTCTGGCTGCTTAGTTTACTTCCAAATCCATGTCCTATTTTGGCGATCGCTACAGTCCTAATCCTGGTATCAATGACACGATCATATGGCTCCTTGATCACGGTTATCCGCCGCTCCCGATCGCGCCCTATCACGACCCGCACCAATACCCAAAGCTGCCGATCATCTCAAACACAGAACCACTCCCCCGGTTTACTGGGAAAAATCCTTCCTATCTCAATTTCAATGGCTATCCATCCCTCATCAAACATCAGGACTTTCAGCATCGCCTCCCCAGTTCCAGCGAAATCAAGCGCTGGTTTTGCGATCGGAGAACGGGAATCGCCACGATGGGAGGATGGAATAACACCGTTTGGCTTGATTTCGACGTGCATCGGTTTCAATCGATCGAAGACTGTCGAACAATTCTAGAAGCCTATCTAGAGTTTGCACCCTGTCTCAAATTGACCTTCATTGAAATCAGCCAGAGTCAGGGTTGGCATATTGGAGTGCGCTGCAATCCATTGCCCGTTTTTTCTAACTTTGCTTTTCAACCAAAAAGCTTTCAAGCTGGTGAGCTAATCGGTGAAGGAAAAATCATTGTATTAGCACCAACTCAGGGAAAAAATGGGCAATATCAATCGATTCAGCGAGTCATGCCGATTCAAATCGAATCACTTGATAGCATTAGCATCTTTGCTCGAACTCAGACAACGCAAACACTACGGGCGATCGAGCCTTTGAATATCTTTTCATCATTAACTGATCATCCCATTGCGATCGAACACCTAATTTGCCAGCGGGTGAAATTTCTACTTCAACAATTGAACGAAATTCCAGTTGGGCAAAGAAGCGATGTTCTCTGCACGATCGTCCGTGAAGTATTCGGTTGGGAGAACTGGCTACAAAACTACCCCTACCGCTTAACTGCAACGGCTGACACATTCTGTCAAACCATCGGACAACGATTAGGGCTAGACATAGCGCGGATTCAACGCATTCTCAACAGTCAATCTCACAGTGTTTCGATTCGGTATTCAATGCCTGCCATTTACCGCTATCTCGGTGAGGCAGGCTGCGATCGACAAGTTCAAAAAGCTGTTCGTTTTTCACACTCATCTTATTTCAAGGAAAGCTCTCATGACTCAAACCACAAAGCGTAAATCAACTAAATCAACGACGGCTAAAACCAAGCCATTAGAAGTAGAAGCACCTATTGTTGAAGCGCAACCAGCAATCCCCGAAGGGCGATTAGCAACCGTGCAACAAGCAACGCTTTCAGAACTAACCCAGTTGGTTGTTAAAGCTGTCCCTTCTCAAGGAACGAATCCAGAACTCAAGTACTTGGTCATCGAAGCTTGTGCCGACACTCAGCAGCTTTTTCTACAAGGATTTGATCTGAAGATTGGAATGCGCGTTTGTCTACCTGCGAATGTCGCACAATCGGGTAAGTTACTCGTTCCGCCATTACAGTTTTCCAGTCTGATCGAGAAAATGCCAAAGACTGCGATCACGCTGGAAGTCGCGCCTGGGGTGACTCAACTTCGATTACTGAGCGCGATCGCGCTCAGCGAAATTCCTGCTAAACCTGCGACTCATTATCCAAAGCTGCCTGAACCCGATGGCACCATTGAGCTTTACGAACTGAATGCGAGAGAATTTCAACGATCGATTCGAGCGATCGCAATGTGTGCTTCCAAAGATGAAAGCCAAACACCCCATCACGGCGTTCAAATTCAACTATGGAAACAGTCTGAACAAATTTGTTTCAGCTTGTGTGCGGCAGATGGTCACGTTTTGGGACTGTATCAAACGACTACACTAGAACAAGAAACACCAGACTTTGATTGCATTGTTCGAGCCGATGCCCTGACGAAACTCTCTGAACTTTTAGATCTCAATGTCAGCGAAACAGTCGCGATCGAGCTTGAAAAATCCAAGCAAGCGCCAACCTCAATCGTTCGCTTTCGCTACGGTGAGAATAACACGCATCACAGCCTGACTGTTCGAGTGTTAGAAGGAAATTTTTCAAACTATCGCAATATTTTGAGCAATCTGAGACAGCAAGTGCAAACCACCGTCACGATTGATCAAAGCCAGATCATTAGCTGTTTAGACCGCCATCTAGTTATGGTTACGAGCATTAATACAAGAGTGGTTAAATTTACGGCAACTTCAACCGGACTTGATACAGAAAGCAAATCTGCAAGCGGTGGGCACTGCGAATCAATCTCTGGGCAAATCAATGGAGCTTCTTTGACCACACACCTGAATGCCGCTAACCTTCAGCGAATCATTCAAAAACTCAATCACACCGAAGCCAAGCTTCACATCATTGGTGAAAAGTCGCCGCTTCTGATTGCTGCTCCTGAGAGTACTCATGACCAACCCAGTTTGACTTTTCTAATAATGCCCGTCGAAATCTAGTAACTGTCCCATGACTCCTAACTTCAGTTCGATTCGAGATTATTTGAATCAAATGGGTCAATACCCCCTACTGACCGAAGACGAAGAGCAAGAATACGGCACTCAAATTCAACAGATGATAGCGATCGTTACTCAAAAGCAAGCTCTAGCTCAATCGCTCGATCGAGAACCAACGCCAGAAGAATTGTCCCAAGTACTAGAAATCTCTGCTACTGAAATTCAAGCAATTCTGCGAAAGGGCGATCGCGCTAAATCGAAAATGATCCAGCACAACTTACGCCTTGTAGTGTCAGTCATTAAAAAACGCCGCTTGCATTACAGCACAGAAGATTTTTTAGACTTAATAGGGTTGTTTTGCCAACCCCACCAATACCATCGACAGTAATGATATGTCCCCGATGTTCAGGAGAGAGATATCTCAGCAGATCTCTCAACTCGGTATCGCGCCCAATGAATGTTTCATAGGTTGGATCGGGTAAGCGGCAAAATCTGCGACTTAATTCGCTTCGGTTCTTCGGTTGTGAATGATCAGAAGCGCGATCAACCTGAATTGGAGATTGAAGATCTTCTTGATCCTTGAGCGGTATATTCAACACGCTGAATAACTTGCGAATTGAACCAACATCCACACCTTGAGATTGACAGAGAATCCGTTGCAAGGTATCCCGACTCATCAAGAAGTTGGGTTCGCAGTGAATCTGAATCTGCCTTCTCAATTGCTCAAAGTTGTAAGAATACCCAGGTGCGCCATGATAGATTTCGGCAAAGTTGTGATTGGTGTAGGGAAAACGCTTTCCGATCGCAGCTTCAAGTCGGCAGCGTGCTTCATTGGTTAAAATTCGTCCTCGCATCGCATTACTCCATGTCCAGATATATTGGGCGTGAAAGGCAACAGGAACCTTTAAAGGCGAAACTTTTGACTGTGCAATCGAGCAGGGTATTTGAGGGGATCAGCAGAGGATCTGGAATCGTTCCCGTGTTTAGCGTAAGGAACAAAATCGTGACTCCTGCAATTTCCTTAGAAAATCTCAAGCAACGCGGTAATTGCTTGAGCAGCATAAATGATAAGGTGAGAAATTGAAGAGGCTTAAATTTAACGATTGCAATAGTCGTCCATCTGATATTACGGACAGTCTCCAACTTTTCAGCAGACGATTCGCTATTATGTGAACGAACTTATTGCAATCCCTGCACAAGATGTATAGACAAGATTTCAGCGCATTGATGCTCATAACCGAAGATTATCTTCGGGCAGAACTTCGGGGGGCTTGATACAAAATGCTCTGTCTACATTTCAGATACTTGAACGGAACAGCATCTAAATCAGGGTGATTTGGATGCTGTTCCGCATTCTAGAACACTATCGCAATGTCTTAATAAGCTTAATGATTTGATCCAGAGAAATGTTGATGAAGATGGTGAGCGATAGAATGACGGCAACTGACACGCCTCCGTACTGAAGCAATGCTACTGTCTCTAGTGGACGAATTGGAGCGAAGGGGACGATCGGAGGAGACACTTGAGCAATGTAGTCTTTCATTTTTACAATTCCTCTACGAGTGGTAAGTCAGGCAGGTCGTTTATAGCAACCCTGCTCGCCTCTTCAATGTAGATAGAAAGCTTGATCGTTTGGCAGATTATCCTACGATTTATCAAAAAAGATGCTTCAACGCTCTGAACCCGCGATTACTCAATCTTTTGGAATTGAACAAACGTCAAAGAAGATGCTGCTAGTTTGCCAAATAAGATAGATAGCAGAGTAGTGCAGCTGATGACAAATAACAATCCAAAGAATGCAACTCAAACTTCCGTTAGAAAAGTCTTGCATTTGGCACGATAAATCGTTTTCCTATGCCTGTTGTTCGATCGAGCTTGAGCTTAGAAGAGCTAGGAAGGTTTTAGGTTGGGTTGAACACTGCAATCCAGGAAAGCGTTGAAGAGCAATACAAAGCAGCTTTCCTGAATCAAGTACAGGTTACGAATTCACAACGCAAAAATTGACGAATTGGAGAAGGTTCTATGTACGAGCAGATTCAAAGCATTTTGACCCTGATATCAACGGCAATGGAGGTTGGGTTTGTACTATGGTTTGCGAGCGCATTTCCGATCTACTGCTGGAAGAATACGGAGACATCTTCATCGGTGCAGTTAGCAACCGTTGAGGCAGTTCAATCGGATGAGCTAGCAGCGTCGATTCAAACTGAAGGGGATCATGAAACGAGAGACATTGAGAGAACTAAGGATTTAGACCAGAAGGTTACGCAAGATGTTGAAGAGAAAACTACGATCGCGGAAAGTGGTCAGCAGATGCCAAGGCTTGATTTGAGAACGATCGAAATTCTCAGAACACCGAAGAAGGTTGCAGTCAAGGTAAGCGCTCTTGATGCTTTAAAGATTCAAGTCCCCAAAACCATACGTCGGCATAGTGTTCTAGGATATGCGAGCTTCTACATTCAGGATTTGCAGAAAGTCTTCGAGGTTCTTCTGCCTGAAGGTGAGAGCATCTAATTACTTTCAGAATGAGTTTGAGAACAACACGAGGGATTTTTTAGAGGGACATTCACTCATTCGCTTCGACGCGAAAAGAGATAAAGGTTGATCGACGATCGGAGAGGATGGCAATGGTTAATTTTTTATCCCATCCCTCCATTTTTTAACCGTGTTCGCTTGAACTTGAAAGTTTGAGAACCATGAGAAAAGACAAGAATTGTAGCAGAATTCTCAGGCTCGAATTGAGCTGATTTCCCTACTACAAAAGACTAATTTTTGTTAGGAATAAAAGATGCCAACGCCAGAGAATTCTCAAAATGCTGACTTCTCAAACGCAAGCTTTTCAGGTGCCTTTCAACTCAACGAGGATCTAGATACATCTCTATCTCCAATCTCAGCATCAATCAGTTTGCAAATTCTTACCAAAGTCACACGACTGTTCAATGCAGGACTAGAAGACATTGTGAACGAACTGTTTCAAAACGCTCGTCGTGCTGGAGCAACACAGGTTAAGGTTTCACTGACTGAATCAGGAAATCTTCGGATCGAGGATAATGGCTGCGGGATTGAATCTGCTCAAACGCTGCTCAATCTGGGGCAGAGCGACTGGGAAGGCGAGATTGTCGAAAGTGAAGATCCCGCAGGCATGGGCGTTTTCAGCTTGGCAAATCGTGGCGCAATGATCGCGTCACATCATTGGCAGGTTCAACTTGAGCCAGCGCATTTTTCAGGGCAAGCGATCGCGATCGTGCAATCGACTGAACCCCGAATCGGCACCTGTATCGAATTTCCCCTGACGGCTCAAGAACAGAAGCGATCGTTATCGACGGTGATTGAAAATGCTGCTCGGTATTTTCCCATTCCTGTCTCCTTCAACGAAACAGACCTCCCTCGTCATGATTTTCTCGCTGGAGCACAGATGATTAAATCATGGCGAGGATTACGCCTTGGAGTTTCAGGGGATTACCGCTGGACACAGCGCAGTAGAGATGGAGCACTAAACTTTTACGGTCTCACGGTTCAAGCGTATTTGCCGAGCCTCTGTTGTAATGAAACGACGCTTAGAACCCGAGTGGATGTCGAGTTTGCACCAGAGCTTAAATTAGTGCTGCCTGCGAGAAAAGAAATTGTTCAGACTGAATTCTTTGAGCAGCTCAAGCTCGAACTTCGCAAAACGCTTTACGAAGCAGTCGCACGGCTTGAGTCCCACAATTTGTCTCATACGCATTGGCTCGAAGCCCGCAATTTTGGCATCGATTTGTCTCTAGCACGATCCGAGCTTGAACCCTTCACACCGGCAATCGCCGACCATCTTGCCGGACAAGGTTGGAACTCACCACAGCCAATCGATGCAACGACCATCGTTGTTGAAGTTGATGAATTAGAAGCCCCACAACAGCAGCTTTTTGCGCGGGCTTTAGAGAAGAGCGATTTGCCTTTCACCTTTCTCGCTGCGGAATCAAAATACCAGGGTTATCCTTGGTACGATGAATTGCCCAGACTCAGCTTCGAGCGGATTGAAATTCAAATTGGCGATCGTATTCTTTCCCCTACAGAATTTGCGAGGTTAGAAGAGTTTCCGCAGCAGGGCATTGTTGATCAAATCACCGCAATTGTCACACGGAAACAGGCAGGAAAACCAGATACTGAGCTGCGCTTGGAATTAGACGTTGGATTTGGCGCAATGGATGAGTTTGAATACATTCCTTCACTGGATGAGATTACGATCGCGATCGCTCGTCACCATTCGCTTAATCCCTATGAATTAGCGGAACTGTTGGAAGCTTCTTTCTTTTCTCCGAGTGAAGACAGTGATGCAGATAGTTATGAAACGCAACGAGAAAATTTTCGCGAATCGGCTCAAGAAGAATCGATTCGACTTCTGCTCTCCAGCGAATCTGCACTCAAGGCCCGAATTGAAATGATTGTCGATCGCTATCTGCGCTGGATTGTGCCGAGTAACATGAAAATCGAGGTGCGCGTTTCACCGATTTCAAGTGATGAAAACTCAGAACGAACTTTATTTAATCGATCGGTTGAAATAATCGGCAATCCTGAAGAAACGTCAGAAAGCTGAAACTAAGCGCCTTTGCTGCACGTTGAGATTCAATGCCATGATCCACCGCTTGAAATCAGCGATTAGATCTCAGAATCCTTTCAAGAAGCGGGTGGATCAACTACATCTCGCAACAAAACTGAGCATTGGAGTAATTTTTAAAGAGGAATTAGATCATTTTTTTAACGGAATCTTTGCCAGAATCGGGGGTAGCAGGGGATAATTAAGCACAGCATCTAATCACTGCTCAAACTTACCGAGTCCTTCTGTGCAGCTATGGGACAAAAAAGTGTCACTAACACTTGGATCAAACAATTGCGTGAAGAGGCAAATCTCACGCAAGAACAATTAGCCGTGAGATTAAATATTGCGTCTTCTACCCTCAGAACTTGGGAACAGGGTAAGGTACAGCCCTCAATGACGATCGAGCAGTGGGAAGCCTTTTCAGAAGCGGTTAACGTTCCTCTCAATGAACTTCGATTCCAAGTTAAGCGGTCGGCATGACCAAAGCTCTAATGGTTAGCCAAGATTGGCGGACTGATGTGGGTTGGACGGCAATACACTTCTAGATACAAGAAAAAGGCGAGAAAATCTCTACAAAGCTGGTAGTGCCTCTTTCCAGGATGGGAAATATTTCAGATCAAATCTAACTTTGCATGTTCCCAACAATTTTTAGGGGACGACTAAAGATATTTCG